>CBINGR010000063.1:0-32056 GCA_966250295.1 uncultured Akkermansia sp. | reverse complement strand
ACCACCCGCAGGGCTTCAGCAGAGCGCTGGATTATTTCGAAGACAGCGCCTAGTCTCCGAATTCCGCGTCTGGCTCCGAATCTCCCTCCACGCTGCGGGTCGTTGGTCATTCCGCGCCGCGCGAAAGCGCGGCGCGGGCTTGCCCTTCGGCTCCGGGCCGCTGTGCTCGACCGTTTACGACATGCAAAAGACCTCCGACATCAACGTCGTCGAGACCCGCCCGCTGCCCACCCCGGCCCAGTTGCTCGCCGAGCTGCCCAAGACCGAAAGCCAGGCCGACTTCATCACCGCCGCCCGCAAGGAGATCCAGCGCCTCATTTTCACCGACGAGCGCCGCTTCCTACTCGTGATCGGACCCTGCTCGATCCACGACGTCGAAGCCGGCCGCGATTACGCCCGCCGTCTCGCCGCCCTCTCCGCCGAGGTTTCCGACCGCATCATGATCGTGATGCGGGTTTATTTCGAGAAACCCCGTACCACCGTCGGGTGGAAGGGCCTCGTGATGGATCCGCACCTCGATGGCTCGAACGACATCGCCGGCGGCCTGCGTCTCGGCCGTTCCTTCCTCCGCGAGGTGCTCGACCTCGGGCTCCCCACCGCCACCGAGTTCCTCGATCCCATCACCCCGCAGTACATTTCCGACCTCGTGTGCTGGGGCGCTATCGGCGCGCGCACCACGGAGTCGCAGACCCACCGCCAGCTCGCTTCCGGCCTTTCCATGCCGATCGGCTTCAAGAACGGCACCGACGGCGGCCTCACCGTCGCGATCAACGCCATCAAGGCTGCCGCGCAGCCTCAGACTTTCCTCGGCATCGGTCTCGACGCCGCCGCCGCCGCCGTACGCACCCGCGGCAACCGCGACTGCCACATCGTCCTGCGCGGCGGCTCCAAGGGCCCCAACTTCTCCGCCCCCCACATCGCCGAGACCGAGCAGCTCCTCACCAAGGCCGGCCTGCCCGCCTCCATCCTGGTGGACGCTTCGCACGACAACTCGTCCAAGAAGCCCGAACTCCAGCCCGATGTCCTCCACGATCTCATGCGCCAGATCCAGGCCGGCAACCGCTCCATCATGGGCGCCATGGTCGAGAGCAACCTCGGCGCCGGCAACCAGGCTTTCCCCCAGCCGAAGGAGGCGCTGAAATATGGCGTCAGCATCACGGACGGCTGTATCGACTGGCCGACTACGGAGAAGCTCGTCCGCGAACTGCACGCCGCCCTCGCCCCGCGCTTCGCCTGAGGCCGGTGGATCAAACCTCCCGATTTTTAACGCGAAGCAGCGCGAAGGAACGCAAAGCGCGCAAAGTAAACCAAACATCGGTCTGGGCCTTGCGATCTTGGGTTGGTCTTCGCGCTCAGCGCTAGGCGCTGTCTTCGAAATAATCCAGCGCTCTGCTGAAGCCCTGCGGGTGGTCGGGAAATCAGGCTGGGCCGGCGTTGGCCTCGGTGGCACGGGCCTCCGGCCCGCCTCCACCTCGGCCGCCTTGGCCGAGCCTGGTTTCCCGACCACGGAGCACCGGTCTATTTCGAAGACAGCGCCTAAAGTCCGGTTCAGAATAAATCCAGCTGGCGCGCCCGCGGGACGGCCGCGACCTCCTCCTGCCGGCGCTCCAGCAGGACGTCTCGAATGTCGCGCAGCAGCGGCGAGGGCCGGCGTTCGCGCAAGGCGCCCTGCCAGTGGCGGCGACGGGCGTGGGAAAGAAAGAGCCGCTCCTTCGCGCGGGTAATGCCGACGAAGAACAGGCGGCGTTCCTCGGCGAGGTCGGTCTCGCCGTCGCCGAAACGGTGCGGCAACAGCCCGTCCTCGCAGCCGACGAGAAAAACGACGCGGAACTCCAGCCCCTTCGAGGCGTGAAGGGTGAGCAGCGACACGCGCTCGGCACGGGCGTCGTGCAGGTCGACATCCACCCCGAGAGCGAGCTCGCCGAGAAAAGCGTCGATGTCTGCGCCATGTTTTTTCGCGAGCGGACGCAGCCCGTCCAGAATGGCACGCAGGTCTGCGTCGGGTCGTTCCGCGCGCGCCAGCGACGCGCCGGCGGCGTCCAGGCGTTCCTCCAGCGAGAACTCGGGCGGCTGAAGCTTCACTTGCTCGACCAGGGCCCGCACCGCCGGATGTTCCGCCAGCGGACCGTGGGCGCGTTTCTGGAAAGGGATGCCGGACCGCGCCAGCGCCTCGACCAGCGCCGGTGTCTGCGCGTCGGTGCGATAGAGGATGGCGAAGTCGTTGAAGGCATGGGGCCGCTCCGCCGCCGAGCCGACCCGCCCGGTGTCGAAGGAGGACAGGCTCGTGCCGCCAACCAGCTGCTCTATGGCCTCGACTACGAATTCCGCCTCGGCGCGATCCGTGGCGCATTCGCGGAGGCCGATTCGCGCCGCGCCGCCCTTCTGGGCCTGCAGGACGCGGCCGCGCACGAGTGTGGAGGGCGACACCGCCTGGAGGGCGGCGTCGACGATGGCGCGGGCCGAACGGTAGTTGCGCGTGAGCTGCACCGTCCGCGCGGCGCCGTAGTCCTCGCGGAAGCGTTGAAAAAACCGCAGGTCGGTCCCGCGGAAGCCATAGATCGCCTGGTCGGGGTCTCCGATGACGCAGAGACTCGCCGAGCCCGCCGCCAGGAGCTTCACGAACCGGTACTGCCGCTCGTCCACATCCTGATACTCGTCCACGGCCAGGTGCGGCCAGCGCGCACGGTAGACCGCGGCGAGCTCCGGCCTGGTTTCGAGCAGTTCGACGCTTAGAGCGACAAGATCGTCGAAATCCACGAAACCTCGCGCCCGCAGGGCTTGGAGGTAGGCGGCCGGACGTCCGTCGCGTTGCGCGAGCAGGCGGCGGACCTCAGCCGGAGGAATGCCCAGCACCTCGCCGGCCAGCGCGCGGGTTTCCCGTTCGCCAGCCACGCGCAGGGGCGCGCCCAAGCCGAGCTTCTCCTGTTGTTCGCTAAGGATAAGCAGCCCCAGCGAGTGAAAGGTCATGACCGGCACGCGTGCGCCGCAGCCGTCCGGGAGCAGGTGCGCGAGACGTTCGCGCATCTCGCCGGCGGCGCGGCGGGTGAAGGTGATGGCGAGGCAGGATTCGGGCGGCGTCGCGTGGTCCTCGATCAGATGGGCAAGCCGGTGGGTGAGGGTGCGGGTCTTGCCCGTGCCGGGCCCGGCGACGATAAGGAGCGGCCCGCGGACAATCGCCGCCGCGGCGCGTTGTTCGGGATCGAGAGCGACAAGCAGCCGCGAGGACGCGGCCCCATCCGCGCCTCCCGGCGAAACGGATGCGGACGGCGACGGCTGCTGTTGCTGCTCCGGCGATGGCGATTCGGAAAAGAGATCGGCGGGAGCCGATGCGGGTGCAGCCCTTTTCCGCTTCGGCCCGGCGGCGGCCACGGCCGGCTCGGGTAATTCGAAAAGCACGCCGGAGAACCGGATCGCCTCGAGCTCGCCGGGTTTGAACACGCGAATGACGCCGTACTCGCCGTCGTAGCCGCCCTCGCGGATCACCTCTCCGGCGCGCATGCGGCGGATGGCCTCGGCCAGGAGAGGCGAGCCGACCCGGCCGATCTCGTCGAGACGCAGGTCGCCGAGGATATCGAGCTCGGGGCCAAGACGGGCGATGAGCCGCTCGTAGGATGTCTGCACGGTTTTGCTCTTCGCCCCTGTCCGGTGAATTTCGCCGAGCATCTCCTCGAGCGGGATAAAGCAGCGGAAGGGGGCCGCGCCGGCGGGTTTTTGCGCCTCGGGCCGGTCGGCGAGCTCGAGCACGCGGTGGTGGACGCCGAGGGTGAGCGGCGCGCCGCAGACTGGGCACTTGTCCTCGAGTCGGCGGGCCTCCTCCGGCTCGCAGCGGAAGCCGCAGGCGCGATGGCCATCCAGGTGGTACTTGCCCTCCTCCGGGAAAAACTCGACCGAGCCGGCGTAGCCTTGGCCGGTGGCCAGCGCGTTGCGGATGGAGAAATAGTCGGCCGCGCAGTCGAAACGCGAGGCCTCGCGGCCGAGCTTGCCGGGCGAATGCGCGTCGGAATTGGAGACGAGACGGTAGCGATCGAGCATCGAGAGCCGCCAGTTCATCTCGGGATCGGAGGAGAGTCCGGTTTCGAGCGCGAAGATGTGGGACGAAAGATCGCCGTAGCACTCCTCCAGGCGATCGAAGCCGGACTTGGAGCCGAAGACGCTGAACCAGGGCGTCCAGATGTGTGCCGGTATGAGATAACAGCCTTCGCCCGCCTCCAGGCAGATCTCGAGCAGGTCGCGTGAATTGAGCCCGAGGATCGGCCGGCCGTCGGCATTCAGGTTGCCGATGCGGGCCAGCCGGCCCGCCATGCGGTCGGCGCTGGCGAGATCGGGCGCGTAGAGCAGGTGGTGAACCTTCCGGACCCGCTCGCCCTGTTTGTAGATGGTGGAAATTTCCACCTCGAGAAGGAAGCGCACGGGGGCTTCCGCCGCGGCGCAGGGCCCGAGTTCCGCCCTGACCGCGGCCTCGAGATCGTCGCGCAGGCGGAAAAGCCCCGGCTCGGCGGGCACGAGTTCCTCTTTGATCGCGGCCATCCAGGCCGGGTGAGTGAAATCGCCGGTGCCGACGACGCGGATGCCTTTCTTTTTCGCCCAGAGGGCGAGGTGGTGGAAGTCGAGGTCCGCGCTCGTGGCACGCGAGTATTTCGAGTGAATGTGCAGGTCGGCGTAGAAGGACATGACCGGCGGCGAGGATGAAATGCCGGCGTTCGGGTGCAAGCGCCCCGGGCCGCCGCGGCCTCGGGGAAACACCTCGAAAACGCCTCCGGCATTTTTTGCGCGGGAAATCGCAATCCGTGCGTGTCGGCGGCGGAAATTTTACGCTAGGGTGCCGGCCCTCTCCTTTCTTCCCAACCCAACTCATGAGCACCACTCCCCTCCGTGTCGCGGTGACCGGCGCCGCCGGTCAGATCGGTTATGCCCTCCTCTTCCGCATCGCCTCCGGCGCGATGTTCGGCCCCGACCGCCCCGTCATCCTCCAACTCATCGAAGCCCCGGTCGAAAAGGCCATGAAGGCCCTCGAAGGCGTCGCCATGGAGCTCGACGACTGCGCCTTCCCCCTGCTGAAGGGCCTCGTCCTCACCGACCAGCCCGAAATCGGCTTCAGGGACGCCAACTGGTGCCTCCTCGTGGGCGCCAAGCCCCGCGGTCCGGGCATGGAACGTGCCGACCTGCTCAAGGACAACGGCAAGATCTTCATCGGCCAGGGCCAGATCATCGATCGCGTCGCGGCCGACGATGCCCGTGTCGCGGTGGTCGGCAATCCCGCCAACACGAATTGCATGATCGCCGCTTCGCAGGCCAGGCGCCTCACGCCCGACCGTTTCACCGCCATGGTTCGCCTCGATCAGAACCGCGCCCAGACCCAGCTCGCCAAAAAGGCCGGCGTCGATCTCACCGAGGTGAAGAACATCTTCATCTACGGCAACCACAGCCCGACCATGTTCCCCTCCTTCGGGCACGCCACCATCGGCGGCAAACCCGCCACCGAGGTCATCACCGACCAGGCCTGGCTCAAGGGGCCCTTCCTCGAGACCGTGGGTAAACGCGGCGCCGCCATCATCGCCGCCCGCGGCGCCTCGTCCGCCGCCTCGGCGGCCAATGCCCTCGTCGACCACGTGCGCGACCTCATGACTCCCGGCAAGGTCCATTCCGTCGCCGTGAAGTCGGAAGGCCATTACGGCTTCGATCCCCGCGTCTGGGCCGGAATGCCCGTACGCACCACCAGCCCCGGCGCCTACGAGATCGTCACCGGCTACGAGTTGTGCGACTTCTGCAAGGAGAAGATCGCCCTCACCAACAGGGAGCTGGTGGACGAGCGCGCCTTCGTAGCCGACCAGATCGGCGGCTGAAAACCCGATCCCGCCACCCGCCGCTCCGGTAGGGCGGGACCGCTGGGCCCGCCGAAACGTTACGGAGGGCCCGGCGGTCCGTCCCTACCTCAGCCGCGCCCTTTCCGGGGCGCGGTTTTTTTAAGCCCCGCCGAGCGTGTGCAGCAGCACGTCGTGGTAGAGGGGGCGGCTCCACTCCGCCTCCGCCGCCAGCGCCCGTTCCAAGGCCGGCACGTCCAGTTCAGTGGCGTCGCGCTGCGCACGCCGGGCGATGTCGAGGGTGCGGTGCAGTTGCAGGTAGTCCCCCGGCCAGGCACCGTTTTCCAACCAGGTCACGGCCGCAGGGGTGAACTTCACCGCCGGCGCGCCCACGCGCCTCAGCACCGCGCGCGCAATCTGGGCCAGGTCTTCCCGCCGCTGCGCAAGCGGCGGGATCGTCAACTTCATCGCCCCGGCCCGCATCAACAGCATCTCGTTGAACTCGCCCGCGTCGGCCAGCGCGGTGAGCGAGGCCTCAGCGCAAAGAATCACCTTGGCGCGCCCGTTGAAGGCCGCCAGTTCGCCGCCTCCGCCAATCAGGTCATCCAGCAGATCCTGCTGCGGCGCGGCCAGCTTCTCCGAGTTGAGTACGATCAGCAGAACCGGGCGCTTGTGCAGCAGCGCCGGCGAAAAAAGCCTGGTCAGCCGCTCCGCGCTCACGTCGGCCGCCGCGCAGGCCAGCAACACCGCATCCTTCTCTTCCGCCAGCGCCACCGCCACGTCGAGAAAGGCCGCGCCCCGCCCGCCCGAGATCGTCGCCGCCAGCCGGAAGTCCCGGATGCGCCCAAAGTCGCCCACCAACTTGCGGACCTGCGCGGAGCCGCCCGCGAACACGGGTTTCTCCAGCGCCGCGTCGGCCGCTCCGAGCACCATGAACGGCGCCGTCGCCTGCTCCGCGCCGCCGCCGGCCGCCTCCTTCGCCTTCTGTTTGCGCCGCTCCAGGAGCTGGGGGATCTGGTCCCGCAGCTTTCGCGGATCCACCGGCTTGTCGTAGATCGCCTCGATGGCGTGCTTCTCGTAGCGGGCACGCAGGTCCGGCGAAAGCGTCCCCGATACGATCGCCACCGGCAATTCCGGAACGAAGGCGCGCAGGGCGGTCAGCGTGCCCAATCCGTCGAGCTCGGGCATGTCGTTGTCCAGCACCGCAAAATCGAAGGTCTGTTCCCGCAGTTTCGCCAGCGCCTCGCGGCCGTTCACCACGCTCGTCACCTCGAAGCCGGTGTTCTTCAGCAGGATCGCCAATACGGTGCGACACACGTCGGAATCGTCGGCGATCAGGATGCGGGGGCGGGGCGCGGGGGAGTCGCTCATGACAAGATCTAGTCAACACGCACCTCGCGCCGGCTGGCAAGTCGCCGCGCGAAGTCTTCGCCGCGCGCACCCGGTTCCGCTCCGCGCGTCCCTGATCGGCTTTGTCACGCAATCGTAACCTGCTTGTCACTGCGGACCTTGCATCGCTTTTTTCCGCGGACACGCTGGAGTCGCCATGGCGCTCAAAAATGTCCGTTTCACCTGGGATACCCCGCCCCTGTCGGGGGGCCTCTGGCGGTTCGGACTTTTCAACCGCCAACCCCACCCCGGCCGGCCCCTTCCCGCGGCCGTTCCTCACTACTGGAAAAACTACCTCCACCATGACCTCCACCTCAGCGTGCGCGGTCTCCTGGCCTGGGCTACGCTGCTCGCTTTCGCCGCCTACTTCTCCGCCGCCGCCCTGCTCTATCTCCATTACGAACGCGCCAACCCCCACAACCGCGTCGGCTATCTCGACCTCGTTCTGCCCACCCGCTGGAGCGAACGGTCCCGCCTCCAGGGAGAGGGCTTCATCCTTCTCGGCCGCGACAAGCTCGCCGCGGGCCGTTTCGGCGACGGTTTCGCCCTGCTCCGCCTCGGAGTGGACAAAAATCCCGCCGACTTCGCCGCCCGCCTCGACCTCGCCCGTCTCTACCTTGCCCTCCGGCTTTGGCCGCAGGCGCAAACACTCCTGCGCGAGGGCCTGGCGCACGGTTATCCCGGCCGGGCCTACCTCGAAAGCGCCTTCGCCCTCGCCAGCGAAAGCGACAATCCCCCCGCCTGGATCGAGCTCTGCGAGCTCGCCCGCCGGTGTTTCGACGACGTTCCCCCCGCCGCCCGTCCCGCGGGCGATTCGCTCTGGCTCGACCAGCAGACGGTCAAGGCCCTCCTGGCCGGCCGCCGTGGCGCGGAAGCCGCCGCCTTGGTCGCCAGGCGTTACCCGGAAAAGAATCCCTTCCGCCGCGAGGTCACGGTGGTCTCGCTTCTCGAAGACGGCGACGCCTCCGCGGCCCTCGCCCTGGCCGCCACCTGGGCCGCCGAACAACCCGGCGCCCCCGAACCGCTTCGCCTTCTCGTTCGCGCGCAACGCCAGGCCGGGGAATTCATCGCCATGGACGAAACCCTTGTCCGTCTCCGCGCCCTGGATCCGGCCAAGCCCGAGGCCCTGCTCTATGCCTTGGTGCAAAACCAGCTCGCGGGCCGCCCGGCCCAGGCACGCGCCGCCCTAGCGGAGCTCCTGTTCCGCCACGGCGCCAATCCCGCCCTCTACCCTGCGCTGGCTGCCGTGTTGGTCGAAATCCGCCTCCCCGAAGAGCTGCCGCCTCTGGTCCGTGAGCTCCGCGAGCGGGGGCTCTCCCCCCGACCCGCGCTCTGGGCCCGGCTTCAGGCCGACATCGCCGCCCGCGACTGGCCGGCCGCCCTCGCCACGGCGGGCGAGATCCGTTCCAGCACCGGTCCGGCCTTCACCGAAATACAGTCCGCCTGGCTCGAGACCATGACGCGGCTCGCCCGAGCCTGCGCCGACGCCGGCTCGGGCCACCAGACCGCGCTCGTCGGTATCGTCGCCGATCATCCCGGCACCCTGCGACTCTATCGGGTCGTCCTCGACGCCCTGCTCGAGGCCGGCCGCATCGAAACCGCCGCGCAGATCCTGTCCCTCGCCGAGGGACCCTACCCTGCCGCACGCAACCTGGCCGCCATCCGCGCCACCATCGAGGCCCGGCGCGCCGAGCTCGCGGCCGCGGAACCGTCACCCTCCGCCCCCGTCCGCAGCGGGGCCTTCGCCAGCCTGAAGGAACTGACCGAAGCGTTCTCCACCCGGGTCCGGGAACACGACTCCGCCGGCGCGCTCGCCCTGCTGGCCGCCGTCCGGCGCACCCAGCCCGCCTGGCTCGGCGGCTCGGAACACCGGCTCGACGCGCTCGAACTCCCGATCCGCGCCCGCGACGACGATCCGCTCCGGCTCCAACTCCTCGCCCGCAACGCCCTCGCCCGCGAGACCGGCGCCCCTGCCGCCCTCCTCGACCTGGCCCGCGAAGTTTACGAGGAAGGCAATCGCGCCAACGCCCTGCTGCTCGTGAAGGAACTCCTTCGCCACGAGCCTTCCCACGCCGAGGCCCTCGCCCAACTCGCCCACTGGGAACCGCGCACGAATCAGCGTCCGCTGGACATCATCCAGCCCTGAGCCGGACGAATTCAAGCCATTCGGATTTTTGACGCAAAGGCCGCGGAGACCTCGCAAAGGCGGAAAAAGTCGGCTTCCGATTCTTCCCCGTCTTTCTTCGCGATCTTGGCGCTCTTCGCGGTTGAAGATCCGTTTCCGAAGGACTCACCCCAGCAGGCCCGCTAGCACGCCGTCCCGGCTCAGGCGAAAGGCGGCCCGCACCGCATCGAATTCGCGAAGGCACTCCGCCGGCGAGGTCGCACGTGGCAGCCGAAGGGCCAGCGAGGCGCCATCGCACTCCACCCGCGCCGCCACGCCCGGCACCGATAGCGTGCAGCGCGCGCAGTCCGAGGGGTAGTCCACCGTCATCACCGCCTCCCCCGCCGGATCCAGCGCCTCCACCGCGTCGATCACCGCCTCCACCCGCACTCCGCGCGCGAGGTCGAAGACCACCGCGTCGAACTGGCCCGCAAAAAGCGCGTTGAACTCCTCCAGCCTTGCCAGTTCCCCGCTGCGCAGGCTGTGCAGCATGCGGGTCAGCGCGTAGCGCGACGGCTCCGCCGCCTCCAGCGCGTAGGCCAGCTCCCAGCAAAAATCCTTCGTGGTCAGCGTCGCCTGGCCCGCGCCGACCTCGAGCGAAATGCCGACGCGCTTGTAGCCCAGCGCCGCCCGTGCGCGCTGGAACATCGCCTCCGCCGCCTCCGCCAGCTCCGCCGCGCAGAGCCGCGCGAGAAACCCGCTCGTCGCCGCGTTCACCGCGTCGGGCACCGAGTGCCGGGACTTGTCGAAGCCGCGCAGGTTTTTCACCGCGCCGCTTTCCCCGCCGCCCAGGCGCACCTGCGATATCCTTGAAAAAGAGGCCTCCATGAAGCTCCGCAGGGTGAAAGGTTTTTAAACCGCGCCAAGCCCGCAGCCCGACCGCCGCCTTTGGGGTTGAACCCCCGTCCCGCCGCTCCGCATATCGCCCGCGTGTTCACTCCTTCCGAGATCGCAGCGGACCGCCCCGTGCTCGTCGTGCCCGACGTGCACCAGGACCTCGGCTTTCTCCAGCGCGCGGTCGCGCTCGCGGAGCGCGAAGGCGCGGCTCTCGCCTTTCTCGGCGATCATGTGGACCCAATCGATCCGCGCTGGCGGGACATCGCCGCCCTTCGCGCCGTTTCCCGGGCCCTGCCCGAACTCGCCCTTTCCCATCCCGGCGGCTGTCTTTTTATCGCCGGCAACCACGACGTCCAGGCGCTGCAGGCCGGCCGTCATCGCGCCGCGCTCCTCATCGCCGGCGACCGGGAACAGGTGGACAAGCTCGACCAAGCCATGCCGGCCGCCCCCGGCTACGCCGAGCTGCTCGGCGCCTGGTCGCGCGACTTTCTCCTTTCCTGGCACCTCGCCGCCCTCGTGCACGGTGTCCTCCTTTCCCATGCCGGCGTGGCCCGACGCTACTGGCCCTGGGGCTCCTCCCCCGACCCCGCGCGGCAGGCGGAGGTCTTTCTCTCCGACGCGCAGGCCGCCTGGGAAAAGTGGCTGCTGCACAACCAGGAGGGCCCGCTTTTCGAAGTCGGCCCCGGCCGCGGCGGGCGCAACTCCCCCGTCGGCGGCCCGCTCTGGCTCGACTGGGATGCCGAATTCGTGGACGACCTCCCCTACCCCCAGGTCGTCGGGCACACCCGCGGCCGCGATCCGCGCCGCAAGGACCGCAGTTGGTGCATCGATGCCTCCCAGACTTGCGTCGGCCTGATCGACCCCGACCTCGGCCTTCGCGTGCTGAGGGTGTGAGAGGAAGGGAGTGAGGGGCGGCAACCAGGCCGTTCAGATTTTAACGCGAAGCACGATCCGAAGGACGCAAACTTTCCAGTCCGAGGCTTTCTTTGCGACCTTTGCGCTCCTGCGCCTCTTCGCGTTAAAAATCCGGAACTGGCCGGAACGATTGCGGCATCAACTCCGCCGCCGCGGCCAGGGGCCGGCGATCGCCAGCGTGTAGCCGGGCGTCTGCACGTTGACGAACAGCGTCGCGCCGTCGGGTGAGAAACACACTCCCGCAAGTTCGCGCCCGGCCGCGGGATTGCGCCCGAGCACGTAGAACTCGCCTTTCGGCGTCACCCCCACCAGCCGGCAAACGCCGCCGTGGTCCTCCGCCAGGATCAGATCGCCCCAAGGTGCGACGCAAAGGTTGTCGGCGTTGGTCACCAAGGCCGAGTCGTTGGGCTCGACGAAAAGCTCGATCGTACCCGGCGCATCCTCCTCGGCCGCCGTGCCCTCGTATGGGCCGGGTCGATAGCGGAAAATCTGCCCCAGCTTCGCCCGGCCGCCGTTGGTCATCGCAAACCAGGCCGAGTCCCCGTCCCACCAAGCCCCCTCGCCGCGCGCGAAAAGCGCCGCGCCCGCGCCGAAGCCCCGGAAACGCAGGTCGCCGTAGGGATTCTCCACGTCCTCGAGGTCGATCCACTTCACGGCCAGCGGCTGGCCGACGGGCAGCGCGGTCGAATCCCAGTTGCGCGTGTCCGCCCCGCGGCGGTCGCGCAGCGCGAGCGCCTGGAGGCGTCCGCCCGCGGAAAGTTTACCCGGCTGCGTGGGGATGAAGCGGTAGAGCAGGCCGTCGCCGATGTCCTCGGTCTGGTAGACCACACCGCTGCGCGGCTCCACGCAGACCGCCTCGTGGCGGAAACGGCCCATCGCCTTCAGCGGCAAGGGCTCCACCAGACCCGGCGTCGCAGAAGGCGGCACCTCGAAGTTGAACCCATGCGGCCGCTCCGCGTGGGGCTCGGGCTGGTCGTTGACTTCCTCGCAGGTCACCCAGGTGCCCCAGGGCGTGGGGCCACCCGCGCAGTTGCGCACCGTGCCGGCGAGGCTGAGAAAATGCTTCTCGAGCCGCCGCGCCGCGGGATCGTAAACCAGCGTGGTCGTGCCACCGAGGTTGGGCCGCACGCCGCCGCCACGGTCGTAGAGCCGGGCGGCATCAATCCGGGCGAGGCGGGCGCCGTCCTTTCCGAAAGGCGAATAGTCGACCCAGGCGCTCTCCGTCTCGTGATTGCGCACCAGCAGCACGCGTCCGCCGGGGCCGGGAAAGGCGGCCATGCCGTCGTGTCGGCCGGGGACGAGGAGGCCGTCATCCATCTCCTCCCCCCAGGCGGAAAACTTCACGTAGCCGAAGCCCGCGGGCAGCTCGAAAAGCCCGGCCGGATCGGCGACCAGCGGACCAAAACCGAGCGCGGGCGCCCCCGTCTCGGCGGCGGACTCCGCCAGCGCGGCTGCGAGCGGGTTGCGGACAAGCGTACGCAAACCGGCGAAGCCGGCGGCATAGAGGCCGGCGCGGCGCAGAAAATCACGACGGGGGTGGGCGGCGGGCATGGGGCGAAAAAGAGCGAAAAGCCGAGGGGCGCAAAGCTCCGTCCGCGCCCCGGCCGAAAAAATCGCGCAAGCCGACGCGCCCGGGACGATCAAACGTGCACCACCATACCCGCCGGTTCGTCCTCCCCATGCACGCCCGCGCTTGCGCCCCGGCCGCGACCGTCCGAGTTTTTCCCACTTCCCCATGTTCGGCCGCGCCAGCGAATATCTCAGCGTCTTCAAGACCACCACCCGCTCCCGGTGGGATCCGTGGACGCCCTTCGCCCTGGTCGTCCTCAGCCTCATCGGCGTCGCCTTCATCTATTCCGCCCAGTACTCCACTCCGCTTTCCAACTGGATCAACCAGCTCGTTTGGCTGAGCGGCGGTGCGCTGGTTTATCTCGCCGTCTCGCTGGTGGACTACCGCATCTGGCTGAGCGTCTGGCACTGGTTTTACCTCGCTTGCATCCTATTGCTGCTGGTGGTGTTCCTTCCCGGCGCCGGCGGGGGCACGGCGGAAAAATGGGGAGCGCAACGCTGGATCGACCTCGGGATTTTTTCGTTTCAGCCCTCGGAAACAGCCAAGGCGGCCGTCCTTTTCGCCACCGCCTCGCTTCTTGTCAGCGAACGGCTCGGCTCGATCCGCCAGTCTCTCGGCGCCTTGGGCAAGTTGGCCCTTGCCGCAGGGGTGCCCATGTTCCTGATTTTGCTCCAGCCCGACCTCAAGTCGGCCATCGTCCTGCCCCCCATGGTGTTTTCCATGCTCTACGTTTCGCGCCTCTCGACCCGCTTTTTCGCGGTCGCGCTCGGCGCGTTCCTGGTGCTCGTGAGCATCGTCGCCTGGGATACCGTCGGCTACGTCAAGTTCATGCAGTCCAACAAGCTGGACTTCATGCGCGACAAGGGCCGCTACGAGGAGCACAGCTGGATCCCCTTCAAGGACTACCAGCGCAATCGTATTCTCACCTTCGCCGCCCCCGACATCATCGACCCCTCCGGCACCAAGGACGCCTGGAACCTCAACCAGTCGCTCATCTCGGTCGGCAGCGGCGGCCTCCTGGGCAAGGGCTGGACGCAGGGGACGCAGGCCCAACTCGGCTACCTGCCGCCTGCCGTTTCGCACAACGATTTTATCTTCTCCGTCATCGCCGAGGAGAAGGGATTTTTGGGAAGTCTCACCGTACTAGGCCTTTTTGGCATTGTTTTGATCAACGGCATCCGCATCGCCGGACTCGCCCGCGACCGCTTCGGCACCTTGCTTGCCGTCGGGGTCACGGTCCTGTTCACGGTGCACGTGTTCGTGAACATCGCGATGACGATCGGCCTCGTGCCCATCACGGGCATACCGCTTCCCTTCATCAGCTACGGTGGCTCCTTCGTGCTCAGTTGCTGTTTGCTGCAAGGACTCGTCCAGAGCGTCTACCGCTTCAGAAAGGACTTCACGTGAAACTGAACCTTTCCCGCGACCACGGCCTCCCGACCGGAATTTCCTGCGCCACAATCCGCGCACCAGGGTGCCCCGTCCACCAACAAAAACCGGACCACACCCGCCATGAACGACCGAACCCCGCACGCCTCGCCCGACCGCGAGCCTGACCACGACGACGGAGACGATCCCGCCGAAAACGCCGCCCCCCCCGCCGCCGCCGTTCCCGCCGTCCCCCGTGCCGCCACCCAGCAAGATCTCGACGAAGAACTCACCCACCCGCCCGCCGAAACCGACTCCGTGCCGGTGGACCGCGCCGAGCTGAAGGCTGGCGCCCAGGAGCGTTCCAAGCAGCGCCCGCTGCTCCAGAAGATTCTCGCCGTTTTCCAGAAGGAAAAAACCTCCTTCCGCGAACTCATCATCAATTCCGAGCCGCTCGAAAAACGCGTCGCCCTTCTCGTAAACGGCGTCCTCGAGAAGTTCGAGATCGAGCGCCACGACGCCGATCGCATGGTCGGCGGCATCTTCAAGGGCCGCGTCAAGAACCTCGACCCCGGCCTCAAGGCCGCCTTCGTCGACATCGGCTACTCGAAGAACGCGTTCCTCCACTACTGGGACATGCTTCCCGCCGCCGCCGACTCCTCCGTCGAGGTCGTGCGCGTAAACAAAAAGAAGAACGCCCTCCCCGCCGGCCAGGAGCCCACGGTCAAGGACATCCCCAACCTTTACCCGCCCGGCTCCGAGATCGTCATCCAGGTCACCAAGGGCCCCATCGGCACCAAGGGACCGCGCACCACCACCAACCTCTCCCTCCCCGGCCGCTACCTCGTCCTCACGCCCTTTTCCGACTCCTGCGGCATCTCCCGCAAGATCGAGGATCCCAAGGAGCGCGCCCGCCTGCGCCAGCTCGTCAACGAGCTCACCATCCCCGAGGGCATGGGCGTCATCGTGCGCACCGCCGGCGAAGGGAAAAAGGCCCGTTACTTCGTCCGCGACCTCCACCTCCTGCTCAAGACCTGGGCCGACATCCAGGCCAAGCTCAACACCCAGCGCGCCCCCCTGCCTCTCTACCAGGAGCCCGACATCGTCGAGCGCACCGTGCGCGACTTCCTCACCGAGGAGGTCGACCGCGTTCTCATCGACAACGCCGAGGACCACGCCCGCTGCCAGGCTTCCGTCGCCCAGATCAGCCAGCGTTCCAAGGGCAAGATCGCGCTCTACCAGAACAGCATTCCGATCTTCGAGCGCTTCAACATCGAGCGCCAGATCGAGCAGACCTTCCAGCGCAAGGTCGGCCTCCCCAGCGGCGGCGAGATCATCATCGACGAGACCGAGGCGCTCATCGCCATCGACGTGAACACCGGCTCGCACAAGAACAAGGCGAGCGACGAAAAGAACGTCATCTACTCGGTGAATCTCGAGGCCGCGGTCGAGGCCGCGCGCCAGATCCGCCTCCGTAATCTCGGCGGCCTGATCATCATCGACTTCATCGACATGAAGGAGCGGCGCCATCGCAACGGCGTCTACGAGAAGCTCTGCGAGGCCATGGCCGAGGACAAGGCCAAGAACCACATCCTGCCCATCAGCCAGCTCGGCATCCTCCAGATGACGCGCCAGCGCCAGCAGGAGTCGCTCACGAGCAACCTCTACGTCGACTGCCCCTACTGCCGCGGCCGCGGCATCGTGAAGAGCGCCACCACCATGTCGGTCGAGCTCCAGCGCAAGCTCAGCTCCGTCATCCGCCGCCTCGTCGCCCGCAAGGACGGCAAGGAATACAACCTCCGCGTCATGGTCCATCCCGGCATCCTCGAGCGCCTGCGCAGCGAGGACGCCAACCTCCTCGTCCGGATGGAGCGCGAGTATGGCGTGAAACTGGCCTTCCGCGCCGACCCGGGCTACCATGTCGAGAACTTCAAGATCATCAACGCCCTCACCGGCGAGGAGTATCGCTGAAGCCGAACCATGGCCTTTGAATCGGGGATTCCTTGATTCCCCCGTGTCGATTGCCCGCTCTTACTGCGTGAGAGCGGGCAACTTGTTTTTCGCGCCATGAGCGACCTCACCTCGATCTTGCAGGCAATCGCCCGGGGCGAAGCGCAGGCGTCCGCCAAGCTGCTCCCGCTGGTCTACGACGAGCTGCGACGGATGGCCGCCGCGCGCATGGCGGGCGAAGCCGCCGGCCACACGATCCAGCCCACGGCGCTCGTTCACGAGGCGTGGTTGCGTTTGTCCGGCGGCGACGCCCAGCCTTGGCAAAATCGGGCGCATTTTTTCGGCGCCGTCTCCGAGGCGATGCGGCGGATCCTGATCGACAGCGCGCGAAGGAAATCGCGCCTGAAGCGAGGGGGCCGGCAAACGCGCCTGGCGCTGGAGGACCTCGATCTGGCCGAAGCCGCGCCAGACGAGAAATTGCTCCTCATCCACGAGACCTTGACGGCCCTGGAAGCGGAAAACCCGGAGCGGGCCCGGGTCGTGGTCATGAAGTTCTTCGGCGGGCTTGCCAACCGTGAGGTTGCCGAGGCCCTCGGCGTTTCGGAGCGCACGGTGAACCGCCACTGGTCGTGCGCGAAGGCCTGGTTGTTTCTCCGGCTGCAGGAAGGAAAGTAAGCGCGACAGCGGCGCTGGAACGCGGCAAAAAACGCAGGCCTCACGACGCCGATGGAACGCCACGAACTGTTCACCGCCAGATCCGAGGAGATATTCTGCGCCGCCCTCGAACACGACGAGCCCGCCGCGCGAGGACGCTTTCTCGAACAGGCCTGCGCAAACGACACCGGACTGCGCGCCAGGGTGGAGGCGCTCCTGGCGGCGCATGAACAGGCGGGGCGCCTGTTCGCGGAAAGCAGCGCGGCCCTCGTCCTGGGCGCCGCCGCTTGCCATGCCCTCGCCGAAAACCCGGAGCTCCGGCAAAACATGGCGCCGGACACGACCCCCGACTCGCCGACCGGCACAGAGATCGGCCCTTATCGTCTGATGGAGGTTTTGGGCCAGGGCGGTTGTGGCCTCGTGTATCTGGCCAGGCAGGAGGAACCGGTGCGCCGGCAGGTCGCGCTCAAAGTGATCAAGCTCGGCATGGATACGAGAAGCGTTATCGCGCGCTTCGACGCCGAGCGGCAGGCCCTGGCCATGATGGACCACCCGAACATCGCGCGCGTCCTCGACGCCGGCGCCACGGAAGCCGGGCGTCCCTATTTCGTGATGGAGCTGGTGCACGGGAGCAGGATCACCCGCTATTGCGACCAGAACCGGCTCGATATGCCGCAACGGTTGCGGCTCTTCGTGCAGGTATGCCACGCGCTCCAACACGCGCATCAAAAAGGCGTCATCCACCGCGACATCAAGCCGTCCAACATCCTGGTCACGGTACATGACGGCGAGCCGCGGCCAAAGGTGATCGACTTCGGAATCGCCAAGGCCGTGGAGGGACGGCTGACCGACGAAACCCTGCTCACCTCGCATGAGCATTTCATCGGCACGCCGGCCTACATGAGCCCCGAACAGGCCCAGGGATGTCTCCCGGATGTCGATACCCGAAGCGACATCTACAGCCTGGGCGTACTGCTGTACGAGTTGCTGATCGGACGCCCTCCTTTCGACAACTCCTCCTTGCTCTCCGCCGGCGTGGACGAGATGCGGCGCATCCTTCGCGAGCGAGAGCCCCTGCCCCCATCCGCGATGTTCGACACCTTGTCCGGCGATATTCGCGGGGAGCTGGGACAACTCCGCCGCACGGAAGCGGCCAAGCTGGGCTCTTTGATGCGCGGGGACCTGGATTGGATAACGACCAAAGCCCTGGAGAAGGATCGCGATCGTCGTTATCGAAGCGCCGGCGCGCTCGCACGGGATATCCAGCGCCACCTGGAGAACGAACCGGTGTCGGCCCGGCCGCCCAGCCGCCGCTACCGCCTGCAAAAACTCATTCGCCGGCACCGGGTCGTGTTCGCCTCGGGCGCAACGGTGGCCCTGGCGCTGGCGGCGGGGCTTGCCCTGACGGCGGCGCTTCTGCTGCGCGAGCGGCAGTTGCGGCAGGAGCAGGCACGTCTGCTTGCCGTCGCGGAGCGCGGGCGCTCGATGGAGGCGGAGCTGCGCCGCCAGGCGGAATGGCGGGAGGGCATCCGGCAGGTCGCGGAGCTGGTCCATCGCAAAGCCCATGCCGAGGCGGATGCCCTGCTGGCCCGGCTTCCGAGCCAGCCTCCGACCTCGGAAGGGTCGGATATGTTGAGGACTCTGGGGGAATGGAACGCGCTGCGCGAAAACTGGAGCGGCGCCAAGGCACGCTACCAATCCCTGCTGCGCGCCAACCGTTTCGAAAACCTGGACAGCGCCTCGCTGGATCTCATGGCCGCCGCCGTATCGATCGTCAAAAGCGGCGACCGCGAGAGCTACCTCGGCTTTCGGCGGGAAATCGTCGCCGCCGCCTGCGATGCCAGTGACCCGATGGTCGTGGACCGCGTGCTCAAGAGCGCGTTGCTGCTGCCGGCCTCCCCGGAATCGCTCGCGGCGCTCCAGCCCTTCGCCCGGGTGGCGGAAGCGCACCTGCAGCAGCCGTCCGGTCCGGACTCGGTCGGCCCGAATCTGCCCTGGCGGGCCCAAACGCTCGCGCTTTGGAAGTACCGGGAGGAACGTTATCCCGACGCGATCGCCTGGGCGGACCGCGTCCTGGCAGCGGGCGAGCATCCGCTCTGCCGCTCGAGCAGCGCCCACCTCATCCGGGCGATGGCCCTCCAACGGATGCACCGCACGGACCAAGCCCGCTCGGAGCTCGGGCAAGCCCGTGCCGCGATCCTTGCGAGATACCAAAAGCCGCTGCTTGCCTACGATCCCGACGGCGGCTTCTGGTTCGACTGGATCATCAGCGAGATCCTTCTGGCCGAAACTTCCTCGCTGGTCGAAAATCCCTCCGAGGGTCCGAATCGTTAGCCCACTTCCGCCGATCCCCGTCGGGCGGGCGCGGGGACGCAGGGCCGAAAAAATATTTGGCGCAGATCGGGCGGCGGCGGCGCATGTCGCGCTGAGAGGGCAGTGTCCCTGCTCCGACCAATATCCATGAAATACACCACGACCTCGCTTCTTATTGCGGCCATGCAGGCGGCCATCCCCGCGCAGGCGGCCGAAACCGCGGCATCGCCGGAGCTTCCTCCCCAGGCCCTCGTCGTCATCGATACGGACGCTCCGGCTTCGCCATACAGCCGGATGATCTTCGGCGGCTTCCTCGAACATTTCGATCACCAAGTCTACGGAGGGGTCTTCGATCCAGGCTCGCCGCTGGCGAACGAAAAGGGCTTTCGACGCGACGTGCTTGCCGCCCTCAAGGAACTGCGCACGCCCGTGGTCCGCTGGCCCGGCGGCTGTTTCGTGAGCGGTTACCGCTGGGAACTCGGCGTCGGCAGGGACCGCCGACCGACCGACGACATGGCCTGGGGCGTGATCGAACCGAACACCTTCGGCACTGACGAATACGTGGAGCTTTGCCGCGAGCTCGGCTGGGAACCGTACATCTGCAACAATGCCGGCAACGGCACGATCGAGGAGATGCGCAACTGGGTCGAATACTGCAACGGCACCACCGGAGAATATGCCGGCCTTCGCAAGGCCAACGGCTATCCCGAACCGCGCCACGTGCCGATCTGGAGCATCGGCAACGAAAACTATCACCCGACCGAGATCGGCCACAAACCCATCGACCAATGGGCTCCGTTCGTGAGGGATGCCGCCAAGGCGATGAAAGCCGCAGATCCAGGCATCAAGCTCACGGCGGCCGCGCAGGCGACGCGCCAGTGGACGCTCCCACTGCTCGAGGCCGCCGGCCCGTATCTCGATTACATCTCCATCCACAGCTATTGGCTGCATCTCTGGGAACGGAACGACCTGCCCGATTACCTCACCTGTATTTTTAAGTCGGAGGAGCCCGAAAAGGCGCTCACCGACTTCGTGGGCATACTCGAGGAATCCGGTTACCGCGGAAAAATCAAAATCGCCTACGATGAATGGAACCTGCGGAGCTGGCATCACCCCAAGTTTCCGCGCACCACGGTGCAAAATTACACCGCCCCCGAGGTCGTCCGGCTCGTGAAAGAACGCGAGAAGAACGAAATCCCGTCCCAGTACACCATGGCGGACGCCTTGTTCACCGCCTCGTTCTTCAACGCCTGCCTCCGCCATGCCGACGACGTGGCGATGGCCAACATCGCCCCGCTCATCAACACCCGCGGCCCGCTTCACGTGCATCCCAAGGGAATCGTGAAACGAACTCATTTCCATGCCATGGCGATGTATGCGAACGAACTGGAACCCCGCGTGGGCAAACTCGCGCTCCTGTCCGATCAACTGAAACGCGGCCGGGAGTCGGTGCCCGTGGCCGACGCCATCGCGACCGTCGACGAATCCAGCAGCCGCTGGGCCATCGCCTTGATCAACCGCCATCCAGGCAAGCCGCTTGCCTGCACTCTCCGTCTGGGAAATCGCGCAGTCGACGGAACCTTCCCCGCGGTAGTGCTCCAAGGTGACTCACCCGAGGCATATAACGATATCGAACGTCCCGATCGCGTCGTTCCGACGAAGACGAAGATCCGGTTGACGCAGGGCCTGATCGAGCTGCCGCCTCACTCGCTGACGATTCTAAAGATAGATTGCAGGACCGAAAACTGAGCCCCGACCCATGCACCAACTCCCCGCAACGTACCGGCCAGGCGCCGGAGGCCTTCCTTTGATTCTCCGACATGCGCTGGCGCTCGTGTCGTTCGTCATCGGCGCGACCACGCTGCCGGCAGCCGGAGACGAAGGCCGCTGGCCAGTCGAAAAAGCGAATGCCTGGTTCGCGCAACACGGCTGGCTGCGCGGCTGCAACTACATCCCCTCCACCGCGATCAACCAAATCGAAATGTGGCAGGCCGCCACCTTCGACGAGAAGACGATCGACCGCGAACTCGGCTATGCCCAAACGCTCGGGTTCAACAGCGTGCGGGTATTCCTGCACGACCTGCCCTGGGACCAGGACCCGCAGGGTTTCTCCGGTCGCATCGAGCGGTTTCTGGAGATTGCGGACAGCCACCGTATCAACGTGCTCTTCGTACTGTTCGACAGCTGCTGGCATCCGGTTCCCAGCCTGGGTCTGCAGCCCGTGCCGATTCCCTACACGCACAACTCCGGATGGGTGCAGAGCCCGGGGGTAGCTGCGTTGCAGGACCCCGCGCAGACGGGCCGGCTCGAAGCTTACGTCACCGGTGTACTTCGCCGTTTCGGCAAAGACCGCCGTATCGCAGGGTGGGACCTTTACAACGAGCCGGACAACTGGGATGGCGGCGCTTCCTCCAGGCCCGGCTTGGAACCGAAGGACAAGTTCGAGCATGTCAATCGCCTCCTGCGCCAGACCTTCGCGTGGGCGCGATCTGCCAATCCCTCCCAGCCGCTCACCTCCGGCGTCTGGCGGGGCGGCAACTGGGGAGACGGCGCCACGCTCAGCGCCACTGAGCGCATCCAGCTCGAAAACAGCGATGTCATCTCGTTTCACTGTTACGAGAATCCGTCCGGCATGAAGCGATTCATCGCCGGCCTGAGCCGCTTCGGGAGGCCGATGCTTTGCACCGAATATATGGCACGAACGACCGGCAGCACCTTCGAGCCCCTGCTCGGCGACCTGAAAGACCGACAGGTTGCCGCGTATTGCTGGGGCTTCGTCTCGGGCAAAACCCAGACGATCTATCCCTGGAATTCGTGGAAACAAACCCAACCGGGAGAGCCTCCACTTTGGTTCCATGACGTCCTGCGCGCCGACGGGACGCCCTATCGCGAGGCGGAAGTCTCCTATATCCATCGGGTAACCGGGGAAAATCCATAGGACAGACCACCTGCCCTTTCGTAACCGGCCCAGCAGAACCCAGCAAAGTCCCCCGTGCCGCCACCCAGCAAGACCTCGGCGAAAAGTTCACCCAACCTCCTCGTCCGCTGGAGCGCGAATACGGCGTGAAGCTGGCCTTCCGCGCCGACCCCGGCTACCTCGTCGAAAACTTCAAGATCATCAACGCCCTCACCGGCGAGGAGTATCGCTGACCCCCCGAAGCCTCGGGTCCGAAAAACGACCGGCTATCCGGATCGATCCAACGCCGCCCCTCCGAAGCCCGCCCCGAGACCCCGGGGCGGGCTTTTTGTTTCCCGCCTGACCCGCCCGGGCGATCAGGCGATGGAGCGCAGGCGGGCGAGCGTTTCGCCGGCGGAGCGGGCGATGGTCGCGAAGGCGGGCGAGACGAGCGGATTGCCCGCGACGAGGCGCCAGAACTCGGCGGCCCATGAGGCGGCTTCGTGCCAGAGCTCGCGATCGGCCGGCAGGGGCAGCGGCGGGGCGAAGGCAGGCGAGGGCGTGGCGTTGACCGCCGTGGGCGCCCACTGCATCGGGAGCATGTCGCAGGCGGGGCGAGACGGAAGGGCAGCGTGTCGTCGAACCAGAAGGCGAGGTTGCCGAAGTGCATGTCGCTGTTGCCGATCAACTGGCCGAAAGCATGGCGCAGACGGATCGAGCGTAGCGTGGCGGCGTCGATCAGACCGCGGGCATGCAGGTGCGCCGCGACCACGGGCCATTGATTGGTGTCGGGGCCGTCGAACGCGTCATGAAGCGCACGCAGGGAGACCACGCCGCGGCGTCCATGCGCACCGACACGGTCGTAGCGCGGCGTTTCGAGGAAAAGACGGTCGCCGGCATGGACCAGGCGCGGCGTGGCGTGGGCTTCGCCGCGGGCATGGAGAATCGCCTGGGCATGCGCCTCCGCGACCGAAAGGTCTCCCCGGCGGCGGCCGGTCGGCGTGGAAAGGAGGTCGGTGAACGTGACCAGGACCGGACCAAGGGTTTCGAGCGTGACGAGAAACTTGGGCTGCGCCCCCTCTACCGAAGAACCGGCAACTTCGGAGGACGCATCGGAGGCGGCGAGCGAGGAATAACGCGCCGCACGGTCGGCTTCGGGAAGCGGCGGGGACGGAGCGAGGAGACTCTCCTGAAAGCGTCGCAGCGGCACGTCCCCCACCAGAATATCGCCGGCAAGATCGCTGCCCTCGGAAGCGAGATAAACCAAGGTATCGTCGTCGCTTGGCCAGGCGCGCGGATCGGGGCCCAAGCCGAGAGCAGGCGGAAGCGTGCGGGCAATGGCCCGGCCGAGGAAGCCCTGGGGACGAAGGGTAAGGGCGGCTGGCTCGATCTGGCGCGGACGCGGCATTTAGCCATCTATTTCGCGTAGTTAATTTCAGCCTTCGACTATTATAATACAGCTACTTAAGTTCTTAACCAGGCCCATTTCGCATTAAATAACGCGCAATTTAAGATATTGAATGGCCCAGCCTTCTCAGAAGCTCACTCTTCATCTTCCCGCCGGAGTGAGAGGTCGATGCCGGTGGGCTGGGCGGGATCGGCCGGAAGGAGCTTCCCCTTCTCCACCGACAGCTCGACCACGTTTATCGCGGTGGTGCGACCGTTGCCGGGGGGGCGGTTCGGGCCGTCGAAATAAAACCACCACGCGCGGTCGCCGCTCACCACGACATCGCCGTGGTGGCCGAAGAGCGCCTCGTCCTGCAGGGTCCAACGCGTGGCATCCTCCGAGCTCCAGACTCGCATCCCGTTTTTCCAGCAGTCGGCGACGAGCCAGTAACGGTCCCTCCAGCGAAAGACTTTGGCCCCCTCGCCGTTGAATTCCGTCACCGCGTTGCCCCTGGGCTCCCAGGTTTTCAGATCGGTACTGTCGGCGTAGACGAGAGACTTGGGATTGGTCTCGTCCTTGTACCACATGCGCCAGAGGCCGCCGGCAAGCCGCACGACGCAGGCATCGATCACGCGCGGGGACTTCAGATCGACGCGGCCCACAGCCTCCCATTTCAGGCCGTCCTTGCTGGTGAGGTGGACGATCTCGCGGGGATGGTTCCAGTCGGCGAAAAGGCCTGGCACGTAAGAGAGGAACATCTGGTAGGCGCCGTCGGCCCAGATGACCTCGGGCGCCCAATAGGTGCGCGCGTCGGCCGGGACGCCGGGGCCGTAGTCGATCCCGGCGGTGCCGCGATAGGTCCAGGTCGCACCGTGGTCGGAGGACTCGGCGACTCCTATCTTCGTGCCATGGATCCAGCTGACGCCCGGCGCCTGCTCCTCGGAAAGATTTCCGCGGCGCGCGGTGTAGTACATGAACCACTTGTTCGCCTCGGCGTTGAAGCAGAAGACCGGATCGGTCGGCGCGTCGAAGGCCGGATCGCGGTAGAGCGGACGCGGCGCAACGCGCCCATCGAGGTCGGTGCGCTGGCGCACGACTTCCAGGTGGTCGTCACGGTCAGCCATCTCGTAGAGCTTGGCCCGGGCATTCCGGCCGAAGGGTCGATGGAGTACCAACATCAACTGGCCCTCGAAAGTCCGGAACAGCATGCCGTGGCCGGCATCGCCCTTCACCAGCAGATCGAGTTGTTCCCACGGGCCCTGGATCTCGCCGCTTTTCGATCGCGCATGCGTCTCCACGTAGGAACCGTTCTCGTAGCTCGACCACAACATCAGCAGGTGCCCGTCGCGGGTGCGATAGAGCTCCGGGCCATCGGTGACGTAATTTTCGCCCCGTGTGTTGGGCTCCATCGCGGCGTTGAGCCAGGGCGCGTCGGAGGCCTTGAACAGATGGATCGGCCGCCCGGCCGCGCCGCTGAGATCCGGCTTCAAGGGCAGGGCCTCCATCGTCCCGTCGACCTTCTGCACCCACTCGTGGGCATAGACCATCCAGGGCTGGCCGGCGCGGTCGACATAGAGCGTGCCGTCGAGCGTCATGAAATCCGCCGGGGGCACCGGCGCCTGCTCGTCCAACATCTTGAACGGCCCCTCCGGAGAGTCCGCCACGGCGACGATGGTGCCGCGGACGTGGGTGCGGAAGGTCGAGGCCGGCGGGACGGCCAGCACCTTTTCCTCGTTGTGCACCGTGGTGAAGAGGTAATAGCGCCCCTGATATTCGTGAACTTCGGGCGCCCAGCCGCCCTGGCGGGCGAAGGCCGTGTCGGGCACGATAAAAACGGCCTTGGGCTTCTCCCAGTTCAGGAGGTCCTTCGAGGTGTAGGCCATCGTGCCGATGCCGGGCGTGCCGCTCAGTCGCTGACGGTTGGAGGTGTAAAGGTAGTAGGTCCGCGAGGGCGCATGTGCGACGATGTAGGGATCGTGCACGGGCATGTCGGGCAGTCGCAGCGGAGCCGCGGACTCCTGCGCAAGCAAGGGCGCGCCCAATAAGAGGAGAGATGAAAGAATTTTTTTCATGGGGTAGGGTCTGGCCGGTTGCAGGCCTGGTCGATGGCCCGGCTTCGAAAGACAGCCCGACCCGCGGTCGGGTTTACATCGCTCACGGCCGCGCCGCCGGGAGCGAGGCGTAGTCGAAGTTCCAGTGCGCAGCCAGCGCGCGGGCCTCCGCCTCGGTGAGATGCACGATGGCGCCGTGCTTGGGGCTCGAGAAATTGGTCGCCTTCATCACGCCCTCGTTGAAACGGCCAAGATTCACGAAGGTCTTGAAGTCGGTCGTCTCGCAGAAGCCGTAGTTGTGCGGGCGAACGCCGAAGACGTCGTACATCAGCACGTATTTGTCGGTGCCGAGACGGCGCCAGACGGAGGGGGCCTCGCGGCCGACGCGTTCGGGATCGTAAGTGGCGGGGTCGTAAACGTAGCCGCCGTTGATGCGGTCGGAGACGGCCTGCTTGATACCGCCGCCCGGACCCTGGGCGCAATAGAACAGGTGGTATTTGTCGCCGACCTTCGTGATGTCGCCGTCGAGGATCTGGTGGCCGGGAGGATACTGGAAATACTCGACGGGAACGGTCTCGAGCTTGGTGAAGGCGTCGTCGGCGTAGGAGTAGTAGAGCTTCGTTTTGCCGTGGCCGAGACGCATGGTGAAATAGACCATCATCTTGTCCTGGCCGGGGTCGTAGATGGTCTGCGGGGCCCAGATACAGCCGACCTCGCGGGTTTCCTCGAAGGCCTGGTCGATACGGAAGATGGAATGGGACCAGTCGATCAAGTCCGCGGATTTCATCAGGACGATGGCTCGATTGTTGCCCCAATCGTAGAGCTCCTGCGGGCGCTCCCACTGGGTGCTGCGGAAGCCTGCCCGCTGACCGTAAATGTGGAGGTCGGTCATGGTGAGGTAGAACGCACCGTCGGGACCGCGCACGATGTGCGGATCGCGGATGCCCTTTTGTTCGGCGAGCTTGGTCCCGTCCATGACCGGCTTGTTGCCGTTGATGTCGGCGAAGGTGTAGCCGTCGCGGCTGAGGGCGAAGCAGGGGCTGTGGTGCTCGTCCTTGAAATAAACGAAAAGGTAGGCAGAGAGGTCCTTCTCCTCCAGGTGCTTTCGCGGCTTGGCGGCTGCGGCGGGCTCGGGAGCGGCGGCGGACTGCTGATGGGTGGAGGGCGTGGAGCAGGCGGAGACCAGGGCCGTGACAGCGGCAAGGACGAGCGAAGCGGTGCGTTTCAACATGAGGAGTGGGTGTAGCGTAGGGGCGGTTGCGGAGGAGCGGATAAACGAACGGCCCGCCCGTTTTGATGAGGGCGGGCCGTCTTTGTCTTCAGCTTAGCGAGCGATGGGCTCGATGCGGAAGGTGTAGCGGTAGGGATGATCGGCCCGCAGGACCTGTTGGGGTCGCGGCCAGGCGCCCCAGGAATCCTCGCCGCCGATGCCCATCTGGGCATGAGCGATGTGGACCGTCACGAAGTCCCGCAGGGGAATATCGGCCGGATGGCGGCGATCCTCGAGATCGTCCTGGCCAAAGGGATAAGCCCCCACCTCGAGCGGACCGCCCTCGACGGCGCGGAAACGGAGGCCCGCGCCCTTGGCGTCCAGGAAGCTCGTCCAGCGCACGCCGGTGCGGTTGGCGGTTTCCTGGGGTTCGCTGTAGGGGAACCAGAGCTTGGCGACGTCGCCATCCCAGACGCCGAGGAGGCAGCCCTCGGCGCGGTCCCGGTAGTTTTCGGTCGGGCCCCGGCCGAACCAGCTCCATTGGCGCAACGCGGGCACGAGGGCCGCGCTCAGGCCGATACGCGGGATGACGGGGAGTTTTTCGCCCTTGGGGCGCAACTCCAGTGAAACGTCGATGCGGCCGTCGGCGGCGAAGGCATAGGCGAGCGTGGCCGTGGTCCCGCCGACCGGCACGGCGAGTTCATAATCGAAGTGATAGCCGGCCTCGCGTTGTCCGCACGAACGCGAAGTGACGGCAGCCTTGGGACCCGCTTCGCGCCAGGGGGCGCAGGTCTTGGGCATGCCGTTGCCACGATCGTTGTCGGTCGGCGGACGCCAGAAGTTGAGATGCAGCGGCCCGGCGAGGAGCTCGCGGCCAGCGATCTTGTAGGAGAGGAGCTGGCCGCTGCGGTCGTCGAGGACCGCAGTGAAGTTCTTGCCGGTGATCGTGGTACGGCCGTCGGCAGCCTGGACAACCGAACCCGCTGCCAGCGGCACGGCCGGCGGGAGCGCGGCCGGCGCGGCGGGACTGGTCCAGCCGAGGGCGAACTGCTCGCGGGCGACGATATGGTCGGCCGGCGCCCAGGGGCGGTCGATGCCCTGGAAAAACTCGAGGTTCAGGTGATACTCGGCATCGGCGCGCCGAGACACTTTGGGCAGCTCGACGACGACCTCGGCCGAAGCCTGGGGGGCGATCTTGGGCAGCGTGCCGGCCCCGGAGCGGACCGGGCGGCCGTCCTCAAGGAGGGTCCAGCGGAAGCGCTGGTCCTCGAGCGGCACGAAGAAATTCTCGTTGAACACCGACACCCGGGGATGCGCAGCCGCGAGGTCCAGTCCCTTCACCAGGATGTTGCGGTATTGGTGCGCAACCTCGACCGCGTGCGGGTTCGGGACGAGATCCGCCCCAACGACGCCATTGAAGCAAAAATTGTTGTCGTTGGGTTTGTCGCCATAATCCCCGCCGTAGGCGAAAAAGCGCAGGCGGCCGTCCGGAGCGACGAAGCGGGCGGGGTCGAGCGCGGCCACCGCGGCGGTGGCTGCGGTGAGGGAATGACCGGCGGGTTTTTCACGAAGGTGCCCCTGATCGCGCCAATCCCAGATGAATCCGCCCTGAAGGAGGCGTTCCCGGCGAACTAGCGCCCAATATTCGGCGAGGCCGCCGCAGGAGTTGCCCATGGCGTGGCTGTACTCGCACTGGATGAGCGGCTGCTGCTTTTCGAGAGGCTTTTTCTCCTCGCGGCGGCACCACGGCTCGAGCGAGCCGATCTTGTAGTACATCGGCGAGTAGAAGTCGGTGTAGGTGCGGTCGTAGTTGCCCTCGTAATGGACGAGCCGGGAGGGATCGCGGCGTTTCGCCCATTCGGCCATTCGTTCGAAGTTGGGACCGTCGCCCGCCTCGTTGCCGAGCGACCATACGATAACACAGGGATGGTTCTTGAGGAGCTCGACCATGTTGGTGAGGCGGTCGAGCATCGGCGCGCCCCAGGCCGGGTCGGTGGCGATGAGATTCTTTTTGTTGGTGCCGTAGCCGTGGGTCTCGAGGTTCGCCTCCGAGATCACGTAGAAGCCATACTCGTCCACGAGCTCGAGGAAGCGCGGGTCGTTCGGATAGTGGGAGGTGCGAATCGCGTTGATGTTGAGCCGCTTCATCGCATCGAGGTCGGCGCGCATGCCCGCTTCCGTGACGTATTGGCCGGCGAGGGGATCGTGGTCGTGACGGTTCACACCCTTGATGAGCACGGCACGGCCGTTGACGAGCATCTGGCCATCGCGGATCTCGACCCGGCGGAAACCGATCCGGGTGGCATAGTGCGCAATCTCGCGGCCGGAGGCGTCTCGCAAGGTGAGCAGCGCGGTGTAAAGCCGGGGCGCTTCCGCGGTCCAGGGCTCGATCTCGAGGCCCTCGGCGCGCGCGACGGCCTCGTGGTCGGCGCCGCCGCCTGGTGTGGTTCCGGTGAGGGCCAGCTTGGCCAAAGGCCGGGAGGCGGAACGGGCGTCGGCGGGGAGCAGGCGCACCTCGACGTTGTAGTTCTGGCTCTTGCCGGAAAGATCGCGGGTGCGGGTGGTGACGGAAAGCACGCCGCGGCGCAGGTCATCCGAGAGGGAGGTTCGCAGCTCGAAGTCGCGGATATCGAGCGGGGCGGCGGACCAGAGGTAGACGTTGCGGAAAATGCCGGAGAGGCGCCAGAAATCCTGATCCTCGAGGTAGGCGCCGTCGCTGTAACGCCAGACGGAAACGGCGAGGGTGTTGTCGCCGGCCTGCAGGTAGGGCGTGAGGTCGAACTCGGCGGGCGTACGGCTGTCCTCGGAGTAGCCGACTTCGCGGCCATTGACCCAGAGTCGGAAGGCGGAGGCGACGCCGTTGAAGACCACGAAGGTGCGGCGGCCATCCCAGCCGGCGGGCAGGCGGAGCGAGCGCCGATAGCACGCGACGGGATTGCGTTCGAGGTAGGTGGTCCAATCACGCTTCGGCTCGCCCATCACCCGCGGCGCGTCGCGGTGGAAGGGATAGGTGACGTTCGTGTAGATCGGCGTGCCATGGCCCTGCATTTCCAGGTTGGAGGGCACGGTGATCTTCGACCACGCGGAGTCGTCGAAGCCCGGCGCCTCGAAACCGGCCGGCACTCCGGCCGGGGTGGGAGACCAGTGCACGAGCCATTCGCCATCGAGGGAGACGCGCCAGGGGCTGTTCTCCACCGGGCCGGCGAGCGCGGCCTTGGCGGTCGGGAACGGGATCTTGCAGGCATGCGGCAACTCCTTGTTACGGCGAAAAACCGCCGGATTTTCCCAGTCCGGAGGAGCGGAATCGTCGGCGCGGGCCTTGTCGGAGCCGGCGCCTAGCATCGTCAGCAACAGGGCAGCTCCGAGGCCGGAGCGGACAAGCAGGAGGGGGAAGGACCGGAATCGATGGGCACGGGGGGTATGCGGATACATGGAAGGAGGAAAAAAGACCAAAAGAGGAAACCTTGAACGAAAAATCCCGCCAAACGCGGCCAAAAACCTGCGTTATCGATAACTGAAAGTCGTTATAACGTATCCTTGAAGCCAACTTCCGGCCCCGTCCCCAGGAGAATCGACGGCGTTTCCCGGCGCGGATCCGGCCTCACCTCGGACCGTGGGCAGGTGCAAGCCAAGCGCTTTTTCGCATTCGCCCCTGACCGCCCTGCCCGCCAAGTTCCCCCGCACCATGGCCTGGCGCATCGACGAACCTCTCATCCGCGGCGAGATCGACAATCGCACACGCGGCCGCGTAACCGGCCGCCTCTGGTTTCTTGGCCGCGCGGAGCCGGTCGTGCTCGAACTCGCCGGCAACGCGTGGCGCGACGTCGCCGGCCACGTTCTGCGCTTCACCAATCCAGCCCCTCAGCCGGGCCGGCGTTCTTCCGACGGGCACGAACCGCTCGAAGGTTTCGCCACCGAGCAGCGCGGCGTCGTCGGCGACATCACCGCGTCCCGCAAGGTGAAGGTCCCCGAATGCTCGATGGAGGAACTCCTCCGGTGCTACGAGGCCCGCAAGCCCTTCCCCTGGCACTGGGGCAACAGCCTCTACCTCGAATGGCACTCCGAGCGGAACGGCCGGGTGGTGATCGAAAGCGCAGGCTATCAGATCGAGATCGATCCCGAGGGCGCCTGGGCCATGACGGAGGCGGAGGAAGCCGCCCAACAGGAGGCCAACGGCCAGGCCCTGATCGGCTTCATGGAACGGCTCGGCAAAGCGATGAAAGGCTCGGACTACACCGGGGAAGATCTTTCGCCCTCCGACCACGAGGAGGACGACACCGGCGAAACCGCCGGGGACGACGATGACGATGCCCCCACCAGCGAAGCCGAAGCGGCCGCCGACGCCGAGCAGGCGCGCATGGATCTGCTCCTCGATCGCGTGCAGGCGCGGATCGCACGGGCGGAGGAAGCGGGTGAGGAACCGGACTTCGAGGCCATCCTGGAGGAGGAACGCCTCCGCCTGCGTCGCGAACGCGGCGAACCGGAGCCGGCCCCGCCCACTCCCGAGGAGGAAGCCAGGCGCGCCGAATGGATCGCCGAGATGAACGCCGCCGCCGAGGAAGCGGTAAAGGAGCTCGAGGCGGAAAAATGGAAACGATCCGCCGGCGACGGCGACGGCGACGACCTGGACGACGAGCGGTGGCATCCCCTGGTGGAGCGCTGCAACGCGCTGACCAAACGCCTGCTCGACGAGACCCGGGCGCAGGGCTGGCTCGCCGGCTCCGCCTCCCCGGAGCATCCCCTGCGCGAGCTCGCGAACGGCGTGATGATCGCCGGGGGAAAACTCGCGGGCGCCCTGGGGACGATGGAAGACGCCGACGAATGGCCGCCCGAGGCGCTCTTCGCGGGCTCGGTGCTCGTGCGTCTCAAAAAGGCCCGCGGCCACCTGCGCGATGCCCTCGCCGGCCTCGACGCCGCCGACGAGCAGGATCTCGCCGAAGCTTCCTGGCGCGCGGAAATCCGCGCCGAGACCGAGGCCATCCTCGCCGAGGTGGAAACTCTGGTCGCCGAAGTCCGTGCCATCCTCGCGGCCGCGGACGAGGGCGAAAACCCGGACGAGCTCGGCCCGCCGCCTTTCTGATCCGATTCCGGAAGGATCAGACTGTCATCTTTTTCGATCCCTCGCCCCCTTTTTCTTCCTCGCTTCGCTCGAATCCATGTCTTCCACCCCCAGGACACGCTACGCCTTCGTCGGCACCGGCAGCCGCGCCATCTCGTTCATCGAGCCCATGGCCACCACCCATCGCGATTCGGTCGAGCTGGTCGCCTTTTGCGACGCCAGCGCCGCGCGCATGGCCTATCACAATGAGCTCCTCACCGGGCCCCTCTCCCACCCCGCCGTGCCCGCCTACCCGCCGGAGCGTTTCGACGAGCTCCTGCGCGTCCACCGCCCCGATGCGGTCTTCGTCTGCTCCACCGACGCCACCCACGCCGGCTACATCGTGCGTTCGCTCGAGGCCGGTTGCGATGTCGTGACGGAGAAGCCCCTCGCCATCGACGCCGCCCAGTGCCGCGCCATCCTCGACGCCGTCGCCCGCACCGGCCGCCGCGT
>CBINGR010000062.1:0-32161 GCA_966250295.1 uncultured Akkermansia sp. | reverse complement strand
CGTTCACCAGGGCCTCGCGGATGAAGATCTCGGTGGCGTGGGCGGGGTTGATTTTCCCGTAGGAGACGGCCCGGTTCTCGAGTTCGAGGCCGTGGAGACGGGTGCGGCGCTTCACGAGCACGCGGCCGGCGTCCTGATTCCAGAAGGGCTCGCTGTGGGAGATTTTGAGAAGGTGGCGCCCGAGATCGAGGGCCCAGGGCAGCTCGAGGCGCGCGACGGTGCGGGCGTAGAGACGCGAGGTCTCCATGATCTCGGCCGCCATGATCGCCGGGGGCGATCTTTTCGGGCGGGTGTCGGCGCCTCGGGCGGGCGGAGCGTTTTTCTTTTTCGGCTCGTCGCGGACGTGGAGCGCGGAACCGGGAAAGAGGGCGATGCGGCGGTCGTGGCTGGCCTTGTAGCCGCCGGCCTCCTCGTCCCGCAGGGCGATGTTGCCGAGGAGACCGGAGAGAATGCTGCGATGGATGGCGCGGTAGGCGGACGTGCCGGCGGCGAGTTTGTCGGGCGTGCGGCCGGTGGGGTCGACGCCGTCGAAGACCGAGGACATCCGGAAGTCCTTGCGCGCTTCCAGCACGTCGAGGAGCTGGGCGTGGATGTCACGCCACTCGCGGATGCGGGTGTAGCTGAGAAAGTGGTCGCAGCAAAAGCGGCGGAGGCGGGCCTGGGAGAGGCGCTCGAGCTCGTCGTGGAAGGTTTCCCAGATGGCGAGCAGAGTGAGGAAATCCGAGTCGGGATGAACGAAGCGGCGGTGGGCGGCGTCGGCCTTTTCGCGGGCATCGAGCGGGCGTTCGCGGGGATCCTGGATGGAGAGGCCGGCGGCGATGACGAGGACCTCGTGAAGCGCCTTTTCCTCGCGGGCCTGGAGAATCATGCGGCCGACGGTGGGATCGACGGGCAGGCGGGCGAGCTCACGCCCGAGGGGCGTGAGCTCGGAGAGCGACAGAGCGACAGGGGACAAAGCGACAACGCCGGAATCCGAGTTTTGCCCCTCCGCCCTCTGGAGCTCCAACGCCCGGCCGCTCTGTCGTTCTGCCGTTCCGTCTCCTGTCGTTCTGTCGCTCTGTCGCTCCGTCGTTCTGGTTTCCAGCGCGCCCAGTTCCTCCAGCAGGGCGTAGCCGGCGCGGATGGACTTGGCCGCCGGCATGTTGATGAAGGGGAAACGCTCGATGTCCCCGAGGCCGAAGGCCTTCATGCGCAGGATGACGTCGGCGAGATTGGCACGCTGGATCTCGGGCTGGGCGAAGCGCGGGCGGGCGTTGTAATCCTCTTCCGAATACAGCCGGATGCAGACGCCCTCGGCGACGCGGCCGGCACGGCCCTTGCGCTGGTCGCAACTCGACTGGGCGATTTCCTCGATGGGCAGGCGGCGGGTGCGCGCGGCCGGCACGTAGCGGCTGACACGGGCAAGGCCGGTGTCCACGACGAAGCGGATTCCCGGCAGGGTCAGCGAAGTCTCGGCGATGTTGGTTGCGACGATGATCTTGCGGCGCCGCGAAGGGGCGAAGATGCGCTGCTGCTCGGCCTGGGAGAGCCGTCCGAAGAGCGGGATGACCTCGACCTGGCGGTGGCGGCCTTCGAGGAGTTCGCAGGTCTCGCGGATATCGCGCTCGGCGGGCATGAATACGAGGATGTCGCCGCTGGCCGAGCCTCTGTCTTGGTCGCCGGCCAGAATGCGCTCCACGGCCTCGACGGCCCCGTCTACGTAGTGCAGCGATTCGGGGCGGGATTCGGGTTCGTCGCCCTCGGCGGCATCGGAGCCGAGAGAATCCAGCGGCGCGTAGATGACCTCGACAGGGTAGGTGCGGCCCGAGACCTGGACGATGGGGGCGTCGTCGAAGGCCTTGGAAAAGGCTTCGGTGTCGATCGTGGCGGAAGTGATGACGATGCGGAGCTCGGGGCGCTTGAAACGCAGGTTGCGCAGATGGCCGAGGAGAAAGTCGATGTTGAGCGAGCGCTCGTGGGCCTCATCGAGGATGATGGTGTCGTAAGCGCGGAGGAGCGGGTCCGACTGGACCTCGGCGAGCAGCATGCCGTCGGTCATGAACTTGAAGACGGTGTCGCGTCCGGTGCGATCGTCGAAGCGGATCTTGCAGCCGACCTCGCGGCCCCACGGCACGTCCAACTCCTCCGCGACGCGGCGGGAGACGGAGAGGGCGGCGACGCGGCGGGGTTGGGTGCAGGCGATCTGGCCGCGGGTGCCACCGCCGGCGGCGAGGCACATCTTCGGGATCTGGGTGGTTTTGCCGGAACCGGTTTCCCCGGCGAGGATGAGCACCTGATGCCGGCCGAGCAGCTCCACGATCTCGTCGACGCGGGCGCTGATGGGCAGGTCGGCAGGAAATTCGATGCGGAAACGCGTGCGCCCCGCCCCGCCGGCGCGCGATGGGATTACATCCGCAGGGTGGTCGCGGAGCGGGGAGTCGGAGGATGAAGGAGAATCGGCCATCGAACGGCGGCAGGCAGAGGCGCACGGAGCGTGGAAACGACCGGGACTGCAAGGCGAGGCGTAGCCCGAGGCACGCATGAAATCGTTTCATGCTAAGGCGCTTGAGGGACGGTGGCGTGAATCGTGCTCATGAGCAAATTCCTCAAACGCGTCCGTTCTTCATGCCACCAAACATCCTCGATAGTCGCAAGCTGCTCGCTTTTGCCACCTTGGCTCGCGTGGGCAGCTTCACGCAGGCGGCGAGAGAGATGAACCTCACGCAGTCGGCGGTGAGCCATGCGATCAAGTCCTTGGAGCGCGATTTGAGCTGCCGCCTGTTCGATCGGATGGGGCGGACGGTGACGATCACGCCGGCGGGGAGGCGTTTGTTGGAGCACACGGACGTGATCCTGGCGGAAATGCAGCACGCGCGGGCGGACCTTGCGGCGTTTACCGGCTGACAACGGACAGCGCCGGCTTGCGGGGCGGCGGCCGCCTGGCGATAAAGGGCTCATGCCTTCCCGGCCCCGCATATCGCGCCCTCCCCGCTGGCGGGTGATTTTGGCCGGGGTGGCAATGGTATGCGGGATGGTTTGGCTGGGATATACGGTGGAGTCGGTCCGCGGGCGGCGCGCTTGGGCCGAGGTGGTGAGGGAGGCGGAGGCCCGCGGCGAGCCGTTGCAACTGGAGAAGCTTTTGCCAGCGATGCCGCCGGAACCGGAAAACTTCGCATCGGTGCTGGCCCCGGTGTGGGTCGGTACGGCGGCGGCGCCATGGCAGCTGACGGGAGACCAGGAAACGCTTCCGCCGCCAGATTTCGGCCTGTGGTGGCGGGGTGAGGCGGTGCCTCTCGACGCCTGGCGACGCTACCTGGGCACGGAGGACATCGTGGCCTGGATCGATAGCCGGCACGCGGCGGAGCTGGCCGAGCTGGCGGAGGCGACGCGGCGCTCGCGGGCCTATTTTGCCGTGGATCATGCGCGCGGGGTGTTTCACGGCATGGCGTTTTTGCCGCCGCTGCGGAGTCTGACGCGTCTGTTTTCGTTGCGGGCGGCGGCTCGGCTGGAGCGGGGGGACGGGGCGGCGGCGCTGGCGGACGTGGTGGTGGCATTACGACTGGCGGGCATGGTACGGGACGAGCCCTTCCTGCTGACGCAGCTCGCGGCGAACGCTCACCTGCAATACGCGCTGCAGGCGGTGCGAGCGGGGCTGGCGCGGCGGGCCTGGACGGAGGCGGAGCTGGCGGAGTTGGGCGAGGAATTGGGGCGACTCGATAACCTGGGCAACGGGATGAGGGCCTTGCGCGGAGATCTGGCCTTCAGCGCAATGTTGCTGCGCGGCCTGGCGGACGATTCGGAGCGGACCGTGGCGATGCTGACCGGCGGCGGCCACGGTCCGGAATTCGTGCATCACGTGCCGAGCGGCTGGGTTTACCAGAACATGACGCGGCTGGGCCGGATATACTTGGACGAGATCTTTCCCGCTTACGATGTGCGGACGCGCCGCGTGGACCTGGCGCGTCTGGCGGCGGTGGACCGCGAGGTTGCGGGTTTGCGGGCCGGTCCCTACACGATCCTCGCCCGCATGTTCATGCCGCCCGTGCACCGGGCAATCGCGAATTGCGCGTCGATGCAGACTCAGGTAGATCTGGCCCGCCTGGCGTGTGCGTTGGAGGTGTACCGGTTGCGCATGGGCGCCTATCCGGCGGCGTTGGGGGAACTGTCGGGCGAGGTTTTGGGTTTGCGCGACCTCGTGACGGGGGAACCCCCGCGTTATCGGCGAGATGAAGCCGGAGGATTTTTGCTCTATACCACCGGCGCGAACTTCCGCGATGACGGTGGCGAGGTGGCGGTCACCCCTCTCGGGGATCTTAACCCGATGGACGGCGACTGGGTCTGGCCCCGGGGGAAAACGGCTCCGCGGGTGGACCTCGCCCGGGGCGGCTAAAATCGAGGCTTGCCTGCGGGCTTCGGGATGCATGCCTTTTTCGTCCCCTCCCTGCCCGGGTGGTGGAATTGGTAGACACGCAGGTCTCAGAAGCCTGTGCCTAACAGCATCACGGTTCGAGTCCGTGCCCGGGCACCATTTTCTTAAGCCTCTGAATAACAGAAATAAGCAAAGAAAGCCCTTTTAGATAGAGGCCCAACTGGCAACGCTGCTGGCAACAGAGCTTCCAACGTTCAGGAATGTTTATCGGCGTTCGATGCGTTCTCCGATCCCTGCCTTCAAAGACTGCGTCGCTGAGAATGGCCGCTGATCGCACCACCGGGGCTGAACGCATCGTCCTTTAGTGGGCGGCCACGCCGAGGCCCTCGCCCCGGACGCATTGCGCAAACGCCTCGCTTCCGCCAGCCGGGCGATTGCCGCTGCGCATACCTAAGCGTGCACCAAGTCCGTTTCCTCTTGTCCGGAGTCGCGTCATAAATAGGTTAAATCAACCTTTATGCCCAACCAGCTCGCCCAGTCCAAACGCCGCGCGAGTCTCGCCGAACACGAGGCGGTGCTGGCCGCGCTTGCGACGATAGCCCAGCGCGAGCGCACCACGGTCATGGAGCTCCTGCGCGAGGGGGCTCGTCAGGTAGTGCGTGCACGCAGCATCGATCCCTCAAAAGCCATCGCCGTCAGGAAAAGCATCTGGGCTTGCGCGCCCAAGATGCCCGCGCGCTTCAAAAGCCCTGCGCAGGTAGCGCGCTTCAAGCGAGCCCAGCGCGAATTCGACGACTTGGTCCAAGAGCTAAACCTCGCGGCTCCTGCCGCCGTGCAGGAGCGAAATTCGCTGGTTCCCGCTCAGCGTGCCGTGCGCGTGCTAGCCTTTGCCGATGCCTCATCCGTCTGAGAGTTCGCCCCGGCCGCCGGGAGATTTTGCCGATGCCCTGGCCACAACCGAGCCGGTGCTGCTGGTCGGCGGGCAGGCCGTCAACCTGTGGGCTCTCTATTACCAAGATCGCACGAAGGAGTTGGCTCCCTTCGTTTCGCGCGATGTGGATGTGCTCGGCGACCGCCAGACGCTCACCGACTTGGCGGACGTTATCGGCACAAAACCGCAGTTTTTCCCGCTCAAGCCGCCCTCAAACGAAATCGGCGTCGTGATCGCTCGTGATCATTCGGGGCAGGCAATGTTGGTCGAGGTGCTACGGAACGTGCATGGCGTGACCAACCAAGAACTCCGCGACTCCGCGTTCGAAATGGCCATCGGATCAAAGTCTGTGCGTGTCCGGGTGCCGAGCCCCATCGCACTCCTCAAGGCTAAGATCGCGAATGCGTCCGACCTTCCGCAGGCCGGTAGGCAGGATGCCCGGCACGTCCTCATTCTGGCCGAGTTGATGCCAGCGTTCTTGGACGATCTCGCGTCCTCCGTTAGACAGAATCGCCTCACGGAGCGCGCGCTCATGGATCACTTGGAGCGTTTGCTGACCGTGGTCACGAGCGCGAAGTCACGCCGAGTGTTTGCCGCCCTGAAGATTTCTCCCACTCAGCTATTCCGTGAATTGAACGGAAATGCGATGCCGAAGCTGGAGTCGTTTCTGAGCAAACGTGTTCCTCGCGTTTTCAGCAATACGTCACCGGGCTGATCGAAGAGCAGGGATGTAGCGACGACACCCGTTTGACGGATTGCCGACTTCCCAGATATGCCGCCGGCCTGCGCAGAGTGAACTCATGCGCAGCGGAAGCATCGTGGCCGCGCCTGGAGGAGAGGGGAGCTCACTTTCGGCAGCCGCTCGCCTAGTTCCACCCTCACACCGAAAGGCGCTTTATTTGCTCCCGAATCCCGGCAAAGACCGCGTCTGCCACCGCATTTGGGAAGCCGGAGGGGATATCGCCCTGGCGACCCCAGCGACATCCAGCCGCTTGGCCTGTATTTTCTTCATCTCCGGATACGGTTGATCGGCCGGCAGCAGTTGAATGGCGCCCACGCAGTCCCGCCCGATCGCGCTCAGCAGATCGCGGCGCAAGCCGCTCTCCAGCCAGGTGTCGTCGTAGCGGAATACTTGCGGCCGGCTTGGCTGCGCCAACCACAGGCCCACGCGTTCGCCGTTCATCCAAACGGCCAGGGAATGCGAAGCTGCCGCTCCCATGGTCACCAATTGTCCCCCGGCTTAGTCCCTCACTTAGCCGGCATTTTGGCGGAGTCCGGTTGAGCCTTGTCGACGACTACCAAATCCATACCCAGAAGCGTGAGCATCGATCGACCTGATCGAACGAGACCTTGGCAGGTGCCGACTCGATGCGGGCGATGCGTTTTTGACTCAGCCCCATCAGGGGCCCGAGCTCCGTCTGCGTAAGCCCGCGGTGGCGGCGGAGTGGGCAGCAGCGCGCGAATCTGTGACGGCGTCGCAACGAATTGGTTAATTGAACCACCCCAGATTCCTCGCTACCTTTAATAAGAAAGGAATTTACAGATATTTCTTGGCCATGATTGGGTCGTGTTTCTGAACACCACGGACAAGCGGACCACGGCGGCCGATTTCACGGTTTTCGCTCACCTCTTGGCGGACAACCATTCGCTGTATCGCCGAGTTTTGTCAGTTTTCGTGCTCGCTCAAGAGCGGTTCACTATAGCGCTTCGCCCGGCCGATGTTTGCGAGGCGTTGCGGATTGAGACAAGCGACGAGACCTCGTCCGCCCAAGTGCTGGACGCGCTCACGCAACTCACCCGATGGGGCAATCTGGACGCGACCCAAGACACGGCGGACGTTAACACCGTCGAGGAATTCTATCGCGCCCGTTTTCTCTACCAGCTCTCTGCTGCCGGCCAGGCAGCCGAAAGCGCACTCGATCACTTCGCGCAAAATCTCGGCCAGCGCGGCGAACTCAAGGCGGCGGCACTCCGGGATATCCTCCAGCATCTCGAACAACTGCAAGTGGCCCTGTTGAACCCGGACAACCTGGACCAAGCGCTCGCGCACCACGTGTTGAAGGCCCTGGTGGAGCGCTTTCAGGAGCTTACCTCGCGGGCGCAGATTTTTCTTCGCACCGTGCAGCGCCCGTTGGAGCTGCACCGGCTGGAGGCCGAAACTTTCCTGCGCTTCAAAACCCAGCTCATCGAGTATCTGGAGCGCTTCATCAGCGAACTCGTTATCGCGACAAACCAGATCGCCGAGCGCATCCTGTCGCTCGACCAACTTGGTATCGACCGCGCGCTGCGGCTGGCGACGGATCACGATCTCGCGGACGACATCCTGGCCACGCCGGAAGGCCGTGCGGCCCGGGCGCTGCAATGGCGCCAGCGCTGGGAGGGCTTGCGCCATTGGTTCGTGGGCACGCCGGAACGTGGTTCGCAGGCCGAGTTGCTTCGCGCCCAGGCGCGCTCGGCCATCCCCACGCTCCTCACCGCGTTGGCGAGCCTCAATGATCGCCGCGCCTCCCGCGTGGACCGGGCGGCGGAGTGGGTGACGCTCGCCGGATGGTTCGCCGAAGCAGAGAGCGACGAGGCCGCGCACCGGCTATGGCGCGCCGCGTTCGCGTTGCACCCGGCTCGTCATCTCCATATCGACGAGGCCACGCTCGCGGCTCGCCAAGATCAGGAGGAATCGCCGCGCCTGAGCTGGCTCGACGCCATGCCCATCGCCATCTCCCCGCAGCTCCGGCTCACGGGGCGCCACAGCCCACGCGGTCCGGCGAGGTCCATCGTGGACCGCAGCGCGGCCAAGGCCTTGCTCGCCGAGCTGGCGCGCAAGGAAGCCGAGGAACTCGCCCGCGCGCAGGCGGTGCTCGCGACGGGCGAGCGCACCCTGCTCAGCGCCTACGCGAAGCTCTCGCCCCTCGAGTTCGGCTTGCTCCTCGACCTTCTGGGCGAGGCGCTCTCGAAACGCGGCCCCAAAGCCGAGACCGTCGAGACCACCTCGAGCGATGGCAGCCTGCGCATCGTGCTCACGCGGGTGCCGGATGCTCCGCCCGCTACCGTGCGCACTAGCTTCGGCGACTTCACCGGCCCGGAGCATCACGTCGCCATCACGCCCAACCGAGGCCGTCGCCCCGCCAGCCGCGCCTAAACCCGGAAGCATCATGCCAGCCCCCGTCCCCGCCAAAGCGACTCCGCCCGCGCCCGCCACGCCCCGGCTAACGGGCGTCCTAGGGCGCGAGATTGACGCCTCAGACCGCGTGGATCGCCAGCGGGCGATGCGCGCCCTGCTCGTGCAACCGCTCCTCGCCGCGAACGGTCCGCAGGCGGAGCACTACGCCCTCGTGCGGCGTCACGCGACGTGGTTGATCGAATGGTTCGCCCGCCACCCGCGATGGCCGCTGGTCGTCACCCCTGAACTCGCTCGCCTGCGCAAGCTGCCCGCCGAGACCTCCGATTCCACCCGCCCGGCGATCGATTTCAAAACCCAGCAGCCCTTCAACTGCCGCCGTTACGCGCTCCTCTGCCTCGCTCTCGCCGTGCTAGAACGCGCGGACCGACAGATCACCCTCGCCCGTCTCGCGGAAAACATCCTCGCCGCGGCGCAGGCCCCACCCGGCTGGTCCGCGGCCGGTTGGCCGCTTGAGCTGGGCCACGCCGACGGGCGACGGGATTTGGTGCACATCGTTCGACGGCTGATCGACTGGCAAGTGCTGCGCCGGCTTGACGGCGATGAGGAGAACCTCCTGCGCAACGCGGAGGCCAACGCTCTCTACACCATCCACCGCACCCTGCTCACCAATTTGCTCGCGGGCCGAAACCCCTCCTTCGTCTCGGGCACGAGCGTCACCGAGCGCCTCGCCGGCCTCGCCGACAGTGGACCGGCCGAGACCGATGAGGCCCGCAACGAGCTGATTCGCACCCGCCTCTACCGGCGCCTACTCGACGACCCCGTGCTCTACTACGACACCCTGAGTGCGGAGGAGCGTTTCTACTGCGACCGTCAGCGCCCAACGCTCCTCGCGCGCTTGGTCGAGGCGACAGGGCTCGAGCCGGAGATCCGCGCCGAGGGCATCGCCTTGGTCGATCCGACGGGCGAATCCACCGATGTGCGGCTGCCTGAGCAAGGCACCTACGGACACGCCACCCTGCTCATCGCCACGCATCTCGCGGGCCTGCTGCGCGAGCAGCCACGTGATGGCGCCGGGCCCCGGTTGCGCGTGCCACGCTCGACCTTGGAGCGCATGATTATCGGCTACGCCCAACAGTATCGCGGCTACTGGAAGGGCGAAACACTCGTCACCGGCGCGGAGATCGAACTGTGCACCCGCGTGCTTGATCGCCTGTCCGCGCTCGGTCTCGTGAGCCTCGCGCCCGACGGCGACGTGGAGCCGCGTCCCGCCCTCGGACGCTTCGCGCTCGTGCCGCCCACACCGCTCGCCACCGCTCCCCTGAGCGACGATTTCGCTCCCCCCGCCCCCACGGCGCCGACGACCAGTCCCGAACTCGACCTCTCATGAGCACCGAACCCGCTCCCGTGGCCTCTCGGCCGAGCCTGCCCGCGCCCGCCCGCGAGCGCTTCCAGCCCCTGCGTTGCGGCCTCATCAATCTCTACCGCTATGACGACGAGGAGTTTCATTTTGAGCAGGGGCGCCTCCTCGTGCGTGGCAACAATGGCACTGGCAAATCCCGCGTGCTCGCGCTCACTCTGCCCTTCCTGCTCGATGGCGAGATCGACCCACGCCGGGTCGAGCCCGATCGCGATCCCGCGAAGCGCATGGAGTGGAACCTCCTGCTTAACCAGCACACCGACCGCTCCGGCTACACTTGGATCGAGTTTGGCCGGCGCGTGGTCGAGGACGGCGTGGCGCGCGAGGAGTTTGTCACCCTCGGCTGCGGCCTGCGCGCGCAGAAGGACCACGGCGCGCCCGAACGCTGGTTCTTCGTCACCAACCAACGGGTCGGGCGCGACTTTCGCCTCGTCACCGCCGAGCCACCGCTGCGTCCGCTCAGCCGCGAGCAGCTCCAGCACACGCTAGGCGACCGCGCCAAGGTGTTCAAAAAGCCCGACGAATACCGGCGCGAAGTAGACGCCCGTCTCTTCCGTCTCAAAAACCGCTACGGCTCGCTGCTCCAGTTGCTCATCCAGCTTCGCCAGCCGCAGCTGGCGCGCGAGCTTAAGGAAGACACGCTCTCTCGCGCACTCGGCGAAGCGCTCGCACCGCTCGACGACCAACTTCTTATCGACGTGGCCGACGCCTTCCGCGCCCTCGAGACGGAACGGAGCGAATTAAACAACTTCACAGCCGCGCGCGATGCCGTGGAGGCGTTCTTGGGCGACTACTCCGCCTATCTGCGTTGCGCCGCTCGCCGCCGCGCCGCCGCCCTCCGCAAAGCCAACCACAACTATGAGGAGGCCCAGCGGGATTTGCGGGCCAAACAAACCGAGGTGGGAAAGCTCCGGTCGGCCGAGCTAAAGTGCGCCGAGGACGTCGACACCACCCACCATGCCTACATCAAGGCCAAAGCCGAACTCGACGCGCTCGAGGACAGGGCCGCCGTGCGCAGCCTGCGCGGCCTGCAATCGGCCCGCAGCGCAGCCGCCGAGGCCGCCAGTCGAAGTCTGCAATCAGGCTCCCTCGCAGTGCAGGCGCGGGAGAGCGAGGCCCAAGCCGCCGAACGCCTGGAGGAAAAACGCGCCCACACCCGCCGCTTGCAGACGGATTTCGAGACGCAATTGGACGAGGCAGCGCGGCACGCGGCCACGGCGCACCTCATTGCCGTGCACACCGCGCGCTGGGCTCCGCCCGCCCCTCCCGAGTGGACCGAGGCGGAACGGAAATCGCGCCACGTCCAATGGGAGAAAGCCTTGTTCACGCGTGCCGCCGCGTTCACCGCTCTCGTAGCGAAGATCAAGGCGCGCGACGAGGCCCAATCACTCCTCGACGCCGCCGTCCGGGAGTGTGCGGAGCTGGAGGGACGGGCCGCCCTCGCCCGCGAAACCCTCGCGAACATGCGCGAGAGCCTTCGCACCCAGGCCGCCGAGACGCTCGCCGCGCTCCGCGTCTGGGCCGCGGGCTTGCGTGAGCTTTCCTTCACCGCTCTCGACGAGATGGAAGACGCTCTGGAACGGTGGTGCGATCAGGCGCAAGGCGAAGCCCCGTGGGCGGCCACTCTCCGCGAGGCGGAGCGCGCCGCCAACACGCGTCTCGCCGCCGCCCGCGCCGACATCGAACGACGTCGCGCCGATCTGACCGCGCAACAGGAGGCGCTCTCTGACGAAGAAACCGCGTTAAAGGACGGTAGGCACGAGCCCCCGCCGGCGCCCTACGTCCGCGGCGCCTCGCGTGAGGGACGTCCCGGCGCGGTCTTTTGGCGAACGGTGGATTTTCACAATTCGGTTTCCGTCGCCGACCAGGCAGGCATCGAAGCGGCGCTCGAAGCCTCGGGCCTGCTCGATGCCTGGCTCGCGCCCGAGGTCGGCCGGCTTGAGGTCGGCTTGCACGACACCTGGCTCGACATCGACGCGCTGCCGATGCTGCCGACGGAGCGCTCCCTGGCACGGTGGTTGAAACCAGTGGCCTCCGACGAGCCGACCTTCCCCGCACCCGACGCCGTGGCCCGCGTGCTTTCCGTGATCGCGGGCGAGGAGACCGGCGAAGCGTCCGCCCAAATTGCTTCCGACGGCCGCTGGCGTCTCGGGCCTCTGGCCGGTGCTTGGGCGAAACCTCGGGCAGAGCACATCGGTGAATTGCGCCGCGAGGCCGCCCGCCTTCACAGGCTGAAGCAGATCGGCGAAGAACTCGCGCTGCTCGCGCAGGCCCAAACCGCGCTCGACAATGAAACCGCCGCGCTCGACGCGCGCGCTCAAACCCTACACGAGGAGGCGCTCGCCGTGCCCCACGACCAGGCGCTGCGCGACCTCGGCGCGCGCATTTTCAATCTCGCCGAGACTCACCAACAACTCACACGTGAACACGAGCAGGCGGACAAGGCGAGGCTCTCGCGGGCGGAGACCCGCGACGAGGCGCAGCGCACCCTTATCGAACACGCGCAAGATCTGCGCCTCCCCAATTGTTTGGACGCGGCGCGCCTTCAAGCCTGTCGCGACGCGACGAGCACCTACCGCGAATCCTACGCGGGACTTGTTCCGTTGAGCGATGCGTGGGCGCGCGCCGTCGCCGACGAACGCTTTACGGTAATCGATTGGGAAAGGCTCGCAGTCCAGGCGGCCCAGCTCTCCGATACCGCGGCGGCCGATGAGGAGGAAGCGACCCGCACCCGCGCCACCTGTGAAGCCCTCGAAGCTAGCCTCGGCATGGACGAGACCGAGCTACTCGAAAGCGTGCAGCGGACCGAGGACGCAGCGAAAAAGGCGGACGTCGAGTGGGAAGACGCCAAGAAGGCCAAGCAGGAGACCACCCAGAACTTGAAGGTTGCAGAAGCGCAGCAGGAGGCGTTGGGCAAGCTGCATACGCAACGAGACAAGGAGCGCTGGGCGGTGGTCCCGCCTCTGCAGCGGCTCGTCGAGCACGGCTTGTTGCGCGAGGCCTCGGAGCGTTTCGCAACCGTCGAAGCGGGCGATTGGAGCATCACCGCCGCGGTGCGTCTCGCGCGAGACATCGATGACGCTCTCCGCGCCGACACTCCGATGGAGGACTCGGATTGGAGCCGGCATCTCAACGAGTTTCGCGGCCAGTTCCAGGAGTTGCAGGACAAACTTCAGGCCCACGGCTATCGCGCCACCTACCAGCAGCCCGACGAAGGCGTCTACGTCGTCACCGCCGTTTTCCAAAACAAGCCCTGCTCGATGCGCGATCTACATGCTGGGCTCGCGAGCGAACTCGCCGCGCGCGGCCTTCTGCTCGACAGCAAGGAGCGCGCGGTGATCGAAAACCATCTGCTCGGCGAAGTCGCGGTTCAGCTTCAGGACCGGATCAAACGCGCCGAGAAGGACGTCGCGGACATGAACAAGGAACTGCACGAGCGGCCCAACAGCACCGGCCTGCGCCTGCGTTTCGTGTGGGAGGCCAAGCCCGATGGGCCGCCTGGGCTCGAAGCCGCGCGCGCCCAGCTCCGCCGCACCACCGAGCTCTGGACGCCACAGGAGCGTGACGACCTCTCCGCCTTCCTCCAGCGCCGCATCCACGACGTGAAAACGCAGCTGCCGGAAGGCTCTTCGTGGAAAGACCAGCTCTCGCTCGCGCTGGATTATCGCGACTGGCACCGCTTTTCCATCGAGCGTGAGCAGGACGGGCAATGGAAGCGACTCACGAAACGCATCTATGGCACCGGCTCGGGCGGCGAGAAAGCGCTCATGCTCACCCTGCCCCAAGTCGCGGCGGCGGCCTCGCACTACCGCTCAGCCGCGCCCGAGGCACCGCGCCTCATCCTGCTCGACGAGGTGTTTGTCGGCATCGACAACGACGCGCGCGCCAAGTGCCTCGGCTTGCTCGCCGCCTTCGACCTCGACGTGGTGATGACGAGCGAGCGCGAGTGGGGCACCTATGCGCACTGGCTCAAGGTGCACGCGGCCTCGGAGAGCCAACCGCCTCCCTCATTCTGATCTCCCTTTGAAACCACATCCAATCCACGGGCTCGGCACGCACCGTCGTCGTTCGGCTAGAAGACCGTATGGGTGAGGCGCTACTAAACGCCATGCCATTAAGGCCATCTGACCGTGCCAATCCGATCCTGCTACTCTATCCAAAGAGCGAGCGAGGCTTCTTCGGCCTCCTACTACGCCTCCGTTCAACCTCCCCGCTACTCTCGCCATGTCCGAACCCAGCCCGACTTTTCTCGTTCAGGAGCGCAAGCAGTGCCGGGTGCTAGCCGTCGCATCGCTGGGCGGCCTCCTCACTCTACTGCTCTTTAGCGCCGTCCCTCCAATCGGGTGGATCTATCTGCTCGCTCAGCTCTCAGGCTTGGGCGTCGTGATCTGGTGCGGACAGCTGCTGCGCTGGCGGGCGATCAAGACTTTGGCGCACCTCCTTTTGAGCCTCATCCCTGTCGTGAACTGGTTCGTCATGGGGACGGTTCACCGAGCCTTGGGAAAGGAGATAACTCAGCCCCTCGCCGAAGGCCAAACCACGAAGGCCGAGAAGACGAGCGGGACGGCTACGACCATGTTCGTCGTGATCTTCGCCATCGTTGGTCTTGGCTTGGCTGCAATTTTCGGCGGTTCGAATGATAGCGCCCAAGTCGCGTCGCCTCCGAGTGAGGCCGTTGCGGCCAGGCCTCCGTCCGCACCAGCTCCCCTCAGCCTCGAGGGCTTGGAGCAGGCGCTGGCGGCCGAGCTAAACGGAGTCGTCAGCGAGCGGAAGCAGGAGATTTTTGACGCCTTTCACCCAACCGGGCGCGCGACCTCCGCCAAAGTTCACGAGCTAAGGATCACCAAGTGGAAGAAGGACAGACCTACAAATCTCCCGGAGGATATCACCGAGTTTGTCGTCTCCTTCACCGTCTATTGGGAGGGGCCGCTGACGACGGATGGTTTCACAAAGATCGCGTCACTCTACGACGCCGAGGTCGGCCGCTACACTCGTAGTGAGATTCTGGCGACAAATGGCATCACCAAGGATGAGGCGAGCGAGGCCCTCGGCTTCATGGCAGGATTGGCGATAAAACAGGCGCTGGCGGAGTAGGCACGTTTCCCCCGGATCCAAGGCAGCGCTATCGGGTCCATCGAAAGACCGGCAGGCGCGCCTAATTCACGCATCTCGCATCAAGTCGGCCACAGGCCAGCTTCGTGAGCTGGCTACCCGCTTGTCGGGCGAGCTTTGTAACGTCAGAGGTTGAATAACCGAAGGGGAGTTCAGCACTCACCTCGTTGGACCACGTGATCAAGTCGGACGTGGAGATGCAGCTGGTGGCCTCGGAAGGGCGTCTATCGCGGCGCGGCGTGAAGCCTCATCGGTGTGGGTGTAATTGGCCGACATCGCCATTGTGTCGTGCCCGATGATGTCCATGGCCACGGCGTCGGAAACTCCGGCCTTTTTGAGGAGCGAGGTGGCGGTATGCCGAAGGGAATGGAACGAGATTTCGGATTTGGCACGCGCGGCGTCGCGGCCTTTTCCAGACGACACTTTTTTGGCAGACCGGGGAGTAAGAAGCCCGGCCGTTCCCAGCAACTCGTGGAACTGGGCGGAGAGAACCGCGCTTCCTCCCGCTTTCACCGCGTAGGGATAGAGGTCGGGAAATATCGGCGCCTTTGGATTGTCGCTGGTCGGCAGATCCTCGAAAAATTCCCTCAGTGGTTTCGCGATCGGGATAAATTGGCGGCGACGCGTCTTGGATGTGGCCAAACGAATTTCTCCCTTTTCCAAGTCAACATTGGCCCAGGTAAGGCCCGCGAGGTCTTTGAGGCGCTGTCCGGTGTAAAGGCCTGCCAAGATCATCCCGCTCCAAGAGGGGGAAGCGACCGCGCGGATCGCTTTAATTTCGGCGAGCGTCAGCGGCCGGCGGGCCGACTCCTCCGTCTTCAAAACCACAACCCGTGCGGCAGGATTTCCGTCAGGCAAGAGGCCGTCGCGCGCCGCAGCCTGAAGCATGACACGCACGATCTTTAGCTTATTGTTAGCCGTCCGAGCCGTCGCCTTTGCTGCACTGGCGTCTCGCCACGAGCTAACTTGGGCGGGAGTCACATAGGAGATCGACATGCCCCGTTTTTCGCCAAGCGAATCCAAGAAGCTCTCAGTAGCTCCCTTGTAGGCGGCAAATGTCACTTCGCGGCACTCAACTTTTTTCGCGGCCAGCCAGCGCTCCGCGTATTCAGACACAGTATACGAGGACAGCGGCGAACCGTGAATAAGCTCATGGATGTCGGACAGCACCCGCCGGGCCTGAGCTTCAGTGCTGCGTTTGACCGAAACATCTTCGAACTGCATGGCTATCTTCATAGCTAGCTTTCGGTCGGTAGCCTTGGTGGAACGTTGGACTCGCCGTCCATCTGGTGCGGTAAAGCACGCGAACCAATACGCCGAGCCGGTTTTTCGCCTGAGCGATGCCATGCCTTTGACTGACAACCATACTGGCAACAAATAAGGAAATTTATCGATGTTCACCGATATTCATTACCTATGAAACGCGTTGAGAATAGGGAGCTTAAACGAGATCACGGTTCGAGTCCGTGCCCGGGCACCATCAGTGAGTTGCAGAGCGGGTGGAGAGGGCGAAATCGCCTCGGCTCCATCCCGAAAAATCCATGGGGGAGGGCCTCGACGAGCCATTGGCGGGGATCGTTTTTTTTTTGCATCCGAAATCCCACCCCGGTCCACCCTTCGCTTCCGGTGCGACTTTCGGGGGCAGCCCCTAGGCCCGGGGCGGGATGCCGCAGGTTTGCCGACGATTCCCGAAAATGCAGAATAGGAACAGAACGCTGCACGATGAACATTTGTCTGGCTCCATCCTGGTTCTGGTTCGCGTCACCCACAGGGTTGCCCGATTGCGCGTCCATGCCCGGGTTTTCCTCCATCCATGAATGGTGACCCCCCCCGTCCGCTGCGATTGCTGGTCATCGACGATCAGAGGACGAACCTCAAGATCGTCGGTGACATCCTGGGCCGTCTCGGCTTCGAGATCCTCCTCGCGGACGACGGCGAACAGGCTTTGTTTCACCTGGGGAAATCTCCGGTGGATCTCATCCTGTTGGACGTGCTTATGCCCGGCTGCGACGGCTTCGAGGTCTGCCGCCGTATCCGCACCAATCCGGACTGGGCCGACATCCCGATCATCTTTCTCTCGGCCGCCGCCGACAAGACCCTGATCGTGCGCGCCCTCGAGACCGGCGGCGTCGACTACGTCACGAAGCCCTTCAACCCGGCCGAGCTCACCTCCCGCGTGCGCACCCACCTCGCCCTGAAAACCACCCGCGACCGGCTCCAGCGGCTCGTCGAGGACAAGGAGGAACTCCTCGGCATCCTGGCGCACGACCTGCAAAACCACCTCGCCAGCATGACCATCACCGCGGAGCTGGTCAAAGGGCGCGCCCGGAAACATCGGGATACCGCTCTCGAACGCATGGCAGAAAATATCCACACCGCGACGAATCAGATGTTCGCCTTCGTCGGAGGGTTCCTCGCCAATTCCGCCGCGGACCGCGGCTTCGAGCTGCGCATCGAGCCGGTCTCGCTCAACGAAGCCGTCGCTGCCGTGGTCACCCAGTATGACGAGACCGCCCGCCGCAAGGGCATTGCCCTGCTCCACGCCGGCGCCCCCACCCCGCCCGTAGCCGCGGATCGCGTCGCGCTCGATCAAGTCCTCGGCAATCTCGTCTCGAACGCGCTGAAGTTCTCTCCGCCCCGCACCACCGTGCAGGTACGCGTCGAGCCCGATCCGGTCGAGGGCGGCGCCATCTGCCGCGTGCAGGACGAGGGCCCCGGCTTCACCGAGCAGGACCGCGCGCGGCTCTTTCAACGTTACGGCCGGCTCAGTGCCCGTCCCACCGGCGGCGAGCCCTCCACCGGCCTCGGTCTGAGCATCGTGAAAAAGCTCATGGGCGACCTTGGCGGCAAAATCGCCTGCGAGAGCCGTCCGGGCAAAGGCACGGTCTTCATCCTCACGCTGCCACCTTGCGCGACCGCGGTCCTTGTGCCCGATCCCGAAGCGCCTCCTCTCGCTGTTTCCTGAAACCATGGACTTTCTTGTCATCGACGACGACCGGGTCTTCCGCGAGGCGGTCTGCCTCCTGATCGAGGACGAAGGCCACTACGCCGAGGGCGCCGCCACGCCGGAAGCGGGCCTCGACGCTCTCCGGGAAGGCAAATTCGACGCGGTGTTCCTCGATCTCTACATCGGCCCGCACAACGGCCTGCAGGTCCTCCCCATGATTCTGAAGCTGCGTCCGCAGCAGGTGGTGGTGATGTTTTCCGCGCAGGGCACGATCAAGAACGCCGTCCAGGCCATCCGCCAGGGCGCGGCCGACTTCCTCGAGAAGCCCTTCACGCGCGAGCAGTTCCATCTCCTCCTCGCGCGCCTCCGGCGCCTGGGCGAGCTCGGCCGGAAGATCGAGCATCTCGAGGAACAGGTGAAGGAAAGCCGCGCCGAGCGTCCCGAGGTGCTCATCGACTTCGAGGCACCCGCGATGAAGCCGGTCATGGACCTGCTGCAACGCGCCGCCCGCAGCCCGGCTTCCGTCCTCATTCTTGGCGAAACCGGCACCGGCAAGAGCGTGGCCGCGCGCGTGCTTCACGACCACAGCCCGCTGGCGGACAAACCCTTCGTCACCGTGAGCTGCCCTTCGCTCAACCGGGAATTGCTCGAAAGCACGCTCTTCGGCCACGTACGCGGCTCCTTCACCGGCGCGCTCCGCGACCACTGGGGCAAGGTGAAGGCCGCCGACGGCGGCACGCTCTTCCTGGACGAGATCGGCGATCTCCCGCTCGACATCCAGCCGAAGCTCCTGCGCCTGCTCCAGGAACGGGAATACGAACGCGTGGGCGACACCTCCACCTGCCACGCCGAGGTCCGCATCGTCGCCGCGACCAACCGGGATTTGCGGCGCCGTGTCGCCGAAGGGACTTTCCGCGAAGATCTGTTCTACCGGCTGAACGTCATCTCGGTGCAGATGCCGCCGCTCCGGGAACGCCCGCTCGACGTCCTGCGTTTCGCCTCGCATTACCTCAGGCATTGTTCGGAACGCTGCGGCCGTCGGATCGTCGGCTTCACTCCGGCCGCCGAGCGGCTGCTCAGCCGCTATCACTGGCCTGGGAACCTCCGCGAGCTGCACAACACCATCGAACGCGCCGTCATCCTCGCCGGGGCCGACCGCATCGACGCCGTCGATTTTCCGGCCGAGATGCGCCAGCGCCACGATCCGGCCACGGGTGGCCTCGAGGGCGAGGCCGGCCTGCGGGTGGGCTCGATGGTCTCGCTCGCGCAGATCGAGGAGCAGCACATCCGTCGCGTGGTCGAAAACTGCCCGAGCCTCAACGAGGCAGCCGATATCCTCGGCATCGACCAGGCCACCATTTACCGGAAACGGAAGAAAATGGCCCTGAAGCTCAAGACGATCGGCGAAATCCAGACCGCCTCGCCCGATCTCCGCTCGTGAACCTTCCGCCCGGTTCCGATTCCAGCGAACTCGTCCGGCTGCGCGGCGATTTGCTCACCCTCAGCCGCCGTTTGCCTCACGATCTTGGCGCCCCGCTGGGCTGCCTCACCACGGTGGCCGAGGCTTGGCGCGAACTTTCTCCCGAGATGGCCGCCCGGTCCGTGACCGAAGCGGCAGGGGAGATCGCAACCCTCGGCACCCGCCTGAGCCTGGTCCTGCGTGCGAGTGCCGGTCCCGTCGCCACGGAGCCGGTGCGGATGCATGAGATCGTGTGGAATGCCGGCCAGCGTCTGGAAACTCGCCGGTTCGAAGCCGGAGCCGCGCTCACCCTGCCGCCGGACTGGCCCGGCTGCATGGGCGTGCCCGCCTGGATCGAGGTCATCTGGGAAGAACTCCTGGCCAACAGCCTGCGCCACGCCGGCTCGCAACCGCGTATCGTGCTCGGTTGGGAACACGCGGAGGATGGGATCCTCCACTGGCTGCGGGACAGCGGCCCCGGCGTGGCCCCTGCCAAGCGGGACCTGCTGTTTCACCCTTTCGAGCGGCTGCACGAGCTTGGCGCGCCGCGCGGCCTCGGCTTGCCGATCGTCCGCCGTCTGGTCGGGCTGCAGGGCGGCCGCTGCGGCTATCGGCCGGAGCCGGTCCCCGGCGGCACGTTTTTCTTCACGCTGCCGGAAGGCGGGTAGCACCGTTGGGGCCCTTTTTAAACGCCGATTTCCGTCCCTCCGGCTCATCGCACCCGGCGCCAGAGATTTTCGTAGGCCTTCAGGAGACCGGCGAAACCCGTCTCGCGGGTGCGCAGTTCGCATTGCAACTGCGCGAGCAACGCCGGGTCGCTCAGGGCGTCGGGTTCCCAGAGGAGCAGGGCGAGCGCGTGGAAGATCCGTTGCCGCGGGTGGTGCCAGGCGTCCGGATGCAGATGCGGACGGAAGCCGTCCGCGCGGAGATTCAGGGCCAGATTGCGGAGCCGCCCGCTGCCGGGGCATTTGTCCGCCGAATCTTGGGCATAGGCCCGCGCCGTGGTGTAGTCGCGGCCGAGCCTCTGCGTCTCGATGTGGAGCCAGCACTCGCCGGCGAGCCGGACCGCCTCGGCATGGCGGCGAGCGAGGAGCTCGCGTGCCGCGGGGGTGTCGTCGGGATGGAGCTTGAAGGCCACGCCCTCCGCATGGGCCCGCGTAAGCGCCTCATGCCACGGCGAGGGCTCGAGGCGGGCGAGGTTTTGCAGGCGCAGGTGGCGTTCGCGGCAGCTCCGGTCATAGAGCCCACGCGCGGTCAGCAGGGCATCGCCGCAGGCGAGCTCGGCCTTCGCGATGTTGCGCCGGACGAAATCCGCGTCCTCGGGCGTGAAGTGGGCGGCCTCGAGCCGGGCGCGCGCGAGAAGCAGGCCGGTGCCGCGGTTCATGAGCAGGCGCGTCGCCTCGGAGAGCGGGATCAGCGCGGCGTGGAGATGGTGCGAGCAACCCGCCAGCCGACGTGCGTCGCCCCAGAGCATCCGGTGGCCGGCGAACAGGTCGTAGGAAAACATGTTCACCCGCTGCGCGCGCCATTCCGCCAGCGAGGCGATCTTGAACTCCACTTCCACGCCCGCGAGGTGGGAAAGGATCTCTCCCAGCACTTCGAGCGGAAGCCGGTGGATCAACTCGTTGCGGTGGCGGCTGCCTCGGAGGGCGACGTAGAACTCGAGATCGTTGTAGGGGCGGTCGCCTCCGGCCCCGCGCAGTACGCCGCCTTCGCCACGGCCGTAACCGCCGCCGAGCAGCACGGCTTCGAGCCGGTCCGCCGGGATCAGCCCGCGGATCCCGCTGAGCACCTGCTCGCAGACGCGGGCGAGGTGGCGTTCCAACGCATCGTCGCCATCCAGGGTGAAACGCGCGCTGCGCGGGGCCCGTGCGGGTGGCGGAGCCGGGGGAGAGAGAGGAGCTTCGGCGATGTTCATCAAAGTACCTGGTCCACGCGGTGCATTCGCCAGCCGGCCCGATAACCGTGCAGGCTCCCGAGCCGCTGCTGCCAGCGGATGCGCACGGCACCGGGCCACTGCCCCAGGCGTCCGCGGCGGAGGGCGTAGCCGAGATCTCCGGCGGCATCCCGGGCCCAGCCGCCGAAAACACGGGCCGGCCGGAAGCCGTTCTTTCGCTCTGCAACCGCGCCGGCCAGCGCCCAGGCCTCGCCGAAGCTGCGCTTGAAGGCCTGGCGAGGCGTGTAGTTGTGCGAGTGCATCACGACCGATTCCGGCACGTAGCGGATCCGGTGGCCCGCGGCGCGGCAGCGGCGCGTGTAATCGTCGTCCTCGGAGTACTGCATGGCCTCGTTGAAGCCGATCCGGGTCCACACCTCGCGGCGCAGCCCGCTGCTCACCATGCTGAAAAAATGGTCCCACTGCGCAGACTCCCGCCGCGGGCCGAAACAGCGCTCGTAGTCGCGGTCGAAGGGCAGGCGGCAGTCGGGCCGGGGAATCTGCCGGCCGAACACCGCGGCAACCCCCGGTTCGTCGAGGGCCCCGACGAGCGGCAGGAGCCAGTTCGGGCCCTGCGGCGTAGCATCGGCGTTGAGGAAAATCACCCGCTCGTGGCGGGCGAGTTGCATGCCCTGGTTGAGCACCCGTCCGGGGCGGTAGTCGTGCGGTTTCAACTGGATGAAGCAGCTCGGCCGCGCCGCCTGGAGCAGTTCTACGGAGCCGTCGGTCGAGCCGGAATCGAACACGATCAGCTCCCAGTTGCGGTGCGTCTGCGTCGTCAGCGCCGCGAGCGTGGCGGGCAGGGCCCAGGCTTCGTTGAAGGAGCGGAGGACGATGCTGACCGGGGCTTCGTGCATGGCGACCGTCTTGGTCAGGCGCGGCGCGCCCCCGGCCCGCCCGGCGCGATGGGGAAATTCCCGCTCCCAAGGGAGGTGAAGACCCACCCCGGCGGCCGATGACTTTTTCGCGACGGCCCGGTCTGTGCCGCCATGCGAACATCCTGCGAATCCGCCGCGGGCGAGCGGCCCGTCGCCCTTTCCATCGGCATTCTCGCCTGGAACGAGGAGGCCTCCATCGGCCCGATGCTGGAGTCCCTCTTCGCCCAGTCCATCTTCCGCCTCCTCGCGGAACGGGGCGAGCGGTGCGAGATCATCTGCCTCGCGAACGGCTGCACCGACCACACTGTCGCGGTGACCCGCGGCATCTTCAAGCGCGCCGAGTACAATCATCCTTACCGCGAAGGGCTTCACGCCTGGGTGGCGGATATCCCCGAGCCGGGCCGCAACGGCGCCTGGAACCGCTTCGTCCACGAATTCTCGGCCCGCGAAGCCCGGTTTCTCTGCGTGATGGATGCCGACATCCTGTTCAACCGGCCCGACACGCTGGAGCTCGTGTTCGCGGAGCTGGAACGCGACCCGCGACTCGGCGGGGCCTCCGACTGGCCGCTGAAGGACATCAGCCTGAAGCCCCGCAAGTCGCTGCGCGACCGTCTCTCGCTGGCCACCTCCGACATGACCGGCCGGATCGCGGGCCGGCTCAACGGCATGCTCTACTGTCTGCGGACGGAGATCGCGCGCAATCTCTACCTGCCGCGGGATCTCTCGGCCAACGACGACGGCTTCTTCAAGGCTGCGATTTGCACCGATTTTTTCCGCGCGCCCCTCGATCCGGCCCGCGTGGTGTCCGTGCGGGAGGCGACCCACCTCTACGAGCCTTACCTCACGCTGCGAGATGTCATCAACAACCAGAAGCGCCAGATGATCGGCCAGACCGCGGTCCACGTGCTTATCGAATACATCAAGACCCTGCCGCTTGAGCAGCGCGCCCGTCTCGCCGACACGCTGTGCCGCCTTGACCACACCGATCCCGACTGGCTCCGGAGGCGCATCGACGCCCATCTCGCTGGCGGCCGGCCCTTCTGGCGGCTGTTCCCGGACCTGCTCGGCTTCCGCTGGCGGCGCCTCGCGCAGCTGCGCGGCGTGCAGCGTCTCACCCACTTTCCCGCCGCCGCGGCCGGGTTCTGCCTGACGCTCATCGCGTCATGGCGGGCCGCCCGCTTCCTCCGCCACGGCCGGTCGGCCTACTGGCCGAAACCGGCCCGCCGGGCGGTGCTTTCCGCCTCCCTCGCGACCAAGTCCTAAACCACCATGTCCACCACCGTCCCTCAAATCAAAGGCTACTACGAAACTTACTGGCACAGCGGGAAGCAGACCTTCTCCGGCGACCTCCAGGGCTATGCCGAAAACTTCCGCCGCTGGATGGCGCGGCAGCTCGACGAGCTCCCCGAGGACTCCCCCGTGTTGGAGGTCGGCTGCGGCGATGGCTCCTTCACGAAGGAACTCGTCCAGTACTCCTCCGACGTCACCGCCATCGACATCTCCGAGCGTCAGATCGAGGAGAACATGCGGCGTCTGCCTGGCATCGCCTTCCGCCAGCACGACGTCGCGGAGCCCCTTCCGTTTGCCGACAACAGTTTCGGGGTCATCTGGTGCTCCGAGGTGCTGGAGCATCTCTTCGATCCGGGCTTCGCCCTGCGAGAGATGCAGCGCGTGCTCCGGCCCGGCGGCAAGCTGCTCGTGACCGTGCCCTACCACGGGCGGCTGAAGAACGTGCTCATCGCGCTCCTCAATTTCGACCAGCACTACACGCCGACCAATCCGCACATCCGTTTCTACACACGAGGCACGATCAGCCGCATCGCCCGCGAGGCGGGTTTCGCCGACGTGCGTACCGAGACCTGCGGCATGAACCGGCCCCTGCGCGATCTGATCGTGCCGACCAACATTTTGCTCAGCGCCACCAAGGCCCGCTGACAGGTCCGGGGAGCGCACGCGTCTCGCGTGCCGGCCCGGGCGTCTCGCCCGGGCCTGTTCGGAGAGTCTTCGGCGAGACGCCAAAGACCGCCGGCGGGACGCCGGCGCTCCCCGGACCTGGCGCGCCGAATCGAAGCGCAGCCGACATGAGACCCATTCATTTCCTCGCTCTAGTGCTCATTCCGATGGTCGGCGGCCTGTCCGCCGTCGCGGCGACCTGGTCGCGGCGCGCGCGGGACCTGATCTTTTTCCTGATCGTGACGCTCGCGGTGGTGGCCGAGCGCGTGGACGTGAACTACTTCAGCCGGGCCTGGTATCGCGGCACGACGCGCGGCCTGGAGATTTCGCTGCCGGTCATCCTTGCCGCTTCCCTGCTCGTGGGCTGCCTGCTGGGCGCGCGCGATGCCGACGAGCGCCGGCCCCGGGTCTACTGGCCGGGCAGCCTCGGGATGATGCTGCTCTACCTGCTCTACGCGGGGCTCTCGGTCCTTACTTCGGACCCCTGGATCTACGGCTTCTTCGAGTTCACCAAAATGGCCGGAGGCGTGATCGTTTTCCTGGCCGCGGCCCTTTATCTGCGGGGGCGTCGGGAGTGGACCGTCCTCGTCATCGCGCTCGGCTGCGTGGTGGGATTCGAAGGGCTGCTCGCGGTGAAGCAGAAAATCTTCACCCAGCTTGAGCGCTGCTGCGGCACGCTGGACCACGCCAACAGCCTCTCGATGTATCTGTGCCTGGCGACGGCGCCGCTCATCGCGGTGGCCTACGCCGGCTGGACTCGATGGTTGCGGTGGTTTTGCGGACTCGCGGCGGTGGCCGCGGCGGTGGGGCTGGTGCTTTCCGTTTCCCGTGCGGGCATTCCCGTCTTTGCGCTCGCCGGGTTCTGCACCTTCTGCCTCTGCGCCTCGTGGAAATTGAGCGTGAGCAGGGTCGTGAAGCGCGGCGCTCTGGCGCTCTTGGCCATCCTGCTCGTGGTGGGGCTGTGGCCCCAGATCGCCGCGCGCTACGGCAGCGCGACGCTGCACGAGGAGTACTTGGACGAGAACGTGGATGGCCGCGGCGTCTACCTGCGCCTGGCGAAAAACATCTCGAAGGACCATTTTTTCGGCGTGGGCCTCAACAACTGGTCCTACCACGTGAGCCACACCTACGGGCCGCAGCTTGGCTACCGTTTCGAAAACTACGACCGCCTCCAGAATCTCTATGGCACCGGCGCCGCCCACATCTACGGCGCGCTGGATCCCCAAAGCGTCTTCGACCAGTCCTATCTCGCGGCTCCGGCCCACAATCTCGGAGCGCTCACGTTGGGAGAGCTCGGCGTGCCGGGACTGATCCTGTTCCTGCTGCTGTGGGCGCGTTGGTTCTCCCTGGGCCTGCCCTTCTTTTTCGGCCGCCGGGACGATCCGGTGCGCACCCTCGGGGTGGGGCTCTTTTTCGGCCTGTGCGGAATCTTCGGCCAGAGCCTCACCGAGTGGGTGTTCCGGCAATCCGCGATCTTCATCACCTTCAATGTCCTGATCGGTGCGCTCGCCAGTCTGGCCTGCGTGCGGAAGGTGCGCCGCGAGGAACCCGCGATTGTCCCGGCGGCCGCGGCCGAGCCGGCGCCAGCCGCGGCGGGCTCCATCCTTGTCCCCCGGGAGATATAAGCCATGCGCGTCGCCCACATTCTTCGAAAATACGATCCCTCCGAATGGGGCGGCACGGAAACCGCCATCCAGCGCCTCGTCCACGGGCTGGGGGAGGACCGGGTCTCTTCGCTGGTCTTCGCCCCACGGCTCGCGGGCCGGGCGGTGCCGGATCCGTTCCTGGGTGCCGGCGGCGTGTTGCGGCCCTTCCGCGCCGTCCTGCCCTTCTGGGGCGTCTCCGGCAAGGACCGGCGCCAGATGATCGCGCTGGGCGGCAACGTCGTCTCGCTCGACCTCTTCGGCGCGCTCTGGCGGGAACCCGGGCTCGATGTGATCCACTCCCATGCGCTGGGCCGGCTGGGCGCCATCGCCCGGGCCGCCGCACGCGTGAGGCGCCTGCCCTTCGTGTTGAGCGTGCATGGCGGAGCCTACGACCTGCCGACGGCGGCGCGGCGGGAGCTCGACAAGCCGGCCTCGGGGGGCTGGGACTGGGGCAAGCCGCTCGGGATGCTCCTGCGGGCGCGGCAGCTGTTTTCCGCCGCCGATGCGATCATCACTTGCAACCCGCGCGAAGCGGCGCTGATCCGCGAACGCCACCCGGACCGCCAGGTGATGGTCCAGCCGCATGGCGTGCCCGCGGCGAATTTCGCCGCCGACCGGCGGGGCGCGGCGCGCGCCGCCTTTCCCGAGATCGCGGACCGCGATGTGCTCTTCATGCCCGGGCGGATCGATCCGGTGAAAAATCAGGGCTGGGTCCTTGCGCACCTGGCCCGGCTGCTCGGCAGGCATCCGCGTGCCCTGCTCGTACTCGCCGGCGCGGCCACCGACCGGGCCTACGCGTCCGCGCTGGAGGAACGCGTCCGCGCGGACGGTTTGTCGCGGCATGTCCTGTTCGCCGGACAACTCCCCCCTGGAGACGCGCGCCTGGTCGGCCTGCTGCAGGAAGCGCGCGCGGTGCTGCTGCCTTCGGTGTCCGAGACTTTCGGCCTGGTGATCCTGGAGGCCTGGGCGGCGGGCACGCCGGTGGTGTCGAGCCGCACCTCCGGCGCCACCGCACTGGTGGAGGACGGGAAAAACGGCCGGCTTTTCGACCTGGCCCGTCCCGGGGAATTTCTCGCGGCGGTGGACTCGATTCTGGACAACCCCCCCGGCTCGGCGGCGATGGGCGCGGCCGGCCGGAGGAGGGTGGAGGCGGACTACGACACCGTCGTCCTGGCAAGGCGGATGAAGCGGCTCTACCAAGAGCTCAGAGAGGGCAACCATGCGCTACGTTGTGCTGCGTGACGACGACACGAACGCGCTGACGCCCGTCTCGTGCCTGGAAACCCTTTACCGCCCTTTCCTGCAGCGGGGGCTGCCCGTGAATCTCGCGACGATCCCCGAGGTGAGCGCCGCCGCCCGCACGCCCACCCGGGCCCGCGAGGGATTTTTGCCGCGGGAGGGATGGCCGGCCGAGGGGACCGTGCCCCTGGCGGAAAACCGGGAGCTGACCCGTTATCTGCATGACAACCCGGGCTACCACATCGTGCAGCACGGGTGCCACCACGACACCTTCGAGTTCGACAATCCGGACCGTGCCGAGGTGGTGCGCCGGCTCGAGCTCGGGCGCCGGCGGCTGCGGGAGGCGGGTTTCGACAAGGTGACGACCTTCGTCGCGCCGCACGACCGGCTGTCGCGAGCGGCCTACGAGGAGACGGCACGGCGGTTTCCGGTCATCTCGACCGGCTGGTTCGAGTGGGACCGCTTACCTCTCCGATGGCGTCCCCGCTACCTGTGGAAAAAAATCACCCGCCGGCCGCACTGGCGGATGGGGCGCACGCGGCTCCTCAGCCACCCCGGCTGTCTGCTTTCCTACACGCGGCCGGGCGCGACCATGCTGCCGCTCATCAAGCGGGCGATCGAAGGCCAGGGCGTGACCGTGCTGGTGACGCACTGGTGGGAATACTTCCGCGACGGCGTGCCGGACCGGGCCTTCATCCGGGTACTGCACGACACCGCGGAGTACCTCGCGACCGCTCCCGGCGTCCGCGTCGTTCCCTTCGGCGCGCTGGCGGAGGCGCGGAGCGCGGTTGAAGCCTGAAATTTTAGTCGAAGAGGAACGGCCGGAAAACCCCCAAGCCCCGATATCATGAAAACAGACGCCCCGCCCGCGGCATTGCCGCCGGATTCCTTCGCGCGATTTCGCCAGGTGAAGTTCTTCTCGTGCCTGGATGGTTTGCGCGCTTTCAGCATCCTGGCGGTGATCTGGCACCACACGGCGGCGGCGGCCGTGCCCGAATCGCTCGGGTTTCTCCACCGCGGCAATCGCGGGGTGATGCTCTTTTTCGTGATCAGCGCCTTTCTGATTTCGACGCTGCTGTTGCGCGCCCGGGAGAAGGGGCCGCTCAAGGTGCCGCGTTTCTGGGCCCGGCGCGCCCTGCGCATCCTGCCGCTGTATTACGCGGTGCTGGCCCTTTACCTCGTGCTGGTAGCCTGGGGCCCGGGCGACGCCGCCGCGCGGCAGCGCTTCTTCGAGAACCTGCCGGCCTTCGCGACTTTCACCTCGAACTGGTTCGTTTCGCTGGACGGGCGCGTGATCTTTTACTTCGCCTGGTCGCTCGCGGCCGAGGAGCAGTTTTATCTCTGCTGGCCGTGGATCGAGCGGACTTTCTCCAAGGCCTGGCCCGTGGCGGTCGCGGCGGTCCTGCTCGTGGTTTCGCAGGCCGCGGGTCTGGCCCTCGCCGGCATGCCGGTGGATCCGCTCGGCCTGAAAATTCTCGCGGGCATTCCCGCCGCGATCCTGCTCGGGGTGATGCTGGCCCACCTGCTAAACTCGCGCCGCGGCTTCGGGCGGCTTTGGGCGCTGGCCGGCCGCCGAGGCTCGGCCCTGGCCGCGCTGGCGCTGACGGCCGCGGCCCTGGCCGCGGAGACCTCGCTGGGATTCTTCGGTGAGTTGGCGACCGCGGGTGCCATGACCTTGCTTGTTGCGACCTGCGTGGTGAGGGAGGATAACGACCTGGCATCCCTGCTGCGGCTGCGGCCGGTGGCCTGGATCGGCACGGTGAGCTATTGCGTCTACCTGATCCACATGCTCGCGGTGAACGTGGTCCGGGTGGCGCTGGCGAAGGCGGGCATCGTCTCGGCCTACGCCGATTTCGCGCTCGGCGGCCTGCTCGCCATCGGCGTGGCGAGCGTGAGCTACCTGACTTTCGAGCGATTCTTCCTTCGGTTGAAGGACCGCTGGTTCTCCGAGACCACCTCCGCTTCTTCGCCGGCGCGGATCCCGCAGCCCGAGGTCTGTAAACCGGGCCTCGCGTCGATCCGGTGACGGAGGCAAGCCGGCGAACTACCGCCGGCCGACGGATTGCGGCCCCGGTTAATACAACGTGTTCGGCGTGGTCGCCTGGAAGCGCGAGGCGTTGCCGAAATAGGTCTTCGTGGCGCGCTGGTCGGTCATGGTGTTGCCGGTGGCGCGCGCGTCGCCGTAGCCCGGACTGCCGACGGGCCAGTTGGCGGTGATGAGAGCGTCGGTACTGGCGCTGCCGGCGCCGACGCGCATCTGGTTGTTTTGGATGCGGAAGGTTTGGAAATAGGCTCCGGCGATTCCGTTCGGGTTGCCGTTGTCGTTGATGCCGACGAGCGCGGCCTTGGAGGTGCCTCCGCTGTAGTCGCAGTCGTCCTGTTCGAGGACGTTGCCGGAGATCACCAGCGAGGCCGAGGCTCCGGCCGGGGCGTCGGGCCAGTAGGCGACGAGCGAATGCTTCGCCGCCGAGAGATGGTTGCCGCTGAGCGTGCCGGTGCTGCGCATCGAGATGGCCGAACCGTCGAGCGAGGCGGTGATGGTGTTGTTGGTGTAGGTGGCGTCCGGCGCCTTCGAATAGATGCCGTGGAAGGGCGCGGTGGCGGAGTAGGGCACGCGGCCGGTGTTCCGGATGATGCAGCCATCCACGACGAGGTTAGTGGAGGCTGTGCCCGCGGTGAGGATGCCGTTGCCGTCGCAATCCTCGATCGTCGAGGCAAGGACCGACACGTTCGACGACTCATCGACGAGAAGGAAGGAGCTGTGGACGGCGGCTGGACGCACGTGATTGGAAAGCAGGCAGTCGTCCACGGTGACGTTGGAGGAGCCGCTGATCACAAGCCCGCGGTCGGCGGAGACGTCGAGGATGTCGGTCCACTTGATATAGACGTTGGTCGCGCCGCTGACGCAGAGGGCGTTGCTGACGCCGGAGGAGTTGGTGACGCCTTGGATGATCGAGTCGATGACGAGGGTGTCGGAACGGTTGATCAACAGGCGGGAATTCAGGCCGACTCCGCGATAGACCCACTTCCAGTTGCCCGCGGGCCAGCCGACCTTGTCCTCGGCGAAAGCACGCCACTTTTGCGTGCTCCAACCGGAATAGGTGGAGATCATCACCGCTCCTCCCGAACTGGCCTGGCCGGTGAGTGCCTTGCCGGCGTTTTCAAAACGCCAGGAACCATCGCCGTTGCTGGTGATGGTCCATTTCTGGGTGCTCCAGCCCGAATAGGTGGTGGTCTTCACGATTGACCAGTCGGCGGTGCCGTCGCGGGTGAGCGCCTTGCCCCCGGACTCGAGGCGGTAAAGACCGCCGCCGAGCGCGGTGACCTCCCACACGCCACCGCCGCTGGTAGCGGACCAGGTATGGTTGGCAGCGCCGGACCAGTCGGTAAGCGAGGGGCGCTCGAGATAATAGGAGGAGCCTGAGCTGATGTAGAGACGGTTGCTGCCGGTGGGTTGGGCGGAGGCGAGGGCGGCCGCGCAGGCCGCGGCGAGCCCCGCGAAAAGAACGGAGAACAAGCGCATGGGAGGTAGGGGTTGGGGTTAAAGCCCGGCCGATCAAACCGGCCCGGGCGACCCTGGCGTGGATAGCCGCGCGCAAGGACAGGACCACGACGTCGTCGTCCTATCCATAGAACCGAGGCGATTGACTTGAGCTGTAGCTCGAAGAATCGAGCCAAACGGTAGGGCGGGACCGCTGGGACCGCCGCGACTTCCCTCTGGCTACATTTCCCAAACCGGCGCGCCCAGCGGTCGCGCCCTACCTCAAGGCGCCGGCTCAGGGCAGCGTGGTCGCGCCCATCAGGTAACGATCGCACTCGCGGGCGGCGGCGCGGCCTTCGTTGATGGCCCAGACGACGAGGCTCTGGCCACGGCGGCAGTCGCCGGCGGCGAAGACCCCCGGCAGGTTCGTGGCGTGCACGTTGTGCTCGGCCTTGATGTTGCTGCGCGGATCGGTGTCGAGGGTGAGCGCCTTGACCAGGGCTTGCTCGGGCCCGAGGAAGCCCATCGCCAGCAGCACGAGCTGAGCGGGGCGGGTCTTTTCGGTACCGGGTTGCTCCTGGGGCACGAACTGCCCCTTTTCGTTCTTGGCCCACTTGATTTCGACCGAGACGAGCGACTCGACCCGGCCCTGGGCATCAGCGCTGAATTTCTTGACCGTGGTCAGGTAAACGCGCGGGTCCGCGCCGTAGCGGGCCGCGGCTTCTTCCTGCCCGTAGTCCAGCTTGTAGGTCTTAGGCCACTCGGGCCAGGGATTGTCGGGGGCGCGCTCGGCGGGGGGCTTGGGCAGGATCTCGATCTGGGTGACGCTGCGGCAGCCCTGGCGGAGCGAGGTGCCCACGCAGTCGGTGCCGGTGTCGCCGCCGCCGATGACGATGACGTCCTTGTCCTTGGCGTTGATTGGGCTCGAAGCGGGGTCGCCGGCGAGCACGGCCTTGGTGCTGGCGGTGAGAAACTCCATCGCGAAGTGGACCCCGGCGTGGCTGCGGCCCTCGATGGGAAGATCGCGCGGCTGGGTGGCGCCGGTGCAAATGACGATGGCGTCAAAATCCTTGCGCAACTGGGCGGCGTCGTGAGTGACGCCGATGTTCGCGTTGCACACGAAAGTGATGCCCTCCTGCTCCATGAGCTGGATGCGGCGGAGGACGACCTCCTTTTTATCCAGCTTCATGTTGGGGATGCCGTACATGAGGAGGCCGCCCGGTCGGTCGGCGCGCTCGAAGACGGTGACGGCGTGGCCGGCGGCGTTGAGCTGGGCGGCGGCGGCAAGGCCGGCGGGGCCGGAGCCGATGACGGCAACTTTCTTGCCGGTGCGCTGGCGGGGGGCGTTGGGGATGACCCAGCCCTCTTCCCAGCCCTTGTCGATGATCGCGGCCTCGATGTTCTTGATCGTGACGGGCGGGTTGGTGATGCCAAGCACGCAGGAGCCCTCGCAGGGCGCCGGGCACACCCGGCCGGTGAACTCGGGGAAGTTGTTCGTCTTGTGCAGGCGTTCGAGCGCCTCGTGCCACTGGCCGCGGAAGACGAGGTCGTTCCACTCGGGGATGAGGTTATTGATCGGGCAACCCGAGGCCATGCCGGAGATGAGCTTGCCGGTATGGCAGAACGGCACGCCGCAATCCATGCAGCGGGCGCCCTGGTTGCGGAGCTTCTTCTCCTCCATGTGGAGGTGAAACTC
>CBINGR010000061.1:0-32317 GCA_966250295.1 uncultured Akkermansia sp. | reverse complement strand
AAATAGCCGGCAACCGCATCAATCGGACAAGGGGGCCTCGCGTCCCCTTGTCCTTCGATTTTTCAGCCCGCGTTCGCTAGCCCATCTCCCGTAGCATGAAGAAAGTGTCTTTGTTCCCGATCTCCTTGGCCGCGACTTTTGCCATCGGTTTCGGAATCGCGCGCCTTCTGCCCCCGCCTGCGTCCCCCGCGAGTTCTGGCCCGATGCGAAGTGCGGACTTGTCCGGCCCGGACGCGGTCCGGAAACTCGCGGCCCAGTTGGACGAGGCCTGCCGGCGCGGCATCTGGAGGCAGACGCGGGAATGGGATGAGCGTTTCGATGCCCTCGACCCGCGCGAATTCGGACGGCTGGTTTCCTCGGTGCGACACCACATCCTAGTCGAGCAACAGACGGAGCTTCGCCGTGTCTTGTTCTCCCGCTGGGCTGCGACCGATCCTTCCGCAGCGCTCGCATTCGCCCGCGGCCTGCCCGATACGCCTTGGAATCACCTGGCGCTGATCGCGATCGTTCGGAGCTGGCTTTATCGTTCGCCCGACCAGGCCCTCGCTTGGATTCAGGCCCTTCCGGCCGGCGCCCTGAAGACCGAGGTTCTCAATTTTGCGCTGCCGTATCTGGCCGACACCTCGCCGCAATCCGCCTTCGCCCTGCTGCAATCGTCTTTTGCCCGCAACATGCGCTCGACGGGCTACGGCGCCATTTTCTCCCGCTGGGCGGCCCAGGATCCCGCCGCCGCCGCGCAACATGCGGCCGGGCTCGAGCTCTCGCCGGGCGATCAGCAGGCCGTGTTCGAGTCAATCGCGACCGCCTGGGCCGATCGCGATCCCAAGGCCGCGCTGGCCTGGGTCGGCACGCTCCCGCCGGGCAGCGCGAGGACCCTTGCCTTCGATCGCATCTTTGCCCGTTGGGGCGCCACGGACCCCGCCTCCGCCTCCACCTTTGCCCTTGCTCTCAGTCCGGGCCCCGACCGCAGCTCCGCCATCGCGAAAATCGCGGAGAACTGGCCGCCCGACGATCCGCAGGGCGCCGTGCGCCTGGCCGAAAAACTCCCGTCCGGCTCCAATCGCGCCATCGTCCTTCGCGACCTCGTCGCCCGCTGGACCAACCTCGATGCGCCCGCTGCCTTCGCCTACGCCAAGGACCTTCCGTCCGGCGCGGTGAAATCCGACATCATCGAGACCATCATGGCCGAATGGGCCGTCGACGACCCCCGCCAGGCGCTCGCCGGGGCCTCCGCGCTTCCGCCCGGCAATGTGCGCACCGGCGCCATCAGCAATGTGCTCATCCAGCTCGCGCAGCAGGATTCTCCGGCCGCTCTGGAGTACCTCAATAAAGTGCCGCCCGGCAGCGAACGCGACAACCTGCTCCAGAACGTCACGATGTGGCTCGCCACGATGGAGCCCGCGCGCGCATCGCAGTTCCTGGCTGCCATGCCGGTCGGAGAAGCCCAGGGCAACGCCATCCTCTATCTCGCCAGCGGTCTGGCCCAGAGTGACCCCGACCAGGCGGTCGGCTGGGCTCGTTCCCTGCCCGATGGCCACATGAAAACCATCGCGTTCACCCGACTCGGCGCGGAGTTCGCGAAAAACAATCCCCAGGCGGCCCTCGCCTGGGCCGAGGGCCTCACCGAAAACGAGGGCCGCGCCAGCGTCATCGAATCGACGGTGACTCAATGGGTCACCGACGATCCCGCGGCCGCCCTCGCCTGGGTCGAGTCCCGACCCGAAGGACCGAGCAAAAATAACGAATTGCTGATGGTCGGCGCCCGGCTCGCCGCCATCGACCCCGAGAGCACTCTCGACCTCGCCCTGCAGATGCAGCCCGGCGACGACCAGAATTCGCTGCTCGGCCACATCGCCCGCCATTGGGCTCAGCTCGACGCGAAGACGGCCAGAGACCGTGCGGCCGAACTGCCCCCCGGGCCCTTGCGCACGAAATTAACCAGCGAACTCATCGACTACATCTCCCGGGAATCTCCACGGGAGGCCGCCGATTACGCCACCAGCCTTCCGCCGGGCGATGTCGAATACAAGGCGATCGGCGACATCGTGAACCATTGGTCCAGTAGCGATCCCGCCGGGGCCGCCTCCTGGGTTTCGCAGTTCGCGCCCGGCGAACTTCGCGATCTCGCCATGCGCGACGTGGTCGAGAGTTGGTCCCGCCTGGACCCCGGCAATGCCGGACGCTGGCTCTCCAGCCTCCCCGCCGATGCGTCCCGGGACGCCGCCTACCTCACCTACGCCACCGAGGTCGCCCGCAAACGCCCCGATCTCGCCGCGCGCTCCGTCGAATCGATCGGCAACCTCAGCGAACGCATGAAGGCGATCCAATCCGTTGCTGGCGAATGGATCAAAATCGACCGTCCCGCTGCTCTCGCCTGGCTGCGCTCGGTGGGCGCGAGGGATCTGATTCCTACCGTGGATAACGGCGGCTGAGACGGGCCGGTCCCGTTCCGAAAGCGCAAGTCCACCGCACCGAATCCCCATGAAAAAACTTTACCCCTCGCTCGCCCTTTTGGCCGCCCTGGCCGCCGGCTTCTGGTTCGGCCGCGGGTCCGCTTCTGCTTCCGCCCGCTCCGCCGCCCGCGGGCCGGCCGCGCCTGGCGCTTCCGGCTTCGCCGTGGTCTCCCCCGGCGCAGCCCGGGCGGAACCCCTGACCGTCGCCCAGATCGTCGAGCGTATCGCCGCGGAATGCCGGAATGGGATCTGGCGCCGCACGCCGGAGTGGGACGCCATCCTGCGCGCGCTGGCGCCCGGCGACTTGGCGGAACTCGTGCCGGCCCTGCGCGAACTCATCCTCGCGCCGGCGCAGGAGGAATTGCGCAAGACCCTGGTTTCCTTGTGGGCGGAGAAAGATCCCGAGGCTGCGTTGGTCTTCGCCCGGAGCCTGCCGGCTTCGAAGTTGTCCGCCGAGCTCATCCGCCTGGCGGTCCAGGGCTGGCTCTATTCCGACTCCGCCGCCGCCATCGCCTGGATCCGCGATTTGCCCAAGGGAGCGCTGCGCAACGACGCCATCGAGCTTGCGCTGCCTATTCTCTCGGCGACCAATCCGAAGGCCGCGCTCGGGCTCGTCCGCCTGCTGCCGCCGAACCGCCGCGTCGCCGCTTATTCCACGGTCTTCGCCTCCTGGGCCTTGACCGATCCCGCGGCCGCCGCCGCACACGCCGGCGAACTCGATCTGCAAACCTCGGAGCGGGCTGCGATCTTCGGCGAGATCGCCCGCGCCTGGGGCGCCAGCGATCCCCGGGCCGCTCTCGCCTGGGTCGATGCCATGCCCTCCGGCATCCAACGCAACGCCGTCCTTTCCATCCTCATCAACAACTGGGCCGCCCACGATCCGAAGGCGGCGGGCGAGTATGTCATCGCCATGCCGCCGGGCGCCGCCCGCGCCGAGGCCCTGCGCATGGCTGCCTCCGCCTGGCCGGTCGGCGATGCCGAGGAGGCGACCCGTTTCCTCGAACAACTTCCGCCCGGCAACGAGCGGGATGCCGCTCTCAGCCTGCTTCTCGGCAACTGGTCCAACGTCGATCCCGAAGCCGCGCTCGCCTATGCCCGCAAGCTCCCGGTTTCGGCCGCCAGGGAACAAATGCTGGGCAACGTGCTCCTGCTCTGGAGCGCACGCGATCCCCAAGCTGCCCTGGTCGAGATGGCCGCGCTCGCCCCCGGCCGCGTGCGCACCATCGCCATCGGCTCCGCGGTCGGCCTGCTGGCCCTCCAGGATCCCGATGCCGCCATGGAATACATCACCGCGCTCCCCGACAGCGCCGAACGCGAGAAATTGCTGAGGTCCGTCAGCATCTACCTCTCCTCCGACGATCCGGAGCTCGCCACCGTGTTTGCCACCGCGCTGGCGCCCGGCGCCGCCCAGCGCGAGGTCGCTTCGCGCGTCGTCAACCGCTTCTCGCAGATGGACCCGCAAAAGGCTCTCGTGTGGGTGCAGATGCTGCCCGACGGAGACGTGAAAAGCACCGCTCTCGCCCAAATCGGCGCCGAGCAGGCCAAGCGTAATCCTCTTCAAGCGGCGAACTGGGCCGCGTCGCTCGCCGCCCCCGATCAGCGGGCCAGCGCGCTCGGCCGCACCATGGCCCAATGGGCTCAGGACGATTCCGCCTCCGCCATCGCCTGGGCCCAGCAGCTTCCCGAAGGCCCGGTCAAACAGACCGCGCTCAACGGCATGGTCACTTCGCTCTCCTACGCCGACCCCGCCGCCGGCCTGAGCCTCGCCCTCCAGACCCCGGCGGGCGACAACCGCTCCGCCATGCTCACCAACATCACCCAAGCCTGGGCCCGCGACGATCCGCGGGCGGCCATGGAGCAGGCCAAACTCCTGCCGACCGCGGAGCTGCGCAAGGAGTTCGCCAACGGCCTGATAGTCTCGCTTTCGCAGTATTCTCCCACCGAGGCTGCGGCTTACGCTGCCAGCCTGCCCGCGGGTACGCTGGACGAGGGCGCGGTCGGCGCGATGGTGGACAACTGGGCGCGGGTCGATCCCGCCGCGACGGCGAGCTGGGTTTCCGGCCTCGAACGCGGCGCAGCCCGCGACCAGGCGGTGCGCGACGTCGCCGAGACTTGGGCGCGGGTGGACCCGGCGCGTGCCGGCACCTGGGTGAAGAGCCTGCCGAAAGGAGAGGCGAAGGATACCGCCATCACCGCCTACACCCAGGCGCTGGCGGTGGAGCGGCCTCGCATGGCCTCGGCCTGGATCGATTCGATCGAGGATCCCCAACGCCGCGAAAGCGCGATCGAAAGCATCGCCGGCTACTGGCTCAAAAGCGATCCCGACGCCGCGAGGGCCTGGCTGGCCAAGATCGGCCGCTGAGCCATGGCTGGCGCAAAGAAACGCTCGATGGGCGACCCCATTATCCCTCCCCCCGAAGCTGCGTTTTCCTCCGCTTCCCCGGCGGAGCCGCGTCGCGCGTCCGGCTTTCCGCCCTGGGCGGTGGCCTTGCTGCTGGCCGCGGCGGCGCTGCTGGCCTACTGGCCCTCGCGAGGCCATGGCTACGTCGCCTACGACGACGACCTTTACGTGGTGAACAACCCACGAGTCCAGGCCGGCCTGGGCTGGGAGGGCGCGGCCTGGGCCTTCGGCAGCGGACACGCCGGCAACTGGCATCCGCTGACCTGGCTCTCGCATATGGCGGACCTCAGCCTGTTCGGCCCGGAAGCGAAGAGCGCCCACACGACGAATCTGGTCCTGCACGCGGTCAACGCCGCCCTCGTATTCTGGGTGTTGCTGAGCCTCTGCGGCGCGGGAACCGCCGGGCGCTGCGCCTGGGTGGCGGCCCTGTTTGCGCTGCATCCCCTGCACGTGGAGTCGGTGGCCTGGGTGGCGGAACGCAAGGACGTGCTGAGCGCGTTTTTTTTCCTGCTGACCCTCGCGGCCTGGGGCCATTACGTGAGGGGGAAGGCCAACAAGGCCGCCCGCGCGCGCGGCTGGTACGGCGCGGGGCTGGCTTTTTTTGCCTTGGGGCTGATGAGCAAGCCCATGGTGGTGACGCTGCCCTGCGTGCTGCTGTTGCTCGACCTCTGGCCGCTGCGCCGGCTCCAGTCCGGCTCGTGGTCGGAAGCGAAGGCGGCTTTGCCCCCGCTGCTCCGGGAGAAGGTGCCGTTTTTCGCGCTCAGCGCGGTTTCCTGCGTGGTCACCTTCCTCGTACAACAGCGGGGCGGGGCGGTGCAGTCGCTGGAGAGTTTCACCCTGCCGGAGCGCGTGGCGAACGCGTTGGTGGCTTATGCGCTCTACCTGAAAGCCACGGTCTGGCCGGCGGGGCTCGCGGTGTTTTACCCGCATCCGGGACAATGGCCGGTCACCGCGGTAGGCGGCGCGGCCGTTCTGGTGGGAATGCTTTCGTATCTGGCGCTGCGGGCCTGGCGGACGGCGTCCTTCGCGACCACGGGCTGGTTTTGGTTTTTGGGCATGCTGGCGCCGACGATCGGACTCGTGCAGGTGGGCGACCAGGCGCGGGCGGATCGCTACACCTACCTGCCGCTGATCGGTTTGTTCATGGTCCTGGCCTGGGGTGCGACCCGGCTGGCGGAACGCTGGCGCCTGCCCCAGGCCGCGCTGGTGACCACGGCGGTTCTGCCCGTGCTGGCTTGCGGGGCGCTCATCCGCGTCCAACTCGCTCACTGGCGAGACACCGAGGCGCTTTTCCGCCGTGCCCTTGCCGTGACGGAAAACAATGCCCTTGCGCACAACAATCTCGGCAACGCGCTCCTCGACCGGGGCCGGGCGGACGAGGCGGTCGCGCAATTCGGGCAGGCGCTCGCCATCCGGCCCGGCTACGCGGACGCGCATTGCAACCTCGGCAACGCCCTGCTCGAGAAGGGTCGCGTGGAGGAGGCCGCAGCGAGTTTCCGCCGGGCGCTCGAACTGGATCCGCGCTTTGCCGGTGCGCACTACAACCTCGGCAACCTTTCGCTCCAGGGCGAAGACTGGGCCGGCGCGGCGGCGCATTTCGAGCGGGCCCTGGAGATCCAGCCGGACCATGCGATGGCCCGCAACAATCTCGGCAACGCGCTGCTGCGCCTCGGCCGGGCGGACGAGGCTATCGGACAACTCGAAAAAACAGTCGCTCTACGGCCCGACTTCGCCCCGGCCCGGCATAATCTCGGGACCGCCTACCTGGGCCGGGGCCGCGGCGAGGAGGCCTTGGGCCAGTTCCGCGCCATCGTGAAGCTCCAGCCGGACAACGCCAACGCGCACAACAACCTCGGCTGGCTGCTGCGCAAGATCGGCCGCGACGGCGAGGCGGTTCCCGCTTTCCGGCGGGCGATCGAGCTCCGCCCGGACTATGCCGAGGCTTACGACAACCTCGCGAAGGCCCTGCTCGCGGAAAACCGAGTCGAGGAAGCACTGGCCCACTGCCAGACCGCCCTCCGGCTGCAACCGGGGGATCCGATCACGCTCGCCACCCTGGCCAGCATCCAGGCCCGCCTTCCGTCCGGCGCTGTCCCGGCCGCGACGGCAAATTGATCCATGGCTCCTTCGCGCCCTTCTTCGATTCTCCCGAACTGGCTGGTGGCGCTGGGTTTGGCCGCGCTGACGCTGCTGCTCTACCTGCCGGCGCGGGAATACGGCTATGTGGCGTATGACGATCCCGACTACGTGACGGCCAACCCGGCGGTGCAGGCGGGTCTGACCTGGGACGGGGTGAAGTGGGCCTTCACGACTGGGCACGCGAGCAACTGGCACCCGCTGACCTGGCTCTCGCATCAGGCGGACCAGAGCTTTTTCGGCCCCGGGCCGGCGGGGCCGCACCTGGTGAACGTGGCGCTGCACGCCGTGAACACGGCACTGCTTTTCGGGGTGCTGCTGCTCTTTTGCCCGGAGGCGCGCTGGCGGAGCGCGTGGGTGGCGGCGCTCTTCGCGCTTCATCCGCTGCACGTGGAGTCGGTAGCCTGGGTGTCGGAGCGCAAGGACGTGCTCAGCGCGCTCTTTTTCCTGCTCACGCTCGGCGCCTATGGCTTCTACGTGAAGCGACGCGAGGGGGGCCAGGATGGGGCGCGGTCCTGGTATGTGGCGACGCTGGGGCTCTTCGCGTTGGGCCTGACGAGCAAGCCGATGCTGGTGACGCTGCCCTGCGTTTTGCTGCTGCTCGACCACTGGCCGCTGCGCCGGCTCCCGCTCGGGTCCTGGACGGAATTCCGTTCGACTGCATCCGCGCTGCTGTGGGAAAAAGTCCCCTTCTTCGCGCTCAGTCTGGCCTCCTGTGGGGTGACCTTCGTCGTGCAGCAGCAAAGCGGGGCGGTGCGCTCGCTGGAAAGCTTCACCCTGGGCGAGCGGCTGGCGAACGCCGCGGTCGCTTGCACGCTCTATCTGCAAAACACCTTCTGGCCGGCCGGTCTCGCCTTCTTTTACCCGCACCCCGGCCGGTGGCCGGTCCCGCTGGTGCTGGGCGCGTTGCTGTTGGTGCTGGCGCTTTCCTTCGTCGCGCTGCGGGCGGCGCGTATCCAGCCTTTCGTGACGACCGGCTGGTTCTGGTTCCTGGGTATGCTGGTGCCGGTGATCGGGCTGGTGCAGGTCGGCAACCAGGCCTTCGCCGACCGCTATACCTACCTGCCGCTCATTGGCGTCTTCATCGTCCTCGCCTGGGGCGCGACCGCCCTGGCGGAGCGCGGGCGCTGGCCGAAATCGCTCCTCGCCGTGGCGGCTGCGTTGCCGGTGCTGGCCTGCCTCGTTCTGACCCGCGGCCAGCTCCGGCACTGGCACGACAGCGAAGCTCTGTTCGGCCGCGCGCTGGCGGTGACGGAAAACAACTTTGTCGCGCACAACGGCCTCGGTTTCGCCCTGCTCGAGCAGCGGCGCTGGGACGAGGCGGTCGTCCAGTTCGAACGGGCCCTGGCGATCCGCCCCGAGTTCGCCGAGGCCCTGAACAATCTCGGCACGGCCCTGCAGGAAAAAGGCGACATGGCGGGAGCGATCCTGCGCTTCCGGCGTGCGGTGGAGGCCCAGCCGGGTTTCGTGCCGGCCCGCTACAATCTCGGCACCGTATTGCTCGAACAGGGCCGGACCGACGAGGCGCTCGTTCAGCTCAAGGAGGCGGTTAGGCTTCGTCCGGACCACGCGCCGGCCCATCTCAATCTCGGCAACGCTCTGCTGTCGCGGGGCCGGGTAGACGAGGCCGCCGCCTATTACCTGCGGGTGACCGAGCTGCAACCGGGCTGGGCGGACGCGCAGGACAATCTGGGCAACGCCCTGGTGCAGCAGGGCCGGGAGGAGGAATCCGTGGCCCGCTTCCGCCGGGCCCTGGAACTCGATCCCGGCCACGCCAACGCACATTCCAACCTCGCCGGCGTGCTTCTGCGTCAGGGCCGGCTGGACGAGGCGGTAGTTCACTACCGGAAAGCGGTCGAAAGCCGTCCCGCGGATGCCGAGATTCAGAACAACCTCGGCACGGCCCTGCTCCAGCTCGGGCAGGCAGGCGAGGCCGAGGCCTGTTTCCGACGGGCGATCGCGCTCGCTTCCGATTTCTTCCCGGCGCGGGGCAACCTGGGTTTCCTGCTCCTGCAAACCGGCCGGCCGGGCGAGGCGGCGGCGCAGTACGAGGCGGTCCTCCGGCAGGAACCCGACAACGTTTCCGCGCTGGCCAGCTTCGCCTGGCTGCTGGCGACCTGCGCGGATGCCGCCTGCCGCGATGGCTCCCGCGCTCTGGAGCTGGCCCGACGCGCGGAGCGTCTCTCTGGCGGAGGGGAGCCGCTGGTGCTGCGCACGCTGGCGGCGGCCTGCGCCGAGACCGGCCAGTTTCCCGAGGCGATCGATTCGGCCCGGCGCGCCCTGCAACTGGCCCAGGCCCAGTCCAACGCCGCCCTCGCCGGGCTCCTGCCGTCGGAGCTGGCCATCTACCGCGCGGGCCGCCCGCTGCGCGAAGGCCTGACGCCCGGAAGCACGGGCCGCCCCTGAACCCTTTTTGTTACCCTCATGAATGACTCTCCCCGCAACCGTTGGTGGACCCGGGACTGGGTTCTCGCGCTGCTGCTGATCGCCACAACCTTCCTGGCCTACCAGCCAGCCTGGCACGGCGAGCCGGTCTTCGACGACGAGGACCACCTGACCGCGCCCGAACTCCGCTCCGTCGCCGGTCTGGCGCGCATCTGGACCGAGGTCGGGGCCGTGTCGCAATACTACCCGGTCACCCACTCGGTTTTTTGGCTGGAGCATCGGCTCTGGGGCGACGCGATGCTCGGCTACCACCTGGTCAACATCTTGCTCCACGTTGCGGCCGCATTGTTGCTGGTCCGCATCCTGAAACGGCTTCGGGTGCCCGGTGCCTGGCTGGGAGCGGCGATTTTCGCGCTGCATCCGGTGCAGGCGGAATCGGTGGCGTGGATCTCGGAGCTCAAGAACACGCTTTCGACCGTGTTCTACCTCGGAGCCGCGCTGGTTTACTTGCGTTTCGACGAGACGCGCCGGCGTGGCGTCTACGTCGCGGCGCTGGCGCTCTTTGTCCTCGGCCTGCTCTCGAAATCCGTCGTCGCGAGCCTGCCGGCGGCCCTGCTGGTCGTGTTTTGGTGGAAACGCGGACGTCTGTCGTGGCGCGACGACGCGCAGCCCCTGCTGCCCTTTTTCGGGCTGGGCATCGCGGCCGGCCTCTTCACCGCCTGGGTGGAACGCAGGTTCATTGGCGCCGAGGGGGCGGCCTTCGAGCTCGGCCTCGTGGAACGCGGCCTCGTGGCTGGCCGGGCGCTCTGGTTCTACTTCGGCAAGCTCATCTGGCCGGCGGACCTGATTTTCATCTACCCCCGCTGGCAGATCAGCCGGGCGGTCGCCTGGCAGTATCTATTCCCGCTCGCGGCGCTGGCGCTGGCGGCCGCGCTCTGGGCGCTGCGGAAACGCTGGCGCGGACCGCTGGCTGCCCTGCTGTTCTTCGGCGGTACGCTTTTCCCCGTGCTGGGCTTCTTGAACGTCTACCCCTTCGTGTACTCGTATGTGGCGGACCACTACCAATACCTGGCCAGCTTGGGTATGATCGCCGCCGCGGCCGTGGCTCTGGCGCGCCTGCTCGAAGGCCGGGACCTGTGGGCGCGACCGGCGGGCAACGCCTTTTGTACGGCGCTGCTGGGGCTGCTGGCCGTCCTGACCTGGCGACAGAGCCGGATGTATGCCGGCATCGAGCCCCTGTGGCAGACCACGCTGGAGCGGAACCCCGCCTGCTTCGTCGCCCACAGCAATCTCAGCAACTACCTGCTCCTGATGGGACGGCCCGATGAGGCGATCGAGCACGGCCGGAAGGCGGTGGAGTTGCAGCCCGGTTTCGCGGAGCCCCACATCAACCTCGGAAACGCGCTGCGTGAAAAGAGCCGGAACGAGGAGGCGCTCGTCCACTACCGGAAGGCGGTGGAATTGCGACCCGACCTCGCGGCCGCCCGCTACAATCTCGGCGCCCTGCTCCTCGCGGGGGGGCAGGCGGGCGAGGCGCAGGCCCAATTTCAGCAGGCGGTGGAGCTGGCTTCGGATTATGTGCGGGCGCGCACCGCCCTGGGCAGTCTCCTGCTCGACCAGGGAAAGGCGGACGAGGCCGCGGCGCAGGCGGAAATGGCTCTTGGTCTGCGACCCGAGGATGCGGAGGCCCGTAGCCTCCTGGGCAACGCACGGCTGCGGCAGGGCCGGCTGGACGAGGCCGTCGCCGAGTTTCGGCGCGCCCTGGCGGCGCGGCCCGATGCCGTGCGGCTCTCCGCCGACCTGGGCAACGCCCTCCTGCAACAAGGGCAGGTCGAGGAAGCGATGCAGGTGTTCGAGGCGGCGCTGAAGCAATATCCCGATGACGCGATGCTCCACAACGACCTCGGGAACGCCCTGCTGCAGCTGGGCCGCGAGGCGGAGGCCGTTGCCCGCTACGAACGGGCGGCGGAACTTCAGCCCGGCTTGGACATGGCGCACTACAACCTGGGTTTTGTTCTGCTCAACCAGGGCAGGCCGGAACAAGCTATCGCGCGCCTGGAGCAGGCCGTCGCAATCCGGCCCGATTTCGTCCAGGCTTGGTATTATTTGGGCAATGCCTTCCTTCGACTGGGCCGGCCGGCGGAGGCCGCGGCGCGTTTCGAGCGGGCGCTGGAGGGCCGCCCGGGCGAAGCGCAGATCCTGAACGACCTGGGCGTGGCGCTCATCCAGCAGGGCAAGGTCGAGGAAGCCCTGTCGCGGTTTCAGGCCGCGCTGGATGTGCGGCCGGATTTTTCCGAGGCCCACAACAACCTCGGCAAAATCCTGGCCCAGGTGGGCCGGGGCAAGGAAGCGGCGGAGCACTACCGGGCCTCGCTCAAACTGCATCCCGACAATCCCGACACGCTGGCCAACCTGGCCTGGTTGCTGGCCACCTCCCCGGATCCGGCCACCCGCAACGGCATGCAGGCGATCTACCTGGCGCGCCGGGCCGACCAGTTCGCCGGCGGCCGGGATCCGCTGGCCTATCGTGCGCTCGCGGCGGCCTTCGCCGAGTCCGCGCGCTTCGCCGAGGCCATCGCCACAGCCGAGCACGCGCTCAAGATTGCCGAGACCGCCGGCGACACCGGGCTGGCGCAAAGCCTGCGCGAGCAACTCGAACTCTATCGCAAGGGATCGCCTTTCCGCGAGGCGCGGTCGGCCCCGCCGGCGTCGGGAACGGGTGGCAGCAAGGTTTGAGGTAGGGCGCGACCGCTGGGTGCGCCGCGAATTCCCTCTGGCTACGCTTCACCCCGAACCGGCGGGCCCAGCGGTCCCGCCCTACCGGATTTCTCAGGCCGGCGGCACGCCGAGGCTGGCGGCGACTTCCGCGCGGGCATCCGCGAGGGCTTCGCCGGGCGGCTTCGGGAAGAGGGCCGGACGCGCCAGGCCCAGCTTGGCGAAGCGGAAAGCGAGGCCGGTGCCGAGGCAGCCGAAGCCGTAGCGGACGCTGCGGCGGAAGTTGATCGAGGACGCCTCGGGAAAATACTTCGTGGGGCAACTGACCTCGGCGATGGTGTAGCCCGCCCACAGGATCTGGGCGAGCATCTGGTTGTCGAAGACGAAGTCGTCCGAGTTGTTCTGCCAGGGCACGCGCTCCAGCACGGTGCGGGAGAACGCGCGGTAGCCGGTGTGGTACTCCGAGAGCTTGGCGCCGAGCAGGACATTTTCGACGAAGGTCAGCGCGCGGTTGGCCGCGTATTTCCAGCCGGGCATGCCGCCGCGCAGGGCGTAATTGCCGAGGATCCGGCTGCCGAGCACGCAGGGATAAAGATCGTTCGCGATGATCGAGACCATCGCGGGGATCAGCTTGGGCGTGTATTGGTAGTCCGGGTGGACCATGATCACGATATCCGCCCCGGCCGCCAGGGCCGCGTCGTAGCAGGTCTTTTGGTTCGCGCCATAGCCCCGGTTCTTCTCGTGGACAAAGACCTGGGTCTGCGGTAGCTCGCGAGCCAGGGCGACGGTCTCGTCGCGGCTGGCGTCGTCCACGACGATAACGAGATCGACGACGCCCTGCGCCATCACTTCGTCATAGGTGCGGCGCAGGGTCCTGGCCGCGTTATACGCGGGCATGATGACCACGACTTTCTTTTCCTGATACATGGGGTGTGCAGACGGGCGCCGGAGTGATTTCCGGGTGCCGAGGGGTATCGTCCGCAGGCATAGTAGCCGTGGCCTGCGCCGCCGGCTATCACCAAGTTTGGGTAGGCGTAGAGCTGAGTATGCCAGAAAAGATATCCGGCTTCTGTCCGGTGGGTAGCCCGGCGCTTCAGTCCGCGTTCGGCATCGCGAGGTAGCGGGTAAAGCGCCGCTACGGCGCAGCCGGACTCAAGGTTCCCAGACCTGCGAGGGCTTGCTGGAGACCGGCCCGACGACATCGGTCCGGCCATCCGCGCGGGTGATGGACAGCCAATACCAATACGTCACGTCCTTCGACGGAACGCGCTCCAGATAAACCTCCACCGGTGAGGAAAGGGTGGCCACGGACGTGCGCCCCGACGGATCATTGCGGTCGTTACGGTAGATCTGCAACTGGCGGATGGAGCCGGGCGGCAGTTTCCAGGCGAGGGACACATCCTGCCCATTGCGCGCGATCTCCAAGGTGGTCGAGCCGGTGCCCGGAGAGGAAGCGACGGCGTGCAGGAAACGCGCGGGCGGCAGGGCCTCGGTCGAGAAGCGAATGTCGTCCAGGTTTCCGTCGAGGTGATCGGCGTGCTTGCCGCCATACCAGCCCCGTCCGAAGGTCCAGATGTCGTTGGTGCAAGCGAGGGCGTTGTTGGCGTCGGGCTTGCGGCTGAGCGGGGCCGAGGATACGAGCTGGTAGCCGGCTCCGTCGCGGCCGTCTATGTACATTTCCACCACCGAGCCGTTGCTCACGAGGGCGATATTGTACCAGGTGCCGGCGACCGTGGCGAAATTCGAGTCGAGGACGTAGCGGGCGCCGTCCACGGTCGCAAAATCGAGGCGGAAGCAGTTACGGTTGGCTTCCTTTTGGAAGTAAAAATCGGCTTTCGCGTTGCCCGCCCGGCTGCTGCCATCGCGCCCGATGATGGTCCGCCAGCCGCTCACGTCGTCAAATTTGACGGAGATCTCGATCGTCCATTGCAGCGGAGACCAGTTGTTGACCGCGGGCTCCAGGGTGTAGCCGTCCTGTTTCACGACGCGGCAGCTCAGGCCGGAGCCGGAGGCAGTATCCGCCGAATAGCTGGGCCCCACCTTGTCGTCGTAGCCCAGCATGTTGTTGTTGTTGCCGGAGACGTCGTGGACGGGGATGGCGGCGAACGTGGCGTCGGCGGTGCCGGAATCGAAGTTCCAGTGTGCCAGCGTATCGGCGGAGGCCGAGGCGGCGGAGAGTGCAAGAAAACAACCGGCGGCGGAAAGCACGGTGGATCGCATAGGCTTACGGGGTTGATGGGCGTTGGTCCGCGAAAATCCAGCGGACGTAAATAAAGTGCCATGCACCGTGGTGATTCGTCTTTCGTGGCGCAATTTGGAAAGACCCCGGGAGGAGGATATGCTTAGAGAATGATCTTCTTGGCAGGGAGACATGACGTCGCGGGAGCGCCTGCGGTCGAGACGGGTTTTGGCCGTGCGTGGCGGCCGCAATCCCCTGAGGTCGAGGATCCTGGGTATTTTCCGGTGGTGTCGGGGAAACTCGTCTCGCCGGGCACGGCTTCCGCTTCCGGCCCAAGCTGGGCCGGGCAGGGTATTGGACTTTCGCTCAACGCCGGGCGGAAGCGCATCGAATCCTGCGCGAGCCCGGCGTCCCGCCGAATCGGCGGCCAACGAATTCCCCAACCGGCGCGGTCGTCACCTGCGGAAGGCGGGGAATGGAATCAAACCTGGTAAATCTGACCGGGGACGGGATCGATGACTTTGGTGCCGGGCAGACGGGCCTCGAGTTCGCGTTGGAACCAGGCGCGGGCGGCGGGTTCGCCGTGGGCGAGGACGATGCTGCGCGCGCCAGTCTGCACGGCGAACTGGAGCAACTCCTCGCGGTCGGCGTGGCCGGAGAGCTCGAACTTCTCCACCTTGGCGGCGATCTTCACCTTCACGTGGATCGTTTCGAAAAGGAAGGTCTCGCCATGCTTGGCCTTCTGGAGGAGGCCGCCGGGCGTGTCGGGATCGCAGTAGCCGACGAAGGCGATGACATTGCGCGCATGGCCGAGAAGGCCGGAGGCGAGGGTATAGCTCGGGGTGTTTTCCACGAGCATGCCGGAGCTGATGAGATAGATGGCGCGTTGCCGCGGATCGACGCCGGGCTCGAGCTTACGAGGGAGCGGCTTGGTTTTGAGATCCCGGAGGATGCCGCGGCTGAACTGCACGTGTTTGGTCTTGCGGGCGATTTCGTCGAAGTAGTCGCAGAGATCGAGGCCGAGGCCGGAGGTGAAGATGGGGCAGTCGACCAGTTTGCCGAAGCGGCGCGCGTCGTGGAAAATCGCCAGCAGCTCCTGCATGCGGCCCAGCGCAAAAACCGGGATGAGGACCGAGCCGCCGTTCTGGATGGTCTCGTTGATGGTGTCGATGAGGCGGGCGACCTCGTTGATGCGCTCCTTGCCCTCCGGGCGCTCGGTGGTGCCGCGGGTGGTCTCGGTGATGAGGGTGTCGAAATGGCCGGCGGGGAAACGGGCACCCTTCACGACGCGCTGATCCTCGAAAAGGACGTCGCCGGTGACGAAAATGTGGCGATGCTTGTGGCGGATCTCGACCGCGCAGGCGCCGGCGACGTGACCGGCGGGGTGAAGGGTGATCTCGACCTCGTCCCGGCCGTTGGAAAAACGCTTGGGGTGGTTGAAGGGCAGGCCGGTGAAGCGCGGGGCGATGCGGTCGATGTCGTCGTGGGTGAAGAGAGGAGCGTCCTTCGTCTGGCCCTCGGCCATCTGGCGGCGCATGACGTTGGCGGAATTGTGCAGCATGCGCTCGACGATCATGCGGCTGGAGAGCGACATGAGGCAGGGCGCGTGCGGGTGCTCGCGCATCGCGACGGGCAAGGTGCCGAGATGGTCCAGATGGCAGTGCGTCAGCACGATCAGATCCACGGTGACGCCGGTGAGCCTCGCAAATTCGGGCATCGCGGCCCGACCGGAGAGCTTCGGGTGCAAGCCGCTGTCTATGAGTATGTTGATGTCGCCGATTTGGAGCAGGGTGCAACTGCACCCAATGCCGCCCTCACGGTTGAGGTCGATTAGTTTCATTCGTAGAATCGGTCAGGCGATACGCAGGGGCGGGCGAGCGCAAGCGTAACCTCGGCGGAGCGGAGTGGCTGCCTGGCGGCCGGGCGCAGCCTAAGCGCCGGCCGCCGGCACCCGCATGGCGAAGGGTGGCAGGAGGACATGGATGGCGCGCCCGCCTTCATCCACGCCGTGAAAGCTGCCCTGCGCGACGGTGTCTCCGCCGGCGACGTGGTAACTGTTGTAGGAAAAACTCTCGCCGGGCCCGAGCACGGGGGTTTCGCCGACGATCTTGTCGCCTTCGATGACCTGGCGGTTGCCGTCTCCTTGGGAGAGGACCCATTTCCGGCCGAGGAGGGTGATGGTATGTTCGGTGCCGTTGTGGATGGTGACGAAATACACGAAGGCGTGCGGCTGGTCCGGAGGAAGGCATTTGCCGCCGTGGTGGTACACGAGTTTGTCGAGGCGGGCGGAAAGGCCGGGAAGCGCGAACGATGCGGACATGGAGAAGGACTTGACCGGCCAAACGAAGGCAGGCGCGCGCTCTTGGCAAGAAGCTGGTGGTTTCGTGCGCTCCGAGGCGGGTCGATTGCCGTACGCGGGCGCTTGTGCCGCGGCGCTTGTCCAAGCAATTTGCCCGCATGAGTCTGCATGCGATGGGCGACACGGCCTACTTGATCACGCTGGAAGGAGCGGTGGACGGGGCGATGCTGGCGAGGGTCCGGGCGCTGGCGGCGCGGCTCGACGCCGACCGGCTGGCGGGGGTGGTCGAGATCGTGCCCGCCTATTCGAGCGTCGGCGTTGTTTACGAGCCGGAGAACGTAGCGACCTCGCACGGCGAGCTGCCCTGGCACGCGGTGGCGGAGTGGATCGAACGCCATCTGGCCGGGAAGAGTCCCGGGCCCAAGGTTCGGGCGCCGCGCGAACACCTGGTGCCGGTTTGTTATGGGGGCGAGCATGGGCCCGACTTGGAGGCGGTGGCCAAGGCGGCGAAATTGTCCGCGGACGAGGTGGTCAGTCGGCACGCAGGCGCGCTTTATACCGTGGCGGCGATCGGCTTCACGCCGGGCTTTCCTTATCTGCTGGGATTGCCGGAAAAGCTGGCCACCCCGCGGCGGTCCACGCCCCGGCTCCGTGTGCCGGCGGGCAGCGTGGGCATCGGCGGGGCGCAGACCGGCATCTATCCGCGCGAAACGCCGGGCGGCTGGCAGCTGATCGGGCGCACCGGCCTGGAGTTGTTCGAGCCGCGCGCCCTGCCTCCCGTGCGCATGGCGGCGGGGGATCGGGTGAAGTTCAAGGCGGTGGACAAGCTGTCCGGCTCGCGTTCGCCTTTCCCGGCAGAGCGGGGGGAGGTTTTGGAAACGAGTGGATTTATCGAGGTGCTGAGGCCCGGAAACCTGACCACCGTGCAAGACCTGGGCCGGCGGGGTTTCGCAAGCGTCGGCATCGGCGCGGGTGGGGCCCTCGACCCCTGGGCGGCGGCAGCGGTGAACCTCGCGGTGGGCAATCCGCCCGGCGCGGCCCTGCTCGAGTGTACCTATGTGGGGCCGGTGCTGCGCTTCAGCGCGGCGACGACCGTGGCCTTGCTGGGCGCGGAGCCCGCGGGGATTCCCTCCGGGCGGCCCATCGCGCTGGAGGCGGGCGCCACGCTCGATTGTGGCGCGTTGATCCGCGGGGCTCGGTTCTACCTTGCGGTGGCGGGCGGTCTGCACGTGCCGGCCTTGCTGGGCTCGGCGGCGACGCAGCTCAACGCCGGTTTCGGCGGCCACCGGGGACGCGAGTTGGCGGCGGGGGACCGGGTGGCCTATGGGAGTTCGGGCCGCCGCGTCCCCCCCGCGGCGGCCTGGCGGCTGGCGCCGCCGGTGCCCGTGCCGGCGAAGGGGGAGGCGGTGGAGGTGCGGCTGGTGCCGGGGCCGGACTGGGCGCGGCTGTTTCGCCGCACCAAGGCGGGCGTGGCGGAGCGCGCGCTGGAGTCCATGCGTTTCCAGCTCAGCGCGAAGTCCGATCGCATGGGCCTGCGCCTCGACGGCGGGCCGCTCGCCGTGACGGGAGGGGCGGGCGAGGAGTTTTCCCGTCCCGTAGTGCCCGGCACGGTGCAGGTCCCGCCCGACGGCCGGCCCATCGTGTTGATGGCGGAAGGCCAGACCATCGGCGGCTATCCGCAGCTCGGGCAGGTGGCGTCGGTCGACCTGCCCCGGCTCGCACAGGCGCGGCCGGGCACGGAGATCGTCTTCCGGATCTCGGATGTGTCGTCGGCGCAGCAGGCGCGGCTGCGTGTGGCGGCCGATCTCGCGCGGCTGGAGGTCGGGCTGGAAATGCGGCGCCGATGAGCGGCCGGGCGATCGATCTCAACGCCGACGTCGGCGAAGGCGGCCCGCGGGACGCGGCGCTCTTTGCCGCCGGCATCTCGTCGGCCAACGTCGCCTGCGGTGCGCACGCCGGCGACGCGTCGACGATAGCGGCAGCCTGCGCGCTCGCGGCCAGGCACGGCGTGGCGCTGGGCGCGCATCCGGGCCACGCGGACCGGGAAAACTTCGGGAGGCGCGAATGGCCCCTGAGCGCCGGCGAGGCGGAGACGCTTGTCCGCCAACAACTGGCCTTGTTCGGCGAAGCGGCGGCGCGGGCCGGCCTGCCGATCCGGCATGTGAAGTTGCACGGCGCGCTCTATCACCAGGCGAACCGCGACCACGCCCTCGCCGCTGCAGTGATCTCGGTCGTGCGACGAGAACTCGGCGGCGCCCTGGTTTTTGGCCCGCCGGAGGGCGCTTTGCGCGATGCCGCCGTGTCGGCCGGGCTGGGTTTTGTCGCGGAGGGGTTTATCGACCGGGCCTATCGGAGCGACGGCACGCTGGTGCCGCGCGGCGAGCCCGGTGCGGTGTTGCACGTCGAGACCGTGGCCGTGGCGCAGGCCCTGGCGCTGGCGCGGACGGGACGTTTCCGAACCCTGTGCGTCCACGGCGACGGACCGGATGCGTTGCGCCTGCTGGTCGCGACGCGCGCTGCCCTCGTGGCGGCGGGCTTCAGGATTTCTGAGCCGTGGCCGGAGGCGTGTCCGAACTGGCCGGCGGAGGCAGGGGATCGCTCGGCGCCAGGAGCAGGGCCAGCCCTCCCGCCACCAGAAACGCCGAATAAAACGTTCCGCGGCTGAGTCCGAAAAGCAGGCTGGCGTCGGGCTCCCGGAAGATCTCGTCCACCGTGCGCACGACGGCGTAACCGAGCAGGAAGACCCCCGCGATGCGGCCGGGGGCGCGGCGCAGCAGGGGAGTTTTCCAGACCAGCCACTGGGTGAGCGCGAGCAGCAGCAGGCCCTCGAGCGCGGCGGCATAGAGTTGCGAGGGGTGACGCGGCGCGATCAGGGCCACCGGCGTGCCGGGTTCGCTCTCCGGAAAAATCACCGCCCAGGGTACGACGGTCTTTTTGCCCCAGAGCTCGCCATTGATAAAGTTGGCGACACGCCCGAAAAAGATGCCGGCCGGCGCGACGCTCACCACCAGGTCGCCAAGGTGCCGCCAGGGCAGGCCGAACCTGCGCCCGCTCCAGCACAGGGCGAGCGCCACGCCGACGAAGCCCCCGTGGCTGGCCATGCCGCCGTCCCACACGCGAAGCAGCGCCAGTGGATCGCGCATCAATTCGCCGGGCGTGTAGAGAAGGAAGTACCCGAGGCGCCCGCCGGCGAGCACGCCGATGACGAGAGCCGTCATAAGGTCGCCCACGCGCTCGCCCTTCAGCCCGGTCAGCCCCTTGCGACCATAGGCTTGCAGCAACAGCCAGGACGCCGCGAAACCCGCAAGATAGGCCAAGCCATAGTAGCGGATGCCGAGGGTCTCGGTGAACTTGATCAAAAAGGGGCTCAGATCGTGAACCCAGTAGGCGAGGGGAGGGAACATGCGCGCATCGCGGTTTGCCGGTCCCCGGGCCGGGAACCAACCCAAAAAGCCTGTCCGGCTGCGTGTCATTGCCCTTGACCGAGGTGGCTTGCGCAAAAACAGTTCGCGCAACGTCCCCCTCCGATTCCCCTATGAAATTCCCCTCGCTGTTAGCCGCTCTCGCGGCCGGTTTCATCGCCTTTTCCAGCACCGGCTGCGCGGTGTTTACCAAAAGCAGGAAACAAATGGTCGTCGTGTATTCCACGCCCGCCGGAGCCACCGCCAAAATCAACGGCACGACCGTCGGCCAGACTCCCTTCAAGGTGAAGCTGAAGCGCAGCGAAGTCTTCCGTCTCGATATCGAAAAACCCGGTTTCGCGCCCGAATCCGCGCTGCTGCTGCCTTCCTCGACCGCCTACGAGCAGCGCTACTTGCGCTGGGGCATCGACTACGATCTCGGCGCGACCTCGGACCTCGTCCCTGGCGAGATCAACGTCGAGTTGAAGCCCGCCCTTGCTCCCGTCGGCGCCGGCGATCGCTACGCCGAGATGAGCGCCCAGATCCTGCGCGCCGACGCCATGCTCGCCAGCGGCGAACTCACCGCGGCCGACCACAAGTACCTGGTCGAGCAGATCATCGCCACCTACAAGTCCGGCCTCTGATATCGCCCGCCGCGCCCTTCTTTCCAGGCATCCCTTCCCGGGGTGCCTTTTTTGTTGCCCGCATGCTCGCGTCCGCACGCCTTTGTCCCTCGTTCCCATGAGCGCCCTCCAACGCACCCCGCTTCGCGATTTTCACGCCGCCCACGGCGCCCGCCTGGTCGATTTCGCCGGCTGGGAAATGCCGGTCCAGTATCGCTCCATCCTGGAGGAGCACAAGGCCGTGCGCCGCGCCGCCGGGCTTTTCGACGTGAGCCACATGGGCGAAGTCGATGTCCGCGGCCCCCAGGCGCTGGCCTTCCTCGAACACCTCGTGACCAACGAGGTCGCCCGGCTGCATCCCGGGCGCGTGCTCTATTCCCCCATGTGTGACGAGGACGGGGGCACGGTGGACGATCTGCTGGTCTACATGCGGGCCCCGCAGGAGTACTTTCTTTGCATCAACGCCGGCAACATCCCCTCCGACCTCGCCTGGATCGCGCGCCAGGCCGCCGGCTTCGACGTCAGGGTCACCGACCGCAGCGCCGACTACGCCCTTCTCGCCGTTCAGGGGCCCCGCAGCGCCGCCATCGTGCAGTCGCTTACCGGAGCGAAGCTCGGTTCCCTGGGCTACTATCACTTCTGCGAGGGCACGGTGGCCGGCATCAACTGCCTGATCAGCCGGACCGGTTACACCGGCGAGGACGGCTTCGAACTTTACCATGCGGCCGGCGATGCCCTGGCCCTCGCCGAAGCCCTGCTGGCTGCCGGCCGGCCCCACGGCCTCGAACTCGCCGGCCTCGGTGCGCGCGACAGCCTCCGGCTCGAAGCCGGCTATCCGCTCTACGGCCATGAGCTTTCCCGCTCCATCTCGCCCCTCGCGGCCGGCCTTGGCTGGACGGTAAAGCTGGACAAGCCGCTTCCCTGCGTCGGCCACGGCGCGCTGCAACGCGAGAAGGCCTCGGGCTCCGCGCAGAAGGTCGTTTTCTTCCGGACCGGCGACCGGCGTATCGTCCGCGCCGATACGCCGGTGACCGGGCCGGGCGGTGCGCCCGCCGGCCGCGTGCTCTCGGGCACGCTTTCCCCCATCCTCAACGAGGCCATCGGCTCCGCCCTGGTGCCGGCGGAGGCCGCCTCCGGTCCCCTGGCGGTCGACATCCGCGGGACCGCCATCGCCCTCCAGCCGGTCAAGCCGCCCTTCGTGCCCCTCCGGCAGGGCTGAGTTTCGTCTTTCCATCCCGCGCCCGGCCACCTCCTTTCCTTCCTCTCCTCCGTCTCCCATGAGCCACATTCCCGCCGATCTCCACTACGCGAAGTCCCACGAATGGATTAAATTCTCCGCCGACGGCACCGCGCTGGTCGGCATCACCGACTACGCGCAGTCCAGCCTGGGCGACATTACTTTCGTCCAGCTCCCCAAGGCCGGCGCGGTGTTCGCCGCCGGAGCCTCTTTCGGCGTCGTCGAGTCGGTCAAGGCCGCCTCCGATCTCTATGCGCCCGTCGATCTCACCGTCCTCGAGAGCAATGCTGCGCTCGACGCCGCCCCCGAGACGCTCAATTCCTCCCCCTACGAGGCAGCCTGGCTCCTGAAGGTGAAGCCGGCCTCGGCCTCGACCGCCGGTCTGCTGGACGCCGCGGCGTATGCCCGGCACATCGGGTAACCCGCCGGCGGGCCCCGGCGTCTTTTCGGCGCGCCGCGGTTTCTCCGGGCCGTCGGCGTTCCCCTCCCGGCGGTTTTTCCCGTGAAAACCGCAAGCGCGGAACGTACTCCCTCGTCGTCTCATGAAGCTGGTTTTCCCCGCCCTTCCGGTCCTCGCCGCGGCCTTCGTGCTCGGTCTCGCCGCCTGCAAACCGAAACAGGCCGGCCCCTCCGGCGCGTCCGCCCGCACGCCTCAGAAAGTGGAGGTCGTGGCGCTGGTACGCGATGACTTGCGCGACACGCTCGAGGTCACGGGTACGCTCGAGGCGAACGAGTCCGTCACCATCCAGCCCGAGCTGTCCGGGCTCGTGCGCGAGATCGCTTTCGCCGAAGGCCAGCGGGTGGAGAAGGGGGCGCTGCTCGCCCGGCTCGACGACGCGGAGTTGAAGGCCCAGGTCGCCGAGGCCGAGGCGCGGGCCGATCTCGCGCGCATTAACCGCGAGCGCGCCGATGCCCTGGCCACCGACGGCTCCCTCGCCCAAGCCGAGATCGACCGGGTGCGCAGCGAGGAAAGAGGCACGGTCGCGGCGCTGGAACTGCTGCGCGTGCGGCTCGCCCGCACCCGGCTCGTGGCCCCCTTCGCCGGAGTGCTCGGCGCACGCCGGCTCGCGGTCGGCGATTACGCCACCCCGGCCTCGGTGCTCACCACGCTGGACGATCTCTCGGCGCTGAAACTCACGTTTCGTGTGCCCGAGCGCAGCATTCCGGAGGTAAAACCCGGGACCCGTGTCACCGCCCGCGTGCGCGTCGGCGCCGACGAACAGGCGGTGGAGACCGAGGGCGAGGTCTTTTTCGTCAGCGCAAGCATCGACCCTGCGGTGCGCGCCAGCGAGGTGAAGGCCATCCTGCGCGATCCGCCCGCCGCTCTGCGGCCAGGCATGTTCGCCGCCGTGCGCATCCTGCTGTCCACCCGCGAGCAGGTGCTCGTCGCGCCCGAAGCCGCGCTGCTCGCGGGGGCGCGCGGCGTGCAGGTGATCGCGGTGGAGCAGAAGGACGGCCGGCCCGTGGCCCGCTACGTCAACGTGCGGACCGGCCTGCGTGTCGGCGGGCGGGTCGAGATCCGCCCCGTCCTACCCGACCAGCTGGAGTCCGGCGAGCGTATCGTCTCCTCCGGGGCGGGGGCGCTCGTGCTGTTCCCCGGCGCGCCGCTCGATCCGGTCGATCGCTTCGTGGAGATGAAGCCCCTCGGCAGCGATCAGCCATGATCCTCTCCGATCTTTCCATCCGCCGGCCGGTCATCTGCATCGTACTGTCTCTCGTGATCGTCACGGTGGGCCTGCTCTCCTTCGGCTCGCTGCCCGTCCGTGAGTATCCCGACATCGACGCACCGGTGGTTTCCGTCTCCACCTTCTACCGCGGCGCGGCCGCCGAGGTCGTCGAGACGCAGATCACCGATCCCTTGGAGGAACAGCTCAGCGCGATCGACGGCGTGCGCCTGATGCGTTCGGACTCCTCCGAGGAACGATCCAACATCACCCTGGAATTCACCCTGGATCGCGATGTGGACGCAGCCGCGAACGACGTGCGTGACCGTGTCGGCCGGGCCCTGGGCAGCCTGCCTGACGAGGTGGACACCCCCTCGGTCTCCAAGGCCGACGCGGATGACGACCCCATCATCATGCTCTCCGTCAATTCCCCGCGCTACACGCGCCTGGAGTTGTCCGAGCTCACCGACCGCATCGCGGTGCAGCGCCTGCAGACCATCCCCGGCGTGTCGCAGGTCGAGTTGCGGGGCCCGCGTTTCGCCATGCGCCTGTGGGTGGACGCCGACCGCCTGGCGGCGCAGGGCCTGACGGTGGCCGATGTCGAGGCCGCCTTGCGCGCCCAGAACGTGGATGTGCCCAGCGGGCGCATCGAGTCGCGCACCCGCGAGTTCCCCGTACGCCTGGACGGTCGGCTCGACGAGCCTTCCGAGTTCGAGAATCTCGTCCTCGCCACGCGCAACGGCTACCAGGTGAAGTTCCGCGACGTCGGCCGCGTCGAACTCGGGGCGAACGATTACCGCAGCGACAACCGTTTCAACGGCCGCAACAACGTCATCGTGCGCGTGCTGCGCCAATCCCAGGCCAATCTGCTCGACGTGGCCGAGGCAGTGAAGGCCATGATCCCGGAGATCCGGCGCAATCTGCCCTCGGACGTGAATGTCGAGATCGCCTACGACACCAGCGTGTTCGTCGAGCGCTCGGTGCACGAGGTCTACCATACCCTGCTCGAGGCCTGCGTGCTGGTGGTGATCACGATCTTCTCTTTCCTCCGCGACTGGCGCGCCACCGTCGTGCCGTTGGTGGCGATCCCGGTCTCGCTCGTCGGCGCCTTCGCGGCGATGTCGTGGCTGGGTTTCAGCATCAACCTGCTTACCTTGCTGGCGCTCGTGCTGGCGGTGGGCCTGGTGGTGGACGACGCGATCGTGATGCTGGAGAACATCTACCGCCGCATCGAAGGCGGCGAGGAGCCGATCCGCGCGGCCGTCTTCGGGGCGCGGCAGATGGCTTTCGCGGTGATCGCGACCACGCTCGTACTGATCGCGGTCTTCGTGCCGGTGGCGTTTCAATCGGGCAACACCGGCCGGCTGTTCTACGAGTTCGGCATCACCCTGGCGCTGGCGGTGACGGTTTCGGGGGTCGTCGCACTTACCCTCACCCCGATGCTCTGCTCGCGCATGCTGCGCTTCCGCCGGGACGCGCACGGCCATCCGGTTCACGGCTGGCTGCACCGGAAGACCGAGCCCGCCTTCCAATGGTTCAACGCCCGCTTTTCCCGCGGCTTGGATTTGGCGCTCCGCCGCCGCTGGCTGGTGCTCGGCGCGACCGCGCTCTTCAGCGCCGCCGGCCTGTGGAGCTATACCCAGCTCCAGCGCGAACTCACGCCCGAGGAGGACCGCGGCCTGTTCCGCCTGATCATGAACTTCCCGCTCGGTTCGACCCCGGTCTACGCCTCCTCCTATGCGGGCGAGGTCGAGAAGGTCCTGGCCGGGACGCCCGAGGTGCTGCGCTGGATCCGCGGCACCGGCGGCGGAGGCGGGGCCAGCCGCGGTTTCGCCTTCGTCACCCTCAAGCCCTGGGAGGAGCGCGACCGCTCCACCCAGGCGGTGATCCGCGAACTGCGCTCGAAGCTCAAGGACAACACCGGCGGCCTGATCATCGCCTCGCCCGTGCGCCCACTCGGCGGGCGGCGCAGCAGTTCCGGCGGCGTGCAACTCGTGTTGCAGGGCTCCGACTATGCCGAGCTGCGGACCACCGCCGATCGTTTCGTCGAGGAGCTTCGCGGCAGCGCGGTGCTCGGCCAGTTGCGGGTCGAGCCCCAGCCCAACAAGCCCCAGCTCGACGTGCGCATCGACCGGGCCCGCGCCGCCGACCTGGGCGTGCCGGTCGCCGAGATTGCGACGACTCTCGAGTCGCTCTTCGGCGGCCGTCAGGTGACACGTTTCCGTCGGGCCGCCGAGGAGTATGACGTGATCGTGCAAATGAACGACGAGGCCCGCGCCCAGCCCTCCGACCTTGCCGGCATTTACGTGCGTGGGTCGGGCGGGCGCCTGATCCAGCTCAGCAGCCTCGTGGATATGCGCGAATCCGCCGTGCCCGAGGGGTTTCCCCATCTCGATCGCCAGCGCTCCATCACGATCAGCGGTCAACTCGCCCCCGGCCGGACCCAGGGCGACGGCGTGGCGGAGTTCGAGGCCGTGGCCGAGCGCATCCTGCCCGACAACATCCGGACCGCCTGGGAAGGGGAGACGCGCGAGTTCGTGGAGAGCGCGGGCGACGCCTGGATGCTTTTTGCCCTCGCGCTGCTCTTTACCTTCCTGGTGCTGGCGGCCCAGTTCGAATCGTGGATCCACCCGGTGACGATTTTCTCCGGCGTGCTGGTGGCCATCGCGGGCGGCTTGCTCGTGCTTTACCTCAGCCGCTTCTGGGGCGTTCCGATGACGGACAACCTGTTTTCCCGCTTCGGCCTCATCATGCTGATCGGCCTGGTGGCGAAGAACGGCATCCTCATCGTCGAGTTCGCCAACGAGCTCCAACTCGAGGGCCGCTCTGCCGCCCGTGCGGCCTACGAGGCGGCGACGCTGCGTTTCCGCCCGATCCTGATGACCTCGATCGCGACCGTGCTGGGCGCGCTGCCCTTGGCGGTCGCGACCGGCGCCGGCGCGGAGTCGCGCAACCCGCTCGGCTTGGTGATCGTAGGCGGCCTTGGCCTGGCGACCTTCATCACGCTTTTTGTCGTTCCGATCGTCTACATCCTCATGGACGCGGCCTGCCTGCGCTTCACCGGCCAGGGCAGCGCGAGCGGCCTCAAACGCGCCGCCGAGATCGGCCGCGAGGTGGAGACTGCGGAACGGGAAACGACCACGGTGTGAGATATCGGCGGGCGCCGGCGGGCCGCTCCGCCTCGCGATTGGGTTCTTCGCCCGCCTTGCCCGGAGGTGGCGACCGGTGCGCCTGGCGATCGCTTGTCCCACCGACAAACAATCGTTTGCGGGATTGCGGGCCAAACCGAGACGGGCATTTTGTCGCACGATGAAACGCCCACCCCTCACGCTGCTGATCGTTTCCCTCGCCGCCCTGTTCGCGTTCCCCGCCTGCACCACGGTGGAGGAGACGGGGCGGAAACAGTTCAATTTTATGTCCGACGCCCAGTCGGCGCAGATGGGCATCGATGCGTTTTCGCAGATAAAGAAGGAGGAAAAAATCTCCACGGACCCCGCGGTGAACGCCCGCATCCAGCGCATCGGCAAGCGCATCGCCGCCGCCGTCGGGCGCGACCTGCCCAACGCGCAATGGGAGTTCGTGGTGTTCGAGTCGGACCAGCTCAACGCCTTCGCCCTGCCCGGCGGCAAGGTCGGCTTCTACACCGCGCTCATCGACCTCGCCGGCAGCGACGACGAGATCGCCATCGTGATGGGGCACGAGATCGCCCACGTGAGCAGCCGCCACGGCGCGGAACGCCAGTCGCAGGCCATGGCCATCGCGCTCGGCGGGGCGGCGGTCGGAATCGGCACGCAAAACAAGAAGAACCAGGAGCTCTACATGCTGGCCTACGGTGTCGGCAGTACGCTTGGTTCGCTCGCCTACTCGCGGGCCCATGAGACCGAGGCCGACGTGGTGGGACTGCGCTTCGCCGCCAAGGCCGGCTACGATCCGCGCGCGGCGGCGGCCTTCTGGCGCAAGATGGCGGCGAAGGAAACCGGCGGACGCCCGCCCAAGCTCCTGTCCACCCACCCGCCTTCGCAGGAGCGCATCGCCAATCTAGAGCGCCTCGCCCCCAGCCTCCTGCCGGTTTATGAGCAGGCCAAAGCCAACCTCGCCGGCACCGGCTCGCCGGTCACACCCGACGCCGCCACCCCCAAGCCCGCCCCCGGCGGCGAGCAGGCGGAACTGGACAAATTCCTCGGCCGTTGACCCTTCCGGCGCCTACTCCCTCATTCCCTTATTCCCTCACTCCCTTTTCCAGCCGCGTCCATGTTCGATCCAGTCGAAGCTCTCAAGGAATTCATCCGTCATCCCAGCGTCTCCGCCGATCCCGCCTTCAAGACCGGGATGCACGGCGCGCGCGATTTTATCGCAGGCCTGCTCGGCCGAATCGGCTTCGAGGTCGAGATCGTGCCCACGCCCCTGCATCCGGTGATCCTCGCCGAACGCAAAGGCCCCGACTCCTGGCCCCACGTCATCATCTACGGCCACTATGACGTGCAACCGGCCGACCCGCTCGCGCTCTGGAGCAGCCCGGCCTTCGAGCCCGTCGTGCGCGGCGACCGCCTCTACGGGCGCGGCGCGGCGGACAACAAGGGCCCTTTGCTCACCCATGTCGCCGCGGTGGCCGGCCTGCTGGAGCGCAAGCCCGACCTGCCGCTGCGCATCACCTTCATGATCGAGGGCGAGGAGGAGATGGGCAGCCCGAGCTTCCCGGGTTTCCTGGACACCTACGCCGCCCGGCTGCGCCGGGCCGACCTCGTGCTGCTCTCCGACACCGGCAGCCCGCGCGAGGACCAGATCGTCATCACCTGCGGCCTGCGCGGTCTGGTGCTCTTCGACGTCGAGGTCACCGGCGCCCGCACCGACCTGCACTCCGGCCTGCACGGAGGCGTATTGAGGAATCCGATACAGGCCCTGGCCGAGCTCTGCGCCACGCTGCACGACGCCGACGGACGCGTGAACGTGCCCGGCTTCTACGACGACGTGCTCGAGGTGCATCCCTGGGAACGGGAACAACTCGCCCGCTTCGGCCAGAGCGAGGAACAATACCGCGAGTTCCTGGGCATTCCGGCCTTCTACACCCACAAGGGTTTCACGCCCTTCGAGGCGACGCGTTTCCTGCCCACGCTGGAGTTCAACGGCATCGGAGGCGGCTACCAGGGGGAGGGGACCAAGACGGTCATCCCGAGCAAGGCTTTCGTGAAGATCAGCTGTCGCCTCGTCGCGAACCAGAACCCGGAAAAGATCCGCGCGCTGCTTTACAAGACGATCGCGGACCGCATGCCCAAGGACGTCACCTACCGGCTGGTGGACCAGCACCAGGGCACGCCCTACGTGGTGGTGCCGCCCGACCGCAGCAACACGCCCGCCGGCCAGTCCCCGGTGCTGGCGCGGGCTTTCCGCGCGGCGGACGCGGCGATCGCAGACGTGTTCGGCAAGGCGCCGCTCTACCTGCGCGAGGGCGGCAGCGTGCCGATCATCGCCGATATCAAGCGCGTCCTCGGGCTCGATTCGGTGATGATGGGGCTCTTCCTGCCGGAGGACAACCTGCACGCCCCGAACGAAAGCTTTAACCTGAACGTCATGCGCAAGGGCATCGCGGCCTCGGAACGCATCCTCGAAGGCATCGCGGCCGGCGGGCGGTAGCGGGAACGCCGACTTGGCGCATCTCCGGAGGGAGGACCTCCGTGCGCGCCGCGGCGGACACGGAGGTCCTCCCTCCAGAGATGATGATCGTAGAAACGAAGAAGCCCGGCACCTCGCGGTGTCGGGCTTCTTTGGATACCGGGAGAACCGGCGAAAGCTTACTGCTTGAGGATGACGAGTTCGGCGCGGCGGTCCTTGGCCATGACGTCGTCGGAAGCGTTCTCGACCGCCTCGAGGTCACCCTTGGAGAGGGTTTCGACCTTGGTGTCCGGCACACCGAGGGTAACGAGGTACTGCTTGGCGGCGGCGGCGCGGCGGTCGCCGAGACCGAGGTTGTAGTCGCCGGTGCCGCGCCAATCGCAGCGGCCTTCGATGAGGAGACGCTGTTCGGGATGGGCGTCGAGATATTGCTTGGCCGCGTCGAGCTTGGTACGCTCGGGAGCCGCAATGGCGGACTGATCGTAGGAGAAATAAACAGGCTGGAGTTGGCCGCGGATCTGATTGGCGGGATCGAGCGGATCGCCACTGCGGCCGGTAAGCATGCTGTTCGGCTCAGTGGTACCAGTCTCGCCCATGCCGAACTCGCTACCTGGAGCAATCGTGCCCGGCTGGCCGATCACGGTGGCGGAAGGGTCGGGACGCTTGGGTTTTTTGCGGCAGCCGGTCGCGAAGATCGTGGCGGCGGAGAGAGCGAGAAAGAGGGCCTTGCGGGTGGACGCGTGCATGGTGGAGGAGTGTTTGACGTTAAGGCTCATGCCTCTTGGGTCCTCAAGCAGATTATCCGCCGCGCGCGGGGCATTTATCCATGGCCGAGAATTTCGCCTGTTTCCTCTTCGACAATGGCTCCTTACGGGCGGATTCCATCCGCGCGCTGCGCACGCTGGCGGCGCGGCTGGCGGCACGGCTCGGGCATCCGGTGCAGGCGGTGTCGCTGCTGCATTCGACGCGCGTGCCGGCCGCCGAGCTGGACGGCGTGCCTGCCCGCCTGCTGGAGCCCGCGCTGGATGCCTGGTTCACCGCTTCGCCCCGCGGCCGGGCGCTTCTGCTGCCGCTGTTTTTCGGGCCCAGCGGAGCCCTGACCGACTACCTGCCGGAACGGCTGGCCTCGCTCGCCGTGCGGCATCCGGAAACGCGGGCGGTGCTGGCCGAAGCACTGGTGCGGCCGGAGGAGGAGCCGGCGGAACTGGTGGCGATCCTGGCCGACCGGGTGCGGGCGGTCTTGCGGGAGCGCGGCTGGCGTCAAGCCCGGGTGGTGCTTTGCGATCACGGTTCGCCGGCGCGGGCGGTGACCGCGGTCCGCGACCGCCTGGCCGCGCGGCTGGGCGCAGCGCTGGCGGGCGAGGTAGAGATGGTCGCGCCAGCCTCGATGGAGCGCCGCGAGGGCGAAGCTTTTGCATTCAACGAACCCTTGCTGGCCACCCGACTCGCGACTGCGCCTTTCGATGCGGGCGAGGTGGTGGTGGCACTCCAGTTTCTCTCGCCCGGCCGCCACGCGGGCCCTGGCGGCGACGTGGCCGGAATCTGTGCGGCGGCCGAGGCATCTGCCCGGGCGGCGGGACGCCGGCTCGACACGGCAATGACGGCGCCGATCGCGGACGATGCGCGGCTGGTGGAGGTTTTGGCGCGGCGGGCGGAGGCGGCCCGGCTTAAGAAATTTTAACCACAGATCACACAGATGAACACGGATGACCGAACCCGAGGGTCTTTATCTGTGCTCATCTGTGCAATCTGTGGTCAAGGATAGTGAAAGGGACGCCAAACGGGCGAAGGGACACACGGAACAAAAAGGCGCGCCGATGAAGCGCGCCTGGAGAACGAGGCAAGATGGCGGTGAAGCCGCTTCAGAGCGGCTTGCGCGGCTCGATCAGGCCGATCTCCACCGCGTAGCGGGTGAGGCTGGCGACGTCGTGGAGATTGAGCTTCCGCATCAGATTGGTGCGGTGGTTGTCCACGGTCTTGACGCTGATATCGAGCTTGGCGGCGATCTCCTTCGTACTGTGGCTCTCGGCCACGAGTTGGAGGATCTCGCGCTCGCGGTCGGTGAGGAAATCGGCGCTGTTGCTGGAGCCGGGGTTGGCAACCACGTCGCGAAGCAGGGCGGCGACGGCGGGGCCGAAATAGGTGCCGCCGTTGGCGACGGTTTCCAGGCCCTTCTTGAACTCGGTGAGGCCGGCGGTCTTCTCGACGAAGCCATGGGCGCCCACCTCGAGCATCTCGCGCACGAGCACGGGGTTTTCGTGCCCGGAAAACACCAGCACGCGAACGTTGGGCAGGGTCTTGACCAGGCGGCGAAGGAGATCGACGCCATTGAGGCCGGGCAGCTTGGCGTCGAGCACCAGGAGGTCGGGCTTCACCTCAAGGCAGAGGTTCAAGGCCCCTTGGCCGTCACCGCTTTCGCCGACAAGTTGATAGTTTTTTTCCATTCGGAGGATCTCAACCAACATTTCGCGGATGGCGGTTTGATCTTCGATGATTACGAGACGCTTCATAGGGGGAAATTGGGACGAGGAACGGCACCGGAGAGCGGAATGTTGCCGACCGGGGTTTTATGCGGAAGTTGTCGCACGCGACGCAAATGCCAAGTTCGCTCTGAGCCATGGAGATAGCATTTTGCAAACAAACCTGGGGTGTTGTGCTCATTTTGGCCCTTCCGGCGGTCTTTTTGGGCGGGTGCGCGGCGCCGGTTTCCGGGGTTCCTGAGGTGGGGAAGGCGGGCGCGAACGCGGCCATGCCTCCGCCGCGGGTGGATGTGACCCGAAATCAGGCATGGCGCGATGCCGAGGCGGTGGCGGCGCTGGACCCCAACCGCTTGACGGTGATCGGCGCCGGCGAATCGATGCGTCCCGTCTATGGCGAAAACACCGTGTTGGTGCTGCAAAAAGTCCCTTTCGAGTCGCTGACCGCAGGTATGAACGTCGCCTATCGCAACCAGCGGGGCGCCGTGGTCTTGCACCGCTTGGTGGCGAAGGATGCAGGCGGCTGGCGCGCGGCTGGGTTCAACAACGAGGTGGAAGACCGGGAACGGGTGACGCCGCATAACCTTCTCGGCATCGTCTACGCGTCCTTCGCCAACGAGGAGGTGGAGTAGGCGGCGTGGGTTTTTCTTCTCATCCCGTTTTTTTGGGAAACGCCGCGCGCTTGGTGGGTCGACTGGGATTCGAACCCAGAACCAACAACTTAAAAGGATGCTGCT
>CBINGR010000060.1:0-32395 GCA_966250295.1 uncultured Akkermansia sp. | reverse complement strand
AACAACATCCAGTGGGCGCGCCAGCTCGAGGAGGCCGGCGTCCACGTCGTCTACGGCCTCGTCGGCCACAAGACTCACTGCAAAGTCGCCCTGGTCGTCCGTCGCGAGGCAGACGGCAAGCTCCACCGCTACGCCCACCTCGGCACCGGCAACTACAATCCGCGCACCGCGAAGGTCTACACCGACCTCAGCCACTTCACCGGGCGCGACGGGCTCACTGCCGACGCGGCCACGCTTTTCAACGCCCTCACCGGCTTCGGTCGCGCGCCCGAGTTCGAGCACCTCCTCGTCGCGCCCTACGCCCTGCACCGCCGCATCCTCGCGCTGATCCGCCGGGAGACGGACAACGCCGCCGCCGGCCGGCCCGCGAAGATCATGGCCAAGATGAACTCCCTCGTGGACCAGGCCGTGATCGACGCCCTCTACGCCGCCTCCCGCGCCGGCGTGCAGATCGACCTGATCGTCCGCGGCGTCTGCTGCCTCGTGCCCGGCGTGCCCGGCCTCTCGGAAAACATCCGCGTGCGCTCCATCGTGGGCCGTTTCCTCGAGCACGCCCGCGCCTTCTATTTCCAGAACGACGGCGGCGAGCCCGCCATCTACGCCGGCAGCGCGGACTGGATGCCGCGCAATTTTTTCCGCCGCATAGAGGTGGTCTTTCCGCTCTTCGATCCCGCCCTGCGCCGCTGGATGACGGACGAGTTTTTCGCGATCGAGCTCCAGGACAACGAATCCGCCCGGCTGCTCACCTCCGGCGGCGGCTACCTGCCGGTGCCCCGCCCGGCGGACGCCCCCGCCTTCTCGGCCCAGCACTACTTCCTCGCCGCCGCCAGCCAGCGCGCGCAGGCCGCGGCGCTGTGAGGTTTTCAGGTAGGGACGGACCGCCGGGTCGTCCGCGGCGGCGTTTCGGCGGGCCCGGCGGTCCCGCCCTACCCGTTACCTCGTCCCCGCTCACGGAAACACCGACGGCGGCCGCTTGAAATCCCGGGTGGCATGGGCGGTCTGCGCCACCTGGTAACCTTCGGTGCAGGCCAGCGGCGGCTGGTTCAGCTTCAGCCATTGTTTGATGAACCTTGCCATCTCCAGGCGTTCGCCGAGAGAGGGTGGTTTGACCAGAAAGGCGTTCGCTCCCAAGGCGTAGGCCTGCTCGATGTCGCTGCGGTTCGCCGAGGACGAAAAGACGATGACCGGCACCGAGCAAAACACCGGATTGTCCCGCATCCACGCCAACACTTCCGGGCCGGTCCGGCGGGGCATCTTCAGGTCGAGCATGACGAGCGACGGAAGCCGGTCCGCGGGGGGGATCCAAGGCCGGGCCAGGAAGTCGATCGCCTCCTGGCCGTCCCGGGCCACCTGCAACGGATTCTGGATGTCCGCGTCCTTGAAGGCCCGGCGTAGCAGGAGCACGTCGGCCTCGTCGTCTTCCACCAGCAGCAGGGAGGGAACCGGGTTCATGGTGAGGCGCGGGGAAGCTCGACCCAGAAGATGCTGCCCAGGCCCTCGGCCGAGCTGACGCCCACCGAGCCGTTCATCCGCTCGGCGGCCTTGCGCACGATGGCCAGGCCCACTCCCGTGCCTTCGAAACGGCCGGCGGGCTGCAGGCGCTGGAAGATCGCGAAGAGCCGCCGCTGCCCGTCCGGACTGATGCCGATGCCGTTGTCCCGAACGCAGATCCGCACCCGGTCGTCGACCGGCTGGGTGTAGATCACGACCTTTGGCTGCACCCCCGGCGCCACGAACTTCACCGCGTTGCCCAGCAAGTTGGTGAGGCACTGGGTCAGGGACGCCTCGTGGCCCAGGACCGGCAGCAGGGGCCCCTCCACCACCACTACGCCGGGAGGCGCATGCAGTTCGGGGCGTTCCTGGATGATCTCCCGCACGAGCTTGTCCACGTCCACCGGCACAACGGCGATCTCCGCGCGGGAAACGCGCGCAAAGCTGAGTACGTCCTGGATCAGCCGGTCCATGCGGCCGGCGGCCGCGATGATCTTGCGCAGATAATAGTCCGCGCCTTCGGGGATATTGTCGCCATGGTCGCCCAGGAGAATCTCCGAGAAGCTGTGAATGGTGCGCAACGGCGCGCGCAGATCGTGGGATAGGCTGTAGCAGAATGACTCCAGCTCGGCCACCATGTCCTCGAGCTTTGCGGTGCGCTCGCGTACCTTCGACTCGAGCTCCGCCGCATGCCGCTCGAGCCGTTCCTGGGCCGCGCGAACCGCCGTGATGTCGCGCGCGATCTTGGAGGCGCCGATCACCCGGCCCTCGTCGTCGCGTATCGGGGAGATGGTCAGAGAGACGGGAAACACCTCGCCATTCTTGCGCACCCGCTGGGTGGCGAAGTGGTCAACCCGCTCGCCCCGTTGCAGGCGGGCGAGAATCTGCCGCTCCTCCTCCTGACGATCGGGCGGCAGCAGGGTCAGGATGGGCTTCCCGATCATCTCCTCCGCCGTATAGCCGAAAATGCGCTCGGCGCCCGGGTTCCAGCTTTGGACGATGCCCAGCAGATTCTTGCTGACGATGGCGTCGTCGGAACCCTCCACGATCGCGGCGAGACGGAGGGCGGCGAGCTCCGCCGCGCGCCGCTCGGAGGAGTCGCGGAAGACGAGCACCACGCCGATGAGCTGGCCGGCGTGGTTGACGATGGGCGCCGCGCTGTCGTCGATCGGGCTCTCCCGGCCGTCGCGCGAAAGGAGGATCGTGTGGTTGGCGAGGCCGACCGTAATCCCCTCGCGCAAAACCCTCCGAACCGGCGATTCCACCGTGGCCCGGGTCGTCTCGTTCACGATCCGGAACACCTCCTCCAGCGGACGCTCCACCGCCTCGAAGCTCTTCCAGCCGGTCAGCTCCTCCGCCACCGCGTTCATGAAAATCACGCGGCCCTGCTCGTCGGTGGAGATCACGGCGTCCCCGATGCTGGCGAGCGTCACGCTGAGCCGCTCCTGCTCACGGCGTTGCTCGGTGATGTCTCGCGCCACCATGCTGGCGCCGATGATCCCGCCGGCGGCGTCGAGGATGGGAGAAACCATCAGGGAAATCTCCACCAGCGACCCATCCTTCCGCCGCCGCAAGGTCTCATAGTGCTCGATCCGCTCGCCCCGCAGGATGCGTGCAAAGATGCCGGGTTCCTCGTTCAGACGATCGGGCGGAAACAGGACGGAGATTGGCTGGCCGATGGCCTCGGCCGCGGTGTAGCCGAAAATACGTTCCGCGCCCGGATTCCAGGAGGTGATTATTCCGCCGAGATTCTTGCTCAGAATGGCGTCGCTCGAACCGTTGACGAGGGATGCGAGAAAGGCGTCGGAGGGCGGGAAAGTGGACATGAATCGTTGGTCGGAAAGGCGGACCGGCGCGCAGCCGGAACAGTCAAAAGGCATCCCACGGGCCGTGAAGCAGCCCTTGGGCGAAGGAGCGTTCGCTCCGGCCGTGGTCAAATCGGCGAGTGAAATTGCTCGGTTCGAAGCCCGGCCGGGTCTCCGGGTTTCCGCCGTAGACCGCGACAGAGGATTGCATGAAAGGACCAATCTTTCGGGCGGGACGGCAGCGTAGACATAGGGGGGAAAGGTACTTTATCGGCCGGAGACCGTCCGGGCCATCCGTGCTCGCCCCCATGCCGCCCCCGGGGGACGCGCCTACCCAGCCGCGAAAGGCAAGGCACCGGCGTGGAAAATGGCGATCCCTTCGGTATGAAACTTTCCAGCGGCCGTCCTGCTCACGGCGAAAAAGTGAAAAATCCTCTCCCGCCATGGCTCGCCACCTGCTTCGCTGCCAAGGTCCTTCCATGAAACTTCTTCCTACCCTTCGCCCCCTCGCTTTTGTTTTCGCTGCGTTTCTTCCGTCCGTCGTTCTGGCCCATCCGGGGCACGACGGCGACCACGGCGGGGGCCTGACCTGGGACTTCGCCGGAAGCGTGGTCCACAGACTCACCAGCCCCTACCACCTGCTGCCCGTCGTGGCGGCGGCGGCCGGCGTATTGGGCCTCTTCGTCTGGCTTCGCGGCCGGGATCGGGCCAAGGCCGCTCGAACGAAGCCGACGCGCGCGGATCGCCGGGCCTGAGACAGGTTTCTTCCGGATCCGGGCAGGGCGGTCAGCTCTGTTTTTGGAGCTCAACCGCCGGCACGCGCTCATCAACGATGCCGGCACCTCGCGGCCTGCAAAGGTCGCCAAAGCCCCTCATGCCGCGTCGAAGAAGCGCCGCAGGGTCTCTTCCAGGGTCCAGTGCACCCCGCGCGCACGAGCCGCGCCGTAGAAGCGCAGGAACGGCACGACCTGATGCGTGCCGGTCTCCATCTCGCGATAAAACAGGCGTCCGAGCGGGCCGGCCTTGTCCAGGTAACCGCTCTCGCGGAAGCGCCGGAGCGTCGCGCCCACGTCGTAGCGCACAGCGCGGTGCCGCACCCGCCAGCCGGTTTCGCCGCCGCGCTCCAGCAGCAGGAACTGCGCGGCCGCGTTGCCGTCTTGGGGCAGGCCGATGCTGCCGGTGGTGACAATCCGCCTCGTCCCCCATTCGCGGGTCGAACAGGCGTGGTTGTGCCCGCGCACGATGAGCTTCACCGCCGGGGCGATGCCTTCGAACATCGGATCGATCTGGGCGTCCGGGGTGTAGGGGAAAATCGAATCGTTGTCCCCGCGCAGCGAAGCATGGACCACCAACAGGTCGGGTAGCGCCGGATCGTTCCAGATCGGCGGCAGCGCCGCCAGCTCCGCGATCTCGGCTTCGCTCAGCTCCGCGCGGGCGACACGCAAGGGCGCGAACTGCGGAGAACTCCAGGCCGGGTCGGCCCGGGGCGTGCCGTAATCGAAAATGTAGCGCTCGTGGTTGCCGCGGATCACGGGCACGCCCAGCGCGCGCACCCGGCGCCAGCAGGCGCCGGTGTCGGGGCCGCCGTCGACGATATCGCCCGCCACGATCAACCGGTCGGGTTTCAGCGTCTCGATCTCGGCCAGGGCAGCCTCGAGCGCGGCGAGATTCCCGTGGATGTCGGCGATGAGGGCGATGCGCATCTTTCCAAGATGCGCGTCCGCCGCGACCTTCGCCAAGCGTCAAGTGCGGCTGAGGAAAGCCAGGCCCGCGCTCCCTGATAACGCCACGCGGCAATCCCCTCCCTCCGGGAACCTCTGTTGCTCCGTCGCTCGGTCGCTCGGTTTAGCAGGCGGAGTGGTCTACAGCCGTGCCGCGGCCGCCTCGTCCACCAACCAGATCACGCGCTCCGCGCAGGTTTTGAGGAGCTGCGAAGGCACGTTGTGCAGGTCCGCCGGCCCGCGGTGCACGCGGTGCAGGGCCTCGGCCTTGCCGGCGCCGAGGGCCATGACCACGATCCTGCCACAGGCGCGCAGCCCGCTCGGTGTGATCGTCAGGCGCCAGCCCTTGCCCGGCACCTCCTGGCCGCCGAAGAGCAGACCGCCGTCGTCCTTGAGGAGCGGTGTCTGCGGGAAAAGCGAGGCGGTGTGGCAGTCGTCGCCCATGCCGAGGAAGCACAGGTCGTAGGCGCGGCCGGGGCCGGCGAGGATGAGCATCGCCCGGCGGTAGGCCTCGGACGCCTCCGCCACCGGCCAGGCGACCATCCACGGGTGGCGGCGGTCGGTAGGCACCCCGAGGGGCGCGAGGAGCTGGCGCTCGGCGTTGCCGAAATTACTGTCGGGGCTGGAAAGCGGCACATGGCGCTCGTCGCTGACCGTGAAATAGGTGCCCTCCAGAAGCGAGGGGGGCAGCGCCTTCGTCTCGACGCACCACTTGTAGAAGGCCGCCGGCGTGCTTCCGCCGGTGAGGGCCCACAGGAAACGCCCCGGGCGGGCGGCTTCCTGCGCGGCCAGCGTGAGGCGCAGCGCCTCCGTAAAGAGCCCGGCCTGGGTGCCGACGATCACACGTCCGTAGTCAGAAGAGATTTCTCGCATGGGAAAAACCGCACCTTGCGCGCGCGCGACCCGGCTCAAAAGCACAAAAACACCCCTGGGAGCGCCGGCTTTCCGCCGGCTTCCGAAACATCGCCCACCAACCGGGCCGGCTGAAAGCCGGCGCTTCCAGGGCAGGCGCCCCGCCCCTACTCCACCAGGTGCACCTGCCAGTTATTGCCCGTCTTTTCCTCGAGCCTGAACAGGCCGCGTTTCTCACCTTCACGCAACAGGTCGGTGAAGGCGCCGAAACCGTAGGCGCGCTCGTTGAAACCCGGATGACGGCGCTTGATGGCGGGTTTGACCATCGAAACCCAGATAGGTTCGTCCGCGCCGCGCTCTTCGGTCAGCGCGCGGACCGTCGCCACCACCAAATCGAGCGCCTTTAGCGGATCGGGCCCCTTGGACTCGCTCGCGGCCGGAGCGGTCTTTGGCGAGGCCGAGGCGCCGGCGGCGCGGGCCTTCACCTTCGGCCGGGCCTCGGCGCGCACCAAGTCGTCGTAGTAGATGAACTCGTCGCAGTTGGAGATAAACAGGTCGGAGGAGGAGTTCTTTACCCCCACGCCGACGACGCGTTTGCCATTTTCGCGGAGTTTGCTCACGAGCGGGGAAAAATCCGAGTCGCCGCTGATGATCGCGAAGGCATCGACATGCGCGTTGGTGTAGCAGAGGTCGAGTGCGTCGACGACCATACGAATGTCGGCGGAATTTTTGCCCGACAGCCGCACGTGCGGGATCTCGATCAGCTCGAAGGCGGCCTCGTGCAGCGGACGCTTGAAGTCCTTGTAACGCTCGAAGTCGCAGTAGGCCTTCTTGACCACGATGTTTCCTTTGAGCAGCAGCCGTTCGAAGACCTTGCCGATGTCGAACTGCGGAAACCGCGCGTCCTGCGCCCCGCGGGCTATGTTTTCCAGGTCGAGGAACACCGCCAAGGTGTAGGTCGGGGTCGGGTCGTTCGTATTCATGATGGCGCCGCCCGGGGACGGCGCAGCACTCTAGGCCGGACCGCTGGCGCAAAGCCAGCGTGCAGAGGGAACAGCCGACCGCGACGCGACAGATCAGAAAAACAAAGGTCCCACGGGGTCTATAAGACCTATAGAACTAGGCGCTGTCTTCGAAATAATCCAGCGCTCTGCTGAAGCCCTGCGGGTGGTCGGGAAATCAGGCTGGGCCGGCGTTGGCCTCGGTGGCACGGGCCTCCGGCCCGCCTCCACCTCGGCCGCCTTGGCCGAGCCAGGTTTCCCGACCACGGAGCACCGGTCTATTTCGAAGACAGCGCCTAGGGTCCGGAAAATGCCCAGGCCTGCCCGACAAACCCCGCCCGCCTCAGAAAAACATCGCCTCGGCCAGCGCGGCCTCGGGGCTGAGCAGGCCGATGGCGGTGCCGAGTTCGGTTTTGGCGCCGTGGATGTTCGCGGTAAACTGTGCGCAGCCGCGGGTGAAGTCTCCCTGGAAACGGAACACGTTTTCGTTCGTGTAGGTGAAGATCACCTCGACGCCGTCGCCGGCCGCGGCCGGCTCGATCGTGACGGGCAGCGCGGCCGGGGCGCCGCAGGCGACCAGGCGGCTTTGCGCCCAGGCGCCGAGCGTACGCGCTTCGGCGCGACGGGCCGGACCTGGGCGGACGAGCACGCCGCCGAGGCCGGTGGCGAGCGAAGCGGGTGCGTAGGCGCTGAGGAACTGGCCGATGGTCTGGCGCACCGGCAGGAGGCGGGCGGTCACGAGATCGCGCACGGCTTCCGGATGGGGCCAGCGCAGGTCGCCGCAATCGTCCTCGGGCACCAGCGAGCGGTCGAGGAGCACCCGCTTGGCCCGGCCCAACAGGTATTGGTAGTGGCCGAGCCGGGCTGAGGAGGAGAAATTGTGCGCCCAGTAATAGAGCGGGAGATCGGTCGAAAGGCAGATGGAGACCTGATTCTCGAGGAACTGACGCGCCGCGACGGGATAGCTGAGCACCACGAATTCGCAGCAGCGCAGGTCGCCGCGAGTCTTGCCCGGATGGCACTCGCCGTAGATTTTGGCGCGGAGCTCGTCATGCTTCACGTTCTCGTCGCGGATCGGGCAAAGGACCACGACGCGGCAAGGATAACGCTTGGAAAAGCGCACCGCGGTCTGGAACTGCGCGAGCGCGTCCTCCTGCGTGGTGTGGATGCCGAGGTGAAGCACGAAGTTGACCTGCGTGGCCTTGGAATCCTCGCCGGGCTTCGCGGCGGTGCGTTCGTCGACCGCCCACATGCGGGCGAGGTTCTTGGAGATGGCGCCGACCGGAGTCTCCTGGCCGGGCAGTGCGTCGAAAATGGAAGACATCGGGGAAAATGACGAATGACTAATGTCGAATGACAAATGGCCGTGGAAAGACGACGGGAATGGATGCGATGCGTCGCCTCATTCGACATGCGTCGTTGGTCATTCGTCAGTACGCGCCGCGTCAGGGCTGCCGCCACACGTGGTTGTTCTTGGCGAGAAGGGCGTCGGCATTGACCGGGCCCCAGCCGCCGGCGGCGTAGCTGTCCATGCCCTCGCGGCCGGCTGCGGCCCAGGCCTTGAGGACCGGGGTGTAGAGCTGCCAGGAAGTCTCGGCCTCGTCGCCGCGGATGAAGAGCGTACCGTCGCCGATCATGGCATCGAGCACCAGGCGCTCGTAGGCCTCGGGCGTGTTGGAGCCGAAGGTGGTGGAGTAGCGGAAGTTCATCTTCACCGGCTGGGTGCGGGTCTCGAGGCCGGGGACCTTGCCGTTGAGGATGAGCGAGAGCCCCTCGTCGGGCTGGATCTGGAAGGCGAGCGTGTTGGGCGCGAGGTCGAAACGGTCGCTGCCGGCGAAGAGCGTGCCGGGCGGGCGCTTGAACTGCACCGCGATTTCGGTGACGCGGCGGGCCATGCGCTTGCCGGAGCGGAGGTAGAAGGGCACGCCCTGCCAGCGCCAGTTGTTGATCGAGAGGCGCACCGCGGCGTAGGTCTCGGTGGCGGACTGCGGGTTGATGTCCTGCTCCTCGAGATAACCCTTGGCGGGCTTGCCTCCCATCATGCCGGCGGCGTATTGGGCCCGGGCGACGTCTCCGCCGGGGCCCGGGTTAAGGGGCTGGATGGCCTTGAGGACCTTCACCTTCTCGTTGCGCACTGCTTCGGCGTCGAGTGACACCGGCGGCTCCATCGCGGTGAGCGCGACGAGCTGCATGGTGTGGTTTTGGATCATGTCGCGCAACGCGCCGCTCTGCTCGTAGTAGCCGCCGCGGGTGCCGACGCCGACCTCCTCGGAGACGGTGATCTGCACATGGTCGATGTAGTTGCGGTTCCAGAGCGGTTCGAAGATCGAGTTGGAGAAGCGCTGCACCAGCAGGTCCTGCACCGTCTCCTTGCCCAGGTAGTGGTCGATCCGGTACACCTGATGCTCTTCGAGCACCTCGCGGATGACGCCGTTGAGCGCCACGGCGGATTCGAGGTCCTTGCCGAAGGGCTTTTCGATGATGACCTTGGTGTGCAAGGGCTGCCCCAGATAGCGCGAGGCGAGGCCGGAGGCGCCGAGGTTGCGCAGGATGGGCGCGAAAACCGAAGGTGGAGTCGAGATGTAGAAGAGCGTCTGCACTTCGCGGCCGAGCTTCTTCTCGATGGCGTCGATGTGCGCGGCGAGGCGTTTGAAGGCCTCGGGCTCGTCGTAGCCGCCGGCGACGTAGCTGGTGTTGGCCGAAACGTGATTCCAGACGTCGGCGTTCAGCTCGCGGCGGGAGAACTCCTTGATCGCGTCGGCCGCGATGCCCCGGAATTCCTCGTCGGGGATCGCCTTGCGGCCATAGCCCACAAGGTAGAAATCGGCCGGCAGCAGATGATCGAACGCGAGGTTGTAGATCGCAGGGATGAGCTTGCGGGCGGTAAGGTCGCCGGAGGCTCCAAAGATCACGATGACCGTCGGCGGCGTGCCGCGGTGCTTGCTAAGGCCCTGGAGGAACGGATGGCGGGGGGCGTCGGACATGGCGTAAAAGTGGGCAAACTACGCGAGGCGCCATCCGCTCCGGCAAGGTTAATGCGGTGAATAATCAGCATGAAACCGATTAGCGCGGGTCATTGGAAATCAACCGTGCCGGTGGTTCGAGCGTTCCGGGAAGAGCGGCGCGTCCCGGTAGTGCCACACCTGCCGGCCCTCCCGCACCGAGGCGATGCACGGATCCAGCGCCATCGCCTGCATCGCGGTGCCGGCCGCCGGCTCCGCGCCGTGGGCCACCTCGACGATGTCGAAACGAAAATGCCGCGCCGGGGGCCGCAGCCGCGCGAGGTAGGCGCGACAGGCGCGGAGCAGGATGGCTTTCTTGCGCCGGTTCACCGCGTCGTAGCCGCCCACTCGCGCACCGGCCGCGCGGGCCTTGACCTCGACGAAGACCAGCACGGCGCCGACTCCGGCCGGGCCGGGCGGCTCCTCGCAAACCAGGTCGATCTCCTCGCGCTGGTCGGCCGGGTTGCGCCAGTTGCGGGCCAGCACCCGCAGGCCGGCCGCCCGCAGGTGCGCCTCCGCCGCGCGCTCGCCCGCCGCGCCCGCGAGAGCGTTCGCGTTCCTTCCGACCGAGGGTCGGAGCGCTTGGAAAAAATCCTGCAAAATGGCCCGCCACGCGCGCATGGGCCTTTGTCGTTGCGGGTGTCCGCGCCCGCCGCAACCTTGCGTTTACGCGCTTTCCGCCCCGCCTATTCCCTCGCCCATGGCCACGCCCGCCCTCGTCAACACTCTCCGACGCTCGCTTCTCATCAAGGTCATCTCCAAGCCGCAGCCCAGCCGCGAGGATGTCGCCCACGTGATCGAACTCACCGCGTCGAAGGTCGTCGAGGCTCTCCAGGCCCAGTCCATGACTCTCTACCTCGTCGAGGGTAACGACATCGCCTTTAAGCACGTCTACTACTCCCCCACCCTCTGGGGCTCCGACAAGGCCTCCGAGGCCAACTTCAAGGCCACCGGCGCCAAGCTGCTCCAGATGAAGCTGCCCCTCGGCAAGGGCGTGGTCGGCAAGGTCGTCTCCAGCGGCGAACCCGTTTTTTTCAAGAACAGCGAGAGTCAGGCGCCGTTCATGAACTCCCTTTCCGGCACCACCGGCTTCGAGGTGCGTTCCATGCTCACCGTGCCGCTCAAGACCACCTCGGTCATCGGTGCCATCCAGGTGCTCAACAAGGAGCTCTCCGCCGGCACCCGCGGCGAGTTCACCGCCGGCGACCTGAAGCTGCTCCAGGAGGTCGCCGAGTACTCCGCCTCCCTCATCCAGCGCATGCTGGACCCGAAATACCAGCTCGGGCCCGACGATACCGCCAAATTCGTCGCCCGCCTCACCGACCACCCGCTCATCACCGCTCCCGAGCAGCTCTCCGAGGTGGACGAGCAACTTCTTCAGATTGTGGGCGACGCCGTCATTCGGCGCGAGGGCGTCTTCCCCTACCACCGCATCGACAAGGACCGCGTGGCCGTGCTGATGAGCAACCCGCTCGACTTCGCCAAACGCGAGGCCTTCCAGCAGACGACCGAACTGCTCATCGACGAGATCAGCGTCGCCCCCGCCACCCTCATCGAGGCCCTGCTCAAGAAGTACTTCAAGGAGACCAAACAGCCCGGCGAGGAGAACGTGGACCTGGGCTCCGTCACCGAGGCCATCAGCACGGCCTACTCCGAGGCCGCCGCCGGCGACCTCAAGGCGGAGGATCTGGAAAGCGAGGAATCCGCCCCGGTCATCCAGCTTGCCAACCGTATCATCGAGGACGCCTACATCTCAGGCGCTTCCGACATCCACATCGAGCCGCAGGAAAAAGACCTGATCGTCCGCTACCGCATCGACGGCCTCTGCCAGGAGAAGCTCCGCCTCCCCAAGCAGGTCACCGGCGCCCTGATCTCCCGCCTGAAGATCATGTGCAACCTGGATATCTCCGAGCGCCGCCTCCCGCAGGACGGCCGCATCGTCTTCAAGAAATACACCAAGAAGAACATCGACATCGACCTGCGCGTCGCCACCGGCCCGATGAACCACGGCGAGAAGGTCGTGATGCGCATCCTCGACAAGCAGAAGTCCACCCTGCCCCTCCCCGCGCTCGGCTTCTCCGAGGAAAACCTCGCCAAGTATCGCGAGTGCATCCGCCAGCCCTACGGCATGATCCTGCACTGCGGCCCCACCGGCTCCGGCAAGTCGATGACGCTCTACTCCGCTCTCGGCGAGATCAACACCCCCGACATCAACATCCAGACCGCCGAGGACCCGATCGAATACACCCTCGCCGGCATCAACCAGATGCAGATGAGCCGCGCCATCGGCCTCGATTTCGCCCGCGCCCTGCGTTGCTACCTGCGCATGGACCCCGACGTCATCCTCGTCGGCGAAATCCGCGACAAGGAAACGGCCCAGATCGCCGTCGAAGCCGCCCTCACCGGTCACCTTCTCGTCTCCACCCTCCACACCAACGACGCCCCGAGCACCATCGCCCGCATCGGCGAAATGGGCGTCGAGCCCTTCAACATTTCCGCCTCCCTCGTCTGCGTCTGCGCCCAACGCCTCCTCCGCCGGGTCTGCAAGAATTGCAAGCAACCCTACGAGCCCGCCGGCCGCGAGAAGGACCTGCTCGAGAAGGCGCTCGGCTGGAGCGGTCAGATCTTCAAGGCCAACCCCGCCGGCTGCCCGACCTGCAACGGTACCGGCTACAAGGGCCGCGTCGGTATCCACGAGCTCATGACGAACTCCGAGGAGCTCACCGAGGGCATCAACAAGGAGTCCGAAACGGCCGAGCTTAAACGCATCGCGATGAAGAACGGCATGAAAACCCTCCACCAGGACTCCATGCTCAAGGTCAAGATGGGCCTCACCACCATCGAGGAGGCCCTGGCCAACGTCCCTCCTGATTTGATTCTGTGAATGCAGGCGATGCAGGGCGGGGCCGCCGCTGCACCCCGCCGTGGCGTGACCGCGCTTGCCAAGGGCCGATCACGTAGCGGGGAGCGCCGGCGACCCGTTCTGCCCCGGTTCGCCGGCGCTCTCCGCTACACCTGTCAAGGTGCGGGCGACAACAGGCGTATTTCTCCGGAACGCGTTTCGCCGTCCGCCGCCAGGGGTGGCACGAGGAACTGGCCCAGGCCGATCACTTCGGTCTCCGCGCTGTCGGATGCCGGCTGCCGCAGCACGCCGCTGAATTTAACGGTCCGCTTCACGATCTTGTCCGGCTTGTCCGGCACGGGCACCGCGTCGATGAGCGTGAAGCTGCCGCTGAAGGCTCCCGTCGCCGCCGTGAAGGTCGCCTTCCACGCAGTGGGATTTTCCGCCGCCAGCCCCGGCGCGACCACCTTGCCTTTCGAGTTCAGCGTCGCGGCCGTCGGCAGTTCGTCGCCGAGCGCTCCGAGCTCCACGCCCTCGTGCACGATCTCGAAGTCTCCCGTCGCGGACAACCCCAACAAGTTCGCGAGCGTTACCGCAGGCAGAGTTTTCGTCGCGGCGGAGGGCTTGCGCCAGGGATACAGCGCCACATCGCCCGCCACAGCGAAGCCAAGGTCGTAATTCTCCGCTTTCGCAGCCGCCGGCTTCGCCGCTTTTTTCCAGACAAAATTCCCGGGCAATCCCCCGGCCGGCAACGCGGGCAATAAAAAACCCTCGGGCGCGGCAGCCGGCCCGGCCAAAACTCCCGCGAAATAACTTTGTCCCCTCGTGCCATAGGGCCGGGCAAAGAGCCGGTAATTTCCGCCGGATTCCGCCACCCCGCTCTTCGAACTCCCACTCAGCGTCCGCCCGTCGGCCAGCTTGCCCTTGAGCGTCAGCGTGCCGGAGTTCGCCACCGTCACGGTTGCTCCCCCCGCCCCCGCCGGATAAAGCCGCACATCCGCTTCCGATACCGGTCCCGTCGTCAGGAGAGGCGCGGTGTAGGCCCCTGCCCAGCCAGCTTTCGCCCCGCGCGGAAGGATCAGTACTCCCGGCCCCTCGCCCTCCGCCACGAGCAGGTCGTCGCGATAAATGCGGGCGGCCAATGCCTGCGGACGCAGCTCGATCTCGAGCCGGTAAGTAAGTGAAGTCGTTTTGGTCAGCGCCCGCCGCAGCGTCACCGTACCCACCGCGCCGTCGAAATCCGCCGCGGGCGTCAGAGTTCCCTTCAACGCCAGCACCTTGCCTTCGTCTGCCAGGTTCAGCGTGGCGGTGAATCCGGTGTTCGCGGCGGATGTCGTCACTCCGAGTTTTCCGTTCAGCTCCATCGTCTCCGTCGAAGCGGTAAGCGCCGCCTCATAGGATCCAGCGAGGCTGGTGACCGTCAGCGTACCGGGGATCAGCGTCAGCGTATAGTCGCCGTCCGCGCCTCCGCTCAGCGTGATCGGATAGGCCCCGGCCTTGCTCTTGGCCGTGGCCGTCGTCGCGATCGCCGGCAGTTGATCCAACACGGAAGGCGTATCCCCTCCCACCAAGCCGGCGTAAGACAGAGTGAACGTGGGCAGCGGAGCGTTAAGCAGCTTGAATTGATCGTCCGCCACAATCGTGAGGGGGGCTTTCTCCACCACCAGCACGCCGGAAACCGAAGACTCACCCGGCGCATCGAGCAAACTCGCCACCACGGTGTAGGAACCCGAATGAACCGGCGGAGTGGTCGAGCCATCGTAGGTCACCGACACCACCAAACCCGGCGGGGTCGTCGTCACGCCAACCACCCGCGACGAACCGGAATAGGTCTGAGTCAGTCCGGAAAGCTCCAAGGTGGGCGCCTCGATCCGGAGTTGGCCGGATTCAAGGAAGGAAGACGTGTCCCAGGTGTATCCTCCCGAAAGGGCTGGAAGGATAAGATCGGAGGACGGATCAAACGAAGAGGCATTCACCGCCCCGGCATGGAATAGAGTGAACGTCGCAGGACCGGCGGGGATGTAGTCGAGCGACACGGTCACCGTTCCGTCGAGGACGAGCGTGCCCGTCACGGTAAACTGATCGGACGTGGATGGGCCGGAAATCTGCAGGGAAGTGGAAGAGGCGGCGCCTAAGGTCAGATTGCCGGAAAATGAAGCGGAGCCGACCGAAGCACCCGCAGGCCGCAAAATGCCCGATACAGTGGCGTCGCCCACCACGGACCCGAAGGCATCGAGCGGACCGGCAAAGGTGATGCCGGGGGCGGCAATGGTCCCCCGATTTACGACCGTTGCGGAAAGAACGGGAGCAGCCGTCGAGCTAAGTGTCGCTCCGGCCGCAACCGAAACGGAGCCGGATCCGAGTGAAGTGCCGAAGACAAGAATCCCTTCGGACACGGTGGTCCCTCCCGTATAAGTATTGTAGGCGCTGAGCGTCAGCGTGCCACCTCCCGTCTTCTCCAACGCCCCAGGCCCGCCGAGCACGGCATCGATCACACCCGCGCCGAGCATATTGGAACCGACGACGATCAAGGATCCGCCGCCGCCGTCGCTACGAATGATTCCTCCGCTCATCGATAGCGGCGCAAAGAGTATTTGATGGGTGGAATTAAGGTCCAGAACCCCGCCGGCGACGGTCAAGCCGCCTTGCCCCAAGTTGCCGTTACCCGAAAGCTTCAGGACCCCGTCATCGATCCTGGTCCCCCCGGTATAGGTATTCGACCCGCTCAGAATCCAGGTTCCCGGACCTCTTTTTATCAATTTTATCGGGTCGTTGATCGAGCCCTCAAAGCGATTGTCTCCGGAGTTGGTTCCGCCTAGTGCAAAAGTAATGTACATGCCCGTTTGCACCGGCATGGAAGAAGTAAAAACCAACGGACCCGTTCCCGAACTTTCAATCGCGTGGCTTCCCGCGTTGGGATCGATTATCTTGTCCGTGGTTTCTCCCGGGCCCGTATACAGCAGGGTGGCGCCCGCCAAGACAATCTGCGTTCCTCTGCCAAGTGGCCCCGGCGCTCCGGCATTGCCGATGGAGGGAACGCTGATCGTCCCCGACTCTAATCTCACAAAATCAAAGGTATTCGCTCCCAACACTCTCAAGACGCCGGATGGAGAGCGAAACTCGAGCGAGCGTCCGTCAATCACTCCGCTCACCGTCGTCCCGGCTGGGCTTTGGTTGCTTATGATTCCACTAGTACCCTCGACCGTTATATTTCCCCCGAACTCGATCTCGAAGGAACTATCCAACACCGTCAACGCCGACGTTCCTCCGCTATGGGCCAGCAGGATGGGATTCATTATCCTATCGGCACCCGCAAGAGGCGCGACCGGCGTAAGATACCTGAAGCCAGCTACATTGAGTGTGCTCTGGCCAAACGCGGACTTGTTCCCGACATGGATAAAATTGGGCAATTTGGTGACACCGGTGTAGGTGTTGGCGCCAAGGAGCGCTATTGCCCCCTCCAAAGTGAGAACGATATCCCCCGGGCTGCCAATGGGACCACCCAGCACAAGCGTTCCGGCGTAACTTGCGGCGGATCGGATAGTCGGGGTCGATCCGAGTAAAACAAGCGGCACGTCAATCCGGTTGGATGCCGTTTCACTCGTCGAACTTATTGCCGCCGATGCCCCGGTGCCGTCAGAACCAAGCGAAAGAACCACTCCCTCCGATAACGCGGTAATATGATAGCCAAGGTTTCCAGTCGTACCAAAATTTAAACCGTCAACCGTGATGTCCGCCGTAAGAACCGGCTGAGCGGCGGGTGCGGGCGCACCGCTGAAGAAACAAATATCATCCTCGCCCGGTGCGACCCCCGTCGCCCAGCTCGAGCCGGCGTTAAAATCGTTTCCGGAATTATTCCATACGACTGTCCCCGCGTCTGCCGAGACCGTAACCAAGGCCATAAAAACCGCTGCCGTTCCGCGAATCTTTCCATAAGGGACATTCATTTTATTGGGGGGGGACCTATAACAAAATCCAATCGGCCAGCACACCGTTATAAGGGCGTTTAAATCGGTCCCTATCTATCCCCAATAATCGCACATGCGAGCTACGGCGCCGGCGAGATCAGCCGGAGCCCGCCGGACAAGGTCTCGCCGCCCGCCGCCAGGGGTGGCACGAGGAACTGGCCCAGGCCGATCACTTCGGTCTCCGCGCTGTCGGATGCCGGCTGCCGCAGCACGCCGCTGAATTTAACGGTCCGCTTCACGATCTTGTCCGGCTTGTCCGGCACGGGCACCGCGTCGATGAGCGTGAAGCTGCCGCTGAAGGCTCCCGTCGCCGCCGTGAAGGTCGCCTTCCACGCAGTGGGATTTTCCGCCGCCAGCCCCGGCGCGACCACCTTGCCTTTCGAGTTCAGCGTCGCGGCCGTCGGCAGTTCGTCGCCGAGCGCTCCGAGCTCCACGCCCTCGTGCACGATCTCGAAAGCCCCCGTCAAAGGCAGCCGGAGCAGCGTGCCCAAGGTGAGCGCCGGCTGAGTCTTGGTCGCGGCGACCGGCTTGCGCCACGGATACAGTGCCGTGTCGCCCTCCAGCGCAAAACCACCTCCATAGCTCTCCGTTGTGGCGGACACCGGTTTTGTCCCCTTTTTCCAGAGGAAGCCCCCCGGCAGGCCTGCGGCAGGCAGGGGCGGCAGCGAAAACCCCTCGGCCGCCGCAATCGGGCCAGCCCAGGCACCTGCGACGTAGCTCTGCACGCGCGTGCCGTAGGGGCGGCCAAAGAGCCGGTAGTTCCCGCCGGCACCTTCATTCGCCGCCACGCCGCTCTTCAGAGTCGCGCTTAGCGCGCTTCCATCCGCCAGCTTGCCCTTGAGCGTTAGCGCGCCGGAAGCCGCTATGGTGGCGGTCGCCTGCCCCACCCCTGCCGGACGAGGCCGCAGGTCGGTTTCGGAAACCGGTCCCGTGGTCAGGAATGCCGCGGTATAAGAGCCTGCCCAGGCCGCCGCCGTTCCCTTCGGCAGGACCAGCAATCTCGGCCCCTCGCCCGCCGCCACGAGCACGTCGTCGCGGTAAACCCGCGCGCTCAGGACCTGCGGACGCAACTCGAGCTCCAGCCGGTGCGTGACGAAGATCGTCTTGCTCAGCGCCCGACGGAGCATCGCCGTCCCCGTCGCGCCGTCGAAGCCCGCGGCCGGCGCCAGCGTGCCTTTCAGGGCCAGGGCCTTGCCCTCCTCCGGCAGGTTCAACACGGCACTGAAACCCGTGTTCGCTGCCGTAGCGGTCACTTCCAGTTTTCCCACCGTATCGTTCCCGCCCGACGGCGTGTTCAGCGCGGCTTCATAGGCGCCGGCCAGGCTCGCGATCGTCAGCGCGCCGGGCACCAACGTGATGTCATAGTCGCCATCCGCGCCGCCGCTGAGCGTGATGGGATAAGATCCAGCCTTGCTCTTCGCCGTGGCGGTCGTCGCGGCGGTCGGTGTCTGATTCAGCGCCGACGGTGTGTCGCCTCCGACCAGGCCGGCGTAGGATAAGGTGAGCGCGGGCAGCGGCGCGTTGAGCAGCTTGAAGCGGTTGTTCGCCGTGATCGTGAGCGGGGCTTTGGAGACCTTCAAAACGCCCGCCGCCGAACCCACGCCCCGCGCGTCCTTGATCGTCGCTACCACCGCGTACGAGCCGGGATGGACCGGCGGCGTGGCCAAGCCGTCATAGCTAATCTCCACCGCCAGGTCCGCCACGGGTGCCGTGGTGACGCCGACCACGCGAGAGGAACCCGAGTAAGTCTGAACCAGACCGGAAAGCGCCACCGTCGCGGGCGGCGCGACATAAAAACTCCGCTCGACCGGTTCGGCGGCGAGGAATCGGGTGTCGCCTGCCTGCCGGGCCCGCACCGTGACCAGGCCCAGCGCGTTGGGCGTGAGCGTAGTACCGGTCAACGTGGCCGGTCCCGATGCCAGCTCGAAACTCACCCCGAGGCCGGAGTCGGCGGCCGCGGAAAGCGTCAGGGCGCCTTCCGCCGGTGTACGGTTCGCTATCTCGGAAAACGTGATGGCCTGCGGCGCGGGCGACACCGTGAAGCTGCGCTCCACCGGCGGGGCGGGACTGAACGAGCCGTCGCCGGCCTGCTGCGCCCGTACCGTCACCACCCCCACCCCGGTCAGCGTGAGCTGGCTGCCGCTCAGCGTGGCCGGCCCGGACACGAGCTCGAAAGCCACCGGCAGCTCCGAACTGGCCGTCGCTTGAAGCGTGATGGAGGCGAAGCCGAACACGCGGTCGGCCGGTGCGGGGAACGTGATCGTCTGCGCCTCCACCGCGGCCGGCCGGATCGTGACCATGGCCTCGCGACGTTCCCCTAGAGACGCGCCGCCGATCACGCCTTCGCCGAGGCGGACGGTGAAAGTCTCGTTGTCGTCCGAGATCGAATCCGCCGCCACCGGAACCTCGATGGTCTTGGACGCGGTCTCGCCGTCGGTCCAAGCCAGTGAGCCGCTGGCAGGTGTGTAGTCAGTGCCGGCCGAAGCCGTGTCGCTGGCCTGGCCCCGCGCCACCGCGTAGCCCACTCGGATGGCGCCCAGCGCGCCGCCGGTCCGCCGCACCGTAAGCCGGGCGAAAGCGCCTTCGCGGCTGGAGTAGGCATCCGAGGAAAACGCGATCGTCCCCGCCGGCTCGGCCAGGCCGGAAACGATCTGCCAGAGCGCGGCTTCGACCAGCACCCCGCCGGTAGCATAGGGATGCCCGGAGACCAGCACCCGGCCATCGGGCCGCAGCGCGAGATCGAGCACGGAGGCGGAATGCCCGACGCCGGCGGCAAAGGCCGCGTCCACGCTGCCATCCGCCCGCAAACGGGCCACGCGCTTCGCCGCGACCCCGCCGACCTGGGTGAAATCTCCGCCGATGAGAACGGTCGAATCCGGCAGCGGAAGAAGCGCGTGCACGGTGCCTTCGCCGGAGTCCGCAATCGGACCAGGAGTGAAGGAGCTGTCCACCGCCCCGGTGGCGGACAGGCGGGCGACATAACGCCGCGGGGTCGCAGACACTCCGCCGAAACCGGTGAAGAAACCCGCCACCAGTATCCTGCCGTCCGGCAGCACCGCCACGCGCGACACCGTGGTCGTCTTGTTCGGCTCCGTCGCGGTGTGGGCGCCGTAGCCGACATCGAACCCGGCGTCGCGTGCGCCATCGGCTTCGAACCGGACCAGCCCGGACTTGAACCCGACGCCGGGCAACCCGCTGTAAAAGAAGGCCCCCGCAACCAAGATCTTCCCGTCCGGCTGCAAGGCGATCGAGCGGACGGAAAACGCCGAAAATCCCGGATTGGCGAACGAGGAATCGAGCGAGCCGTCGGGATTGAGCCGCACGAGCCGGTTGCGTGCCGTGCCGTTGAAGCTGGTGAACTGTCCGCCCACGAGGATGCGCCCGTCCGGTTGCACGACGATCTCGAGGACGGCATCGTTCGCACCCGTGCCGGCGACGAAGGACGTGTCGACGGAGCCGTCCGTATTCAGGCGAACGATACGCCCCGCCGGCGTTCCGGCGAAAGCCGTAAAGGCGCCGCCGACCAGGAGGCGTCCGTCGGCCTGGCGGGCGAGCACCCGCACCGTATCGTTCGCCCCGGAGCCCGGGTTGAAGTCCGGGTCGACGGAGCCGTCCGCCCGGAAGCGGGCGATGCGCCCGAAATCGAAGCGGGCCGGAGCATCGCTATCCTGCTCCTGCACGAGGGTGAAGGCGCCAGCCGCGATCAGCGAGCCGTCGGGCTGCACCAGCACACGGTTCACGCTGCTGTTGATGAAATCGGCCTCGAAGGTGGAGTCTTGCGCGCCCGCCTCAGCGATCGTCACCTCCGCCACGGCGGAGCCCACGCGTACGCCGCCGGTCACGGTGCCAAGCCGCACGCCGAAGGTCTCCTGGCCCTCGACCCATGCATCCGCCGCGATCGGCACGTCGATGAACTTGTCCGCCATGTCGCCCGCCGGCCAGGTGACAATCCCTGCCACATGCGTGTAGTCCACCCCCTCCTGCGCCGTGCCGGGCTCGGTGGCATAGGCGACGGAGACCGGCCCGGCGGAATTCGAGATGCGGTGCAGTTGCAACCGCACCGTGCCCCGCTGCTCGTCGGCCAGGAGGACCGGCTCGCTCCACATGACCCGGGGCCGGAAACCCACTTGCACGTCGAGCCACTCCTCGGCTCCCGAGCCGCCTTGGGCGAGCGGTGTCAGCGTGATGCCCGCGGCGGTATCGTCGAACGTGGAACCGACGGCGAGCGGCGCGTCCTCCGGGTTTTCGCCGGGCGTGTTGAGGTCGAGGAGATTGCCAGCTTGGTTGGTATTGTAGCCCCAGAGTACATAAGCGCCGCCATCGAGCGCGACACGGTCCGTCGCCCGTCGATAACCGATCCAGTAGTCGCGGGTGGAATCGCGCACGATCTTCAGCGCGCGCGGCAGCCCGAGGTCGGCCTCGGGATGATCGAAACGATAGATGCGATAGGTGCCGGCGGACTCGGCGAGGGCGACCGAGGTGTCGGGAATCCACTGAAGCATGGACTTGCACCAGGGACCGAAGTCGTCCGTGGCGGTGCGCGACGCCCCGCCGCCCATGATGTCGAAGGGATCTCCGTAATCGAGCGACACGCCGTCATCCGAGACCGGGTCACCATCGCTCACCTGCCAGAGATTCGCGTGCCGCAGGCCGTAGGTATGCCCCAGTTCGTGTCCGACGACGCGGAAGTTGTAGGCGCCGTTGATCCAAAAATTTCTCCCGATCACGTTGCCGAGGCCGGCATAAATTATCTGAGAGCCCGGCAAGCCACTCAGACTGGGAAAAACGACGCCGATGCGGTCGTAGTCCGCGAGGTCGAAGCCTTGTTGCGCCGCGAGCCTGCGCGCATCGGCATGGAGGCTGGCGCTGTCTCCCGCCCCCGCGTAGCCGGCGGCGGAACGGGTGAGATGAAGGATCGGAGTAACATCCGGCGAGTCGCCTCCAATCCCGGCCCGAAACCCAAGAGTGGTTTTGCCAAAGCTCGAGCGAGCGAAAAAGTCGATCAATCCGCCCGCAGCGGTGAAGACTTGCGACGCATCCGCTTCCGATGCCGGCACGCTGCCATCCGACGGCACGGGCAAGTCCGGAAAGTCCACCCGGATGATGAGCACTTTTTTCACCCCGTGCGTCCAGGCGAGCGAGGGCCGGCCCGAGACAGCCACCGTGCCCGGCTGACCGTCTGCCTCGGTGAGATCCCGCTCGGCGGCCTCGAGTGCGGCGGCCTCGGCCTCGAAATGAGCGGCATTTTCGGCGACCCCCACGCGACCGGCGTATTCGTAGGCGATCGCTCCGCCGCCCGGCACAGGCCCGACGGCGGCCGCGGCGGCACAGGCCTCGCAGCCCAGAACCGAAGGACGACCGGCAGGCGACTCCAGCGGCTCGAGCAAACGCACCGGCGATTCGGCAACCGCCAGCGCCCGGTCCACCGCAATGCCCGAAAGGGCCGCGTCGGCGATCGTCGCCTGGGTCGCACGGCGGCCGTAGACGTAGGCGCGGTACTCGGCCCCGTCGATCAACACGCTGCGAAACTCGGTCTCGTCCGGCGCCGAAGCGCCCGCCGCCGGCGTGAGCGCATTAAGTGCCAGTTCGCCCCGGCCGGATACCCGGACTTCGAGCCGGGCCGCCACCGGAGGCGGAAGCTTCTCGCGCACGGCCTGCGGCACGGCGGAAGCCAGCGCGGCCTCGGGATCCGCCACGATGAGGCGGGCCAGCGCCTCGCGACGGACCTCGGCCAGCCGCAATCCCTCCGCGACCAACGCAGTCCGATCCGCCGGGGAGGCCGCGACATACCGCTCGGCCCAGTCCCGGAAGGCGGCCTGTTCCGGACGCGGGTCACTGCGCCAGGCGGAGCCGATGACCGCTCGCGGACCAAGCATGGAATGAGGCACGAACGCCGCAGCCGGGACAAAATCCTCCGGTGCTTGCGGCACCGCCTTCACGTCCGGCGCGGGACCGGAAACCATCGCGGGGCCAGTGCCCGTACCCCGGGACGCGTTCCTGGGTGCCGGTTGAGGCGGGCGAAAAAAAATCGCCCCAGCCGAGGCGAAGAGAAGCGGCAGGATAAACAACGCGAGGCGACGCATGGACCGGATTGGCGTAGCCCCGCCCGAAATACTTGCAACTTTTTGACCTGTGAAGCGCGTCGGTAATTACCCTCCGGCCCGGTCATGCCTATCCGCGTTCCGAAAAACCGTGTCCGCAGGGGTAATTCGTGATTAAGGGTTCCCCGCCGGCTCTCCCCCAACGTCTCCGCCCTGCCCCAACCGCTTCCACCTGTTCGCCATGATCCGCGTCAAAATCTGCGGTATCCGCCGCATCGAAGATGCCCGCCTCGCCGCCGAGGCCGGCGCGGACGCCCTCGGTCTACTCGTCGGCCGCCGCCACCCCAGCCCCGATTTCCTCGAGCCCGAGGCTGCGGCCGCCATCGTCGCGCTCTGCCCGCCCTTCGTCGCTCCGGTGCTTGTCACCCACCTGGAGGATCCCGTGGAAGTCCATGCGCTCGCGCGCGACCTCGGCGTCTCGACCATCCAAATACACAGCGAGATGACTCCAGAGGGTGTTTTCGAGCTACGCCGCTTGGCCGGTCCCACCTGGCGTCTGCTCAAGGCCTGCCATGTCGCCTCCGCCGACAGCCTCGCCTACGGCGATCCCTACCGCGAGTATGTGGACGGCTTTGTGCTCGATTCCTTCAACCCGCAAACCGGCCAGGTCGGCGGCACCGGCCTGCTCAACGACTGGGACCTCGCCGCGCGCATCGTCGCCCACCACGCCCCGCTGCCAGTGATCCTGGCCGGCGGCCTCACGCCCGGGAACGTCGCCGCCGCCATCGCCCGCGTGCGCCCCTTCGGGGTGGACGTGAACTCCGGCACCAAGGGCCCGGACGGTTTCAAGGACCCAGAGCGCGTCCGTGCTTTCATCCGTACAGCCAAGGGGCTGGGGTGAACAATCAGGGCACAGACGCGCCTGTCGGCGAAGCCTCCCCGGCAGACGGCGCTGCGAAATCGAGGCGGCAAACAATCTCGTTTCGAGCGATCAGCTGATCTGGTCCGATGATTCGCAGATTTTTGCGTCCCTTCGACCACACGGCGTGTGCATCGCGAGAATAGCGGATCGGGGAGCCATCCTGATAATCGAGCGGAACGGAGGGAAAATAAGCCGGTACCAGCTCAGCCAACGATGCGGGCAGCTTGCCCTGCTCGGCATGATAGAGCCGAAGCGCTAGAGAAGTCTCAAACACAGATACTTCGGAAAGATAAAGCGTCCGCCGCCAGATCATGGAATCCAGATAACGGTTCTCGTACAGGATATAACGACCGTAGAGGTTAACCGGACGCAGCAGATCGCCTGCATCAAAGGGCGTGTAGCCGGCACCGCTGCGCGATTCAAACTCCTCCCAGGGAAGGTCACGCCATTTGATCTTCTTCCGCAGAGATTCCAGATAGAGTGTCTTCGTCAGATTCGGCTTCAGAACCAGCGGAAAAAGAATCCGGCTTTTCTGGCAGAATTCGAACACGCGAGGCATGGGAGTCCTCGGACCGCCAGCGCAAATGGCGTCCAAATCGAAGCTGAAATCGCTGTATTGAGCCCGTAGCGCGTCGGCGAAGAACACCGTGTCGCTGTCCTCGTCCCGTTGGCCCCGCCACCAGCGGTAGATCTCCGGCGCCAGTTCCGGCTCCTGCGCTACCACCCGCCTCAATCCCCGGATCGCACATCGACCGAGCTCCATGCCTGCACGATAGACATTAAGCGGACCCCGGGCAGCCTTCATTTTGCTGCCCAACTCATAGGCAAGTTCGAAAATTTCCATCGCCCGGCGGCTTTCCCGCGCCTGCAAGTACATCCCCGCCGCCGCGCACAGTCTCCCGCCCACTCGATCCGGAACATCGCCCGATCCGGCTTTGGTCGGCGGTGGCGCCTGCCCTTGTTTCAAGACGGCAAGTCCCTCGCAGTCCACCGCCAGCTTGGCCAAGGCGGCGTCCCATCTGGCCAATCGTGAAGGAGTCCAACCTTTGCCAGCCGCCAGAAAATCAAGAAAATCGTCATAGACGGCTTCCGGACTTTTGTAGTCGGGCATCCTGCTCGGACTGCCCGCGGGTTCATCGTCAGGCTCCCAGTAGTCGGGAACCGGAGCGGTCCGTCCCAGATTTTTTTCCAGCTCCATCAGCTGAAGATAAAAATTCTCCGCCTCCGGGACCGCCGAGGGCGTTACCGTGAGGTCCGACACCTCTGGCGGCTCGGCATCGCTGTAGATAATCACCGCCAGGGCGGCGACGAACATTGCGGCGAAAATACCCAGCATCCACCACCACCGACGACGGCCGGGGCCACACGGAAGACTTTCGGATGCTTTTTCGGAGAGCATGCCACCCATTGAGACAAAGCCCAACCGACAGAGTCACGCGAACAGAGCGCGCCCTAGGCGGTGTCGTCGAAATAGATCAGGCCGGCGTGGGAGCAAAACCTGGCTCGGCCAAGGCGGCCGAGGTGGAGGTGGGCCGGAGGCCCATGCCACCGAGGACAACGCCGGCCCAGCCTGGTTTAGCTCTCACCCGCAGGGCTCGGCGGTCTGTGGTATTTTGAAGACAGCGCCTAGCCCGTTCATTCCGTCAGCCGCGTGAGCTGCGCGGGCGGGCGGAGGGTCGCGGAAAGGTTGCCCGGGTCGAAGACGGTGCTGGAAAAATCCAGGTTCAGCGCAGCGGCGGTGACGACGAAGCGGGTCTTGTTGCGTGTGGTCTCGTCGCGCAGTTCCACACTGCGCACCATCCAGTTGTCCCCGATCTTGCGCAGGCTCACCACGCGGAAGGACTTGAGCGGCTTCTCCCCCTCGCCGATCTGCTCGGCCTGCACCAGTGCGTGGTATTGAGGATCCAGATACACGCGCACGCCGGCCAGATCGGGGCGGCGGACGGCAAGCGAGGCCGGCGGGTAGAGCAGAAAGGTGTCCACCGGCCGGTCGTTCAGGCGGGTCTTCCCCTCGTAGACGAAGTCCATCCAGTACAGGAAGGGCATCTGGAGATCGAAGGCGGAAAGGTCGGTTCCCGCCAGCGGAGCGAAAAGCGCGGCCTCATCCATGACAATGCTCGGGGAGCCGTCGGCGGCCGGCCATTGCCAGGCGGCGGGGCGCGGTCCGCCCTGGACCAGGAGTCGTTTCTGCACCGGGGCGGACGTGCCGGAAGCGTCGGCCGATAGGGGAAGGGTCAGGCTCAGGCGGGAGAGGTTACCCTCGCGATTGCGTCCACCCCAGAGGCGGCCCGGGATGCGGGTTTCCTCGCCGCGACGCGGCAACACGCGAAGCTCAAATTCGAGGTAGTAGTCGCCCGCCGGGCCGGCCTCGCGCATCTCCTCCAGTATCTGCCCGCCTTCCTTCTGGTCGGGCGGCGTGAGCTGGAAATAACGCGGCGCGGGTCGATTCAGACGTGGCTGCGCGAACGCGGGCGCGCGGCAGAGCGCGAAAAGGCCAAACAAAAGGCAGACGGGGAAAACCGTCTGCCGAAGAAAGGGGAAGCGGTGGCAAACCACGCGCAAAAAGACCCGGAGATTACTGGGCAGGTTCCGTGGTAGCAGGAGCCGGAGTCGACGGCGCGGGAACGGCCGGAGACGGCGCAGGCGAAGGGGTGACCGCAGGCACGGTAACGGAGGGGGCCGCGGGGACCGTGCTCTCGGTGGCGGCACCTTCAATCGACGTCTCCGGCGCGGTGGACGGAGCGGGCGCGGCAGGCGCGGGCGCCGGGGCGGCCGCAGGCACGGGGATGGCGGGCAGCGCTCCCTCCGACTTGGCTGCAGTATGCCGGGAGATGTGCGCCAGATAGAGGCAGAACGCGATGACGAAGAAAGCGATGGAACCGTTGCGGGTCAGCGTCGCGAGCACGTTGCCGGTGTCGGCACCGAAGGTCGCCTCCGTCATGCCGCCGCCAAGAGCGGCGCCGACGCCGCCCTCGGACTTCGATTTCTGAGCGAGTACGATCAACACCAGGAAGACCGAGAGAAGGACGAGGACGAAGGTGAGCAGCCAGATGACAATGGACATGGGAAGAGCGTAAAAGGGAGCAAGCCACCCCAGCCGCGCGGATTTGTCAATGGCGGGGAGCCCGACAATCCAAAAGGTCGCGACAAGCTCCGGCATTCTCTCCAATTTTCGCGCCACTACGATGATGGCCCCCACCTGTCCCAAGTGCCTGACCGTCCTTCCGGCGGACGACATCAACGTAGCCAAGGACCTGGCCTACTGTCGCGCCTGCAATCTCGCCCACGCTCTGTCCGATCTGGTGGACGACGAGATTCTCGCCAATCCTCCCGACCTGCAGCATCCGCCGGCAGGCACCTGGCATGAACCGGGAACGGTCGACACGGTCATCGGCGCCTCGCACCGTTCCTGGGCCGCAGCACTGGGCTCGCTGGCAGTCTGTCTCTTCTGGAACGGCATTGTTTCGGTCTTTGTCCTGGTCGCGTTGAGCGGCACCCTGTACAATCTCGGCGTCGAGCTTCCCTCCTGGTTCCCCGCCCCGGAGATGAACGATAAAACCATGGGCTGGGGCGCGGTGCTGTTTCTCTGGCTCTTCCTCACTCCGTTCATCGCGATCGGTATCGCTATGGCCGTGGTGTTTCTCTCCTCCCTCGCCGGCCGCACCGAGCTGCGTCTTCGGCCGGACCTGGGAACGATCTTCGTCGGCATCGGCCCGCTCGGCTGGACACGACGCTTCGATCCCGCGTTCGTCCAGGCGGTGAAGCTTCACGAAAAGACCTGGCGGGATAGCGATGGGGACGTGCGCAACCAAAGGGAGATCCACCTCGGGCTGCAAAACGGCAAGACCTTCAAATTCGGCTCGATGCTCCGGGATGAACGCAGGCGCTTCCTCGTCGCCGCGCTCCGGCAGGCTCTGAGCAAGTAAGACTCGCCCATCGCCGGATCGCCTTTCGGGTCCACCGCCCCGCGATTTTGTTTATGAAACTCGCCTGCCCCGCCTGCAGCCAGATTTTCCCGCCGGACAATATCAACGTGCGGACCGATCTCGCCCTTTGTCCCGCCTGCGGCCGGATCGCCCGACCTTCCGGGTTGAGCGATGCCGGTTTCGACGAAAACGCGCTTGGGCAGCCGCCGAAGGGCTCCTGGTATCGGCAGGCCCCGACGGAAACGGTCGTCGGCGCAACCACGAGGCATGGGATCGCCATTTTCCTCGTGCCTTTCGGGTGCCTCTGGTCGGGAGGCTCGCTCGGGGGCATCTACGGCAGCCAGATCAAAAGCGGGAATTTCAACCTGTTCATGTCCCTGTTCGGACTGCCCTTTCTCGTCGGAAGCATCGTTCTCTGGAGTATCGCGCTCATGGCCATCTGCGGAAAAGTCGAGGTGCGTCTGCGCGGCCGCCAGGGCGTGGTTTTTACCGGAATAGGGCCGGTGGGCTGGAAACGCCCCCTCGACCTCGACGCGGTGGATACGATCGCCGAGGAATACCCTCGCATGGGGCGTTCCGCTGCGCGAGGAGCCGCGATCGTGTTGAAAGGAAGCCGTTCGCAGCTTCGCTTCGGCACCCAACTCAGTGACACGCGACGCCGTTTCATCCTGAACGCGCTCAAGCTGCACAAGGCAGGTAAGGTCTAAGCGGATCGAAACGCCGCGGCGCAGTTCCTCCCTCGAAAGCCGCATCGGGCAGCAACCTTTTCCGTCTGCGGGGGTCTGCTTGGAAGCCTCCGCGCCATGAAGATCACAGAAATCGCTTTCACCGGCTATCCCGTCACCGATATGTCCCGCGCCCGGAAATTCTACGAAGGCATCCTTGGCCTCGCGGTTTCGCGCACCTGGGGCGAAAAGGAAAATCCCCAATGGGTGGAATACGACATCGGCGCGGGCTGCCTCGCGATCGCCACCGGAGCCGGCGAGGGCTGGCCGCCCGCCAATGCGGGTCCGGCCGTGGCCCTGGAGGTCGAGGATTTTACGGCAGCCGTCGCCGAACTCCGGAAAGCCGGCGTGAAATTTCAATGGGAGCCGCAGGAGAGCCAGTTCTGCACGATGGCCGTGGTGCTCGATCCCGATGAAAACCGGGTCGTGATCCACCGCCGGAAATAGCCATCGGCGCATCGGGGGCGTTCCCCAACCCACAAACGGGAAGAGACCGCGGAACATCCGGGCGAAGCGCCCCCAGTAAAGACGGCAAGGTCCCCGCTGGGGCCGCGAAAGACGGCTTGTTAGACTGTGGCGCATGCACCGCTTTCTTCCGCCTTTCCCTCTTGCCAACTCGAGCTGTCCCGGCCGGATCCGTTCGGCGGCCCTCGCCTTGGTGGCTGCGCTCGGGCTGCCATCCTCCTTCTTCGGTTCACCTGCCTCCGGCTCGGTCTCGATGACCAATGGGAGTTCCGGTGACAATGCCCCGACGCCTCCGCCCTGCCCCGGTCCCTCGGGCCCCTTCCGGACAATGGCAGAACCAGCCTCCGTCGCCAGTCCCGGCGAAGCCGCGTCCTCGCTCCGCTTCCGCGCGGGCCGCACGCCTCGCGAGGTGACCGGCAGCGATCTATCGCGTTCGGCCACGCTTCTGATCGGAACCGGGAGCGCCTCCTGGCCTCAAACGGAAACAGAACATGCGCTTTGTCCTTCCCCGGCGCCGTCCGGCGGACTGGAGCGCCGCGGAACCGCGCCCGATGCCGCTTGGATCTTTTCCGTTCCCTCCGAATGAAGGGCGGTAAACCCGGAGGCTTCGGTCAACCGGGAGGAATCCCACAAGGACACCGAAGCGGCCGCGAGGAACCGCTCAATCGGTGCGCAGGCGCACGTCCACGTTGCCCCGCACGGCCCGGGAATAAGGACAGGTCTGATGAGCCTGATGGAGAAGCCGTTCGCCCCGGTCGGCGCTCACGCCGGGAATGGCAGCCCGCAATTCGACCTCGAGCCGGCTTTCGCCTTTATCGTCCTCGCCCAGAGTCACGCGTGCGATCACGGTCGAGCCCGTGATGTCCAGGTGCGCGGTCTTCGCGGCGCTTCGCAGCGCGGAGTGGAAACAGGCCGCATAGGCGGCAGCGAAAAAATGCTCGGGCGTGGGCGCGCCCTCGGCGGCGAGATCGACGCTCATGCTGCGATCGGAGGCTTCGACACGGCCGTCGCGGCCCTGATTGGAAAGCACCTCGGCGGTGCGGGTGGCGGTTTGGAGGTTCATGGGAAAAATGGATAATTCGCTCAGACCTTCACGGCCTGTCCGCCCCTTCGGATCGATTCATGGATAGCCAGTACGACACGCATGTCGGCCAGGCCGGCTTCGCCCGGGGTGGCGAAATCCCCGCCCTCGAGGACACAGCGGGAGAAGGCGTCGATCTCCCGGGTAAACTGGTTCACCGCCTCGATTCTTGGCTCGCTCACCTGGGACGCTTGTTCGGATGCCTCGCCTACCCGCAGCCGCAGCCCACGGTAGGCGAAGCCGGGATCCATCTCCACGAAGCCCTTCGTGCCGAGCAGCCGGAAACGCGAGCTCGTCGCGGTTCCAAAGGAACAATCGCACTGGGCGAGCACGCCAGAGGGGAAGCGCAGCAGGTAGGAAACGCTCGCCGGGGTCTCGCGAAACCGGGGGTCGCCATCCGGCCACTGCGCCCAGGCGGCAACCTCCACCGGCTCCTCTCCGAGCAAGTGACGGGCAGTGTTGATCGAATAGACACCGAGGTCGCCAGCCGCACCGCCGCCGAGCGCGGCGCTCAGCCGGATGTTGGGCGCCTTCACGTCCTGGCAGTGCGATGAAGTGAAAAGCCGCGGCTCGCCCAGGGCCTTGCGACGGCAAAGCTCCCGAGCGGCGAGGGTCATCGGCTCGTGATGGAGGCGGTAGGCTATGCCGAGGATTTTTCGCGCCTCGCGCGCGGCCGCGATCATGGCCTCGCATTCCGCTACCGTGACCGCCATCGGCTTTTCGCAGAGCACGTGCTTGCCCGCCCGCAGGCCGCGGATGGTGAACTCGGCGTGCATAGAATTCGGCAGCACGATATAAATCGCCTCCACCGCCGGGTTGTCCGCCAGTTGTTCGTAATTGGAGTAGTCATGAATCGCCGACGGCGGAACGCCGTGGACGGCCGCGACTTTGCGGGCTTTGTCGGCATGACCGCTCACCAAGGCGACCACACGGGAGCGTTCGCAGCCGCGAAAAGCGGGCAGGATTTCACCGAGCGCGAGCTCTCCCAGTCCGACGACAGCCCAACCAACCTTGCGCACCACCGGTTCGGGAACCTTGAGCCCGGGCGGCTGCCGATCCGGCGGGGCGAGAGGCGGACCCTCCCCTGAAACCGAACCTCGCGGAGGCCCCAGCGGAGTGGTAAGCGAGGCGGCCGGAGCGCTTGCCGCCGAGGTGGCCCCGCCTTCTGCCTTCAACAAGGCCCCGCCGCCACCCCAAGATACCGCGCCAAGTGCGCCGGCGGTCTTTAAAAAATGGCGTCGGGTGCTGCGGTCCGCCGGGAAATAGAGGCCCGATTTCATGTGGACTGCGCGGCTCGCAAAAAAACGAGCCGGAGAACAGAGGCCTACATCATCACCTGCGACCCGAAGGGGCCGGTGGGCAGGGGCGGCTCGGTTGCAAGCGCTTCGCCGGCCTGCTCCTCGACCGACTCAATGTTGGACCTGAGTTTGTTGATCTCGCGATCGTCGGATTCGAGCTTCAGCAGAGTGACCACATGCGGCGTTTCGTCGCGGGCGATCTCGTGGCACTGGCGGACCACCGCCATGATTTCGTCCCAGTTGCCTTCGATGCAAGTGGAGGTGGGCGTGAGCTGGTAGGAAAGACCGGAATCCTTGATAATCTTCAGCACCGCAGCGAGGGTCTCGCTGGTGTGAGGAGTCCGGCCGATGGGAATGATGGTGAGATCGGCAAGCATGGCCGCAAGTGTGCACCTGTCCCGACTTCCGGCCTATCGGGCATTCCGCCGTCGCCACGAACCGGCCGCTTTCCCGGGATACTATCCGTGGCCGCGCCCGGGGTCTGCCCGCCCCTGGAATGAAGGGACGCCGCCAAAACAAAAGCCCCGCGCCAAGGAGGCGCGGGGCAGGCGGTCTGGTTTTCTCAGGCTGGCTCAGAACCAGAAGGTGGGGGTGCCGGACTTGATCCGGACGTTGAAGTAATCCGGATCGTAGAGTTGGGTGGTGTTGTTGCCGCGCTGGAACTTGCGCCACTTGACGTGGCCGTCGACGAAGCCGGCGTGGCCGCCGGCGGCGGTGGAGCCGGACATGTGGTTGCTGAGATTGTCCTTCAGGCCTCCCGGCACGACCACGAAGTCGTTGCCGTTGGAGATCACCGCGTCGACGACCAGCAAGCGGCGGCTGGCGGGAATCAGCGTGGTGTTGGACAGGTAATCGGCCTGGATACGATCGCTCAGGTAATCGGGCGTCGGCGCCGGACCGTCCTGGATCTGGTCGGTGCCTGCGACCAAGAGCACGTAACCAGTTACGGCCTGGTCCGCCCTATACTCGTAGAGCTCCTTCATCGTGTAAAGATTGAGCATGTTCGAGGACGGGCAATACAACACGTCCCGGCCGGCTTGGTTCACCAGTTCCTTAATCACGGAATGAGCGACGTCCCAGGCCCAGGAGCCGCTGTTATCGTTTCTGGGGAATGTCTGGTTTTTGTTTTGGTTGGCCGAGGCGATCAGCGCGAGGGTGATCTGCCGGGTGTTGCTCATGCACTTGGAGCGTTTGGCCTGATCGCGCACCTTGCCGACGGTGGGAATGAGGATGGCGGCGAGGATGCCGATGATGG
>CBINGR010000059.1:0-33318 GCA_966250295.1 uncultured Akkermansia sp. | reverse complement strand
GCAGACTATCACGCCCTTTATCACTTGCCTATGAGGTCCTCGAACGGACGGATACACGGCGCACCCCTGCGCCGTGGGCCGTTCCCCGGCGGGGTTTCACTCCAGCGGACCGAGCACGCGAGGGAGCAAGCAGAGATCGTGACAGCTCCGCTGGCGCGATCTGTGCCGCAGGCGCTTGCGCCTGCATCATTGACGCGGCGGAGGCGTTTCAGTCGTCGGGTTAACAACTCTCTTTCGGGCAGACCTCCACCTTCGCGCGAGTAAGTAAACTGGCACTCCGACAGCCAAAAGCCAAGAAGCCGCCCAAATAGACATCGGTATAAGGATAAAAAAAGCTCCTAGCGGATGCCCGCCCAAGCCGATTTTCCGCAAGAAGTGCCATGTGGCTTCTTTGGCATCCCAACACAATGAAGAGAGCGCCAAAAACCACAGCGCCAAGAGGAGCAAATTTATATGTCTCACGGCTCCTTCCTTAATATAAATTCGATGTGGTTGTCATAGCCCTTCATTGTGCCAACCACCCGCGCAAGAATCGCGTGAAGGTCGGAGTCGGTTTCCTTGTAGTGGTGATGGGCAACGAACGCAGCGTATTCCACCGGGAATGCTCCTCCCGATTGCGGCCCAAACCACACCTGGAACCCCTCGTGTGCTGGTGACGTGCTATCCATTACCGGATGCATCCCCTCACCAAATTTCACCAACGCCTTTTTCAGTTTTTCCAAATCGCATGTTTCGCGTGCCTTTTTGGCCTCGTCTCGCGCGATCCTTACCCGCTCAAGAACGAAAGCCCCCATCTTAGCCTTTGCACTTGCAACAGACTCGTAAGGAGCCCGCATGGCGTGCTGATAAGAGTTGGCTTCGGACTGAGCATTCAGGAAGTCGAGAGTGCTCCCCGTATCGCCATCAACGATTTGGCTCCCTTGGTCGACCAAACCAATGACATCCACGTCGGAGCCCTCGATCCACTTATAGCTCGAATACTTATTTAGCCACCTGCTTACGATTATCGTGTGGCCGCTCGTTCCCCAAAGACCAAGCACGTCATATTTGTTTGTCGGGGCGTTACTCGCAAAAACGTATAAATTTGCAACGTCATGCTCCCCGATGGGGTCCCTGCTGAGCCACCGCCCAGTGCTTGGGTTGTAGTATCTGAAGCCGTAGTAATACAGCCCGGTTTCTTTATCCAGATATTTGGTACTGAAGCCGAAGGAGTTGACTCCGGCGGCGGGGCCATCGCTTTTGAGAACTTCGCCGAAAGGGTCGTATTCGAAGTCGGCGGCGAAGTTGCCGGTGGCGGCGTCGCAAAGAGCCAGAATGTCGCCGTTGCCGTCATAAGCCGCGGCATAGACGCCAGCGGACTCGGAAGACAGCAGCAGGCCACCGATGCCGCCGGCGCCTTGTCCACTGCCGGAGAGATCGAGGCCCCAGACATACGAGGCGTGAAGGCTGAGACCTGAAACCTGAACGGTGTACTCCGCTACGAGGTTCCAGCCGTCGTAGAGGAAACGGGTGTCGGAGGCGGGGACGTAGTCGTTGCCGTTCCACGTCTTGACCACCTTTTGGATGCGACGACCATTGGCATCGTAGGCAAACTCCAAGCGGCGGCGCTCGGCGGCGGGCAGGGGGCCGGCGGGTTCGGTTACGGCGGACAGAGTTTCCATCGCGATCAGGCGGTTCTCGGCGTCCCATTCGTAGCTCCAGCGGCCGTCGGCAATGAGGTTGCCGTCGGCATCGTAGCTGAAGACCTCCGGGGTCCTGGCGAGGAAGACGTGGCGGGTGATTTCGGTGATGGCGTCCTCGCCGTTGGAACCGACGTTGTTTTTCACACCGACCACGGTGGTAGTGACATACTGCGGGGCCGCGCTGTTATCGGCCGTGGCTACCGCGTGGAAGAAGCCGTCGAGGCGTTGAGTGGGCTGGTTGTTGACCGTCACGGTGGCGGTGGCTTGGGCTTCGCCGCCGACATCGACGGCGCCGGGCACCGTACGCTGGGTGTAGCGGTTAAGCAAATCGGGCGTGTAGGTGGACAAGCGCCCATTCGTCGTGGTGGTCTGGCGATTACCGATGTCATCGTAATCGAAGGCGAAAGCGTGGCCGGGCAGGGCGGCCGCATCGGCTCGGCGCTTGATCGCGCCGGTCACTTGGCCAAGCGAGTCATAACCGAAGTCCCAATACGCATTATCCTCGCGGGTGAGGCGCTGGCGCCGGTTGGCGCCGTCGAACTCATAAGCGGCCGAACGGGTGGCGGAGGCGCCGACGTTGGCGATCGACTCGAGCCGGTTGAGCTTATCGTAAACGCGGGTGGTGGTGAGGCGAATGGCGGAGCCTTCGCGCAGGGTCACCGTCTCGATGAGCGAGGAATTGGCCAAGTAGCCGTAGGTAGCGGTGTGCATGATGCCGCGCGTGATGGTTTGGAGACGCGAGGCGTTGTCGTAACCGTAGCCGATCGCGGGAATCGCGAGCGCCGAGGCTCCGGGCGTAAGGGTTTGCAGGCGCTGCAGACTGTCCTGAGCGCGGGAGACCAATTGTCCGGAAAGCAGACCCGAGCCGGAGTAAACCTCGTCGTCGAGACGGCCGTTTTGATAAGAACGCGTCAGCAGGCCGGCGGCGTCGGTGGTGGTCAGCGGCCGGCCGAGGCGATCATAGGCCTGAGTAACAGGCGACGTCGGACGGGCTGCGGCGGTATCATTGTAGACCACGGTCCAAAGTTCGCCGGCATTGTTATAAGTGTAGGTGGCGCGGAGGCGCGAACCGGAGGGGGAGACGGTGCGTACCCAGTCGCGGGTCTTGAGCCGGCCGGAGGGCCAGTAGGTGTAGGCCGGACCGGTGTTGTCGTGGTAACGTTTGCCGCTCAGCCAACCGCGCTCGGGATCGTAATCCCACGTGGTGGTGGCGACCCCGGTGGAGCCGGCAAAATCCTGCCAGGTGGTCAGGGTTTTGACGCGGCCCTGCGCGTCATAGGTGTATTCGGACGGGTAGGTGCGCGAGCCCCAGGTGCGCTTCACTTGTCCGCCGGGCCAGTAGGTGGTGTGGACTTGCGAAGGTACCGCAGTGGTGTGATCGGGCAGGGTCACAAGATCCACCCGGCCGGCATCGTCGTAGTGGTAAATTGTGGTTTGAGCGTCGTAGCCGGGGCCGCTGCGGGGCGGGCCGGAGCCCAAATCTGGATCCGGCGTGATCACCTTCCAAAGGTCGTCGTTGGCGGGGTGCTCGGCGGTGCCGGCACCGGGGTCATAGACGTAGGTGGTTGTGCCGGTGCGCGCATCGGTGACGGTTTCCGAGCGACCGTGGCTGTCGTAACCGTAGCTGACGGCAGAAACCTGCACGCTGGCGGAATCGCGCCGGGTAACGGATTGCAGGCGGCCATTCAGATAAACGGAGACCTGGGTGCTGTTGTCGGGTTGGGTGACGGTTTCGGTACGCAGGCCGTCGGTCGGACCGTAGGTCGTTACGGAGCGGGTGGTGAGGCCATAAACCTCACTCCAGCTCTTCCGGCCGTCCACGGAGCGATCCACGGTGGAAACGGTGGTGGCGGCGCTGGAGGTATGGTCAGCCCAGACCTCGGTAACCGTGCGTTCGATGTCGGTGACGACGGAGTCATCGGTGCGTTGGAGATAGCTGCGGGTCGTGCGAGTGATGCGGTCGGCTCCGGCGCCCGGACTGGGCTCGACCTCGGTTACAAGGCTGTCGCGGTAAGAGTCGAGGATGGTTCGCTCGGATTCGCCGAGTGCGTTGTATTCGTAAAGGGTCTGCACGTCATCGGGGTCGGTCTGGCGCACGATCTGCCCCTTGTTGTTATAGAAAGAACGGGCGGCCGCGTCGTCGGCGTAAACCGTTTTGACTGTACGACCGAGGGCGTCGGCGTAGGTGGTGACGACCTCGTCGGTGGCGTCACCGGCGGCGTCGAGTTTGGTCTCGGTGGTTGTGGAGAAGTACTGGTTTTGAGAATCGTAGCCCCAAGAGCCCGCATCGGTAAGGGTGGCAATGCCATAATCGTAGCCCACCGCGGCGGCGGCACTTCCGGTGCGCCTGAGCAACTGGCCGTCGGCGGCGTGGATTTCAGTGATCGTGCCGCGCTCCCCGCTGGGCCCTGGCAGGGTAGTGACGGTGGTAGTACGCCGGGTGGAGGGGGAAAGGGTTTCCAAGATATCGGTCTGGCGACCAGCGGCATCGCGGGTGGCGACGACGCGGCCGGCGAGATCGTAGTCGGTCTCGGAAAGGGTGATGGCAGCGGCGAAGTTGTTCTCCGGATAACGCTCCGTCTTAATTGCCCGGCCGGCGGCATCGTAGGTGGTTTTGAGGGTGACGCCGGCTCGGGTGGTGTGGGTGTGGCGACCGAGCGCGTCATAGCCGTGGACGGTCACGATACCTTCGCGGTCCCGCTCCTCGTCGAGGCCGCAGCAGGCATAGGTCCGGGTCTCGTAAGCCCCGCCGAGATATTCGAAGCGGGTGGGACGGCCGAACGCGTCGGGCAGGAGCGCGTCGGTGCTGGCGATCGGGAGGTTGGCCGGGGTGCTGTCGATGCGATCCGTGTCCTCGGAAACGAGATGCCCTTGGGCGTTGGTCACGGTGATCGTGCGCCGGCCGGCGACGATGCTGGTGCCGGCTTCATTGGGCTGGCCCACAAGCGTCGTCGTGGTGAGCTGGCCGTTGCCAGAATTGAGCGAGTAAGTGACGAAAGTGGCGGTGCCGTCAGGCCGAAGCTCACGGCGCAAGCGGCCTTCGAAGTCTCCGCTGGCGTAGCGAAGGATTTCGGTCTTCAGGCTGGTCTCGGCGTTCCAATCCGTTCCAGGAACGGCGCAGCGCACGGTTGTCTCGCGTTCGCAGGTGTCGCCCTCGAAGGCGACCGGGGCGGTCCATTCGATTTCGTAGCTACGGGAGATTTCCTGACCGAGCAGGGTTTCGGTGGTGCGGGTTACCGTGGCGTCGGCCAAGGTCGGGTGATCGACGGTCGTGATCCGGCACAGGCTGTCGTCGGCCGTCGGCGCGGCCTCGAGATGAGGCGCCTTGGTCTTGGTGACGCTGCCATCGGTGCCGTAGGTGTAGATTTCCCAGTAGCCGTTGGCGTCGGTCCGCTGCTTCATTCGGCGGTAGTTGTTCGCTCCGTCTACTGCGACGGAGGTGGAGTAATAATCCCATGTGGTGGTGAGAGCTGCGTTGTCAGGATCGAGCACTTCTTTGATCTTCTCCTTCGTCCCCCAGGGGAAAGTGCGGTAGGTGGTGGCCACGACCGAGGCGGTCGAATCCGGTGCGGACATCTTAAGGGTACGCGTCTTTACCTCGTCGATGTAGCTGCCGTTGTTCTCGGTCGTGGTCACCTCTTCGGTGACGCGCAGGCCGCCGCCTTCGATGAGTCCCCAAGTATTGTTGGTGTCTTGGAAGAAGGTGACGCTCTTCGGAAGGGAGTTTGGACGGGTCTCAGTCACCTTCAGACTCGGAACGAGGGCCCCGGCAGGGTTCTCGTAGCAGTGAGTAACATAGGGATCGCCCGCGAGGGACAGGTCGTAGAGGCCGGTTACGGGGTCCTTGGCGCCGACTTGGGAAATATGATAAAATTCCACATTGTAGCCCTGTCGGGGATTTTCCTGCGTGGATTCAAGCGTCACGATATTGGCCAACGCTTCCGGCACCTTGATCTGGCGCAAAACCGCGGACCCATCCCGGACCATATCAACAGTTGCGCCCCCTGGGCCAATATACTCTAAAGCGGCCGGCGAATAAGCCGCCGCGTCGATGACTGTTCTGCGCAGCAGAAGCACGCCAGCGCCGCGTTGCGCGTCGAGTTTTCCCAAGTTCAGAACGTAACGGACGCTGCCCAGGCTGGGATTCCCGCTTCCCACGGTTCCACCGCCACCACAATCAGAGTCGAGACTCGTGGCGGTCGCGTGAGTGATTGTATATTCATAGTCGCTGGATGAATTCACCGGAACTTTTTTCTCCACTTTCCACGGGGATTTTGTGGCGGACCGGTTCTCTGAAATGATTGCGATCTCCTCCCAAGGAGTCTCGGCTGGGCTGTTTAGGGGACGCCGCGCGTGATGGTAGTCGATCTGATACTGCCCCGGACACAGTCCAAACGTGGCATGGTAGGTGACATCGCGAAATCCGAAGGTGAACGGATCGCCGTCCGAGTCGGTAGCGGAGCGCTGCTCGCGAAAAGCGCTGTCGCTGGTTCCCTGCGTGGCGGTCGCGAGGGCCCGATTAAGAGCGTCTTCCTCCTCATCCGGAACCGATAATGTCGCATTAACGGTCCCTGTCGTAGTTCTTGTTAAATAGTTATTGCCATTGACCGGAGGCAGCGGAATGCAGTTTCCCGCATAACTCCATATTTTTTCCGTTTGGGTGACCCCGTCGAAGCGGTCAACCGAGGCGAACGGCCCCAGAAAATTACGCGGCGGTGGACCTTGAAGAGTAACCGTTACCGAACCGCAGAGCGTGCTTCCGGCGCGGATACCGTAATGCCTCGTCTGGCCATTAGTCTCAGCTCCGGTCTCCTTGTCATAGACATAAGAACCTCCATATACTTCGCGGTCGTGGTTGCCTTGCGGGCAATCACATGTCCGATTGGTGCCTTGGATTCCACAGTCGCTGCCGATACTGTTTCGGTCGTCATTACACCAACTCCCTGACAGGGTTTGTTGCCTGTATTTTTTGGGAGGATTGCTGGGGCTCGTATATTCCGAAAATCCGATCAACGCGGCTGTTGTCTCAAAGCTAACGTAATAAAAACTTGTCGGTGGTAGCTCCTGTTGCGGGCCACAGGATTGTGCCCGCGCAAGGAATGCAGGCAAGAGGCCGACTAATAGGAGACGGAGGAAGAAATTCATGAGGCGAATGATGAGGATGAATCGTCCGCGTATTTACGGTGCAGGATTATAAACACGAAGCGCCACGGCACCCGAGGTGTCCGCCACGAAGCCTTTTGTCGGATCGCGCCCCTGGAGATATTCGGTGACATTATTGACGCCATCGGCGTCGAAATCGGCCGCCGCCAAATTTGCTAGATTGTTCCAATAGAGGAATTCCCACGCGTCGGGCATTCCGTCCGTGTCGCTATCGGCCGCGTCGCCGCTGCCGCCGGGTATACGGAAGCTGAACACGTGCTTAAGCTGGCCGAGATTCACCAGCGCGAAATCATCGTCTCCACTTGTTCCACTCGCCCAGGGGTAGGACTGACCGGCAGTCAGCGGCTTTCCGGTGTAACCCAGTTCGGCCAGGCGATCGTAAAACAAGGCGGCGACATATTTGAGCTGGCCTTGATTGATCGCGATAAAATCGTCGCGTGAGGCCGGCGGCGGGAATTGGTTCCAAGAGACGAGCAGATCGCCGATGTCCTCCCCCGCCCCGGGGGCGGGGAGCAGGGCATTCATTTCAGCGGCGGCTTGGATGGCGACATATTTCAGTTGGCCGACATTGGCGGCCGCATAGTCGTCGGCCAGCGGGTAGTGGTCCGGCCACTTGAGCGTGGGCGGGACTACCGCAGAGTATTCGGAACGACGCGGAACGACGTCCCGTTCGAACCACCAAGCGGGATAGGCCTCAGGTTTGCCTTGGGTCGGCACCGGGCCGGCTTGGACAAGAGGCGCGAACTGGGCGAGGCAAAGCCCCAGCCCGATACGAAAACGGGAGAGATTCATGGGGCGGCCTAGTTGGCAGGATTGATACCAACCGGGTTCGCGATCATCGGAATGTCGCCTACGGCGGAGATGCGGATGACGGCGTTGTTTTTGACCTTCACATCACCCGCAATCTGGACGGTACCGTTGACGTCGAGTTTGGCGGTGGGGCTGCTGGTGCCGATGCCGATGTTGCCGTTCGACACGATCCTCATCCTCTCCGTGCCCATCAGGGTAGTGTTGTTGGCGGCAGTATAGAAAGATAAGAAGTTTGCAGTGTTGAATATCGTGGACCCGCCGCCGATGTTGACCCAATTTTCAGTCCCTGCGCTTTGCGCATGGAAACCCATAACCGGTTCCTCGGAATTTGTATAGTGGCCGATTACAAACCGGCCGAACTTGGTCGTGGCATCCGCGGTCGTCGTTTCTATTCTTACGGCACCGCTCCCATCTACAATATGCAGTCTTGATGCGGGTGCCGTCGTTCCGATGCCGAGATTGCCGGCGGAGCTGATCCGCATCTTTTCGGTGGTCGATCCGGCGAAGGCCGTCGTAAAAGTCATCGTCGAATTTTGAGTAGTACCGGTGGCGGTCCATTCCGATTCTTTGAGCACGTTCAATACGCCGGCCAGAATCGGCGAGGTCGACGATGTGGTGCCAAAGTAGGTCCACAGGCCGAAACCGTGGCCAACGGAAGCGTTGGTCGCCAGGTTTTGCAATTTGATCCGGGCGATGCCATTGTCGTCTCCCCGGACGGTCATAAGCGAGTCGGCACCGTCAGCCGCGCCGATGATCACCTGCCGTCCTGGCTGGGACGAGGTGACAATGCTGAATTTCCCCGTAGGCGCACTGCCAACGCCGATCTTGCCCGTGTTGTCGATCACGACCTGCTGGGCGGCGGTCGATCCCCCCAAGGTCGTCGTTCCGGAAAAAGTTTTGCTGCCGCTCAGCGTTTGAGCACCCGTCAAAGTGACATAATTACCCAGGCTGTTTTCGGTAACGATAGTCTGGCCATTGATTTGGAGAACGCCGGACGCGGAGCGGGCCAAGACCGTATCGGGAGAAGCGAGACCCGAACCGAATTCTATTTCGGCAGCTGAAGTCCCGCCAAGGCGCAAATGGGGCGCAGATCCGGGCCCGGGTATCTGCAAAGTCAACCACTGCGTGTTTATCCCTCTGCTGACGTAGATGTCCAAGTCTCCGGCAATAGAACCGCAGGACAAAGTAGCCAGACCGCCGCCGACGCCGACCAAGGAAATCGATCCAGTAAAAAAATTCTCCGATGCGCCATATGTCAGCCCGGTTACGCCTGGGGCGATATAGTAAGATGAGCCAAATTCGATGCCATCGACCGGATCCGCCGGATCACTGTAACCACCCGATGGCGGAGCGACATACACACCATCGGCGAACGCCTGACAACCCATGAGCGCGAGACCCAGAACGAGGGGAGAAGAGGTGATTTTCATAGAGTGGACAGTGATAAAACGGACCAAAACCAGCGTCATTTTGACGCAATGCGGGAGACTTCGTAGGTAAATTGTCCGATATGGCGTTACAGCGAATTACCCGATGGCAATCTCTTACTGACGAGACTTGCCGACGCTTTCAAAGTATAGAAGTTAAGTTGTTAATAAATATATACTTATTAAATTACAAAAGCCGTCGGCGTTGTCGAAAAACCTCGTCGCCGTCGGTGTTGGGGTTTGTTGGGGGGGCCCGTGAAGGAGTTCCTCGGCGTTCGTCAGGCCGTCTTCATCAAAATCGGCGGAAGGATTGGCTGAGGTGGCGGATGAAAGACGCGGAAATCGACATTGGACGTGACAGTGATCGGGCGGCCGACGATCTCGAAACGCAGCTCGCTCAGCACCGGTGGGCGCAGGCGCACGATCACGATGGGTTGCCAGTCCAGGTTCCAAACACCCAGCCCGGTCGCCGCAAGTGCTATTCACTTTTCACCGTTTCCTCGCGTTTCTTGACGTGTCTTTCCCGATTTTCGTAGCGAGCCTGCGCCCCGCCCGCGATTCGTGCATGATTCTCGCCCGCGATAAATCGCCCCATCTCTCCGGCTTCGCTCCCAGCTGCCCGGAGGATCGCGACTGCCTTCCCGCGGCGCTCGCGCTCGCCGTCGCTTTCGCCGTCCTGCCCTTCGTATTGCTGCTGCCGGTGGACGTGGACCGCACCCTGCCCTTCCTGCTTGTCCCGACGGTCTGGCTGGGCTGGAAAATCTCCCGGCCCGCCGCGCCGGCGGCGCGGGTGCTGACGCTCTGGCTTTGCACCGCATTGCTCTTGTCCACCGCCTTCGCCGGCTACCCGGCCCGCGCCCTCGCGACGGCTTCCGCCACGCTTTGGGTGATCGCCGGGGGCATGGTGGCGCGCCACCTCGCGCGCAGCCTGCCCGCGGTGCGCCTGGTGCTGGCCGGCATCGCGCTGGGGGCCGCGCTGGGCTCGCTCCTCGTAGTGTGCCGCGCGGCCGCCGAGGGCCGGGCTTTTCCCCTCTACTGGAGCCTGCGCATTTACGCCATGCACCAGTTTGCCGGCGTGGTCGCCGGCCTGGGCTGGCTGGCCCTGAGCCCGCCGGGACTGCGGGCGAAATGGCCGGCCTTCGTCCTCTGCGCCGCCTCCTGCGCCGGCGTGGCGGCCTCCGGCGGCAGGGCACCGCTCCTGGGCCTCGGGGCGATGATCGCGGCGTGGTTCTGCCGCGGCGGGGCCGCGGACCGGCGCTTCCTTCTCCGCGCTCTTCCTTCGCTCGCGGCCGTGACGATCGCCGCGTCGGCCCTGATCGGCAATCCCTACGCCAACATGGGCCTGTGGTCGGCCCTCGAGCGCACGACTGCGGCCGAGAACCTCGGGCAGCTCTCCTCCGACCGCAGCGATTTCTGGCCGGAAGTCTGGAAGCGCATCTGGGAAACGCCCTGGCTCGGCCACGGCTCCGACGCCTACCTGTATATCCAGCCGCGTCTCGACGGCTCCCAGCCGCACGACTTGGTGCTCCAGTTCCTCTACGAGCACGGGCTTTTCGGCGCCCTGCCCGCCTTGCTGCTGCTCCTCCTGGCGATGTGGCCGCTGCTCCGCCGGCACGCGGCCCGCGCCGGGGTCGAAAGCCCCGGCTTGCCCGCGGCCGAACCCCAATCCGCCGGCAGAAATGCCGGCGCTCCCAGCGCCACGCCGTCCACGGCCGAGCCCTCGCCGCTGCTCTGGGCGGCGGCGGCGACCGCAGGCTGCATCGCCTACGGGATTTTCGACGGCATCTTCTACCATCAGGTGGTGTTCATTGCCGCGGCGGTCTTCACCGGATTGGCGCTCGGTTTCGCGCAGGGCGGGCGGACGCCCGAAGCCTCGGGCCCGGTGAAGGCGTTTCACCCCGTTTTCCGGTCCTGCCTGCTGTTCGCCCTGTCGGTGCTGCTGCTCCACGGTTTCCTCGGCCTCGTTCTGCTCCGCGGCCGTTCCTTCGATCCGGATTCCCCCCAGGCCCGGCTGCTGCGGGCCTTTCCCAGCACGACTTTCGGCCTGCGCCAGTGGGTGGCGCGCTGGGAGCGGACGCAGCCGGAAGTGGCCCTCGAATGGATGGAATGGGCCCAGCTCCATTCCTGCGAACAGCCGGAGTTCCACCTAGCCGCCGTGCAGTATTATTTCAACCGGCGCGATTTCGTGTCCGCCGAACGCGAGCTGCGCGAATGCCTCGGCAAGGTCTCCCGCATCGAGGTGAAGGAGGTGCAGCGCCTGCTCGACGACGTCGCCCCCCGCGCCCGCGCCCAGGCCGCCGCTGCCCAGGCTGGAAATCAGCCCTGACCCCGACCTTTTCCGCCCTGCCACATCCTGAATGAACCCAAGCGCCGAACCGCCCGCCCCCTGCATCCCCGCCCCCAGCCGCGGCTTGAACTGGCTCCTTGCTTTCGGTGTCGCGTCGCTGGTGCTGCTCTTTGCCCTGCTCACTCGTTCGGTCTGGGAGGACTACTGGATCACCTTTCGCAGCAGCAAGAACCTGGTCGAGGGAAACGGCCTGGTCTACCACCCGGGCGACCGGCTGCATACCTTCACCTCGCCGCTCGGCGTGCTCCTGCCCGCGCTCGGTTATGCGGTCACGGGCAGCGACGAAGGCGCCATCTGGCTTTTCCGCGTCTTCTCCGCCGCCGCTCTCGGCGCCGGCGCCTGGCTGCTTGCCGACGCCCTGCAGCGGCAGGGCTGGGCGAAGGCGGCCTGCCTGCTGGCGGCCCTCATCGGCCTGGCTGCTCTCAAAAATATCGAATTCGCGTCGAACGGCATGGAGTCCGCGTTCCTCGTGCTGTTCACCGTGCTCGCCTTCGCCGAGCTCATCCGCGCAGAGGGCCTTCGGACCGGCCGTCTGGGCGCGGCCTTCGCCGGGCTGATGTGGACCCGGCCCGATGCCTTCGTGGTCGCCGGCGGGCTCGCCCTCGGCACCCTGCTGTTTTCGCCTGCGGAGGCCCGGAAGCCGCTCTTCCGAAAAGGCCTCCGGGCCGTCGCCCTGGGCATCGCGCTCTACGCGCCCTGGCTGGTCTTCGCGACCGTGTACTACGGTTCGCCCCTCCCGCAGACTATCGTCGCCAAGGCCGGCCTCAAGGGAAGTTTCGACCCGCTGGGGCTGGTCTTAGCGCCCCTGCGTTGTTTCTCCAGCGGCGGCATCCTGAGCGAAGCGGTGGGGCCCAACTACGGTTTTTTGCAAACCTGGGGTCGCGACTGGCACTACCTCTGGGGCGCGATCAAGACCATCGCCGCGTTCGCGTGGATCTGGCCGGGCCTGCCCCGGCCCGCGCGCCTCGCCTCCTTCGCCCTGCTGATCGGCGGAGTGTATCTGGAACAGATCGTGGTCTATCCCTGGTATCTGGCCCCGTGGACCGCCCTGATCGGAATCGTCCTGGCCGGTTTTTGCGCAAGCGGCTGGCGCCAGGCCGGCACCGCGGTCCGCCTCGGCGCCGCGGTGATCGTGAGCTCCGGCCTGGTGGTCCTCGTCGCGGGCACGGTCACCGCCGCCCTGCGCCAGACCCTCGTCGAGGAGCAGGTGCGCGGCGCGATCGGGCTCTGGCTGAAGGAAAACGCCCGCCTCGGCGACACCGTCATGCTCGAGCCCATCGGCTACATCGGCTATTTTTCCGGCGGCAAGGTGGTGATCACGGACTATCCCGGGCTCACCTCGCGCGCGGTGTCCGACGCGGTCGCGCAGGGGAAAACCAGCTTCGCCACCCTCATCCCGACTCTCCGCCCCCGCTGGCTGGTCCTGCGTCCCAACGAGGTCATGGCCGAGGACCTGCAAAAATCGGGCGCCTTGGCCGCCTACGTTCACCGGCGGCTTTTCGACAACACCGCCGCGATCGGGAACGCCCGCTACGCGCCCGGACGCCGCTGGATGCTCTACGACGCCGCGTTTCACGTGTTCGAGCGCAAGCCCGAGGGAGGCCCGGCCGCGCCCTGATCCGCCGTGCGCGCAAACCGCCGCGCCCCAGGCGGAAATTGCTTTTGCTTGCGCCGTCCCGCCCCGACATATCCCCCCGACCCCGGCATGAAGCTCTCCATCGTCATTCCCTGCTACAACGAAGCCCGCACCATCCGGACGATCGTAGACGCGGTCCGCGCCGCACCCGTGGCCGACCGCGAGATCGTCATCGTGGACGACTGCTCGCGCGACGGCACCCGCGACATCCTCGCCACCGAGATCGCCCCGCTGGTGGACCGCATCATCTACCATGAGGTGAACCAGGGCAAAGGGGCCGCGCTCCGCACCGGTTTCGCCGCGGCCACCGGCGACATCGTGCTCATCCAGGACGCCGACCTCGAATACGACCCGCAGGAATACCCCATCCTCCTCGGCCCCATCGAGGGCGGCAAGGCCGACGTCGTCTTCGGCTCGCGCTTCATGGGCGGCCGCCCGCACCGTGTCGTCTATTTCTGGCACATGGTGGGCAACAAGTTCCTCACCCTGCTCTCCAACATGTTCACCAACCTCAACCTCACCGACATGGAGACCTGCTACAAGGTGATGAAGCGCGAAGTCGTGAAGCAGATCGCGATCGAGGAAAACCGCTTCGGTTTCGAGCCCGAGATCACCGCCAAAATCGCCAAGATCCCCGGCGTGGTGGTCTACGAGGTCGGCATCAGCTACTACGGCCGCACCTACGCCGAGGGCAAAAAGATCGGCTGGCGCGACGGCTTCCGCGCCCTCTGGGCCATCGTGAAATACAACGTCCTCCGCTAGCCCGCCGCCCCGCGCATGCGCATCCTCATCACCGGCATCTGCGGCTTCGCCGGCTCCACCCTCGCCCGCGCGCTTCTTTCCGGGCGCCCCGGCCTCGCGCTCGCCGGGGTGGACAACCTCGCCCGCGAGGGGGCGCACCACAATGCCGCCCCGCTTCGCGCCCTGGGGGTGGACGTCCGGCACGGCGACCTGCGCGTCGCCGCCGACCTGGAGGCCCTGCCTGCGGCCGACGCGGTGATCGACTGCGCGGCCCAACCGAGCGTGCTCGCCGGCACCGCCGGCTCCGGCTGCACCCCCGCCCAGCTCACCGGCCACAACCTCGGCGGCACCCTCCACCTGCTGGAGTACTGCCGCCGTCACGCCGCCGCCTTCATCCTGCTGAGCACCAGCCGCGTCTATTCCATCCCCCCGCTGGCCGCCCTCCCCGTGGCCGTGCACCGCGGCGCTTTCGTCCCCGAACCCGCCGCGCTCGCCGCCGGCGCCCTGCCGCCGGGCGTCTCCGCGGCCGGCATCGCGGAAACGTTTTCCACCGCGGCGCCGGTCTCGCTCTACGGCGCGACCAAGCTCGCCTCCGAGGCCGTGGCCCTGGAGTACGGCCACGCCTTCGGTTTTCCCGTCTGGATCAACCGCTGCGGCGTGCTCGCGGGCGCCGGCCAGTTCGGCCGCGCCGATCAGGGGATATTCAGTTACTGGATACGCGAATGGGCCGCGCGCCGCCCGCTCCGCCACATCGGCTTTGGCGGCCACGGCCACCAGGTGCGCGACTGCCTGCACCCCGCCGACCTCGCCCCGCTCCTCCTCGCCCAGCTAGACGCCCCCGGACGGACGGACGCGCCGCGCGTCCTCAACCTGGCCGGCGGCGCGGGCCAGGCCATGTCGCTCCGCCAGCTCGGCGCCTGGTGCACGGAGCGCCTCGGGCCGCACGAGGTCGCGTCCGATCCGGCGCCCCGGCCCTACGACCTGCCCTGGGTGGTGCTCGACAGCGCCCTCGCGGAAAAAACCTGGGGCTGGCGGCCGCGCACTCCGCTGCACGCCATCCTGGAGGAAATCGCCGCGCACGCCCGGGCGCATCCCGACTGGCCCGCCGCCTAAGAGCCCGCCCCGGCATTCCTTCGTGACGACCGCTCCCTCCGCCGCCCAGGCTTCCCCCGCCGCTTCCGCGACCCCCGCCCTGAAGTGGGTCGCCGCCCTCGCCATCGGCCTGCTCGCGCTGCTTTTCGCCGCGCTCACCCGCGCGGCCTGGGAAGACTATTACATCACTTTCCGCAGCAGCCAGAACCTGGTGGACGGGCACGGCCTCGTCTACAACCCGGGCGAACGGGTCCACACCTTCACCTCGCCGCTGGGCGTCCTGCTGCCCGCCCTCGCCTACGCGATCACCGGCAGCGCGACCGGAGCGCTCTGGCTTTTCCGCATCCTGTCGGCCGCCTTCCTCGGCGCGGCCGCCTGGCTGGCCGCCGGCGCACTGGCGGAGCAGGGCTGGAAACGCGCCGCCACGGTGACGGCCCTCGCGCTGGGGCTCGCCCAGATCAAGACGATCGAGTTCGCGGCCAACGGCATGGAAACCGGCATGCTGGTTTTTTTCACTGTCCTCGCCTTTCGGGAGCTGGTCCGCCCGGAGGGGCCGCGGCGCGGCACGCTCGCCTGCGCCTACGCCGGCCTGATGTGGACGCGCCCCGATGCCTTCGTCATTGCCGGCGGGCTCACCCTCGGCGCCTGGCTTTTCTCCCGGGAAAAGCGCGGCCCGCTCCTGCGCGCGGCAGCCCCAGCGATCGGACTCGGCGTCCTGCTCTACCTCCCCTGGCTTCTCGGCGCCTGGTGGTATTACGGCTCGCCCGTGCCCCAGACGATCGTGGCCAAGACCGCCCTTTCGCCAGCCCAGGACTTCGACGCGCTGAGGCTGCTTTTCTCCCCGCTGCGCGCCCTGACCGACTATTCGGCGCTCACCGAGACCTTCGCCCCGACCTACCACCAGGGTCAGAACTGGGGCCGAAACTGGGAGGCGATCTGGGCCTTTTTCGCCCGGCTGGCCTGTTTCCTCTGGGTCTGGCCGGCCCTGCCGCGGGCGGCGCGCGTCGGCTCCTTCGCCTTGTTCATGGGGGCGCTCTACCTCCAGCAGATCCTGCCCTACCCCTGGTATTATTCGCCCTGGACCCTGCTCGGCGGCATCGCCCTGGCCGGGCTTCTCGCCCGCGGCTGGCGCGTTTCCGCTCCGGCGGCCCGGGTGCTGCTGAGCGCGGCCCTCACCTCGAGCGCCTTCCTGCTCGTCGCGGGCACCCTGACCGCCCGGGCACGACAGCGCCTGGTGGAGGAGGCGGTGCGCAAGCCCGCGGGCCTGTGGCTGAAGGCCCACGCGCGACCGGGCGACACCGTCTTCCTCGAACCTATCGGCTACATCGGCTATTTTTCCGCCCCTCAGGTCAGGCTGCTGGATTTCCCCGGCCTCACCGCGCCTGCGGTCAGCGCGGCCATCCGCGAGGTCTCCAAGGACTACGCCCCGCTCATCGCCCGGCTCGAGCCCGACTGGATCGTGCTTCGTCCGCTGGAGATCAGCGGTAACCAGAAACTCCAGAACGAGATCCTGCCCGGATACCGGCTCAGAGCCCGCTTCGACAACCGGGAGGCCATCCAAAACGCCGCGCTGGCGCCGGGCCGGCAGGTGCTTCTCTACGACGCCGAATTCCTGATCTTTGAACGGCGGCGCCCTCCGTCCGCCGCCGAACCGGGGGAGGCCCGATGACCGGAATGCCCGCGCCTTCCGGCGCCGCCTCCGCGGCAGCCGGCGCCGACGCTCCGGGCGCATATCGCCCCGCGCCACGGACCTCGCGCCCACTCGCGTTTGCGCTGGGCCTGCTCGCCTGCCTCGTCGCCCTGCTGCTGTTTTCGCCCAACCTCGGTCGCTGGAGCTGCTTCGACTTCCAGGTCGCGAAGACGCTTCCGGAGACGGCGCGCGCGCGTTTTCACGAACAACAGCTGGCGGATCCCTGGCACACGCCGACCAACGACGTGAGCCGGGCGGTGGCCTGGCGCCTCCTGCCCGTGCTGCCGCTCCACTGGCTCGGCGCCCCCTTCGCCGTCATGGCCGCGCTCGGCTGGGCCGGCGTGCCCGCGCTCGTGTTCTACGCCATCCGGCGCGGCCCGGCCCGCGCCGGCCCCTGGCAGATACTGGGCCTGAGCCTGATCGTGGCCACCTCGGCGACCGCCCTCACTTCGCTGGGCTGGCTCTGCTATTTCGACGCCTGGTGGGTGCTCGGGCTTTGTGTCGTCCTGCTTTCCCCTCGCGCTTCGAGCCGTGTCGTCGCCTGCCTGCTTGGCCCCTTCGTCGACGAACGTTTCGTCATCGGCTTGCCGCTCGTCCTCCTCGCCCGATGGACGCACCCGCCCGATCCGCAAAAGCCGGCCGAACCCTGGCCCGTGTCGCTCGGCCCGGCCGCCGCCGTGCTCCCCTACCTCCTCCTCCGGCTGCTCACGTGGCAAAGCACGCTGAACGAGGGCCCCGCCTCCTACGTGACCGGGCGGCATCTCGCCACCCTGGGAACCGCCGGCGTCTGGCTCGGCCTCTGGCAGGGCCTGCGCCTGGCCTGGCTGCCGACTCTCGCCGGCTTTTTCGGCGGACGGACGAAAGACGGACGGCCCGGCCCGGCTCTCCGCGCGGCCGCGCTCGGCCTGGGCGCCCTGGGAACCTTTCTCGCGGCCTGTTTCCTGGCGGACGACTTCAGCCGCAACACCGGCGTCCTGCTTCCGGTCGTCATCCTTCTCCACCATCGCGCCGTCGCCGCGGCCCGCACCGCGATCGCGGCCGCCTTTGTCCTCGCCGCCCTGGCCAACCTGACCGTGCCCGCCTGGCACCAGGTCTGCGACCGGCAGGATCCCATCGTGCCGCTCTGGCGGACGCTGTCCGCGCTGAAGGATGCCCGCCACAACTACGTCGTGCTCGTCGGCTCCTACTACGGGGAAAACTACCTCGCCCAGAAAATGCCCGAGACCGCGCTGGACTTCCTCCGGGAGGCGCATCGGGAGGCGCCGAAAGACATCCGCGTCCTGAAGCTCTGCGCCTCGGCCAGCGGCCTCGCCGCGCTGCCAGCCGAGGCCTCCTATTATCAGAATCGCCTGGAACAGCTCGCCGCTGCCCGGTCCCCGGTTCCTCCGCCGCCTCCCGCGCCTTGACGCCGATTCCCGCTTTCCCCCGAAGGTTCCCCGCCCTTTTCTCGGACCGCCACCGCCCCATGACCTCCGCCTTTCCCGCGCCCACCGGACCGACGCCGAGCAAGCCCTCGCTGCTCTCCGTCGTCATCCCCGCGCGTGACGAGGAGGGCGGCATCGCCGCCACCGTCGAGCACCTGCATCTGGAGCTCCGCCTCCACGCCATCCCGCACGAAATCGTCGTGGTGGACGACGGCTCGCGCGACGGCACCTGGGCGATCCTGACGGAGCTGCGCGCGCATCTTCCCGAACTCGCTCCCGTGCAAAACCTCGGCGAGCACGGTTTCGGGCGCGCCGTCATCCACGGCCTCAACCACAGCCGCGGCGATGCGCTCGTGATCTTCATGGCCGATGCCTCCGACGACGCGCGGGACGTAGTCGTTTACTGGAACAAGCTGTGCGAGGGCTGGGACTGCGTCTTCGGCAGCCGTTTCATCAAGGGCGGCGGCACGATCGATTACCCCGCCACGAAGCTGCTGCTCAACCGCGCCTTCAATTTTTTCATCCGGGTCCTTTTCAAGCTTCCCCTCAACGACACCACCAACGCCTTCAAGGCCTACCGGCGCGCGGTGATCGACGGCTGCCGGCCGCTCATCGCCCCGCATTTCAACCTGACCGTCGAGCTTCCCCTCAAGGCCATCGTCCGCGGCTACACCTGGACCGTGGTGCCGATCACCTGGCGCAACCGGCGCACCGGCGAGGCCAAGCTCAAGATCAAGGAGATGGGCAGCCGCTACTTCTTCATCGTGATGTATGTCTGGCTGGAAAAGTATTTCAGCCGCGGCGATTACCGCCGGACCGCCCCGCCTCCCCCGGGCGCAGCCTGAGGCGAGTTCCGCCCGTGCCATGACCGACCCGGCCCTGCACGCGAGCCTCCTGCGCGGACTCGGGGACCTCTTCCTCGCCCCGTTGCTGGCCGCCCAGGTGCTCGGTCTCGGCTGGCCGCTCATCGCCCGCTGGAAAGGCCGCGCGTCGGAGCGTCTCGCGCTCGGCCTCGGCGCCGGCGTCTTCGCCAGCTACCTGATCGCCTTTGCCGTCTGTCTCGCCGGCCTCGGCCCTGGCTGGCACCGCCTGGCGCCCGCGCTGGCCGTGTTCGTGGCGCTCCGTCACCGCCGCGCGATTGCGGACTTTTTTTCCGCTCCGGAGCTCCGTTCCCTGCTGCCCGCCTGGCTGCTCTTCGCGGCCTGGCTGCTCGGCTGGCTTGCCCTGGTTCGGACCTACTGGGGCGGCGGCTGGATGGGCGACTGGGTCGAGCATTATCAGCGGGCCCGCTTTTTCCTGGATCACGCCCCCTTGGACACGGTCTTCCACACACGCTGCGGCCTCACCGCGCGCCCCCCGCTCTGGAACCTCGTTCTCGCCGGCTGGCTCGGTACGACCGGCGGCGGCTTTTCGGCCTACCAGGCAGGCATGACCCTCGGCGCCTCGCTGCTTTTGCCCGCCGCCTGGGCGGTCCTGGCGAAGCTCGGCGGTGGCGCCCGCGCCGGCTGGTTGCTCACCGCGCTCCTGATGGGAAACGCCTCCCTCCTCCAAAACGCCACCTTCCCTTGGACCAAGCTTCCCGCCGCCGCCCTGGTCCTCGCCAGCCTCCCTTTCCTGCTCCAGGCCTGCGCGGACGGCTCGCGTCGCCATCTCGTCGCCGGCTTTGCGCTGCTCGCCGTCGGCGTGCTCGTCCACTACTCGGTCGCGCCCTATGTGCTCGTCTCCCTCGCCGCCAGCCTGTGGGCGCGACGCGGGCACTGGCGCGATCCGGCCCTTTGGCGCTCCGCCCTCGCCGCGGGCCTCACCTCCGCCGCCATCCTGGCAACCTGGCTGGCCTGGGCGCTCCACGCCTATGGGGCGGCCGGGGTGTTCCTCGCCAATACCGCCGTCGCCGACCGCTCGACCCTCGATGCCGGCGGGCAGCTCGCCCGCGTCGGCGGCAACCTCTTTCGCACCCTTGTCCCGCATTTTCTGCGCCCCGACGACTGGCGGAACTTCGCCCAATCCTATGCCTGGTCCGCGTTGCGCGACCGCGGTTTTCTCCTCTACCAGACCAATCTCTGGTTCGCCATCGGCAGCGTGACCGCACCCGCCCTGTTGTGGTTCTGGACGAAACCGAAACCGCGGGACGCGTCCACCACCCCGGCTCTCCGCGGTTTTTGGATCGTCTGGGCGGCGGGCAACGTCCTGCTCGGCGTGGCCGCCCACGGCGGAGCCGATGCCTGGGGTCTCGTACACATCGGTCTCCTGCCTCTGGTCGTGCTGGCGCTGATCGCGTTCGCCCACGCCTGGCCTCGGCTGCCCTCGGGCCTCCGCCGGCTTTGCGCCCTGGGCTTCACGGTCGATTTTGCCTGGGGCACGCTCCTGCATTTCGCGCTCCAGCATCGCGATCCGCTCGTGCAGTTCGGATCCTCACCGAAGCTCGAGCAGACCCTCCTCGCTTTCGGCCCGAGCGCTTTTCAAAACGCCTGGGACAAACAGCGCTTCGGGCTCACGTTTCTCGGCGACCACCTCGCCCCGCTCGCACCCGTCCTTGTCGCTGGACTCGCGTTGATCGCCTGGCGCGTGGCCAAAAATCTCCGCACCGCGGCCGCCGCCCATGAATGAGGCCCTGCCCTGGTTCCTCGCGCTCGTGGCGGCGCCCGTCGCCTGGCTCGCCCCCGGCTGGCTGCTCGCCCGGATGCTGAGCGCGCCCTGGCCGCTCCTGAGCGGCGCGCTGGCCTCCGCCGCCCTCGGGTGCGCCTTCCTGATGGCGGGCGAAACCGTGGGCCTCCCCTGGGCCGGCCTCGGAGGCGTCGGGGCCTGGCTGGCGCTCACCGCCGGGCTGCTCTGGCTGGCCCGGAACAAGGCGCCGCGCGCCGACCCGATGCTTCCCCGGCCGCAGGGCTGGGAATGGGCCGGTGTCGCGGCCGCGGCGCTCGCTTTCGCCAGCCTCGTGACGCGCGCCATCCTGGATCCGTTGTCGGGCTGGGATCAGGCCTTTCGCTGGGATCATCTGGCCCGGCTCATGGTCCGGACCGGCCGCATCGCGTTCTACCCGCCCGTATCGGCGGCGGATTTCGAGGTCTACGGTTTCCCCGACGGCATTCCGCCGCTCGCCAGCCTGGCCAATGCCTGGATCTACCGGATTGCCGGCGCGACCGACCCGGTCCTGACCCTTCCGCGCGTCGCCGGCGAGGCCCTGTTCGCCGGCGGTGCCTGCGCCATCCTCGCCCGTGAACTTTGGGGTCCGCGCGGGGTGTGGCCGGCGCTCGGCCTCCTCGCCTCCAGCGCCCTCGTCGGCTGGAGCGTGGGCATGGGCCAGGAGAGCGGCCTGCTCGCCATCACCCTGACCGCCGGCTGCGCCCTGCTCCTGCGCAGCGCCCGTCCGGGCGAAACCAGGACCGCGGCGTGGGCCGGCCTCGCCTTCGGGCTCGCCGCCTGGTGCCGCGAGTACGCCCTCGCGCTCGGCCCGCTGGCCGCGTTCGTCGCGCTGCTCCAGGGGCGTCGCGTCCAGGCCTTTCGCTGCCTGGCGGTGTTGCTGGCCGTCTCGCTGCCCTGGTACGCGCGCAACTGGCTGCGGACGGGCGACCCGCTCTTTCCCCAGGGCCTGCTCGGGCCCGGAAAATCCGAGGCCTACGCCGCCCTGCTAGACGCGATTCACGCCTTCTGGAGCCGGGGCGCACTGGGTTTCGAGCTGAAATGGTTCGCCGCCACTCTGCCCTTCGTTGCCGCGCTGCCCCTCGCCGCCGGATTCACGGGCGTCCTCCGGGCCCGGCTGCGCGGCGGGGCGGCCCTCGTCGCCATCGTCGGAACCGCCCTCGCCGGCCTGTGGGCCTGGTCGGTCGGCTATACTTCCGGCGGCTGGAACTACTCCCTGCGCGTGCTGGGGCCGGCGCTCGTCCTCGCTGCCGCGCTCGGCGGCTGGCCGGGTGCCGTCGCCTGGCGCCCGCCCGCCCGGGCCGTCCTCGCCTTTCTCTTCGTGCTTTTCGCCACCGACGCCGCCCGCCGGGCCTGGTGGCTGCCGGCCCGTCCCCGCACCGCTCCCAGCGCCCCGCTTTTCGCCACCTGGCACGAGCTCGCGCCCGATCCGGCCGCCGAAGGGCAGCTCGCGCTCGCCCTCCATGACGCCCTGCCCGCCGGCGACGGACGCGTGGCGGTCGAGCGGGCCGGTCTGCAAAACCGGCTCAACGCAGCGGGCCGGCCTGCCACCACCCTCTACTCGCCGGCGCTGGCGCCGGCCTTTTCGCGGACACTCACCGCCCCGCAGGCGGCGGAGGCGCTGCGGCGTGAACGCATCCGCTGGATCGGCTGGGCTGTCGGCGACCCGGTCGCGGGCCGCATCGCGGACCGCGCACCTCTCCTCGTCACCCTGCGCACCCGCGTCGCTCCCGTCCTTCGCGTGGGCGACCATCTGGTCTGGGATTTGTCCGCGCTTGCGCCGGCACCGGGCCAAACCATCAACGCCCCATGACCCCCACGACGCCCGCTCGTCACGGATGGAGCCTCCTCGCCGCGTTTGGTGTCGCCGCGGCGGCGGTTCTCGCCTGGCTCTGGCTCTGCTGGTGCCTGTTCCCCATCAGCGTCTGGAACGACGTGCGGCTCGCCCCTTCCTTCGCCCTCGCGCGGGGCGTTCCTTTCTACACCGATTTCCAGACCGGCGCGGCCACCACCTGGATGTACGGCCCCCTGCCCGTCCTGCTCTGGCTGCCCGCCGTGCTCGCCCCCAGCGCCGGCGCGGCCGTACTCGCCGCCGGCGCCATCAACCTGCTCTCCACCCTCGCCGCACTCGTCGCGACCTGCCTGCTCTGGCCGGCACCGGCCGGCACCGGGCCCGGCCGCGCCGGGCGCTGGGCCGCCCTGCTGCTCGTCGTCGCCCTCTGGCCCTACGCCGCCTGGCAATACCTCCAGTCCGACAACCTCGCGGTCGCCCTCGGCCTCGTGGGCAACTTGATCGCGGTGCGGCAGCGCGGCTCCGCCGGCGCCTGGCTCGCCGCCGCCTGCGCAGTCGCCGCCGTAGCGTGCAAACAGACCTCTCTCGGCATCGCCGCCGCTCAGGTCCTCTGGTTTGCCTGGACCGGCGGCCGGCAGGCCGGTCTCGCCCACGCCGCGCGCTGTGCGGCCTGCGCCGCCGCCATCGGCGTCGTCATGCTCGCCGTATTTCCCGCCCCGGCGCTCCTCGCCAACACCTTTCTCGTGCCGGGCGCCCTGCCCTGGGCGCCGGATCCCCTCGGGCGCGTGGCCGACATGCTGCCCGAGCTGCTCGTGCAACTCGCCCTGCCCGCGCTGGCGCTGGCGGTCTTCCGCCGGAGCGTCTGGCGGCGCGAGTCCACGTTGCTCCTGCCCTCCCTCGCCTGGCTGCTGGAGCTGCCGCCCAACGCCGCCGCCTTCATGAAGTTCGGCGGCACCCTGAACTCGCTGCACGGCTTCCAACTCTGGCTGCCCGCCGCCGCCCTCGCCCTGATCGCCGCCCTGGGCCGGCGGCATGGCGTGAGGCTGGCGGCCGCCGGCGCCTTGCTGCTCGCCGCCTCGTTGTGCCTCGTCCGCGTCGAACGGGTCAAAAGCTGGCGCTGGCGACCGGCCTCGGACCACTATCGTCAGGCCGGCCAGCTCGCCCGCCTTTTTCCCGGCGCCATCTGGTTTCCCTGGAACCCGTTGGTCACCGTGTACGCCGACGGCCGCTTCGACCATGCGGAGGACGGCCTCTGCATGCGGATCCTCGCCGGCCACCCGCTCAAGGAGGAGCATCTCCGCCGCCACCTGCCGCCCCGCCTCCGGATCATCGCCCTGCCGCGCGGCGGCACCGACTGGGGGGTGGCCCTTCGCGAGGCCCCTCCCGGCACGACCACCGAGACCATCGGGCTCTGGGTCCTGCACCGCTGGCCCGAGGCGAAGGTCGCGGAGAAAACGCAGCCATGAGCCCCGGCGCCCCGCTCGCCCCGCTGCTCTTCGCCTTCGTGATCCCCGGCCTCGGCCTGCCCTTGGCCCGCCGGCTGCCCCTGGCGCCAGCGGACCGTCTCGTGGCGGCGCTGCTGCTCGGCATCGTGACCGCAGCGCTGCTCGGGCAGGCCTGCCACCTCGCCGCGCTGTCCCCCGCCTCCTGGCGCCTCGCCGCGCTCGCCGCCTCCCTCGCCGGCTGGCTCGCGGCCGGGCGCGAAGCCCGCACGTGGTGTCAGGATGCGGAAGCGCGCCTGCTCCTCCGCCAGTCCCTGGTCGTCGCCGTCGGCACGCTCGCCGCGCTCGCCCTCGTCCGCACCTACTCGGGCGGCGACTGGATCGGCGACTGGGTCGGGCACTTTCACCGGGCGCACTACTTTCTCGCGCCGGAAAAAAGCCCGCCCTGGGTCCTGGCCCTGGACCCCTTCACCGCGCGCCCGCCGCTGCTCAACCTGGCCACCGCCGTCCTGCTCGCGACCGGCTCGGCCGACTTCGCGAGCTACCAGGTTTTTATGACCCTGCTGAGCCTGGCCGCGGTGCCTCCGCTGCTCCGGCTGGCTCGCGATGCCGGTGGCGGTCCCGCCGCCGCGGCCGTGCTGCCCGCCGCCCTGCTCCTGCATCCCCTGTTCATGGAGAACGCCACCTACTCCTGGACCAAACTCGGCTGCGCCGCCTTCGTCATCGCCGGCTTCGCCGCCTGGCTGCGCCACCGGCGGGCCGAGGCGGGACCCCACCTCGCGCTCGCTCTCTTCTGGCTTTCGGCCGCGGTGCTCGCCCACTATTCGGCCGCGCCCTACGTGCTCGCGCTCGCCGCGCTTCACCTGTGGCTCGACCGCGCCTCGTTGCGGCGCGCCTCGTGGTGGGGCAACAGCCTGCGGGCCGCCCTGCCCGGTCTCGTCCTCGCCGCCACCTGGATCGCCTGGGCCATCGCCAAAACCGGCTGGGGCGGTGCGCTCGGGGGCGACACCACCACCGTGAAACAACTTGGCGAGCTCGGCCCCGCGGCGCGGCTGAGCGCCTTTGGCGACAATCTCCTCCGCACCCTCCTGCCGCCCCCGTGGCTCGGCATCGACCGCTCCTTCCTCGCCCACGGCAATGCTTTCGCCACGGTGCGCGACTACGCGTTCTCGTTCTACCAGACCTGCCTGCCCGGCATGGTCGGCCTGGCCGGCCTGCTCGGCCTCGCCGCCGCCTTTCGCCCGGCCTGGCGCGGGGAAAAAGAGCGCGCCGCCTTCGCCTGCGCGCTGGCTGCGCTGGTCGTGCTCGGCGTGGCGGTGCATCCCGCACCGATGCGCTGGGGGGCCGGCCACATCTGCCTGCAGCCGCTCGCGCTCATCCTCCTCGGCCTCGCCGCCGCCGCCTGGCCGCGCCTGCCGCCCCGGCTGCGCGCCTGGGCCGCCGCCCTCGCGCTGCTCGACGCCGCCTTCGGCGTGGTCCTCCACTTCGCCCTGCAAACCATCGCGGTGCCGATAAACGAGCTCGCCCGGGTGGGCGGCGGGGCCCTCCGCGCGGAATACGGCCTCGCCTTCGCCAACAACGCCGGAGCCAAGGTCGCGCTCGAGCTCGTCCTGGCCGGCGATCTCGTGGCCTCGCCCGCCCTCGCCGCCGCGGTCTGGGCCCTGTGCGTCGTCCTCGCCGTGGCGCTGGCCCGCGAAAGCCCGGCATTGCCGAGCCCGCGCCAATCGTGAAGCTCAGCCCCGTCCATGTCCGCCGAACCCTGCGTCGCCGTCGTCATTCCGGTTTATAACGAGGAGGAAGTCCTGCCCGAGCTCTTTCGCCGGCTCGGCGGGGTTTTCGACGCCAGCCCCGGCGTGCGCTGGCTCGCCGTGCTGGTCAACGACGGCAGCCGCGACCGCTCGGTGGCGCTCATCGCGGAGCACCACGCCCGCGATCCGCGTTTCAAGCTGGTCGAGCTGTCCCGCAACTTCGGCTTCCAGAACGCCCTCGCCGCCGGCCTCGAGGCGGCGGACCGCGCGGGGGCGGACGCGGTGGTGACGATGGATGCCGACCTGCAGGACCCGCCCGAGCTGATCCCCGAGCTGGTGGCGGCCTGGCGCGGCGGCGCCGAGGTCGTGCGGGCCGTACGCCGCAGCCGCGCCGAGCGGGGCCTGCGCCGCCTCGGCTTCGACCTGTTCCACCGCGTCTTCGGCCTGCTCACGGACGTGCCCATCGAACCCGATTCCGGCACCTTCGGCCTGCTCGGCCGCCCCGCCTTCGAGGCCCTGGGCCGGCTCGAGGAACGCCACCGTTTTTTCCCCGGCCTGCGCGCCTGGGTCGGCTTCCCCCGCGCCGACGTGCCCTACGACCGGCAGGAACGCGCTGCCGGCCAGCCGCAGCAGACCTTCCGCCGGCTCGTGCGCTACGCCCTCGACGGGGTCTTCAGCTTCTCGCACCTCCCCCTGCGCCTGCTCACCTATCTCGGCCTCTTCGTCAGCGGCTGCGGCTTCGCGATCGCGCTCTTTTTCGTGGTGAAACGCCTCCTCGGGCTCGAAGTCGCGCAGACCGGCTTCACTACGCTCGTCACCCTCACGCTGTTTCTCGGCGGGGTGCAGCTCATCGGCATCGGCGTGCTCGGCGAATACCTCGGGCGCATCTACGACGAGGTGAAACGCCGGCCGAACTACCTGGTGCGCCGGAGGACCGGCCTTGATTAGGCGGGCGCTGCCCTGCGTCGCCTTCGCCCTGCTGGCGGCCGTGCTGGGCTGGGCCGGCCATGCCCTGCTCTTCACCACCTTCATGATCTACGACGACGAGGGCTACGTGCTCCTGTCGTTGCGCAACTACGGGCTCCACGGGCGCCTCTACGACGAGGTGTTTTCCCAGTACGGGCCGGCCTTTTTCGCCCTCTACGACGGCCTCGCCCGGCTCCTGCGTTTCGCCTGGGACAACACCGCCGCGCGCTGGCTCACCCTGGTCCTGTGGCTGGCCACGGCCGGCTTCGCCGCCGCCGCCGTCCGGAACGTCGCCCGCAACCTGGCGGCCGCGCTGCTCACCTTCGCGGCCGTGTTCACCTATCTTTGGATCATGATCCACGAGCCCAGCCATCCGGGCGGCCTGGTCGGCCTGGTGGTGGCGCTTGGCGCCTGGCTGGGCTGCCGCAGGGATCCCGCCACCCATCCGGCCACGGCCGCGGCGCTCGGGGCGACGGGGGTCGTGTTGCTGCTCACCAAGATCAATGTCGGCGTGTTTTTCCTCACGGCCGCGGGAGGCTGGCTGCTGGCGCACGCTTCGGCCCCCTCCGTGCGCCGGATCGCGGGCCTGGCGGTGGCGGCCTGGGTCGCGCTGCTGCCCTTCATCCTCATGCAGGGACTCTTCGCGGAGCCCTGGGTCCGCGCCTACGCGGCGCTGGGCTCGCTGGGCGCGGCGGGCGTCTGGGTGGTCCTCCGGGGCCAGGCCGCGGGCCAGGCCGGCAGCCGCTCCTTCGGCGCCATGCTCGGCGCCGCCGGCGTCGCGGCCGGCGGGGTGGTGCTGCTCACGCTCGCGCGCGGCACCTGCGCCCGCGGGCTGCTCGACGGCGTCCTGCTCGAGCCGCTGCGCCACCCTCGCGTGTACTCCTTCGCCTTTCCCTGGCGCCCCGGCGCGCTGCCTTCCGCCGCGATCGCATTCGGTCTCGCCCTGCTGGCCGCCGCGCGCCCGGGCCTGCGCCCCCGCCTGGACAGCGCCGTCATCGCCCTGCGCGGCGCGGGTCTGCTCGCCTTCTGCGGCAGCGCGTTCGGTCTGCTTCCGGTCAGCCTGCCGGCGCTGGGCATGACTTTCACGCCGGCCCTCGCCATCCTCTGCGCCTGGCCGCTCTCCGGCACGGATGCCGCCGCGCTCGAGGCCCGGGCCCGGCGCTGGCTCGCCTGGCTGCTCGCGCTCCAGTTTCTCCACGGCTATCCGGTGGCCGGCAGCCAGATCAACTGGGGCACTTTTCTCCTGCTACCCCTGCTGGTCCTGGGCGCAATGGAAGCCTGGACCTGCACGCAAGCCCGGCTGCGTTTGCGCCCCACCCGGCTTGTCCCCGTGGCGGCCGCAGCCCTCGCGCTCGTCATGGCCGGCTTCATGACGGTGAAACTCGGCCGCTCGGCGCGCTTCAACCAGCGCACCGGCGAGGCCCTGGACCTCCCCGGCGCGGAAAAGATCCTCGCCGCCGACGAGGTCGCCTTCGCGATGCAGGCGCTGAGCCGCAACGCCCGCGTACACGGCGACATGTTGTTCAGCCTGCCCGGCGCCTACAGTTTCAACCTCTGGACCGGCCTGCCCACGCCCACCCTGGCCAACGCCACCCAATGGTTCAACTCCCTCGACGACGGGCGCCAGCAGGCGATCGTCGCGTCGCTGTCCGCCGCGGCACGCCCGGTGATCATCGTGCAGCAGGACGTGCTCCGGCTGCTGGTCCGGCAAGGCCACAGCTCGGACGGCCCTCTTGCGCGGTATTTGCTCCGCGATTACGCGCCGGTCTTCTCGCTCGATGGCTATGCCTTCTGGGCGAAACGCGGGCGAAAAATCGCGCCGGTGGGCGTCGCCCGCTGGCCGTCCTCCGGCCAGAACGGGGAAAAGCTCAGCCTTATCGTCCCGGCCGCCCAGGCCGCGCCGACGCGGCTGGATCTTTGGGCCATCCGCCCCGGAGGCCGGGAGCCGCTGGGCTCGGTCGCCGCCGGCGACGCCGGACTCCGGGCCGAGCGCATCGATGCGGCAGGCGAGCCTTCCGCCGCAGGGGAATGGGTGCGGCTCACCTTTGCCTGGCCCGGCCCCCGGCCCGCCGGCGGACGCCTGTTGCTCTGCCTGGTGGACGCCGAAGGCCGGAGGCTGGACGCCGTGCGGATTCTTCCCTGACCTCTCCGGCTTCGCATGCTTCCGAAACCGCTGCGCACCGCCCTGGTCAGCCTGCTGCTCGCCCTCCATTGGTGGCTCGGCGTGAGCGGCTGGCTCGGGAAAAGCATCACCTGCGACGAAAGCGCGCATCTGACCGCGGGCTACGCCTACTGGAAATACGGCGCTTACCGGCTCCAGCCGGAGAACGGCAACTTTCCCCAACGCTGGGCCGCCCTGCCTCTTCTGGCTCAACAGCCTCGCCTGTCCCCGGAAAGGCACCCGCATTGGTGGAGGCGCGCCGATGTCTGGATCATCGCGGACGATTTCCTCTACGGCTCCGGCAACCTCCCGGACTACCTGCTCGCCTGTGGGCGGGCGATGATGGCCTCGCTGAGTGTCGCGCTCGGCCTCATGGTCTTCCTCTGGTCGCGCCGGCTCTGGGGCGAATGGGGGGGGCTGCTCTCCCTGACGCTCTACGTTTTCTCGCCCACCAGCCTCGCTCACGGCCCGCTGGTGACCTCGGACACGACCGCGGCGCTCGCCCTGCTGCTCGCCGTCGGCGCGTTCTGGCGGCACCTGAGGCAGCCGGGCTGGAAGAGCCTCGGCCTGAGCCTGGCCGCGACGGGTTTCGCCGCGGTCTCGAAATTCTCGTTTCTCCTGCTTGCGCCGATCTTCCTCGGGCTCGGTCTCTGGCACCTCGCGCTAAGCGAGAGCGGCGGTCGCGGCCGGGTGTTTGCCCGGCTGCTGGGCCTGGCCTGCGCCCAGGCCCTGGGCGCGGCACTGGTGGTCTGGATGGCCTTCGGTTTTCGCTACTCTATCCAGAACCCCGGCCTGCCGCCCTTGGAGCAATACTACATTGCCTGGGAAAAAATGGTGCCAGCCCAGGGCGCCCGCGCCTTTGTCCTGAACTTCCTCCGCGATCACCGCGTGCTGCCCGAAGCTTTTCTCGCCGGCATGGCGCACGTACTTCACGCCAGCGAAGCGCGGGGAGCCTTCGCCGCCGGCCAGCACAGCTCGACCGGCTGGTGGTGGTTTTTTCCCTATGGATTTCTCATCAAGTCCTCCCTCGCCGAACTGGGCGCCGTCCTGGCCACCCTGGCCACGGGCGTCTGGCTGCTGCTCCGCGACGGAAAAACCTCGGCCGGCCGCCTGCTGGCGCGCTGCGCCCCGGTGGCGCCCCTGCTCGCGCTGGTTGCGGTGTACTGGACGGCCGCCCTGGGCAGCAACCTGAACATCGGCCACCGCCATCTCATCCCCATCTATCCGCCGCTCTTCATCCTTGCCGGCATGCTGGCCGGCCCGCGGCTTACCCGGCTGTGGAAGATCGGTGCCGGCGGGCTGGCCGCCTTGGCCGCGGCGGAATGCGCCCACACCCACCCCAACCATCTCGCTTATTTCAATGCCCTGGTCGGGGGCTCCTCCCAAGGCTGGCGACACCTGGCGGACAGTTCGCTCGATTGGGGCCAGGAGTTACCGGCCCTGCACCGCTGGTTGGAGGCCAACCGCCGGGCGGACGAAACGGTCTACTTGTCGTATTTCGGCTTGGGAAACCCCGCCTACGAGGGAATCCAGGCGGAGGATTTTGCGCCAATCATGCCGCCCTGGCGCCTCCGCTACCTAAACCGCTTTTCCCCCGGGTTGTACTGCGTGAGCGCGACGATGCTCCAAGATGTCTACGGTCGCTGGCGCGGGCCTTGGACCGGGCCAAAGGAAAACTCGTTCCTGCAGTTGCACGCCTATTTTTCCGCCCATCCGGAGGAATTCGGCTCCCCCGACGGACTGATTCTGGCCAGCGGAGACGCCGCGCAAAGGAAACGCTGGCTCTACGATCAGGGGCGCTTTGCGCGGCTTTGTACTTACCTCCGCCTGCGCGCTCCGGACGCGGTGATCAACCATTCGATGTTCGTCTATCGCCTGGATGCGCGCGAAACCGCGCTCGCAGGCGACGCCACGTCCGCGGAATTCTCCGCCATGCTGGAAGCCGCCGACACGCGGCCTGCCATCAAGGCAAGGCCTTGAACCAGCTCTCCAGTAGATCGCGGTTGACGGGTTCGGTGATCCAAACCTCGCGTTTGCCCGCCTGTTTTGCGGCATCGCGGGTTTTCTGCCGTTCCTCGGCCCAAGCTTTGAGTTTCTCCCGATCCAAGCCCGTTACCCGGCTCATCCGCACGATATAAAACGGAGCGAAGGCTCGCTCCTCGATGGTTTCCAGGATCAGGCCGGGGCCGACGTCGTCCCGCTGGGAGATGTACTTGGCATCCGTGAGTTGATCCACCCCGATGCGTTGCACCACGAAATAGTCGGAGAAGCTTCGCCGTTCGAAATGTTTGGCGTAACCCTCCCAGTTGATGGAGAGACGGTCGGGGTTGATGCAGGACTTGCGGTGTAAGAACCACACGTGACCTGCGTTGTCGTCGATCGCGAAGGCCGTGCCCGTCGCGTGCTTGCGGATCAAGCCGGAGACCCAGTTACAGGTCGCGGCCGCGAAATTCTCCTGAGTGAACTCGTGCCGTGCCGCCGCAGGCGCGGAAAACAAGGCGATCTGCAGAAGTGCGGCGACAATCAGCCCATTCCACGCGTGCCGATGCCGGACAAGCTGGGTCCAGACAAAGGGGATCGCGACCAACAGCAAGGCATGGGCAGGCAGGCTGAGGCGGCGGATGATCGGATCGTCCCATTTTCCCCAGAAGTAACACAGCATCATCGCGGTGTGGAGCAGCAGGCCGGCGAGGAAAATAGCCGCTACCACCCGTGCCGGCTCATGTTCCGCCATTCGACGATGCTGGCGATAGATCAACAAAATCGAAAAGCCGGTGGCGACCATCCCGACCAGTCCCAGCAACCAGGAGCTGGGCTGGGCACCGTTGAAGTTAAAAAAGAAATTAAGCGCGTGACCGACATTATCGTAGAAATAACGCAGCCCAAACGGGGAAGTGGCCCCCTCCACGTCCTGCAACTGCCAGGTCAACTCACGGACCCTGAAGACGTTCTGCTGCAACGGGATCGGTAACATCAACAGCGGGGTAAGCATGACAATCGGACTGAGTTCCAAGCGCCGCTCGCGCCACCATACCCACAACACCGTCGCCCCCACCGGCAGGACAAAGAGAGCCGATTCGTAGCGCACCTGGGCCAGAATAACCCCCGACAATAAGAAAGCTCCCAACCGGACGCGGTCCGGACGCTCGGCGTATCGGATCCCCAGCCAGAGCGCGACGAATATCATAAACAGATTATAGAGCTCAAATCCAGCTCCCGTAGCGTTTTGCGTAATCAAAGGCACTCCGCACAGCAATAAAACCCCGGCGAGGCCGCCCTTGATTCCGCCCAAACGCATGGTGACCAAAAAAACCACTGAAACCAAGCCGAGGCTGATCAGCGCATTCAGCCAGAATACGTTTTCCACGCGATAACCCGTGAGATCGTGGACGGTCGCGAGCAGAAACATAAAGGAAAGCGGACGTTTATCCACCACGGTGGTGAACACCGTATAGTTGCTCGCATAGTCATAGGCCCGCACGACGAGCGCGGATTCGCGTTCGAAATGCATCTGCATCGCCGCGTTTCCGATCACCAGCTCGTCCGCGACTATCTTGAATTCATGCCGCTCATTGACATGGAGATAAGCGGTCGCAAGCAGAAGAAAAATCATCACGCCCCAGCGATGGGCCACTCTTTCTCTCCAACGTTTCGTTTCCTCCCGCAGGCTCTTCCACAAGCACCACCCGAAGAGCGCATGGGTGAGCAACATGGCGGCGTAACCGTAGTCTTTTATCAGGTTCAGGGCCTGCGAAGGGGAAAAAGCGAGAAATCCCAGCTGAACCGCAAGCAAGACGATGAGCACGAACAAGAGGATGCGTTTGGTCATAAAAAACCGTCTCCTTGCATAGGAAGGAGACGGTCGGCCCGATACAAACCGGGAATGAAGACTAGTGGAAGTAAGTGATGGTCCGGTTACCGGCGATGCCGCTGATCGTTATCGGAATGCTCTGGGTGAACACGTCCGGATAAGTTTCGTTGGCAACCGTGCTTATGGATTTGACGTAAGCATCCGGCCCCACGAGCGACTCAATTGCCGCCGTGGAGACGCCCTGTTCAAGGAAGTACTGGTCGGCCGCAGCACCGAGCTGGCGGGCATTGTTCAGGATTGTCGTGTCCTGAGACGTCACCCGCACCTTTTGGAAGGCAGGCACAGCCAACGCGGCCAGTAGTCCGATAATGACCACCACAATCATGATTTCCACTAGGGTGAAACCCTTGGTTTTCATGAAAATGGCTCCAATAAAAAACCGCTTACCCCAGGGCAAGCGGCTAGTTAGAGAACTCTTTCCCCAGCGTTTACTGGAGATAGGTGATGGTGCGGGCGCCCGCGATGCTTTCGATCGTGATGGGCGTGCTCTGGGTGTACTCGGTGGGATAGGTCTCGTTCGCCACGGTGCTGAGCGACTTGATGTAGGCGTCGGCGCCGACCAGCGAGGTGATCTCGGCAAGGGAGGTGCCGTGCTCGAGGAAGTATTGGTCGGCGGCAGCGCCCAGCTGACGGGCGTTGTTGAGAACGGCCTTGTCCTGGGAAGCGGTGCGGACCTTTTGGAACGC
>CBINGR010000058.1:0-33728 GCA_966250295.1 uncultured Akkermansia sp. | reverse complement strand
AGCCTGGTTTCCCGACCACGGAGCACCGGTCTATTTCGAAGACAGCGCCTAGCGCATCCGTTGCCCCCGGGGAGCGCCCCGGCTTCCAGCCGGCTGAAAACTGCGCTCCCCGGATGATCGCGCCCCCCGCCGGGCGCGCCGTTCCAAGTGTAGCGGCGCGCGCCATACGGTCCGGTTCCGAAGCCGGCCCGCTCCGCGCCCGCCGTTACGCCCCCCGCCTGGCTCGCCCCTTCCGCCCAGGCCATCCGTCGCCCGCCGTCCTCCGCATCGCCATGTCCCGTTCCTCTCTTCTCCGTCCTGCCATCGCCGGCCTGCTGCTGAGCGGCGCCTTCCTCGCCGGCCGCTGGAGTCGGTCGCCGGAAGTGGTCCGGATCTCCCCGCCTGCTTCCGCGGTGAGCCAGGCCAGCGCGTCCACGCCCATCGTCTCCGGAGACGGGCAGCGCCCCGCTTCCACCGGCGACTGGCTCTCGCCCGACGAACTCGCCCTTCGCCTCGGCCCGCCCGCCAATCCCGGGGCCGAGGCCGCCCTGCTCTCCGCGCTCGCCCAGCTCGCCGCGACCGATCCCGAGCGGGCCCTTGCGCTTGCCCGCTCGGCCCCGACGCCCCGCCAGCGCGAACTCTACCTCCAGGCCGTACTGCGCGGCTGGGCAGGCCAGGCCCCCCGCGACGCCGCCGACTGGATCATCGCCCACGTGCCGGCCGGGGAACGCCGGGCCGCCGTCGAGGCCCTCGTGCAGGGCGCCCTCCACGATCCCGATTCCACAATCGCCACGCTGGACTATCTCCGCGCGGCCGATCCCCTCCTCGCGGGCGATCACGGCAACACCCTCGTCGCCGAACTGGCCAATCTCGGCCGCTTCGATCTCGCCACCCGCTACGCCGCCACCGGACCGTCCGAATATCGCGCCTGGTGGCTCGCCACCGCCTATGGCCGCTGGGCTCAGTATGCGCCGAAGGAGGCCCTCGCTACCCTTTCCACCCACACGGATCCGGCCCTGCGCGAAACCGCCGCCCAGGGCCTGATCGCCGGCTGGTCCGCGAGCGACCCCGCGAGCCTGGTCGCTTCCGCCCGCGAATTCCCCGATGGCCCGCTCCGCCAGTCCGCCCTGAACGACGGCCTGCGGCAATGGGTGCATCTCGACCCCGGTGCCGCCTCGAAGTGGATGGAATCCATCGACCCCGCGCCCGAACTCGACCCCGGCGCCGCGGCCCTCGCCACCACTCCGGCTCTCGTCGCCCGCCGCCCCGAGGTCGCCGCCAGTTGGGCTGAAAGCATCGTCGATCCCGGGCTCCGCGCCGACACCCTCCTCGATTTCGTGCGCCTCTGGGCCGAAACCGATCCGTCCGCCGCCCGCAACTACGCCGCCACCTCGCCGGCGCTCCGTCCGGAAACCCGCGCTCTCGCGCTCTCCAGCTTCCCCCCCTCTCCCTGAACGGCCCGCCGCCTCTTCGCGGCGCGCCGGCCGGGAAACTCCCCCAAAAAACACCCAAAAACATGAAACGTCTGTTCTCCCTCCTCGCGGCCCTCGCCCTCGCGCCGGCCGTCTTTGCCGCCACGCGCAGCGTGCCGTCGCAATACTCCACCATCCAGGCCGCGGTGAATGCCGCCGCCTCCGGCGACACCATCAGCATCGCCAACGGCACCTATAACGAGGTCATCACCATCTCCTCCTCCAAGACCAATCTCCGTCTGGTCGGCGCGAGCCAGACCGGGGTGAAGATCCAGTCCGGCGTCAACCAGACCACCGTCACCGTCAATGGCACCGACATCACCTTTTCGACCATGACGATCGCCAACACCTACCTGAGCGGCTCAACCACCTCCCACGCCGTCCGCGTCAACAGCAAGCGCGTGGAGTTCCACCGCTGCTACATCAATGGCTGGCAGGACACCTTCGCCATTTGGAACGACGCCCTGGTCTACTGCACGCTCAGCGAAATCCGCGGATGCGTGGACTACATCTACAGCGGCGGCACCGCCTTTTTCCAAACCTGTAACATCCGGCAAGTTCGCAACACCGGCGGCGTGGATTGCGCGCCCAGCACCCCCCAGAACGTGACCTACGGCTTCGTCTTCAACGGCTGCACCATCGCCCGCGCCAGCGGGGTGCCCAACAACAGCTCCACCCTCATGCGTCCCTGGTATCCCTATGGCGCGACCGCCTACATCAACTGCAGCATGGACAGCCATATCACCGCGGCCGGCTGGAGCGCCTGGGACGGCCGCGAGAACACCTGCCGCGCCGCCGAATACGGCAGCAAGACGCTCGCGGGCGCGACGATCAACCTCTCCACCCGCTCCTGGTGGGTGAAGCGCCTCACCGCCACCGAAGCCGCCGCCTACTCGCGTTCCAACGTGCTCGGCGGCTGGGTGCCCCCGCTCTGAGCGGCTTGTTGGTGAAGCGTGCCGGTCTCAACGCGCCAGGCGCGCCCCGTGACGTTTTTCCGTCAGATCCAATCCGGCGCATCGAGGTCAGCGCGTTCCACCGGAAAGGCACAAACCGGGATGTCTGTGCCGCCTTTCGGACCAAGCGCCTCACCACTGCAACACGAGCAACGAAACGGCCTGGCGCGGGAGGGTGAGCTTCGCGATGGCGGTCCCGGATCCGCCGGCGGTCAGAGACGGCGCCTCCGCCTGCGCCAGGCGCCCGGCCCGCTCGAGCGTGGCGTATTGCTCGGGCGTCGGCGCGGCCGGCGAGCCCATCTCCTTCCAGACGGTGAAAGCGTTGCTGTGCGTCTGGTCGATCAGGTAGCGAGTCACGCGGGCGGCGGAGAGCTCCCCGGGCAGGCCGGCGAGGTTCAGCTCGATCCCGGCGTCGGGGCCGGCGATATCGTCGTCGTGATAGTGCCAGACGAGCACGGCGACGCGCTTCGCGGCGTCGTCGTGCGAGGCCAGCGCGGCGACATCGGGCCCGGCGCGCACGCCTGTCTTGATCATCACGTCGAGCGGCACCTCGGCGGTGCTGGTGACGGCGATGCGCTGGCCGCCCATCTTCGAGAACATGCGGAACACGTTCATCACCGGAAGATCGACGCCGTTGGTCGCGAGCTGGCGGAAGCCGGCGAACCAGGGTTGGTCCTCGAACTCGAAGGCCCAGGTGAGCGCGCCCTCGAGGTTCACGCCATGCTTGTCGGCGAGCTGGTATTTGCGGGCGAAGCTGGCCGCGGTGTAGCTGGAGTAGAGGGTGCCGTTGCGATAGCCGAGCTGCGGGCCCTGGCAGGCGGCGCAGCCGTCCGGATCGGACTCGCCGATGACGATGGGTTTGTCCTTCGTTTCCGGGTACGAGGCGACGATCGCGAAGCCCTTGTCGATGGCTTGCATCTGGCTGGAGATTCCCATGCGGACCCGGCCATCGACGAAGCTCGGCGAGCCTTTGGCGTGGAAGGCGACGAAGTCGAGCGGCGTGCCCTTCTGGCCGTTCGCGAAATTCGTCCCGCGGATGCAGTGCTCGAGGAAATCGCGCTGGAACTGGCCGCCCGAGCCGGCGACGTGCGAGCCGCCGACGCGCGCGGTGGGCAGGGCCTTGCGCACGCCGTCGACGGCGTAGTCGTGGAGTTTTCGGAAGGCCTCGGGCGTGTCCTTCCAGTAGTGGCCGTTGGGCTCGTTCCAGACCTCCCAGTACCACTGCTCGACCTCGGCGCGGCCGTAGCGCTCCACGCAGTGCTTCGTCCACTGATAGGCGAGCTCGCGCCACTTGTCGTAGTCCTTCGGCGGGTAGGCCCAGCCGGTCATGATCTTTTCGTATTTCAGGCCGGGCGCCCATTCGTGCTGGTAGGGCTCGGGATTGGTCGAGAGAGCCTTCGGCATGAAGCCGAGCTGCACGAAAGGCCGCACCCCGCGGGCGAGGTAGGCGTCGAAGATCTCGTCCACGATCTTCCAATCGTAGACTGGCTTACCCTCGGCGTCCTCGGTGTAGATGTTGGTGCTGCCCCACTTCAGGGCCGGAGTGCCGTCGCCGGTGCAGAGCAGGTTGTGGGCGCGAAAATAGACCTGTTTCGGGCGGAGTTCGCCGAGCCCGCCGAGCAGCTTCTTGCCGTCGGGCATGGTGGCGTAGTTGGGCTCGTCGGCGCCGAAGAAACGCCAGATCGGCTTCATCTCCCCGATCGGGTGGCCGACATCCACCTGGATGGACACGGGAAAGGCAGCGGGCGGCGGGGTCGCCCCGGTTTCGGCCAAGACGGGCAGCGCGGGCAGGAGGCCGAGCAGGAGACGGGGAATGGGGATGGTTTTCATGCTTAAAGGGAAGAGGGAGGCAACGGGGAGAGCCGGAGCGAAACGGAGGCGCCGAAACGAAGGCAATGGCAACATCACTTCGCGCGCCGCGCGGCCACCTGGGCAGCGGTGATCTCGCCCGTGCCCGGCGCGAAATTCTTGCGTACGTGAGTGAGAATGCCCGCGAGGGTGGTGTCGTCGTAAACCGCGCCGAAGGCCGGCATGACCATCGGGAACTTCTCGCGGTCGGGCGGAAGCACGGCGGCGGGGCCGAGGAGAAGGACGTCGATCAGGCGGGCCGGATCGCCGGCGACGACGGGGTTGCCGGCGAGCGCAGGCTGCATCCCGGGCACGCCGGCGCCGTTGGGCATGTGGCAGGCGGCACAAACCTGGAGGTAGATCTTGCCGCCAGGCGTGTCGGCGCCCGATGCGGCGGGCGGCGGAGCCGGGGTTGGCGCGGACGCCGCGGCGGGAGCCTGCGTGGCAGGGCCGGAAACGTCGCCCGTATAGAGGATGCGCCACAGCCGGCCCTTGTCGGTGTCGCCGACGTAGAGCGAGCCGTCCGGCCCGAGGGCCAGGCCGGCGGGGCGGTAGCGCGACGCCCGGTTTTTGGCGGAGCCGTCCGCGGTGGAAAAACCGTCCGCAAAAGTCTCGTAGCCGCCACGCGGCATGCCCTTGGCGTCGAAGGGCACGAAGGCGACCCGGAAGCCGGCCTGCGGGCGCGGGGCGCGGTTCCACGAACCGTGGAAGGTGATGAACATGCCGCCGCGGAATTTTTCGGGAAACTGCGTGCCGTCGTAATAGGCCAGCTGCATCGGCGCCCAGTGGGCGGGGAAGGCGACGACCGGTTTGTCGAAGAGCGGGTTATCGTCGTGCTTGTGGTTGTCGCCGCCGTATTCGGGCGCGCGCATCCGCGCCTTTTTGATCGGATCCCAGTAACTGTAGGGCCAGCCGAGGTTCGAGCCCTCCCGGAGGAGGTACATCTCCTCGGCGTCGCGCTCGGCGTTGTCCAGTTCGTCGTAGTCCGCGGGATCGACGCTGTTCAGATTGTCCCGGCCCATCATCGCCATGAAAAACGCGTGGGAGACCGGGTGCCACGCGAGGGCGAGGGCGTGGCGGTGCCCGGTGGAGAAGCGGGTGCCGTCGGCCTGGGTCTGGCCGGGCTTTTCGGGGTCGAAACGCCAGAAGCCTCCGTAGGTTTTCTGAAACTCCGCCACCTCGGCATCGGTCTTGCCGTGCGCGCCAAGGCGGCGGTCGCCGTCGCTGTAGACATTGTAGGGCGAGCCGACCTCGACGATCATCCGGCCCTGGTCATCGAAGGCGAAGGCCTTGGCGTCGTGGTCGCGCTCGGCCGGCAGATTTTTCACCACCGTCTCCGGCTCGCCCGAGGGAACGAGTTGGCCGGGCGTGTATTTGTAGCGGTAGACCGCGGTGCGGCTCGAGTGGTAGAGCCAGCCGTCGTGGAAGAGGATGTGGGTGCCGCCGTCGCCGGAGCCGAACTGCTTGATGAGGTCCGCACGGCCGTCGCCGTCGGTGTCGCGCAGCGCGAGGATGCTGCCGCCGATCAACTTCGCGTAGATGTCGCCGTTGGGCGCGACCGCGATGCCGCGCAGGCGCTCGGGGGTGTTGCCGGTCTTGCGTCCGGCGACGAGGTTGTCGGCGACGACGAGCGCGCGGAAACCGGGAGGCAGGTTGATCGCGCCGTCGTCGGGATCGGGTACCGGCAGGGCCCCGCGTGCGCAGAGAACGGCGGCGGAGATAGAGAAAAGGACCAGCGAAAGGCGGCTTACTTGCGGCATGAGAAAACGATTCGGGAAAAGGAAGCGTGGAGGACGCCGTCAGGGCACCACGGTCAGGCGCGCGCGGGAGCGGATGTCTTCCGAGGAAGCGCCCACGAGCAATTCGTAAGCGCCGGGATTCACCACGAAGGCGTGGGCTTTCTCGTCCCAGAAAGCCAGTTTCCCGGCAGGCAAGCTGAAGGTGACGGTCCGTTTCTCGCCGGGCTTCAAGCTCACGCGGGTGAAGCCGCGCAGCTCCCTGGCGGGCCGCTTCACGGTGGGTTCGACCTCGCGGACGTAGAGCTGCACGACCTCGTCGCCGGAGCGTTTGCCGGTGTTCTTCACGTCGACCGAGACGGTGATGCCGCCGTCCTTGCGGACGCGTTTTTCGTCGAGCTCGAGATCCGAGTATTTGAACTCCGTGTAGCTGAGGCCGTGCCCGAAGGGGAAGAGGGGCGCGCCGTCCAGATAGAGGTAGGTGAAGCCCTTGGTGATGTCGTACTCGTCGATGGGGGGCACCTGAGCTTCGGAGGCGTAAACGGTGTGCGGCAGACGGCCGGCCGGATTCGCGTCTCCGAAGAGGATGTCGGCGATCGCATTGCCGCCCTCCTCGCCGGGCCACCAGGCCTGGAGCAAGGCGGGAACCCGGTCCTTGATCCGCGGCACGACGAGCGGTCCCGCGCTCATCTCGACGACGACGGTGCGGGGATTGGCGGCGGCGACCGCGAGCACGAGTTCCTCCTGAGTACCGGTGAGGCCGAGGGTTTCGCGGTCCCGGCCCTCCTGCTCGATGCCGGCGTGGGTGCCGACGAAAACGATGGCGACGTCGGCCTGCTTCGCCAGGGCGACGGCCGAGGCGAGGGCGATTTTGGGGTCGATCCTCGATTCGTCCGAGACCTTCGCCCACGCGCCGGCCTTGCCGCCGACGACCGCGCCGACGGAGTGCAGGATCTCGACGCCCGCCCCCGCGCCGTCGCGGATGCCTTCCAGGGGCGTGGCCGCCTCGGGCACGGTGCCGTTGTAGTTGTTGGTTATCAGCTGATCGGCGAGCGGGCCGAGGACGGCGATGCGCTTGATCTTCGCACGATTGAGCGGGAGGAGCCGGTCGCGGTTCTGGAGGAGGACGATGGACTGGCGGGCGGCTTCGCGCGCGATGGCGCGGTGGGCGGCGCTGTCGATCACCTCCGGCGAGATCCTGCTGTAGGGGCCGGATTCGAAGGGGTCGAACTCGCCGAGGAGAAAACGCGTGCGGAGCACCCGGGCGAGGGCGTCGTTGAGCCGCTCCGCCGTAAGCTTTCCTTCACGGACGGCGGCGGGGATGTATTGCTCGAACTCCTTGTCGGAAAAATCGCAGCCGGCCATGAGCGACTTCGCGACGGCGTCGACGTAGGTCATTTTTCCCCGCTCGTGCCCCTCGACCATGGTCTTCACTCCACCAAGATCGGAGACGACGAAACCCTCGTGCCCCCATTCGTGCTTGAGCAGGTCGGTGAGCAACCAGCGGTTGATGTTGTTGGGCGTGCCGTTGATCGCGTTGTAGCTGGCCATGAGCGACTGCGCCCTGCCCTCGACGACGGCGTCGCGGAAGTGGGGCAGCCAATACTCGCGCAGCATGCGCTCGGGGACGGTCGCATCGAGTTTCATGCGGTCCGCCTCGACGTTGTTCACCGCGTAGTGCTTCAGCGTGGCGGCCAGTTTCAGGTGCGCGGGATCGTCGCCCTGGAGCCCGCGCACGTAGGCCACGGCCATGCGGCCGGTGAGGAAAGGATCCTCGCCCCAGGCCTCGTGGTTGCGGCCCCAATAGGGGTTGCGCTCGATATTGATCACGGGCGCCCGGTAGATGAGTCCCTTGTGCTCGCCCTTGGCCTGGGGGTCGAGGTGCCAGCCGTTATAGATCGCGCGTGCCTCGTCGGAGAGTACCTGCGCGATCTGGTTTTGCACCAAATCGGTATTCCAGGTCGCAGCCATCGCCACGCAGGTGGGAAACAGCGTGGTGGGCCGGTCCCATTTTACGCCATTGAGGCACTGGTTCCACTGGTCGGCGCGAATGGGACGGTCGCCGACCGTGACCGTGGAGCCCTTGTGGTTCAGCAGGGCCGCCTTTTGCTCGAGGGTGAGCCGGGAAATCAGGTCGGCGACGCGCCGGTCGACCGGCAGGGCCGGGTCGAGGTAGGAGGCGGCGAACGACGGGGCGGGAGCGGCCTCGGCGACGAAGCCGCCGAGGGCGGGCGCCAGGAGCAGGGCGAAGGAGAGGAGCAGCGCGCGGTTTTGCATGGGTGGAAAAGGGTTCGGGAAAAAGAGGGTGGTCACCGTTGGAGGTCGCCGGCTTCGGGTACGCCGGGTTCGTCGAGCAACTGGACCGCGCTGGCGGGACCGAGATCGGCGGGCTCGTCCCAGGAACGCAGGGCCCAGACGATTTTCTTGTTGGGCGTGATCTCCAGCACTTGCACGGAGGAGGGCCAGTCGGCGGGATTCTTCAAGTGGACCGGGCACCAGTTGCTGACGAGGGTGTTGCCGTTGGCGAGGCGGCTCGCCTCTTGGAAAATGAAGAAGCGGATGCCGGGCGCGTCCTTCTGGTCGAAGGACCAGACGACCTCGCCCTTCGGATCCACCTCGAGAAGGGAAGACGGATAGGAGGTGATGAGCGTGTTGCCGTTTTTCAGGCGCACGGCGGTCCAGGGGCCGGGGGTCGAGTAGGACCAGAGTTCGCGGCCGTCCTGATCGTATTCGACGACCTTGTCCGCATCCAGATGCGCGGCGAGAAAGGTGCCGGCGCGGGTAAGCCGCACGCGGCGAAACTGCAGGTGAGGCTTCCCGGGGTGCGGGGTCGGGAGGGCGAGTTCCTTCACGATTTTTCCGGTCGCGACCTCGATGATGAAGAGCTTCGCGGGACTGCCGTTTTGCACCAGGAGCACGCGATCGAGCCCGAGCGGCTGGGCGACATGAACCTCGGTGCCGGGCGGAGCGTCGTAGTTCCAGATGAGCCTCTTTTCCGGCGTCACCAGGCCGGCGCCGGTCTTGCGGGCGAAGAGGATGTTGCCGTTGGAGAGCCGGGTCGCGTCGCCCCATTCCTGCAGGGTGCCGGTCGCGTCCTTGATCGGGATGGAGTAGCTCCAGGCGACCTTGCCGTCGCGAACGAGGAAGAGAGTCTGGTCGAGCTTTCGGTAATCCCACTCGCCGGCATAGAGAAACGGATGCCGGCCCAGGCCCTGGTCGGGCAGTTCCGCCGGGGTCGGGGCCAGAGTCTGTCGGTCGGTGCCGAAGGACGCGGGGACGACTCCCTGAACATCGAAGAAAACGGTGGCGGGACGGGCGTCGGGCCTGGCGACGGAGGTGCGCACGTCGCGGAGCGTCACTCCCGCCACATGGCGCAGATAAAGACCGTGGGCGGGCACAACCCGGCCAAACATGGTGCACTCGGGATAGGCCGCCTCTTTCTCGGGCAGCTGCACCGCGGCGTCGGCGGCCGTCCCGCCGCCGCTCATCTCCAACGCGAGGTTGTCCAGGGTGAGGTTCTCCACCGGATGCCCGGGAATGCCGTTGACGAGGACGCCGATCTGTCTGGCCCCGGTGGCGCGAACGTTGCGGATCGTAACGTCGCGGAGGGTGCCGGGTGCCTTCGCCGCGTCGCCGGCGCGGAAGGTTTTGAGACGGGCGCCGAGCCGCACGCTGATCGGCACGGCCACGCCATCCATCGTGATATCGGAGACGACCACATCGTGCAGGCGGCCCCCGTCCACCGAGTAGAGGGCGATGCCGGCCATGCCGACGTCGCGCAGACGGCAGTCCTCGATACGGATGCGCTCGAAGTCGCCCAGCGACTCGGTGCCGAGCTTGATCGCGTTGCACCGGGTGGAGAGCGTGCAAGCGCTGGCGGTGATGTCGCGGCACGGCAACGGGCTGGTGGCCTTGAGGCAAAGCGCGTCGTCCCCGCTCTCGATGTCGCAGTCGCGGACGCGGACGCGCTCGCAGGAATCGAGGTCGATGCCGTCGTTGTTGACGAGGCCGCTGTCCCGCGTGCGGATCGTCACCCGCTCGACGATGGCGTCCCGGCTTTGGAAAAAATTGAGCGTCCAGGCCCCGGGATCGGAGAGGTGGAGATCCTTCACCGTGACGCCCGTGCAGCGCACCCAGCGAATGAGGAAGGGTCGGACGGCATAAGGCTTCTGAGCGGCCTTCAGGGCGCGGCCCTGCCCTTCGATGCGGCCCTTGCCCTCGAGGCCGACGTCGCGGGCGTCGAGCGCGACGATCAGCGCGTGACCAAGCGGCACACCGTCCCCGGCCATGAACGGATCGGGGTTGAGGTAGTCGGCGGCGCGGGTGCTGCCGAGCAGGACGGCCTGTTCCTCGAGGTGGAGGATGACGCCGTCCTTGAGCCGGATCGTGCCGGTAAGGTAGCGCCCGGCCGGGAAGATAAGCGTGCCGCCACCGCGCCCGCTGCAGGCGTCGATGGCCTGCTGGATGGCGACGGTATTGAGGGTCGTGCCGTCGCCCACGACGCCAAAGGCGGTGACACTCAAGGCGGGCTTTTCCGCCGCCGTCGGAACAGATCCCGCCCCGGACTCGTCGCCGCGAAGCGGGGGAACGAGAATGACGGACAGGGCAAGGAGCAGGCGCGAAAAAAACATCGCAGGCTAGTTCAAGTCGCCGAAGCGGACATTTTCCGGGACGGACGGTTCGTCGAGGAGCTGGATCGTGGTGGCGGGACCGAGATCGGGATCGTTCCAGGAACGAAGCGCCCAGATCACCTGCTTGCCGGGCGTTACTTCGATGGCCTGCACGGCCGGGTCGATTTTGTCGACCTGGCCGCTCCACTCGTTCGCCCAGTTGTTGATCAGGGTGTTGCCGTTGGGCAGGCGCCAGGCGAGTTGCAGGTTGAGCAGCCGGTAGCCGGCGGGCGCGGTCCTGGCGTATTCCCAGACGACGTCCCCGCGGCGCGTGACCTCGCGCACGCCGAGGCGGTCGGTGATGAGCACGCGGCCGCCGGCGAGCGGCTCGACCCCCCAGGGGATGTCGGCGGGGAAGGACCAGAGTTCTTTCCCGTCGGCGTCGTATTCGCAGACCTTGTTCAAATCCATGTGCGCGACGAGGAGGGTGCCGGCGGCGGTGAGCCGGGCGTGGCGGAACTGCCCGTGTACGTTCTTGGGGTTGCCGACAGGCAGGAGAAATTCCTTCTCGGTCGCGCCGGTCCGGAGGTTGACGACCTTCACCAGCGCGGGGTTCCCGTTCTGCACGAAAAGCGCCCGGGCGGTACCGATAGCCTGGGCGGTGTGAATTTCGCAACCGGCGGGAGCCTCGTAGTTCCAGAGAACCCTTTTTTCAGGGGAGACCAGCTTCACCGCAAACTGGTGGGCGAGAAGCACGTTTCCGTTGGAGAGAAGCATGGCGTCGCTGATTTCGCCGCGACCCGCGGGATCGTCGTAGGACCAGACGACACGACCCTTTTTGACGATAAACATCCGGCGTTCCTTCGCTTCGCCGGCGTAGAAAAAATCGTGCCCGGCCAGACCCTTGCCGGGAAGTACGGCCGGAGCGGCCGCAGGGGCGGGTGTGGCGGAAAGAGCGGAGGAGAATATCATGACGAGGCCGAGACCGACAAAGGCGGGTGTTTTCACGAAAAAGAAGGAGACTCAGGCGCCGACGTTCCCACGGGTCCAAGTCCCGGCGACGAGCCGCCACAGGCGGCCGTTCGGATTCTCGTCGCGCAAAGCGGCAGGCAGGCGGGCGGGGCGGACGTTGTCGTAACACTCGAGCTGCGCGAAGCGGCGGAGCGAGGCCGGAATGCCGACGGCGGTGAAGCCGGGATGGCCGGTGGCGGGAAAGGGACCGCCATGGTTCATCGCGGGGCTGACCGCCACGCCCGTGGGCATCTTGTCGTTGAGCAGGCGGCCCACCCTGGCCCGCAGGAGCGGCGCGAGCACGTCGTGGAGCGCCTCGTCGGCCCCGTCGGGGTCGGAGTAGAGGCTGCCGGTGAGATTACCCTCGAGATGGGCGAGCACGGCGGCGGCCTCGGAGGCATCGCGCACCGTGACGAGGAGCGAGGCGTTGCCGAAGGCCTCGGTCTGGAGCTTCTCCGGCGCGGCCAAAAAACCCTCGCCGGTGACGTGCAGGAGCGTGTTGGCGAAGCGGCGGCCCGGGGCATCGCTTCGCCGGCCGCCCGTGACGAGCCGCGCGCCCGCCTCCTGCAAGGTCCGCACCGCGGCTTCGAGCGCCTGGAGCACGGAAGCCGACAGCAGGGGCGCGACCGGGGCGGCCTCGAGGCGGGCCTTCATGGCCGCGATAAACTCATCGGCCGGGGCGGACGCGAAAAGCATCACGAGGCCCGGGCTGGTGCAGAACTGGCCGCCGCCGAGGAGGCAGCTGCCCACGAGCTCCTCCGCGAGCTTCGCGCCGCGGGCGGCGAGCGCGCCGGGGAGGATGACGACCGGGTTGATGCTGGAGAGCTCGAGGTAGATCGGTTTTCCGGCGGCGTCGGCGGCGGCCTTGAGCCGGAGACCGGCGGCGCGGCTGCCGGTGTAACCGCTCGCGCCGGTGCGGGGGTCGGAGACGAGCCGCTCGCCGTCGGCGTGGCTCGTGCGGTAGAGCAGTTGCACGCTGGCGGGCGGCAGCCCCGTCTCGCGAACCGCTGCGAAAGCCTCTTCAGCGAGCAGGCGGGTGGTGCCCGGGTGGGAGGTGTTGGCCTTGGCGATCACCGGATTGCCGGCGGCGAGCGCGGCGGCGAAATCGCCGCCGGCGACGCTGTTGAAGGCTAAGGGGAAGTTGTTCGGGCCGAAGACCCAGACCGGGCCGAGCGGCGCAAGCATGGAGCGGATGTTGAGGACGGGATCGATCGTCGGCATCGCCCAGGAGCCCTCGCGGGCGGCGGCGGCGGCCTGGCGGAGCTGGCCGGTGGTCCGCGGCAGTTCGACCTCGGCCAACCGGGGCCGGACGGGCAGGCCGGTCTCGCGATGAGCGGTTTCCACCAGCTCGCCGGCCCGGGCCTCGATGCGCGCGGCGAAGGTTTCCAGAAAGGCCGCGATCCGCTCCGCGGGCAGAGTGCGCAGGGCGGCGGCGGCTTCGGTGGCGGCCGCGAGCGCGTCGTCGCAGTCGGCCCAGGTGCTGACGGGAAACTCGTCCGGCAGCAGTTCGCCGGTGGCGGGATTTTCAGCCTGGAAGGAGGAAGCCGACCGGGCGGGGCGCCAGCGGCCGGCGATGAGAACGGGTTGAAGCGGCATGGGAAAAGCTCAGCGGTGGCGCAGCGGCTCAATGACGGCGGCGATGTCGCGCTCGCCGTGGCCGGCGGCGATGCCGGCCTGGAAAAGCCCGAGCGCCGCCGCGGCCGTGCCCAGCTCCAGCGAACGGGCGGCGGCCTCGCGGCGGGCGTAGGTGAGGTCCTTGGCCATGAGCCGCAGGAGAAAATTCGGCGTGTAGTCGGGCGTGGTCATGCGCGCGGCGACGGTTCGCACCAGCGGACTGCCGGGCGCGCCGGCGGTGAGCACCTCCAGCGCCTGGGTGCGGTCGAGGCCGCCGCGCTCGATCAGCGCGATGGCCTCGGCCAGGGCGGCGACCTGCACGCCGCAGACGAAATTGTTGACGAGCTTGAGCAAGGCGCCGCTGCCGACCGGACCGAGGTGGTTTACCGCGCGGCCCATGACGGCCAACAGCGGGCGGACACGGTCCAGCGCCTCGGCCGGTCCGCCGACGAGGAAGGTGAGCTCACCGGAGGCGGCATGGGGCCGGCTGCCGGTCACGGGCGCGTCGAGCAGCCGGCAGCCCCGCGCGCGGGCGGCGGCATCGAGCTCATGTATCCATCCGACGGTGACGGTGCCGCACTCGACGAGCACGGCGCCGTCGGCGACCGCGGCCAGGGCGCCGGCCTCGCCCAGCCAAAGGGAACGGGAGGCATCGTCGTCCGCCACCATGCAGAAAACGACGTCGGCCCCTTCCGCGGCCTCGCGGGGCGTCGCCGCCACCCGCGCGCCGAGAGCGTCGAACGGGGCGGCCTTGGCCGGATCGCGGTTATAGACGGCCGGCGCAAAACCCGCGCCGGCGAGGCGGCGGGCCATGCCGCCGCCCATCAGGCCGAGGCCGAGGAAGGCGACACGGAGCGGGACGGGCGTGGAAGAGGCGGAGGGAGTCATGCGAGCGGGACGACGTTTATCGGGACGGTGGCGGGAGCGGACACACGCAAAGGATTGCGGAGCGGACGGCCGAAGCCGGCAAACTGCACGACCATGACGTCACCGTCCTGCAGGCGCAGGCCGGCGCCGTAACTGAGCGCGCAGGTGCCGTAGTAGTGCACGTGAAGGTCGCCGGGACGGCGGTGGGTCTCGAACTTGAAGTGGTGATGCTCGATGTTGGCCAGGCTGTGGCACATCTCGGTCTCGCCGGTGGCGAGCGGCTGGGTCCAGAGCACCGCGCCGCCGCGCTCGATCGTGACCGTGCCGGGGACGGAGCCGAAGTCCGGATCGATCGCGAGTTCGGGCCCGAGCGAGCAGGTGCGGACCTTGGAACCGGCGAGATTGAGGTAGTTCTTTTTCTCGAACACGTGGTCGGAAAACTCGTTGCCGGCCGCCATGCCGATGCGGCGGGGGCGGCCGGAGGCGTCGATGAGATAGACACCGGCGATCTCCGCCTCCTCGCCGCCGTCTTCGCCGTGGGGCGGGACCTCCAGCGCCTCGCCGGGGCCGCGCAGGATGGTGCCGGTGCCCTTGTAGAACCATTCCGGCGCGGTGCCGATGGAGCCCGGAGCGGGGCGGCCGCCCTCCACCCCCCAGCGGAACATGCGCATGCTGTCGGTCTCGTCGGCCGGCGCGACGCCATGCATGGCCTGGCGGTTCTTCGCGCTGCCGAGGTGGGTGAGGCCGGTGCCGGAGACCAGGCAACGCGCGGGATCGTCGCGGTGGTCGATCGGGGCGAGCAGACGCCACGGGGAAGCGCCCGAATAGACGGCGTCGTAGTCTAGCGTGTCGGCGGAGACCAGTTCCCGCACGAGCGCGACCAGCACGACGGAGCGGGCGAGCGCCAGAGCGGCCAGTTCGTGGACGGAAGCGACGGTCCCGAGCAGGCGGAGCCGCGGCTCCTCGACGAGGGCCACGCGGCGCACGGAGTCGTTTTGGATCTGGACGAGTCGGATCATGGCGAGGAGACGATCAGCCGGTGACCGCGAACTGCTTCAGTTTCTCCTCGTCGATGGAGAGGCCGAGGCCGGGGGTGCCTTCGTCGAGATCGATGAAGCCGTCCTTCGCCATGGGTTCGCCCTTGAAGATGTACCAGAAAAGCTCGTTGCCAACCTCGACGTCCACCGGCGGGAAGAACTCGGCCATGGGCGAGTTCAGGCTGGCCATGACGATGTGGTAGTTGTGCATCTGGCCGGCGTGCGGGATGACCGGGATCTGGTGGGCCTCCGCGAGGGCGGCGATCTTGCGGGCCTGGGTGATGCCGCCGACGCGGTTGGTGTCGAACTGGATGTAGTCCACCGCGCGAGCCTCGATGAGGTCGCGAAACCCGTGGAGCGTGTATTCGTGCTCGCCGCCGGCGATCGGGATGCGGCCGAAGCGCTTCAACTCGGCGTAGCCGTGGATGTCGTCGGGGATGACGGCCTCCTCGAGCCAGCGGAGGTTGAATTTCTCGAGGAGCGGCAACATGCGCTTCGCGTAGTCGAGATTCCAACCCATGTAGGCGTCGGCCATGATGTCCACATCGTCGCCGACGGTCTCGCGCACGGTGCGGACGAGAGCTACGTTCTTCATCATGCCCGCGGCCCCATCCACCGGGCCCCAGCCGAAGCGCAGCTTCATGGCACGGTAGCCCTCGGCTTTGTACTTCGCGGCCTCGGAGGCGAGCTCGTCGAGGGGCGTGCTGTAGAGCCGGCTCGAATACACCGGGATGCGGGGCTTGGTCCGTCCGCCGAGCAGGCGATAAACCGGCTGGCCGGCGGACTTGCCGAGGATGTCCCAGAGCGCGATGTCCACCGCGCTGATCGCGACCATCGCGATGCCCTTGCGGCCGAAGGCCATCGTTTTCCGATACATGTGCTGCCAGAGAAATTCGCTGTCCCAGGGGTCGGCGCCGAGCAGCAGCGGTTTCAGGTAAAGGTCGATGAGCTCCTTGGTGACCTGCGGTGCGAGCGCGGCGTTGCCGATGCCGACGAGGCCGGTGTCGGTGAATATCTCGACGACGAGCCAGCCGTGGAAGGTGAAGGTCCCCATCGTGGCGCGCGACAGCATCGGCGAGACGAGGTCCATCGGGTTGGTGCAGAAATGCGGCGGCAAGGGGACGGTCTTGCCGCGCCATTGGACGACGCGGGTGCGGATTTCGGTGATTTTCATCGGGAAGGAGAAGCGGCGAAACGCAGCGCGCGGATTTGCGGGATCAGCGTGCAGAGCAGCGCGAAGGCCGCCAGGTGAAGGGAGCCGGCGATGACGAGGACGGGCGTGTAGCTGAAACCATGGTCGAGCAGCCAGCCCGCGAGCTGACCGAGCAGCATTCCGCCCATCGCACCGCCGAGCCCCACCAGGCCGGCGACCTTGCCCAGTGCCGCCTTCGGCACGAGGTCGGTCGGCAGGATCATGACCAGGGTGGACCACGACTGCTGGCCGAAGAAAGCCAGGCTGAAGATCGCGATCACCCAGCCCACCGAGGGAGCCTGGGGCACCAGCATCACCCAAGGCATGAGCGCGGCGCTGAGCCCGAGGGCGAGCTTGCGGGCGCGGTTCACCGGATGGCCGCGGTGGAGCAGCCAGCTCGAAAATCCACCGCCGCAGAGGCAGCCGACGCCGGAGGCGGCGTAGGGGATCCAGCCGACGGAACCGGCCTGCTTCAGGTCGAAATGATGCGCGTCGAAGAGATACTTCGGCAGCCAGAACAGATAAAAATACCAGGCGGCGTCGCTGAGGAACTTCGCGCCGGCCACGCCCCAGATTTCGCGGTGCCGGAGCAGTGCCCGCAACGTGATGGCGGCGGGCTCCTCCGCGCCCGAGGTTGCGGCGGGCTCGGCCGGAGGAAAGTACGCGCGCCACCACCAGACGGCCCAGGCCAGCCCGAGCCCGCCGGTGAGAAAGAAGACCCAGCGCCAGGAGGAGAGCCCGAGCCAGTGCGCATGGACCAGCACGAGCGCGATGAGCGGCGGCGCGGCCACGGCGCCGACCGCGGTGCCGGCATTGACGATGCCCATCGCGGTCGCGCGTTCCTTCACCGGAAACCATTCGGCGATGGCGCGCGTGGCCGCCGGAAAACCGCCGCCCTCGCCAAAGCCCAGCAGGAGCCGGCTGGCGGCCAGCATGACCACGCCGCCGGCCACGCCATGGCTGGCACAGGCCAACGACCAAAAAATCATGATCGCGAGGAAACCGCGCCGGGTCCCCAGGCGGTCGAGCAGCCAGCCGCCGCCGAGATACATCAGGCCATAAGTCGCGAGAAAGGCGGAATCGAGCGCGGCCTTGATCTGATTGGTTATGGGGATGTCCGCCTGGATGGCCTTGATCGCCCAGGGCAAGGTCTGGCGGTCCAGATAACTGATCGCGATGGCGGCGCCCACGAGAAACGCGATTCCCCAGCGCCCGCCCGGCGAAGCGACAATCGCAAGCGGAGGGGGCGCGGACATTGCCGTGCGCTCAGGGAAAGGGACAGGCGCGGACGGCATCAGGAAAGAGACAAACGGCGCTGGTCTCGCCCGGAAAAAATCTCCGGCGAAGAACCGGGCTCGAAATGAGCCCGGTCCTCCGCCGGGACGGCAGGCAGGCACAGGGGGAGGAAGGGTGGAAAGGGGTTCACGGCGAAAGGGCGAAAGACCGCAGGAGGAGAACGCGGTCTATTCTGATATATCAGAATTTGAAACCAGGTCGGCCGGGCTTTCGAATGTCAAGCGCGGGGTTTATTAGACTAGGAATTACGGTCCCACCACGATTGACAAAGTTCGGTCCAGACCCTTTCCAATAACTGATATTTCATCTAACCCCGTTCCTTCGCGCGTTCTTCCGTTCCCGTTTCCATGCCTTCCCGTTCGTCCCCCTCCAAGCCAGGCGCCGCGACGCCGATCCCGTTTCCGGCTCCTGCCCCTGCGGCCGACGATGCGGCCCTGCCGACGGCACGGCCGCAGGCTTCCTCGCTGGCGGCGCGGGCTTACCTGGAAATCCGCAACCAGATCCTCAAGGGCGACCTTCCGGTTGGGATGGCCCTGTCGCGCCGGAAGCTCGCCGCGGAACTCAACATCAGCGTGCCGCCGGTGACCGAGGCGTTGCAGCAATTGGAGAGCGAAGGCTTGCTTGAAAGCCGACCGCGCGCGGGCACGCGGGTGCGCATTCCGACGCAGCAGGACGTGGAGGACCGTTGCATCGTGCGCGAGGCGTTGGAGACGCAGGCCGCCCGCCTCTTCGCCGAGCGCGCCACCCCGGCCGAGAAGGACGAGCTGCGTCGCATGGGACGCCGCGTGGATCAGCTCTACACCTGCTGCGAAACGGAGGCGGTGGACCGGGATTTCCTGTTTTCGGTCAATACCTACCACATGAGCCTGCATCTCCGGATCGCGGAGTGCGCCCGCTGCCCGGCCTTGCGCGATGCGATCGAGAAGGAGCAGGTGCTCGTGTTCAACTGGCTCTTCGACACCGCCGTCCAGCGGCGTACGCTCGCCTCCGACCATCACGTCCGGCTCACCGAATCGCTCGCCACCGGCACGCCCGAGCAGGCCGACGCGGCCATGCGCCAGCACATCCGGCAAGGTCTCGCCGAGGTGCTCGCCGGGCTTGCCCGGCTCACCGATCTCCAGGCCACCGGCTGGCGCTCCAAGAAGCGCGCCGACAGCTGACGCGGGCCGCACCGCAAACCAGTGCATCGGGGTCGATGCGCTCCACCCGCTGAGGTGCCCCGCCTAGCCCTCCAGCACCACCAGCGTTTCGCCGGCGTTGACCGGACGGCCCTCGGCGCAGCGGATCTCACGCACCTTGCCGGCGCGCGTGGCGGAGACCGTGACCTCCATCTTCATCGACTCCAGCACCACCAGCGGCGCGCCTTCCGCCACGCTCGCGCCGGGCTCGGCGAGAATCTTCCACACGTTGCCCGGAATATGCGCGGGCAAGGCGACGCAACCGGCGGGGATCGCCTGCTCGTCCACCGCGGACGCGGCCTCGTCGCTCGCGGAAAAGGTAAGCTGGCCGCTCTCGACCCAGCGTTGCAGCTCGGTCTCGAACGCGGCCTGGCGCTTCGCGGTGAAGGCGGCGACGCTCGCGGCATTTTCCGCCAGGAACTTCCGGTAGTCGCGCAGCCGGAAACTCGTCTCCTCGACGCGGAGTTTCACCTTCCCCTGAGGAAAATCCTCGCGAAATTTCGTGAGCTCGGCGTTCGAGACCGGATAAAATTTGATCTGGTCGAAGAAACGCAGGAGCCAGGGTTTCCCGCCCACGAAGTCCGCAGTCTGCTTGTAGCGGTTCCACATCTGGCAGGTGCGCCCGATTAGCTGGTAACCGCCAGGCCCCTCCATGCCGTAAACGCACAGGTAAGCGCCGCCGATACCGACGGCGTTCTCGGGCGTCCAGGTGCGGGCGGGATTGTATTTCGTGGTGACGAGGCGGTGGCGCGGGTCGAGCGGCGTGGCCACGGGCGCGCCGAGGTAGACGTCGCCGAGGGCGAGCACGAGCCAGCTCGCGTCGAAGCAAGCGCGGTAGACTTCCTCCCGATTTTCGAGGCCGTTGATGCGGCGGATGAACTCGAGGTTGCTGGGGCACCAGGGCGCGTCCTTACGCACGATCTGCCTGTACTTCCGGATCGCGAGGAGCGTGGACTCGTCTTCCCAGGAAAGCGGCAGGTGCACGATGCGCGAGGGCACCTCCATGTCGTCCACCGGCGGCAGCTCCGACTCGGCGCGGAGAAGAATCTGGAGCAGGCGTTCGGCGGGCAGGAGGCGCTGGTCGAAGTGGACCTGGAGCGAGCGGATGCCGGGCGTGAGGTCGAGCACGCCGTGCAGGCGCCGGCGCTCGAGCCAGGTCTGGAGCGCGTGGACGCGCAGGCGCAGCGCGAGATCGAGTTGGAGCGGGCCGTATTCGATCAACACCGCCGCATCGCCGGAACGCCGATATACGACCGCGGGGGCGGCGGGACGCGCCGAAAGCGTGTGGATCACCGCCGGCTCCGGCGGTAAATGACCAATGTCCAATGACCACTGTCCAATGGCTTTGGCGCGTGAAGGCCGGAGGGTTTCGATGAGCGAATCCTGGGCGTAGGCGAGTTCACGGGCTTCCAGCGCGGCGACGGGCACGAAACGCACCTTGTCGCCGGGCCTGAGCTGACCCGTTTTCCAGAGCTCGGCCTGCACGATGGTGAAGGGGCATACGAAGCCGCCGCAACTCGGGCCGTCGGGGCCGAGGATGATCGGCATGTCGCCCGTGAAATCGATGGCGCCGATCGCGTAGGCGTTGTCGTGAATATTGCTCGGATGCAGGCCGGCCTCCCCGCCATCGCGCCGCGCCCATTCAGGCTTGGGGCCGATGAGGCGCACCCCGGTGCGGGCGGAGTTGTAGTGCACCTCGTAGGCGGTGGACAGGAGCGTGGAGACGTCCTGCTCGGTGAAAAAATCGGGCGCGCCATGCGGACCGTATAATACCCCGATCCGCCATTCTCGGGTCAGAGAAGGGCGGAGCGCCCCGGGGAGGCGGAGGAGCGGCGCATCGTTGCCCACGCCGGCCGGCGTGACGCCGTTCACGCGCAACACGTCGCCGGCCCGCAGCGCCCGGCCCGCGTGGCCGCCGAAGAGGCCGAGGGTGAAGGTGGACTTGCTGCCGAGGTAGTCCGGCACCTCCAAACCATGGCGGATCGCGAGGTAGGCGCGCAGGCCCGGCCCCTCGACGGCGCCGATGCGCAGGGTCTGACCGGCCTTGACGCGGAAGGCACGGTGGGCGGCGACGGGTTTTCCGTTCAACGTGGCCGGCATGTGCGCGCCGGTGAGCGCGACGACCGCGGGGGTGTTGAAACGCAGCGTCGGGCCGTTGACGGTGAGTTCGAGCGCCGCGGCCGTGTCGGGGTTGCCGACCAGGCGATTGGCGAAGCGGAAGGACAGGCTGTCCATCGGCCCCGAAGGCGGCACGCCGACGTCCCAGTAGCCGATACGGCCGGGATAGTCCTGCACAGTGGTCTGAGTGCCGCCCTCCAGCACCTCGATGGTGGAAGGGGCGTAAGGCAGGGTGGTCAGGTAACGGGTGGTGACCGCGCCGCTGCGGAAACCTTCGCTCGCGACGATCTGGCGGAGGTAGGGCAGATTGGTCTCCAGGCCGTGCATCCGGGTGTCGGCAAGCGCTGCATCGAGGCGCGCGAGGGCATCGGCCCGGTCCGTGCCGCGCACGATGATCTTGGCGATCATCGGGTCGTAGAAGGCGGAGACCTCGCTCCCCGTCTCGACCCAGGTCTCGATGCGGGCGGAGGCAGGGAAATGGACGTCGGTCAGGATGCCGGCGGCGGGTTGGAAATTTTCCCCCGGATCCTCGGCATAAAGGCGCACCTGGATCGAGGCACCGGCGGCGGAGGAAACGTAGCCGCGGAGATCGAGCTCACCCGCGGCGGCGCGGATCATCCACTCGACGAGGTCGATGCCGGTGACTTCTTCGGTGACGCCGTGCTCGACCTGGAGGCGGGTGTTCACCTCGAGAAAATAGAAGGCACCAGTGGCGTTGTCGTAAACGAACTCGACGGTGCCGGCATTGGTATAGCCGGCGGCCGCGCCGAGGCGGGCGGCGCAGGCGAGCAGCTCGGCGCGCCGGGCGGGCGCGAGGCCGGGGGCGGGCGTCTCCTCGACGACCTTCTGATTGCGGCGCTGCACCGAGCAGTCGCGCTCGCCGAGGGCGACGACATGGCCGCGGGAATCGCCGAGGATCTGCACCTCGATGTGCCGGGCATGCTCGACGTATTTTTCGAGGAATACGCCGCCCTCCTTGAAATTGTTTTTGGCCAGGCGGGCGACGGAGTCGAAGGCAGCCGCCAGTTCGCCAGGCTTGCGGATGAGCTGCATGCCGATGCCGCCGCCGCCGCCGGTGCTCTTGAGCATGACGGGATAACCGATGCGCCCGGCCGCGGCGCGGGCGGCCGCGAGGTCGGAGAGCAAATCCGTGCCGGGAAGCAGCGGCACGCCGTGGGCCCTGGCGAAGACGCGGGCGGAGTGCTTGGGGCCGAGCCGGCGCATCTGAGCGGCGCGAGGTCCGATGAAGACGACGCCGGCGGCCTCGCAGGCTTCGGCGAAGGCGGCGTTTTCGGAGAGGAAACCACAGCCGGGATGAATGGCCTGGGCCCCGGTGGCTTTCGCGGCGGCGAGGATCTTGCCGGCGTCGAGATAGGACTGCGGCGCAGGCGAAGGCCCGAGGTGAACCGCCTCGTCGGCCTGGGCGACATGGAGGCTGTGACGGTCGGCGTCGGAATAAACCGCCACGCTCGCGATCCCCATTTTTCGGAGTGTACGGATAATGCGGCAGGCGATCGCGCCGCGATTGGCGATGAGGACTTTGGTGAACACGAAGAAGGGGTTTTAATCGCGAAGGGCGCGAAGGGCGAAAATTTTAAACCAGAGGCTCACGGAGAAGCACGGCGAGAAAGTTCCCGGCTGCGTGTCCTCCGTGTTCTCCGTGGTTCAATGCAGGGCTTCTCGATCCGCCAGCCGTTGCAGGGTTGTGGGACCGGGGCGGTTGCCGAAGAAGCGGACCAGATCGCTGCGCGCGCTCAGCCCGGCGTATTTGCCCGGGGAAGGACACGCCGTCGGCGAATTGGAGCGCGCCCTCGACGTCGTCGGTACGTTCATGAGGGAATTTATGTTTTGCCGCTGCCCCGATGCCGAAACTTTTCCCGCCGCGGCCGCTTTCAGCCTTCCGCCCGCCCGTTTTCGTCTTTTCGCTCCCCGCGCTTCCTCCCGCGCCCGCATGCCAATCGCGAAAAAGCCGAGTTCCGCCCCGAAATCCGCTTCCGGCGGAGCCGCCCCCCCGGCGCGGCCAGGCCGCTCACCCCGCTCTCAGACCAGCGAGCCCGCCCGCCTCCCGAAGAAACTCTACGAAGCCCGCATCGCCCAGCTGCGCGAACGGCTGATCCAGTTGCAGGTCGAGCTCAAGGAGCAGCCCTTCAAGATCCTCCTCATCGTCGCCGGCGTGGCCGGGGCCGGGCGCGGCGACGTGCTAAACACCCTCGGCGGCTGGCTCGATCCGCGCGGCACCGAGATCTTCTCCTTCCAGGATCCCAGCGACGAGGAGCGTCGCCGCCCCTTCCTCTGGCGCTTCTGGCGCAGCCTGCCGCCCCGGGGCAAGATCGGCATCTACGCCGGCTCCTGGTACACCGAGACGCTGAACGAGGAGGCCAAAAACAAAAAGGACCTCGCCGCCCTGGATGGCGACCTCCACCGCATCCGCCACTTCGAAAAGGCCCTGGTGGACAACGACACCCTGGTACTCAAGGTCTGGCTCAACCTCGACAAGGACACCCAGCGCGAGCGCTTCAAGCGCCTCGAGGCCGATGAAAACAGCGCCTGGCGCGTCACCGAGGAGGACTGGCGCCATCACCGTATCTACGACCGGCTCGAACGCACCGCCCTGCACATCCTGAAGTCCACCCACCGCCCGGGCGCCCCCTGGACAGTGATCGACGCCGAGGACGAGCGCGCGCGCAACCTCGCGGTCGGCGAGCTCCTTTTGGAGCAATTCGCCCAGCACCGCCGCAACCTCGCCCGTCTGGCCCGCACCCGCCCCAAGGCCCGGCCCGACCCGCGTCCCAAGCCCCTCCGCCCCTTCGGCCACCGTCGTCTCCTCGGCCTGCCGCTCGACCAGAGCCTCACCGCGGACGAATACGAGGAGAAACGCGACAAGTGGCTGGGCCGCCTCAACGCCGCCGTACGCGCCGCCCAGAAAGCGGGCCGCGCCATCGTCTTCGTCTTCGAAGGCTGGGACGCAGCCGGCAAGGGTGGAGCCATCCGCCGCCTCACCAGCGCCATCGACGTCCGCGATTTCCGCGTCTACCCGGTGGCCAAACCCACCGACGAGGAAAAGGCCCACCACTACCTCTGGCGCTTCTGGCGCCACATCCCGCGCGATGGCCAGATCGCCATCTTCGACCGCAGCTGGTACGGGCGCGTCCTGGTCGAGCGGCTGGAGGGATTCTGCCGCCCCGACGAGTGGCAGCGCGCCTACGCCGAGCTCAACGATTTCGAACGCGAACTCGCCGAGCACGGGCAAATCGTGATCAAGTTTTGGCTGCACATCAGCCGCGACGAGCAGCTCGCCCGTTTCCGCTCCCGGGAGGAGACGGTCTTCAAGGCCCACAAGATCAACGAGGAGGACTGGCGCAACCGCCGCAAGTGGGACGCCTACGAGGTCGCGGTCGGGGACATGCTGGCCCTGACCGACACCGAGCACGCTCCCTGGCACCTGATCCCGGCCAACGACAAGCGCTATGCCCGCCTGCAAGTCCTCCGCACCGCCTGCCGCGCGATCCAGGCCGCACTGGAAAAGGAATAAGCGAGGCGCGCAACGCAGGAGGTCCCTGCCGCCCGTTGCTGCGAGTACTAGCGGGAACGCCGTCAGTCGCCTCGAATCCGGCTTGCTCCGGATCTGCGCCACGCCGTTCCGGCCTGGGACGGATGCGCCACGTTGCTCACGCTTTTCCGGCCCAGGCTTGAGAATCGGCCTGGCAGAGGTCCCTTGTGGTCTATGCCGTCCCGTGCCATCCCATCCTCGAAGGCCGGTGTCTGGTGCCTGCTCGTGGCCGCCAGCTTCTCGCCCTTGTTCGCCCCGGCGCAGGCCGCCAAGGATGCAGGTGCTCCCCCGGCTGAAGGCGTCCCCGCCGAAACGCCGGCCACGGCTCCGATCCCGCCTCCCGCCCCGGGCACGCCCCGGATCATCTACCAAGGCCGTGTCGTGCCCTACCGGGCTGCGGCGGAGGATCAACGGCGCCGGCCCAACCCGCGTCCGCGCCACCATCGTCGCTCCCGCACGGTGATCGTTCCCTCCGCGCCGGCCACCCCGCCCCCACCCGCGGTCGCGCCGGCCACCCCGGCCGAAGCCCACGCCGCCGCCGCCGAGCGCTACGCGTATCAGTACTTTCGCTACAAATTCAAGGTCGGCTCGACCCACTACGCCGTCACTACTCTGGACATTTTTCCAGAGGAGACCGTGGAGGTGGCCGGCTGGAACCAGTATCGCACGACCGGCGAGGCCGGCATCGAATATTACGACAACGCCGGCCCGAAGCGGGCCGTCCGCCGTTTCGAGATCGTTACCGAGACCAGGGATGGCCGCATCGTGCCGGTGGATGTCACCGTGAAGTGACCGCCCGCCGCCGTCCCGCGTCGGGCGGACGGCAGAGGCCGCCCCTGCCGCCATCCGTCGTTCCGGCCGCAATGCTTTTCCGGGTTGAATTCCCTGCATGCTCTGCCGCTACAGGTGCGCTGGAAATGCGTTATCTCCCGCTTCCGCGCTCCGTACAGGAATTTCAACAAGCTCCGGCCGCCGCCGAGGTCGCCGCCCTCGTCGCCCGGCTCCTCGGGCCGGAGACCGCGCTCGCCGAGGCGCGGGAGATCGGCGGAGGCGCTTTCAACACCGCCTTCCTTCTCACCGCCGCCGACGGCCGCCGCTGGGTCTTGAGGATCTCGCCGCCGCCCGATCACCCGCTGCTCTTTCACATCGAGCGGCGGCTCCTTCGCCGCGAGCACGCCTTCGCCCCCTGGCTCGCGGCCATCGCGCCCTGGCTGCCGCGCGTGGCCGGGGCAGACTTCACCGGCCAGGTCTGCGCGCGCGACGCGATCCTGAGCGACTTCGTCGAAGGCGAGAACTGGCACGCCATCATGCCGGAGCTCGCGCCGGCGGAAAACGATGCGCTGTGGCGCGAACTCGCCGGCCTGCTCCGCCGCGTCCACGCCACGCCGGGCCCGCATTTCGGCTATCCGCATCCCGAGCCGGCCTTTGCCCGCTGGAGCGAGTTCATGCTTGGGATCAACCGTGGCCTGCTCGCCGATCTCTCCCGCCTAGCCCTGCCCGAGGCCGAAGCGGGCGTCTGGCTTGCCCTCGCCGAGCGCGGCGCGGCCTTTCTCGACGAGATCCGGGAACCTCGCGTGCTGCACGGCGATCCCTGGCCGAGGAACGTACTCATCCGCCGCGCGCCCTCCGGCGAGGGCGGCCCGCGCATCGTCGCCCTGCTCGACCACGAACGTGGCCTCTTCGGCGACCCACAGGCGGAATGGGTGTTTAATTACTGCGATTTCCCGCCGACGTTTTGGGAGGTCTACGGCCCGCGCCCGGACGACCCGGCCGCCCGTTTCCGCGCCGCCGTCTACCGCGGCATGATCCACGTACAGTGCCTGCTGGAAGTCCCCCGCTACGGTGCCGACGCCACCGCCCCGCGCCAGAATCTGCTCAACGAAGCCGCCGAAATGCGGCGCCTGCTCGCGGAGCTTACCTGAGAGGCGGGCAATCGTGCGCCTGATCCTGGACCTGCGGGTATTCTTGCCGGCCGCCCGCGTCCTACCGGAAGCCGGCTGTAAGGCCGGTAGTCCCAGGAGCCGGTGGAGCTCAAAATCTCCCATTTTCACCGATGCGCGCATAAGCGGGCGCGACATCGGCCGGTGTTTCCGCCAAAGGCTCGGAAGCATGCTGCCCCGCTTCGCCGCCCCGCGATTCCCGACCACCCGCCTCGCCGGTCTCGCCCTTGCGCTCTGCGCCCCTTTCGCCGGAACTGGGGCGCAAGCGGCAAGCCCCGCGCCCGGAGCCGAGATTCCCGTGCCCCCGATCGCCACCGCTTTTCCCGCCCGTCCCGGTCCTGACGAGTTGCCCGACCGACTCGCCCTGCCCGATCTGCTCCGCGGCCCGGAGGGCGCGACGACGTCCAGCGCCGCCGGCTGGGCCGAGCGCCGGGAAGAATGGCTCGCCGTGCTCGAGCACTATGCCACCGGCCACGCTCCGCCGGCCCCGGAAAGAGTGTCCGGCCGCGAGCTGAAAAGCGGCCCCGTCCTCGAGGGTGCGGCCACCTACCGCCTGGTGCGGCTCGAGTTCGGCTCCGAAAATCGCCTGGGCTTCGACATCGCGATTTTCACGCCGGCCGCGTTCGCGGAGCCGCTGCCGGTCATCCTTTTTCCCTCCTTCGACCTCACGCCCGGCGGCACCCCGCTCCCCCGGCTCCCCCGCCCACCCGGGCAGGGCAAGGGCGTCAACGCCCTGCTGCCGGTCGAGCCGCTGCCCGCCGCGGTGCCCGTCCCGAGCGCCGAGGACCGGCCCGCTCCCTCGCCGGAAGAGGTCGCGCGACAACACCGCGAATTGCTGCGCCGCGGCTATGCGCTCGTGACGTACCACTATCAAGATACGGGGGAGGATACGACCCTGCGCCTGCCCGACGGGAGCTGGGCCTACCGCGGCACGCGGTTTTTCCCCGCCTATCCCGGTTACGACTGGGGCTTGCTCGCCGCCTGGGCCTGGGGCCTCTCGCGAGTGGCCGACTACCTCGGCACGCAGCCCTTCGCCGATCCCACCCGCCTGATCGTCACCGGCCATTCGCGGCTGGGAAAGGCGGTGCTGGTCGCCGGCGCCTTCGACCCGCGCTTCGCCGTGGTCGCGCCCGCCGGCACGGGCGGAGGCGGCAGCGGCGCCTACCGCTTCAGCGGCGCCGGCCGCGGGGGCAAAGAGGGTCTCGACGAGATGATGAAAAAATACCCCGGTTGGTTCTCGCCGCACCTGCATGCCTTCCGCGGCCGCGCGGAGCGCCTGCCCTTCGATCAGCACGCCTTCGTCGCCCTCGTCGCGCCCCGCGCCTTCATCGCTCTGGAGGCCACCGAGGATCCCGTGGCGCTGCCGGCCGCCGTGGCCGCGGCGCTGGAGGGTGCGCGGCCGGTCTATGCCCTGCTCGGCGCGGACGAGCAACTCGGGGTGAACTTCGCCGCCCACGGGCACCGCTATGCTCCGGAAGACTGGACGGTTCTGCTCGCTTTCGCCGACTGGCGCCTGCGTGGCCGCGACCCCGGCCGGCGTTTCTCCCCTCTCCCCTCCGCCACCCCACTTCCTCCCGCCCCTTCGCCATGAATTTCCGTTTCCTCCTGCGTCTTCTTTTCTGCCTGTCTTTCTCCGCCGGCGCCACTCTGGCGAACGAATGGAACGTAAGGAATTTCGGCGCCGCGGGCGATGGCGTCACGAAGGACACCGCCGCGTTTCAGAAGGCGTTCGACACCTGCGCCGTCCAGGGTGGCGGCGAGGTCCTGGTGCCCGCCGGCACCTACCTCATCGGCAGCGTGCAGATCGGCCACCGCACCACACTCCGCCTCGCCGAGGGCAGCGTCCTTATCGGCAGCCCCGACCTCGCCGACTACCCGCTCCTCGACATCCGTTGGGAGGGTCGCCGGCAGCCCGGTCACCGCGCCCTGATCCACGCCGCCGACGCGGACCACATCGCGATCGTCGGTCCGGGCCGTATCGAAGGCAACGCGGGCACCGCCGCCAGCAACCGCCCGCCGCGCGGCACGCCCGTGATCGAGTTTCTCCACTGCACCGACGTCCGCTGGGAGGGCTTTTCCGTTCGCCAGCCCGGCAACAATTGGGCCACGCACCCGACTTTCTGCATTCACCTCGTGATCCGCAACCTCGACATCCAGGGCGAGCGCGACGGCATCGACGTCGATTCCTGCCGAGATGTCTGGATCGAGGACTGCCGTATCGATACCGGCGACGATTGCATCAGCCTCAAGTCCGGCCGCGGCTTGGACGGCGCGCGTCTCGGCAAGCCCGTCGAAAACGTGAACATCACCGACTGCACCCTGGTCTGCCGGCGTTTCGCCTGCATCGGCATCGGCAGCGAGATCTCCGCCGGCGTGCGCGGCGTCCGCATCGAGCGCTGCCGCCTCACCGCCGCCACCCACGCCATCTACCTAAAGTCGCGCATCGGCCGCGCCGGCGTGAGCGAGTCCATCTTCGGCTCCGATCTCGAGGTGCTGGGCGGCGGCTTTCTCCGCCTCAACCTCGTCTCCGGAGGCAACACCAACACCGTCGACGACCCGGTCGAAGGCCTCATCGGTTACCCCGCCGCCTGGGTCCTGAATTTTTCCGGCATCCGCCTCGCCAATGCTACGGCCATCGTCGAGGCGACCCAGACCTCGCCGGCCATGCCTGTGCTGCAACTTACCCTGGCCAACATCACGGGCACCGCTAAAAAAGGCATCGCGCTCGCCAACATCCGGGACGCCGCCCTGAGCGGCATCGACGTGGCTGGCGTGGAGGGCCCGCTGCTCGCGGTCGAGAATGTCACCGGTAGCGGCCTCGAGGGGGCGGCGGAGTTGCCCGGCCGCATCGCGCTCTGGAATAACGCCGACCTGGCCGGGTGGAAGCTGGTGCTGAAGGACGCCGCCGCGGACCCCGCCGCCGCCTGGGATGCCGCCAACGGAGTGCTCCGTCTGCATGGCGGCGCAACCGGCTACCTGCGCACCGAGATGGCCTTTTCCGATTACCGCCTCCACCTCGAGTGGCGCTGGCCGGCCGGAGCGCCGCCAAAGAGCAACAGCGGCGTGCTGCTGCACCTCCGCGGCGAGGATCGGGTCTGGCCGGCTTGCATCCAGGTGCAGCTCAAAATCGGCAGCGCCGGCGAGCTTATCGGCATGGAGACCGACATCCCCGGCGCGTCCCCGGCCGCCACCGCCGGCCAGATGCGCTCGCCCCGCCTTGCCGATGCCTCCGAGAAAACCGCCGGCGAGTGGAACGCGTGCGACATCTACGCGAACAAGGACACGCTCGAGGTCCACGTGAACGGGGTCCGGCAAAACCGGGTCGAAGGGCTTCCCGTGCGCACCGGCGCGATCGGCCTGCAGTTGGAAGGCCAGGCGGTGGAGTTTCGAAACCTGTGGCTGCGCCCCCTCTGATCCCGAAGAAAGGCTCAGCAGCGGGTGCGCAGGTCGTTGGCCAGGTGTGCCGGCCAGCGGGCGATGAAGCCGCCCGCCCAGGTTACGGCGGCGTCGAATTCCCTGGGTTCCCAACGCGAGGCACCGCCGCTGGGAAGGACCAGCAGCACGCCCGCGCCAAGCTCGAAGGCCGGCGGACGCGTACCGAGCAAAAATTCGATCATGCGCGAATCGATCAGGGCGCAGGTAAAACGGCGGTTGTCGGAGCTGACGCGATGGCGCCGGGAAAACTCGGCCGATTCGAAATCGATATCCTCGAACCCCATGGCGCCCGCAAGCTTGTCCCAGAAATTTTCCGGCCGGACCCGCAGCGAAGGCAGCAGCGGGCCGAAAGGCAGGGTGACGACAAGGTAGCTGAACTCGCAGGTGCGCGTGCTGCGGTGCTTCCCCGAGCCGGAGGTGACCTTGTAATGGTAATCGCCGGCCTCGGCGGACAGCTCGGTATCGAATCCCTGGATACACCCGGACAGGCGGTTGTAAGCGTAACGGGAGTGCCCGCGCCCAAACTGGTCGAACTGGGGATAGGTTTCGTCCAACCCCTCGTCCTTTTCCTCCCCGTGGAAACGCCAGCCCAACCGGGACGCGAGCCCACCGAGCGCGACGGTACGCGCCCTGGCCTGCTGGCGGGCGAAATAGACGGCGAATGCGATGGCGCCGAGGGTGATAAGAATTAAGACAGGAACAAGGACCACGGACATGGGCGAGAGAAGCGGGACCCGGGAATTTCGATGCTGGAGATTCTCACATAGATGCGATTTGAACCAGGGCGAGCGGCGCCGCCGCGAGAACTCGGTTTTACGGGCATTGAACACGAACCCGAAGATGACCCGCCCTCGGCGGCCACTTGGTGCATAAAATTGGCAACAGCCAAAGCCCAGAATGCGGCCCTTGCACACCCGCGACGCGCAGGCCTCTCGTACCCGTCTACGGTCTCGCGGAGGCCGCGGCGGGCAGCGCGGCGCGAAAAGCGGCCGCGGCGCAGGGCCGGCGGGTTCTTTTCGAGCAGGTCCGCCAGTTCGCCCTTTCCTCTCCGATCCGTAATCTCATTTTGGAGCCATGAGGTGGACGGGCGTGCAGGACTGCGCCGCTCGGGGCGCAGGGCGCAACGTGTGCCGCATGCTCGGAGCATGCATCGGTTTGTATTAACGCGGCGCGGGCATCTCTGTAACCGGCTTAACGACTATCGGCGCGATTTCCTCGGCTTGGCTTTCCAAAGAATATGCGTTTCAGCGCAACAATAAGCAAAACAAACAGGAGGCTTAGCAGGCATCCGGCCAAGGCATTGTATAGGTATGCAAACGGGTTCGGAAAGTCGCGTCCATTATCCCAGTAAACTGTAGCAAACGGAAACCCGCTACCATGGAACTTCTCTCTTCCCCAAGGAATAAAAGAACACAGGAAGCCCCCGATTCCACCCACCGCTGACGTCAGAATAAATTTCATGGATTTGAGGAGGCTACTTTTATTTTACCGGGCCGCCATCCGCTCGCTCCTCGTCCGTCCAATAATATGGCTCAAATGGAGAGCGCCCACTGCATCGTAACAGGTTCATTCAGCTTCATCGAATTCGATAACATCGTCCGGCAGAGGCCTATTCAATACGGCATCCATAGTACGAGCCGTGCACGCGTCGCTTGCCCATGCGAGTCCCAATATAATAATCCCTTCGGTTCGCCGATTGGGGCTGTAACAAATGTGACAACTGGGTGCACTCAGCGCCATTAACTTCCCGCTTGTCCAAGTGAGCAATCAGGAACGCAGCTTCGGTCTTATGGCTTTGTGATAGCCGTAATACTTTCAGGACGGATGTATTTACAAGAGTTAGAAGCACACCGCCGCCAGTATCGCATGAACCGTCCAATAATCTATTTTCACCGGCAACCTGCCGTCTGCGAGGAGGTATTGTGCCTGACGCTGGAAGCAGGTGCATCCAGTATTGAGCCGCCTCAAGATAGGCGGACTCAGAAGACCAAAAGCCATCCGAGGCATGTATTGATTTCATGGCACAAATGCGCTCGACCGAGCTGCTATCAAAAGGATGCGGAGTTTTCTGATGCATCAGTCTTACCGAATGGATTGCCCTTTATGCCCAAGGGATACACTTCCGCCTTGAGTATCGTCGCTGCTTCTACGATGCACCTATCCCAGTTTCTTTCGGCAGAAAAAAGAGCCGAATTGAATTCTATAAATATTACGCAGTCCGATGCGCGCAATGCCACTAACTTACCCGGTGGCTCATCGATAAAAATCAGCGATTCATAGGCTATTTGCTTTGCCTTGATAAATTCACCTACCGTAGCGGGGCTTGTCGGCTTGCTGACGCAGCCGCTCAGAAGCGATGCCAAGAACAGAATGGCAGCTAGTTTCGTTTTAGTATGTAGGTTCACGGATACACCCAATTTCTGAAGGCCAGGTTGCCCAGTGTCCTCGGCGTGCGCACGCGCCCCAGCCGATCCGGCCTCCTCCCGTCCTCCACCACCTCTGTCATTGTCGCGTTCATCCACGCAGACTACCACCGCCCCTATCACTTGCCTATGCGGTCCCCGAGCGGACGCTTACAAATACGCTCCAATTCAATTTCTACAGGAGCGCCGCCTACGCGGCGTTCCTGCCGCGTGGGCCGTCCCCCGGCGGGGTTCCACTCCTGCGGACCGAGCGATAGCGAGGGAGCAAGCAGAGGGCATGACGGACAGCGTGACCTCTGCCGCCGGGGCTCGGCTTGTATTAACGCGGCGCCTGCTCGTGGGCTTCCGGAAGCTTGCCACGAAGCGCATCAATTTCGGCCTTATGGTCCTTATGTATTTTGTAGATCAAGTCGCTGCACTTCGCTGCCTCACGATGTTCACCCACGAAGATCCCAACCTTAAACATCATCGCGCCGGCTAAGATTGCCGTCACCAAAGCAGTCCAAAGACACGGGGCGATCTTCTTCATTTGCATTCTTGATCAATACGGGACTTGAACGCCTGAGCACGGGACTCAACCCATTGATTTACGTCGTTAATACTCTGCATCTGCTCAAGTTGTTGATTAACTTGAACAGGGTTAGCTCCGAAGATATCGGTAAACTTCACCTTGCCACTGCGGAACAACTCCGCAATGCAGCGGCATCTGCATTCGCTCCACGTATCGAACATGTCCGCGATCCGACTGCCGAGATACGCTGAAGCATTATCTCGATTGGTATCCCCCGGCCTATTTTGCGGATTTATACTGGTGAATCCACTTTCATGGAGATTCTGTCCCGTATCACCAAGTCCGCCCCAAGCGGCCCCGCCAAAAAAATGGGAGATTACACTGCCATCATCACCGAAAGTCGCCTCGTAGCCGTGTCCGTGTCCACCGACATTATTGTATCGTCCACGAGCCACCCTGTAAACGGCATTAAAAATCTCCTCCATATCATCTTGGCAGTCAAACACAAGATCGCTATCCGGATCAGCAAGGAAGTAGCGATTAATTAAGTGCTGCCAAGTGGTGTTAAAATCACCGACACCATTATTTAAATCATTTGTAATAGTCGTGGCGTAATCGTCTGCATCAAGTTCGGAAAGGCCTAAAACATCGATCCGACTAATTAGATTATTTCTGAGAGCTGCATACAAGTTTATGCCCCCGCCCTCACTCATCAGGTCCCTGCTGAGCCAGCGTCCCGTGCTCGGATTGTAGTATCTGAAGCCGTAGTAAACGAGATCCGTTTCAGCGTCGGTATATTTGGACGAGAAACCGAAGGGCAGCGCCGTGGCGACTCCGGTTCGCATGACAGGTTCGCCGAAGGCGCCGTAGTCGGCGCGGCCGGCGAAGGCCAGGCTGGCGGTATTCACCCAGGCAACGATGTTGCCGTTGCCGTCGGCGCTCGCGGCAAACGAGTGGG
>CBINGR010000057.1:0-34473 GCA_966250295.1 uncultured Akkermansia sp. | reverse complement strand
CGAGCCTGGTTTCCCGACCACGGAGCACCGGTCTATTTCGAAGACAGCGCCTAGCGCGCGCCTCATTTTTGTCACCAAATTGGTGACAAAACCGCGGAACGGCGAGGGGATGGGTTGGGGGCGGGAGCTTGCGCCTTTGACAAGGCGAGCCGAGGCGCGCTTCGTTTCCCGCATGTCGTCCCTCGCCGACCTTCGCAAAGATTACAGCCTCGCCGGGCTCCTCGAAAAGGACCTTGAGAAGGATCCATTTCGACAGTTCGAGAAATGGTTCCGGGAAGCGGAGGCGGCCAAGGTCGTCGAACCGAATGCGATGGTCCTCTCCACCGTGGGTGCGGACGGCCTGCCCTCCTCGCGCGTCATGCTGCTCAAGGGGCTGGACGGACGCGGCTTCGTATTTTTCTCCAACTACGAGAGCCGCAAGGGCCGCGAGCTGGCCAACATTCCGCGGGCAACCCTGCTGTTTCCCTGGCTGGCGCTGGAGCGGCAAGTGATCGTGGAAGGCGGGGTGACGCGGGTGACGCGCGAGGAGAGCGAGGCCTACTTTCATTCGCGTCCGCGCGCCAGTCAGCTCGGCGCCTGGGCGGCCCAGCAGAGCAGCGTCATCACCGGCCGGTCCGTGCTGGAGGACGCGATGAAGGCGCTGGAGCAGAAATACGCGGGCAAGGAAGTGCCTCTGCCGCCGGCCTGGGGCGGTTATCGGTTGGCGCCCGAGTCGGTGGAATTTTGGCAGGGACGCCGCAGCCGGCTGCATGACCGTCTGCGCTACCGGCGCGATCCGAAGTCGGGGGACTGGTCGGTCGAGCGCCTGGCGCCCTGACGGCAAAAGAACGACAGAGCGAAAGAGGGCTGAACGACAGAGCGCTGAAATTTGGATCTGCGGTTTCCTGGCTTTGCCTTCTGTCGCTCTGTCCTCTGTCGTTCTGATCTTCCGACCACCCCATGCTGCTTTATCTGGTGCGACACGCCCACGCCGTCGGCGAAGACGAAAATCCTTCACGCCCCCTGAGCGCGCGCGGACGAGCCGATCTGGCGCGGCTTTCGCGGTTTTTCGCGGGCAGCGGGTGCTTCGCGCCGGCGCAGATCTGGCACAGCCCCTTGCTGCGGGCGCGAGAAACTGCGGATGAATTGCTGCGCCGGCTCGCGCCTGACGCCGTGGTGGTCGAGACGCCGGGGCTTTTGCCGGAAGACGATTCCCGGGAATTGGCGGAGCGGCTGGCGCTTCATCCCACGGACCGGGGGAACCTCGCGTTGGTAGGACACGAGCCCCATCTTTCCGCCCTGGCTTCGCTGCTGGTGCGCGGGAAAAAATCGCCGGCGCTGTTTGTCCTGAAAAAAGGCGCCGCGCTCGCGCTCGAATCGACCGGCCGCGAGCACAAAAAGACCGGTTTCACGCGCTGGCGCGTCCGCTGGCAGGTCTCGCCCGAGCTGCTGCCGACGGTGACGATTCCTCTGGAATCCCCGCCCTCCGTCCCGCCGCCGCCCCCCGGTCCTCTTCTTCCTCCATGAAAATCCTTCTTACCGGTGCGTCCGGGCTGGTCGGCGCGGCCTTTGCCGAGGCGGCCGGGCGACGCGGTCACCAGGTGATCGGCATCGTCGGACGCGCGACCTTTTCCCTCCCCGGGCTGGCGGAAAAACGGTGCCTCGACCTGGAGAACGCCGCGGGCGTGACGACGCTGGCCTTGGAGGTGTTTCCGGATGCGATCGTGAACTGTGCGGCGGTGGCCGAGCCGGCGGCCTGCGACGCCGACCCCGCGCGGGCGCAGGCGCTGAACGTGAGCCTGCCCGCCACGTTGGCGAAGCTCGCCCACCATCTCAGCGCCCGGCTGGTACACATCTCGACCGAGCAGGTCTTCGACGGGACTCGGCCGCCCTACGCGGTGGGAGACGCGCCGCGGCCGCTCAACCTTTACGGCCGGCAGAAGCTGGAGAGCGAACGCCTGGTCCACGCTGCCGCGCCCGAGTTCGCGGTGACGCTGCGCGCGCCCTTGCTCACCGGCAACAGCCCGGGCGGGGCGCGCAGCCTGCACGAGCGGCTGCTCGCGGACTGGGCGGCGGGCAAGACGCCGCGGCTCTATCGCGACGAGATCCGCCAGCCCTGCACCGCAGGCAACCTCGCGGAGGCGATGGTGGAGCTGTGCGAGCGGCGCGACCTCAAGGGCGTGTTCCACTGGGCGGGCGCGGAATCCCTGTCGCGGGTCGAACTCGCGAAACGCATCCGCGCGCATTTCAAGCTCTCGCCCGAGGCGGCGCCGATCGCGGAGGCGAACCGGGCGGAGGACCCGGCGGCCACGGCGCGGCGTCCGGCGGATCTAGCGCTGGAGCTGAAGCCCCTGGCGGGCCTGCTCAAGACACCGATCGAGACCTTCGACGCGCAGCTCGACCAACTCGTGCTGCCGCCGCCGGTGCGAGAATGGTACTTCAAGGTCTAGCCCGGAATGAACACACGGCTGGATGTGCTTCCGGCGCGCGCCGATTCGGCGGCAGCCAACATGGCGGCGGATTTCCTGCTGTTGCGGCGTTATCCGACGGAGCGGCGCGGACATGCCCGATTTCGCGCCTACGGTTGGCACCGGCCGGCCTTCACCTTCGGCTACAGCCAGAAAATCGCCTGGGTGCTCGGGCAAGTACCGGCGGACGCGGACGGCGCGGAACTGGTGCGCCGCCCGACGGGTGGCGGCGTGGTGGACCACCGCGAGGATTGGACCTACGCGCTGGTGCTGCCGCGCGGGCATGCGCTGGAGGCGGGACGGGCGGTGGAGAGCTACCGCGCGGTTCATGCGGCGCTGGCCTCCGCGCTGGGCGCCTGCGGGCAGGCGGCGGTGCTGAAGGAGCGCTGCGAGCCGGCGGAAGGCGGGAGCGAGGAGGAAACCTGCGCGGCGGCGAGAGGCCCGACCGTGTGTTTTGTACGGCCGGAACTGTATGATGTGCTGAATTCGGCGACGGGTGCGAAGATCGCCGGTGCGGCGCAGAAACGGACGAAGGAGGGCCTGTTGTTCCAGGGCTCGATCTGGCGGCCGGCGGCGGAGGCGGTGCGGGATTGGGACGCGTTCCAGGGTGCCTTCGTCGTGGAGTTGGAGAAGGCGCTCGGCGCGGAGGCGGAGGAGTCGCCGTGGCCGGATTTCGCCGAGGGCGAGCATGAGGCGCTCACCGAACAATATGCATCGGCGGAGTGGCGGGAGGCGCGGTGAGGGCGCCGGGCTGGGTTCGGATTGCAGGACCGATCCTTACGTTGCCGCGGACTTCTTTCGCAGCGTGATCACGCACTCGAGGTGGCGGGTCTGGGGGAAGAGGTCGAAGGGCTGCACGGCGATCAGCTCGTAACCGGCCGCGAGGAAGGCGCGCAGGTCGCGCATCTGGGTGGCGGGGTCGCAGCTTACGTAGACCACCGCGCGCGGACCGTAGGCGAAGAGTTGGGAGAGGAAACTTTCGTCGCAGCCTTTGCGTGGGGGGTCGATGAGCACGACGGTATCGGCGGCGGGGAAGCTGAGTCCGGCGAAGATCGCGGAGGCGTCTCCCGCCTGGAAGGTGACGTTGCGCAGGCCGTTGAGCTCGGCGTTCTGCCTCGCGAAGGCGATGCTGCTTTCGCTGATCTCGACGCCGGCGACCTGCTCGAAGGCGGGCGCGGCGCTGAGGGCGAAGAGGCCGCTGCCGCAGTAGGCGTCCACGAGGAACCGCGCGCCGCTGGCGGCGGCCTGGCCGCGGGCGTAGCCGGTGAAGGCCGGGAGGATAAACGGGTTGTTCTGGAAAAAATCGCGGGCGAGGAAACGCAGCTTCAGGTCCCCGACGGTCTCGGTGACGACCTCGTCGTAGTCGGTCGTGACCTGGCCGGAGGCATCGCGGAGGAGGAGGGTGCCGCCGCGTTTGTAGGCGCCCTCGGCGGCGAGCCGGCGAACTTTGGCGCGGCTTTCGGCGAGGCGGGCGTTGATCGGAGCGGTGGCGATGGGGCAGGCGGGGACGTCGATCAGGTCGAAACGAGTGCCCTGCCGGAGGAAGCCGATGGGCAGGGCCGCCGCCTCCTCCGGCGAGCGAGGAGCATGAAAGTGCGGGGTGATCTTGGAGCGGTAGCCGTATTCGGCGGGCGAGCCGACGACGGCTGCGACCGGGAACTCGATGCCTGCCATGTGGCGGAGCAACTCCTCGACCTGGCGGCGCTTCCAAGCGAGCTGAGCGGGGTAGGCGAGGTTCTGGTATTGGCAGCCGCCGCAGCGGCCAAAGAGGGGGCAGCGCGGGGCGACGCGTTCGGGCGAGGGGGTGAGCACCTCGAGCAGATCCGCCTCGGAGAAGTTCTTGTGATTGCGGAAGACGCGGGCGCGGATGCGTTCGCCGGGCAGGGCGAAGGGGACCATGACAACCCAGCGTGAAGCGGGATCGGCGGGGTGGGGCAGGCGGGCGAGGCCGACGCCGAGGTTGGTGAGCGTGGCGATTTCCAGCTCGAGCTCGGCGTGATAGGGGAAGGGATCGGAGTTGAACTTTTTATGTTTGCCCACGGAAAGACAGGGAAGGACACGGAAACCGGCCGGGGAGTAAAAGGATTTTGTCTTTCGCGGGGCTTCCGTGTGTTTCCGTAGGCTCCGTGGGCACCTTCATCGAAACCATCTCCAGCCTCCAGAATCCGCGCGTGAAACAGCTCGTTAAGCTGCGCGACCGGCGTCCGCGCGACGAGGCCGGGGTGTTCCTGGTCGAGGGCTACCGGCAGATCCGGCGGGCCTTGGAGAAGGGGGTGACGCTGACGGAGCTTTACATCTGCCCGGAGTGGTATCCGGGCGACCAAGGCAACGAGCCAGCGCTGATCGAGCAGGCACGGGCAGCGGGGGCGAAAGTGTTCCAGCTCACGAAGGATGCCTTCGCCAAGGTCGCCTACCGGGAGCGCCCCGACGGGCTGCTGGCGGTGGCGCCGCAGTGGCGCCGGACATTGGCGGACCTCGACGCGCTGCTGAAGCCGGAGCCTTTCCTGCTGGTGGTGGAGGCGATCGAGAAGCCGGGCAACCTCGGCACGATCCTGCGCAGCGCGGATGCGGCGGGGGTGGACGCGCTGATCGTGTGCGACCCGGTGACGGACCTCTTCAACCCGAACGTGGTGCGAGCCTCGACGGGGGTGCTGTTCTCGGTGCCGGTCATCATCGCGGCGAGCCAGGAACTGCGGCCCTGGCTGCGGGAGCGGCGTATCCGGGCGGTGGCGACGACGCCGTCGGCGACGGATCTCTACACGAAGACGGACCTGCGCGGGGCGCTGGCGATCGTGATGGGCAGCGAGCAGTACGGGCTGAGCGATTTCTGGCTGAAAGAGGCGGACGCGCGGGTGCTTATCCCGATGGCGGGCCAGGCGGATTCGTTGAACGTGGCGATGGCGACGATCATCACGCTCTTCGAGGCGGTGCGGCAGCGCGGCGCGGGCGGTGAAAGGCCGGAAGTTTTTTAACCGCGAAGTGCGCGAGGGGGCGCGAAGAAAAGCAGCAAAAGATGAACGGACCGCAAACCGGTGCGGGCTGTTTATTCCGAGGCGACAGGCGGAAGTTCGGTGATTTCGAGCCGGCCTGAGCGCAGGTTTTTATGGGCGTCAGGGGCGATGAAATAGCCGGCGACCAGGTCCTGGTCGTCGCCGAGAGGATTTCTGACCAGCAGGCCGCGGAACTTGAGGGTGCGGACGGCCTTGGTGCCGGCCTGGTTGAGCACGGCGGCGGAGCCGGTCACAAGGCCGGTCTTGGGGTTGAGCTTCACCGCGACCCGATTGGGGTTGGCGGCGGTGCCCGCCTTGGGGACGACGAAGCCGTCGGGGCCGGAGGCCAGGGACTGCGTGATGGACAGGCTGGTACCGTCGGGGCTGTCGGCGTGGAGGAGAAGGCCGGCGTGGTTTTCCTCGTTGGAAAGCGGAGCGAGCGACGAGAGTTTTTTACCGACGGCGGGCAACGGGGCCCCGACGATGAGGAGGTTTTGGACGAAGCCATCCGGGTAGGCGGGGGCTTTGTAGTTGTCAGCGATTTGCCAGGAGAGGCTGCCGTGGAGCGGTGCGGGCGCGGTGGGGGCGGTCCCTGCGGTTACCATGCCCCGGAGGGAGAGGCGGCCTTTGGAGTGAAAGAGGGGCAAGGTGTGGAAATCGGAGAAATCTCCGGTCTGGGTGAAAATCTGGCCCAGGGATGTTTCACCCCGGATGGTGGCGACTCCTGCGGAATTCGTGGCGAGCTGCAGGAAACCTGCGCCCTGAGGCAGGGAGGCGTTCTCGCCGGGGATAAGCAGGGCGGTGTAAGGTCCCGAATAGGGATGGGGATGATCGGTGGACCAGTGCGAGGGCCAGCCGGTTGCCGGATCGGTGATGGCCCGGAGAGGAAGGCCGTAGGGTTGGGGGAGGTAGGCGGAGAGGCTCAGCTGATCGGTGTCTTTGTCCCAATCGCAACGCAGACCGATGCGCGTGCCGCCGAGGGTGAATTCGGCATCACCGGATTGGTAGTTCGATGACAGCGTCATCCGAAAAGCGCGGGTGAAAGACCGGGTCCGGTAGATGCCAGTGACCAGTTGGCCGCTGCGGGTGGCTGACCACAGGCCGCAAAGGGAGGCCTCCGAGCTGTCGATGAGACCCGTGTAGCGGGCGGTGGGGGCATTGCTGGTGTCGGCGCGAACGAGCAGCGGAAAAGCGGCGTAAGCGCTGCCGGAGATATTGGTGGCGACGAGCGTGACCGAATACCGGCCGGGACGCGTGGCGGTGCCGGTGACGGACTGGGTGGCGGGATCGAAGACGAGCCCTTCGGGCAGGCCTTCGACCCGGAAGCTCAGATCCTTTCCGATGAACTGTGCTCCGATCCAGACCGGTTTGCCGACCTCCGCAGAGCCGCCCACGCAACCGTAGGGCTGGGCGGGCCGGGCAATCTGGAAGGTGACGGAAACGGGTTCGCCCGGCGCATTGAAGTAGCCATTCTGGTAGAAAGAGATTCGGAAGTCTCGGGTGCTTTGCGGGAGCTGACCGTCGATCACTACGGAGCGGGTTCCCGCCAGAGCTGCTCCAGAAACCTGGCTCCAAGTGCCGGAGCTAGCGTATCGGCCTTCCACCTTCACCGGGGCATAGTCTGGAATGGTGGCGTCTGGCTGGTCCCAGACGAGCCTGACCCAGGTGTCGCCGACCTCGGCCACCCGGGCATCGACCTTGGCCGGAGTGGGCAGCGTGGCTGGGTCGGACACCATCAACGCGGTCTCGGAGGCCGACACGATGCGTTTGGTGACGGTGTTGTAGACACGTTGGCTGGCCGGGGGCAGGGCCCGTATCTCCCCGTTTACATAGGCCACATGATGGCCGACTTGGACAGACCGGTCTTCGGAAACCGCTATCAGCAGATCGGACGACTGCTCAACGGGGGTGCCAGCGGGCGAGGAGATCCAGCCCTGCCGATAGAGGCGGGGCTCGGTGCCGGGGCCGAAGAAAATGAACTGGGCATCCCGGACACGGACATAGTCCGAGGGAAAGGCACCGGAAAAGGTGTCCGTCGAGAGATAGAACCATCCTCCGTTGTAACCGGTGCCGGACGAGGCGTGGAAAGCGATGTCTGCCTCGGGCTCCGTTTTTCGGGTGGCCAGAATTTTCCCCGTGGTGGAATCGAGCCAGCGGAGGACCTTGGGCTGCCCGTAGATCTTGGAGGCAAACTCGGCGAGGAGGCGGCCGCGCCGGCCGGCGTACAGGCGTTGTGGGCAATCGACCTGTGGAAAGGGCGTATCCGCGGCCAAGGAGTCGAAATTCAAGGTACGCACCCACGCCAGCGAGCCGGGGGCGAGGACCGAAATATATTTCGAGTAATAGTGGGAGATATAGAGCAGGCCGTCGTCCACGTGCCAGACGAGGCCGGAGATTGTGGGCAGGGAGACCGATCGTAGTATCCGCCCGTCGGAGGCATCGATCTCCAGCAGCATGGCGCTGGTCCATTCGCCTCCGGTCTGGCTCACCGCGTAGGCGCGGGGAGTGCCGGGGGCGTCGAAAAGCATGCGCAAAGCCAGGGGTGCCACGGAAAGCGTGACCGGGATGTTCGTTTCCTCTTCGCCGGACCGCAGCGCGAGGGTGGCCTCGTGTCTGCCGAGGGGCAGTTCAGCCGGGGTGAAATCCAGCCTGACGGTCGCCGTTCCGCTGCCTTCGGTGCGGTCAGGAACCAGCCACGGCTGGTTGGAAGCGAGGGTCCAGATCGTGTCGGATTCCGCGGTCAGGGTGATCGATTCCGAAAGCGAATGCGTTCCCAAGGCGGTGGTTGTCCAGACGATTGAGCGATCGACCCGCACTTTAGGGGGAGGGGGGAGCGAGAGGGGAGGCGGAGGGAAATAATTACCGAGGGTGCTTCCGGAGAAACTCGACGTGTAGGAGCCGGACACCGATGCCTGCAGCGTGACTGCGGTCAGGAAGGCAAGGGCCAGACCTGGCAAACGCCCCGACAAGGCGACGGTGAACAAAAGGCGGGCAAGCGAGCGTGCGAAAGGGATGGCCATGTCAGGCGGAAGCGGCGGCGTGAAAATTCAGGGGCGACCAGCCTGCGGCAAGCTTTCCGCGCCGGCTGCATGCGACGGGATCGGACCTGCAGTGAAGTCATCATCCAGTCCTATACTCGGACTTGGGGGGCCGGTTGCCGCAGCTTCAGGCCAGGGCCTCGGCGAGGGCGGCGATCAGCTCCTCGGCGGGCTCGGCTCCGACGCTGAGGCGAAGGAGCTCGGGGTCGAGGCCGTGGCCCGCGAGGTAGGCGCGGCCCTCGGCGGTGGTGACGAGGTCGTAATGCGCCAGGAACATGAAGGGGCAGATCAGGCTCGCGTTCAGGCCGAAGCTGGGACCCTTCGCGATGCGCAGGCGGTCGTAGAAGCGCGCGAGGGGGAAGGCGGGGTCGGGCCGGAGGGTAAAGGTGATCACGCTGCCGACACAGCCGGGGCCGTGGGCGAGAGCGGCGTAGCTGGCGGCGGATGCGGCGTGGCCGCTCCAGAAAACCTCGGCGATCCTCGGGTGATTGCGGAGAAACTCCACGACGTGCGGGGTGGTTTCGTTGATGCGCGCGATCAGCGCCGGCGTGGCATCGATCTGGGCGGCGAGGCGGTCGACGTCGCGGGGATAGACGGAGGCGAGCGCGGCGCTCTCCGCGACGAGCGGACGAAGGTCGGCGGCGAGCGGCGAGGCGGGATTGACCGTAACTGCGCCGAGAATGACATCGCCTTCGGGGGCGGTGTATTTGGTGAGGGAGTTGACGACGAGGTCAGCGTGGGGGAGGACGTCGAGGTTGAAGGGGGAGGCGATGGTGGGATCGACGACCAGGGCTATGCCACGGGCGCGGCAGAGGGCAGCGAGAGCGGGAAGCGCGGGGGTTTGGATCAGGGGATTCGTCGGCACCTCGGCGAAGACGCCGGCGATGCGGCCGGCGTGGGCGTCGAGGAGCCGTGCCAGGCCGTCGAGATCGAAGACATCGGCGTGGTGCAGGTAGTCCTCGGCGGGTACGGCGGTGAGTTTTTGGAGAAGGGCGATGGTGTCGAGGTAGAGCCAGCCGAGCTGGACCCAGCGGGTGCGGCCGAGCGGGGCCTGCAGGGCGTTGACCGCCTGGAAAGCGGCGTAGGTGGCGGCCATGCCGCTGGGCACCAGGCGGATCTCGTCGGCGGCCAGTCCGTGGCCGAAGGTGGCGGCGAGAGAGCGACGGACGTGCGCGGCAGCGTCCCCTTCGGTTTCGTCGGAGCCGGAAAACTCCCGCTCAGGCTCGACGGCCGGGAGCCGGCCGTGGCGGACGAGCCAGTCTTCGGCGGCGCGGGAGGAACCGAAGGCGCCGGTGTGCTGGAGGTAGTGTCTCGCGCGGCGCGAGAGCTCGGCATCGGCCCCGGCGGGCAGAGCGAGGGCGGTGAGTTGCGGGGTGAGCGGGACGCACTCGCCGAGGCGGCCGAGGTGCAGGTTGAGGGCTGTGGCAACGGCCGGGCCGGCGCAGAGCCAGAGCTCGCGGCCGGCGAGCGGAGGATTCTGTTCGCGAAGCGTGTCGGCCACCTGGCGCAGGAGCGGGTGGACCACGAAGCGCGGGTAGCCGCTGCTCATCCGAGACGTGACGGCGGGGTCCTTCTCCTCGTAGCCGATGACATCGCGCATCGTGGGCAGGCTGCAGGAGACCGCGTGAAGGCGGTCGGGGATGCGCTGGCCGAGCGGACGATGGATGAGGGAGGAGGCGGACATACGGGAAAATGACCAATGTCCGATGACCGAAGACCAATGCGCAAGGCTGGCTTGGGCGTCTCGCCTCGCCGGCGGGCGCCGGATTCCCGTGGCCGGCCAGGCTGGCGGCGGGGCGCCGGAGAGTTCCGGTTTGTGGCGTCCGGCGTTTTACCGGGAAAGCCCGGTTCGAGAGGAGAAGCCCGGGGGCGGGGCGGTGCGCGGGCCGGCGGAGGCGGCGGGCGAGGTTGTGGCGCGGAGCCCGGGGTTTATGCTGGCGGGTGTTGTCTTCCCCTCCCGACCAAAGGCTGGCGCGTTTTGCCACGTTTGCGTCGTTCGTGCTGGTGGTGGCGGTGCTGCACCTCGCGGCGGAGTTGCTTATCCCGATCGCGCTGGCGGCCTTGCTGGCCTTTTTGTTGTCGCCGCTGGTGGTCTGGCTGACGCGGCGGCGCGTGCCGAAGATCCTGGCGATCAGCGGCGCCGTCGCGCTGGTGTTCGCGTTCCTGGGCGGCCTCGGCTGGGTGGTGCTAAGCCAGACGGCGAGCCTGGCCGAGCGTTTGCCCGACTATGAGGAAAACATCCGCGTCAAGATAGAGCGGGTGGGACACCCGGAGCGGTCGCCCGCCTTTGCCCGCACGAAGGCCATGATCGAGAAGCTGCGGCGCGAACTGGAGGCGCCGGGCCACCCGGAACGCGCGGAGGAGGCGGACGGGCCGGCGCCCCTGCCGGTGCGGATGGAGGTGCCGTCGCGCCCGCCTTTCGAGATCATCGGGCAGCTGGCGGGCCCGGTGCTCGGACCGCTGGGCATGGCGGGCGTGGTGGTCGTGCTGGTGGTGGCGATGCTTTTCCAGCGCGACGACCTGCGCGACCGCTTCATCAAGATCGTGAGCGCGGGCCGGCTGAACCTCACCACGCAGGCGATGGACGATGCGGCGCGGCGGGTGACGCGCTACCTTTTTATGCAACTGATGGTGAATGCGGCCTACGGGGTGCCGGTGGGGCTGGCGCTGGCCTGCATCGGGGTGCCGAATTCCCTCCTCTGGGGGATGCTGGCCACCTTGCTGCGCTTCATCCCGTTTCTCGGGCCCTGGGTGGCCGCGTTCTTTCCGGTTGCCCTGGCCATGGCGGTCGATCCCGGCTGGGGCATGGTGCTCTCCACCCTCGCGGTGTTTTTGGTGATGGAGCTCGTGAGCAACAATATCATCGAGGTGAAGCTTTACGGCGTCAGCACCGGCATTTCGAACCTCGCGCTGCTCCTCGCCGCGCTTTTCTGGACCTGGCTGTGGGGCGCGGCGGGCCTGCTCCTCTCCACGCCCCTCACGGTGTGCCTGCTCGTACTGGGGCGGCACGTGCCGGGCCTGAAGTTCCTGCACATGCTGCTCGGCAGCGGCCCCGTCCTCGAGCCGCGGGAACAGTTTTATCAGCGCATGCTCGCGATGGATTTCGAGGAGATGCTCGAGCTGGCCCGCCGGTATGTGGCGCAGCGTTCCCTGCCGGCCTTTTACGACGACGTTTTCCTGCCCGCCCTGCGCATGGCCGAGCAGGACCGCGAGGAGGGCACCCTGGCCGAGGTGAGGCAGAAGTTCATCATCCAGGCCGGCCGCGAGCTGATCGAGGAAATCGCGAGCGACGACGGAGCCGGCGCCGCGTCCCTGCCCGGCACCCCGCCCATCCTGGGCATACCGGCGCACGACGACGCCGACGAACTCGCGGCTTTGATGCTGGCGCACCTGCTGGCCACGCGGGGGCTCGCGGTCGAGGTGCTGCCGCTGGCCGACGCGGCCCGGACCGAGGCCTGGCTGCGCGACGCTTCCGGGGGCGTGGTCTTCGTCTCGGCGCTGCCGCCCTCGGCGGCGACGGCGGCGCGGCGGGCACTCCGGCGGGTGCGTCGCCTGGCGCACGAAGCCCGGCTGCTCGCGGGCGTCTGGGGGCCGGCGGACTCGCGCCCCGGTCTGGAAAACCGGCTCGGGCTGACGGGTTCCGAAACGGTCGCGACCTCGCTGGGTGAGGCGGCCGCGACGCTGGCCCGCCTGGCCGGGGCCGCGCCTGGGACGGGGCCGGCGGCGGCGCGCGCGCCAGCCTCTCACGGCCGGGAGGAGCGGGCGCTGGAGGAATGGTTCGAGCATCTCGTCCGCGAACTCGCGCAGGCCTTCGACGTGCCCCTCTCGCTGGTTTCCCTGGTGGACCGGGACCCGGGGTTCTGGAAAGAGCGCGCGCCCGGCCTGCCCGCCCTGGCGAAAGCCAGTGAGGCGGCGAAGGACGAGGCTTTGTGCGGCGCCGTGCTGGCGGAGGGCGACCTGCTGGTGGTGGAAAACGTCACCAAGGACCGACGGCTGGCGGAGAACGGCGTGCTTGCCGCCGCCGGCGTGCGTTTTTACGCCGGGGCGGCGTTGCGCCTGAAAGGGGGCCGTCCCGTGGGCGTGCTTTGCGTCGGGGACACCACGCCGCGTACCGCGCCCGGGGATGCGGTGGCCCGTCTGCGCGAAGCGGCCACCGAGCTGACCGGCCGGCTGGAAGCGGCCGGGTGAGGGGACGAACGCAGGATTGCCGGCGCGGCCGCCGGGCTCAGCGTGGCGGCTTTATCCGACATATATGAAACTTCTTTCCTGGAACGTGAACGGCGCGCGGGCGGGGTTGGACAAAGGCACTCTGCTGCCATGGATGACGGCGAGCGGGGCGGACGTGGTCTGCCTGCAGGAAACGAAATGCCATCCGGGCGACGTGGCGCACGTGGCGTGGCCGGGCGACTATTCGTCAGTGACCTTCTATGCGGCGGAGAAAAAGGGCTACAGCGGCACCGCCATCCTCAGCAAACATGCCCCGCTGAGCGTGAAGTTCGGCTTCGGCATTAAGGACCACGATGCCGAGGGACGCGTGCTCACGGCGGAATTCGAGCGGTTTTACCTGGTGAACGTCTACACGCCCAATGCGCAGGACGGGTTGCGGCGGCTGCCCTACCGGCAGGTATGGGACGCGGAATTTTTGAGATTCCTCCAGGGGCTCGAGAAAACGAAGCCGGTCGTGACCTGCGGGGATTTCAACGTGGCGCACAAGGAGATCGATATCGCGCGGCCGAAGGAGAACGTGAAGAACCCGGGTTTCACGCCGGAGGAGCGGGCGGGGTTCACGACCTTCGTCGACGCGGGCTTCGTGGACACTTTCCGCGAATTCGAGAAGGGACCGAACCATTACTCGTGGTGGAGCCTGCGCGGCGGAGCCCGCTCGCGGAACGTCGGTTGGCGGATCGACTACTTCCTGGTGTCCGGCGCATTGCGGCAGAAGCTGAAACGCGCCTGGATCGAGCCTCAGGTCATGGGCAGCGACCATTGCCCGGTGGGCGTGGAGATCGCATTCTGAGTCCGGGGAATTTTGACCGCGGATTACGCAGATGAACGCGGATATCGGATCACACTGGACGGAGACCGACGGGCGGGCGTTGCAGGCGCAACTGCTCGCGGCTGGCGTCAGGGTTGCGGTGGGGGAGAGCCTTACTGTCGGCCGCGTGCAGGCCGCCCTGGGGCGGGTGAGCGGAGCCTCGGCGTATTTTGCGGGCGGGGTAACCTGCTACGTGACGGAGGCGAAGGTGCGCCTGCTCGGCATCGACCCGGCGCATGCGGCGGAGGTGAATGCCGTGTCGGCCCGCGTGGCGGAGGAGATGGCACGGGGCGCGGCGAAGATGTTCGGCGCGGAGATCGGCCTGGCGACGACGGGTTACGCGGAGCCGGATGCGGCGCGCGGCGTGCCGGAGCCCTTCGCCTGGGTGGCAGTGGCGTTCGGCAACGAGTTGCGCACCCGGCGAGTGGAGGGAGCGGGTCTCGGTCGCGAAGCGATGCAAGTCCGGGTGACGGCGGCGGTTTTACGACTGCTGACGAGCTGGCTCGACGAGGCGGCGGGTTAGACGCAATACCTTAACGCCTAGACAATCTCCCGGGACCGATCACGAAGGCGGCCCGGCGGCAGGGGCTGGCCGGGCGCGGCTCAGCGTTTCCCGTCGGCGGCGCCACCGCTCCACTTGAGTTTGGCGCGCACGATGGCGAAGTGGCTGTAATCGCGGCGTTGGATGAGGCGCAGACGGCGCGGGGCCAGCGCGATCTCGATGGGGGCGCCGGCGGCGGGCGGGGGCAGGATTCGGCCGTCGGCGGCGATGACGAGGCCGGAATCGGAGTGACTGAACACGCGGAGCCGCACTCCGGCGCGGAAAATAATGGAACGGTTGCTAAGCGTGTGCGGACAGATGGGCGTCATGGCCAGCACCTCGGCGGAGGGATGGACCAGGGGGCCTCCGGCGGAGAGATTGTAGGCGGTGGACCCGGTGGGCGTGCTGAAGATGAGGCCATCGCAGAGGTAGTCGGTCACGAGCTCGTCGTCGGCAAAGACCTCGAGGCGGACGAGACGGGAATTGGAGGCGTCCTTGATGAGAATGTCGTTGAGTGCGGTGATGGGCTCGGCGGCGCCGGCGCGGCAGGAGACGAGGCCGCGCTCGGTGACGGCAAAGTCGCCAGCGAGGAGGGCGGGGAGACAGTCGCGGGCCTCGTCGGCGGAAAAGGTGGTGAGGAAACCGAGGCTGCCTCGGTTTACCCCGATGAGTGGCACGCCGGCCTCCGCGGCCGCGGGAGCGGCGCCGAGGAGGGTGCCGTCGCCGCCGATGACGCAGCAGGCGTCCACGTCGCGAAGGAGCGAGGCGGGCAGGGGAAAGACACGGGTAAGGCGGGTGGCCACGCCGGCGGCGGAGGCGATCGCCACGAGATCGTCGGCCAGTTCGCAGGCGCCGGGCTTCTGCTCGTTCACGACGAAGGCGAGGTGGCGGAGAGGTGTCATTGTCGGACGATGAAATGACCAATGACTAATGTCCAATGACCAATGGCACGGAGGGCGCGGAAGCGTCCGCGGGCGTCACGCGGATTTCACGAGGCCGAGCAGGAACTCGCGGTTGCCGTCGGTGCCGGTGATGGGGCTGTCCATCGTGCCGACGAGGGCGGCGCCGGGCAGGTTCGCGAGGGCGAAGGTCTGGATATCCTCCAAGACGCGCCGATGCACGGCGGGATCGCGGATGATGCCCTGGCCCTTGTCCACCTCGGCCTTGCCGGCTTCGAACTGGGGTTTGACCAAGGCGACGAGGGTGCCGCCGGGGCGGAGGACGGGCCAGACGGCGGGCAGGACGCTGCGGAGCGAGATGAAGGAGAGATCCATGACCACCGCCTCGAAGTCGCGGCGCGGGAGGATGGCGGGATCGAGGTGGCGGGCGTTGACCTGCTCGAGGTTGGTGACGCGAGGGTCTGCAAGCAGCCGGCCGTGGAGCTGGGCACGGCCTACGTCGAGGCAGACGACGGAGACGGCGCCAGCCTGGAGGGCGCAGTCGGTAAAACCGCCGGTGGACGCGCCGACGTCGAGGACATGGGCGCCGCGCAGGTCGAGGCCGAAGCGGTCGAGCCAGCCCTGGAGTTTTTCGCCGCCACGGGAGACGAAGCGGTCGGCCTGGACGAGGGTGAGCGGAAAATCGGCGGGGTATTCCTTGCCGGGTTTGTCGAGGCGTTCGGTGCCGCTGCGAACCAGCCCGGCCATGACGTAGGCCTTGGCCTTGGCCCGGGTGGGGGCGAGGCCGCGGGCGACGAGGAGCTCGTCGAGGCGGAGTTTGGGCGCGGGGGAGGCCATCAGAGCGTGCCGAGAGCGGCGAGGAAGGCGCGCGCCAGGATCATGTGGCCGGCGGGCTGGGGGTGGATGCGGTCCCAGGCCAGGCTCATCGGATGCACGTGGGCGAGGACGGCGTCGAAGGCGGCTTGGGTATCGAGAAAATGCACGCCTTGGCGGGTGGCGGTGCGGCGGACGATCGCGCCGTATTCATCCATGCGGATGCGCATGGGATCGGCCCGGTTCGGTTCGATGAAGAAGGGCGAGGCGAGCAGCAGGCCTCCGCCGGGCGGCAGCGCGTGCAGGGTCCGTTCGACGAGCATTTCGAGGGTGCGTTCGTAGATTTCGGGCAGGACGTGGGTTTCGGTCCGCAGCGGGGTGTCGAACTGGCGCCATACGTCGTTGATGCCGATCATCACGCAGACGAAGTCCGGCTTGAGGTCGAGCACGTCGGCCTGCCAGCGGCGGGAAAGATCGAGGACGGTGTTGCCGGAGGTGCCGCGGTTGAGCACGCGCACCCGCGCCTGGGGCCGGGTGGCGACCAGCCAGGATTCGACGAGGGAAACGTAACCGCGGCCCAGGCCCGGGCTGCCCCAGGGGGTGGCTTCGCCGTCGGGTTCGCGGCCGGCGTCGGTGATGGAATCGCCGATGAAAAGGAGCTTGGCGTGGTCGGATAGGCGCATCGGTAGCCGGGAAAGTCCGGCCGGCCGATGCCGGCCGGTCAATCGTCTCGTCGATGGCGCCAGCCCGACGACGTTCAGCGGGCTCGTTGCCCAAGGATCCAGAACAGGGCGCCCACGGTGGTGCCCACCCGGATGACGATGCGGAGCCGGCGGCAGAGCTCCGGATCGACTTCCCTGCAGGCCTCCCAGAGCAGGATGGATTGCCGGACATCGCGCCCGAGCCAGGAGGCGAGGGGGCGAAGCAGCAGCGCCAGCGGCGCCCCCAGCAGGCGGAAGCGCAGCAGGACCCGGAGAGCATGCGCGGGCACCGCCGGCCGTATCTGTCGCATGAGTTCGGAAAGGATGCCGGGAAAACGGCTTTCGGTCCGGTAAAACGACGAAAGGAAAAGGATCCAGTCGCGGACCTGGGCGGAGGCGGGACCCAGGCGGGCGCCGACATCCTCCTCGAAATCGATGAACCCGATGCGTCCAGGCCGCCCGACGATATTCCGGAGCTGGGGATTGCCGTGCCAGCCGCCGTTCCGGTGCAGCCGGATCAGGGCCCAGGCGCCATCCGCCGCCAGTTGCAGGGCCTGCGCGCGATTGGGGGCGCGAGAGAGCATTTTCTCGAGCGAGAGCCCGAGATCGCCCAAGGCGATCCAGCCCGCTTCCTTCACGATAACCTCGGGCACGCGCGCCCCGCGGAGGCGGAGCCGTTCGATGATCCTGACCTCCTGCTCGAGGGCGCACCGGCCGGAGATGCCTCCGGTATAGCGGAGGAGACGGATCGGCACCAAAGCGGACAGGACGCGTTGCAGGAGGTGCAGAGGCCGGATCTTGGCAGGCCCGGCCCGTTTCAGCCACACCCGCCGGCCATCGATATCCAGGGGCACGACGCGGGACGCACTGCGGGCCAGCGCGGCGGGCGCGGCCTCGAGCACACGGTCATGGAAGGAAAGGGGGGCGGAACAGGACGGCACGGCAAGATGACATTTTTGTCATCTTTGTAAAATCGGGGGCAAGCTCGTCAATATGCCGCCGCTTCCGGTTGGCCGGGCAGGTCGCGGAGCGGGACATCGGGGTTTCCCCGGTTCAGAGCTTCTGGCGGGCGGGAGACCAGCAGGTGGTCCGGCCGCCGATGGTGGCGCGTTCCAGCGGTTTTTTGGTACGTGGGCAGAGTCCGCCGTTTTCCCAGCGGTGGGGGAAGAGCCAGGTGGCGGGCGGATCGGGCCACTCCGGAGTACTGGCCTGCCCGATAAGGCGCAGCGCCTCGGCGGCGACCCAGACGGTCTCGCGGTGGAGTTTTTTGATCTCGGCGGGGGAAAGATCGCCGCAGCGGCGGGCGGGGTGGATGGCCGCGCGCCAGAGGATTTCGTCGGCCATCCAGTTTCCGATGCCGGGGAAACGCTCCTGCATGAGGAGCACGGCCTTAATCGGGGCGCGGGCGCGGCGCTTCAGGAACTCGGCCACGGCGGCGACGGTGAATTGCGGCGAGGTGACGGCGGGGGCGATGCCGCTCCACCAGGCCGGCGCCTCGGAGCCGGCGTGAAACTGGACGCGGCCGAACATGCGAAAATCGGTGAAGACGAGGGACTGGCCGGCGGCCGGCTGGTCGAGGATGAGATGGTCGGCCTTTCGATCGGGCAGGCCCGCGGGGCGCACGAGCAGATCGCCGGTCATGCCCAGGTGGATGCCGAGCCAGAGCGGCGTGCGGGCCTCGTCGGCGGCGGTGAGGCGGAAGAGCATCTGTTTCGCCGCCGCGGCGGAGGAATCGAGGCGGGCGCCGGGGAGCGTGCGGGCCAGCGCGGCGGGGTCGCAGGTCTTGAAGACGCCGGCGCGGGAATGGAGGCGCACGGTGGCGACGACGTGCCCGAGGCCGGGGTCCCAGCGTTTGCGGATGTATTCGACTTCGGCGAGTTCGGGCATGGGCGCTGCGCTGAATGACCAATGTTCGATGACCAATAAAAATCTTGGTTGGCGACAGCCTCAGGCGATCTCCCAGACGTAGGGATGCTTGGACAGAAGCTTGTGGCCGGTGGCGGTGAGCCAGGCCACGTCCTCGATGCGGCAGCCGCCCAGGCCGGGGTAGTAGAGTCCCGGCTCGACGGTGACGACGGCGCCGGCCTTGAGCGGGGTCTGCACGGGGGCGCTGATGCGGGGCGCCTCGTGGACGGCGAGCCCGAGGCCGTGGCCGGTGCCGTGGAAGAAACCCACCGAACCGGCAGGGGTGGTTTTGGTCTCGTAGCCGCGCGTGGTGAAAACCCGGACGCACTCGGCGTGCACGGCGGCGGAGACGGCCCCGCCGCGGAGGACGCGCCGGGCGGCCTTTTGGGCGGCGGCGACGGCATCGACCAGCGCGCATTGCTCGGCGGAGGCGTGGCCTTTCAGGTAGGTGCGGGTCATGTCGCCGTGGTAGCCGGTCGCGTTGTGGCGCGGGAAAATGTCGACGATGATCAATTCGTTTGGACGGAGCGGGCCGGTGCCGCGGCAGTGCGGATCGCAGGCCTGGTCGCCACCGGCGACGATGGTGTCGAGAGCCAGGCCGCCGGCTTCGAGGCAGGCGATCTCGATGGCGAGGCGAACCCGCTCGGAGGTGAGCGGCCGGCCGTCGAGGAGAAGCCGGCGGCCGGAGATTTTGGCGCGGCGCAGGAGATCCTCGGCCGCGAGGAAACCGGCGGCGGCGACACGGTTGCCGGCGCGGATTGCAGCGGCTTCGCGGGCGGTTTTGACTTCGCGTTCGGGCAGGATGGCGCCGCCGGCGACGGAGACCTCCAGGCCGAGGACCCGAAGACGCTCGAAGAGGCCGGCGGGAAAGTCTTCAGGGACGACGAAGGCGGAGATACGGAGCCTGCGGGCGAGCAGCGCGATGACGTCGGCCGGCCCCGGGCGCGGTGCGGGCGGGGTACCGGTCGGCACGACTGGACGCCCGGCGGCGACCTCGGCCAGGAGAGGTTCGAGCGGAAGAATCTCGTCGAAGGACGATTCCTTCAGGCCGCGGCCGAATTCCAAGGCGTTGAGGACCGCGATCTTTTTTCCCGCGCGCGCCAGGGCGATGAAGGGATCGTGGCACTCGAAGCGGCCGAAGTACAAGAGATCGCGGCTGGCGTGGGTGTCGGCGTAGAAAAGCAGGGCGGGGGTGGACTTCGCGGGCATGGTTCGGGCGACCTTGGAAGGACCGGCGGTCAAAGTCCAATGACCAATGGGATGGACGCGGAGGCGTCGTTCCTTAACACGGGCGCATGCGTTTCAATCGAATCGGACGGATCGGAGTCGCCATGGCGCTGCTGGCGCTGGCCGGGTGTGCCAAGGGCGCGGGCGGCGCGGAATCCAAGGTCGCGACGGGTTCGGAGGCGAAGCCGGCCTCGGCATTTTTCCCCCTCACGGTCGGCGGCAAGGCGCTGCGCGTGCAGGTCGTGGTCACCATGGATGAGCAGCAGCGCGGCCTCATGGGACGAAAGGACCTCGGCGAGGATGACGGCATGGTATTCGTCTACCCGGCACCGCAGCAGATGAGTTTCTGGATGCGAAACACGCCGACTCCGCTGGACATCGGCTTCTTTACGCCCGATGGGGCCCTGGGCGAGGTGCATCCGATGTATCCTTTCGACGAGACGCCGGTGAAGTCGGCGGGTCTGGACTACACGCTGGCCCTCGAAACCAATCAGGGCTGGTACACGAAGAACGGGCTGAAGGCTGGCGCGAAGCTGGACTTGAAACAACTCGCGGACGCGCTGCGGGCGCGCGGATTTCGCCCGGAGCGCTATTCGGTACGGGCGGAGTGAATCCCTCCCCGCGATCGCCAGGCCGGTTGCTGGCGGGTGTTTCAGGCCGTTATTTATGAACGGGTTAATCGATATTTTCCCGGTTTCTGGCGAGAGCCGGACAGCAAAATTGCCTTCCCCCGCCGGGCGGGCTCGTCACCCTGCCGTTCCTTCTCTCACCACCCACCACGCATGAGCGCCCCTCGTCTGAAGATATTCACCGGCAATTCGAATCGTCCTCTGGCCGAGGAGATTTGCAAACACGTCGGCGTGCCGCTCGGCGAGGCCACGGTCACCAGCTTTCCCGACGGGGAGTCCTTCGTTAAGATCAACGAGAATGTACGCGGCCAGGACGTCTACCTCGTCCAGTCCACCTGCACGCCCACCAACCATCACTTGATGGAGCTGCTGATCATGATCGACGCGGCCAAGCGCGCCTCGGCCCAGCGCATCACCGCCGTCATTCCTTTCTACGGCTACGCCCGCCAGGACCGCAAGGACCAGCCCCGCGTCCCGATCACCGCCAAGCTCGTCGCCGACCTGCTTTCCGCCGCCGGCGCCCATCGCGTCCTGACGATGGACCTGCACTCCCAGCAGATCCAGGGCTTCTTCAACATCCCGGTCGACCATCTCTTCGCCTCTCCCGTCATATTCAAGTACCTCGAGACCATCAAAAGCGAGAACCTCGTCGTCTGCTCGCCGGATGTCGGCGGCATGAAGATGGCCGCTGCCTACGCCGGCGCCCTCGGTACCGGCCTCGGCATGGTCTGGAAAAAACGCACCTCCGCCACCACGGTCGAGTCCGTCAACATCGTGGGCGACGTGGTGGGCAAGGACGTCCTCATCGTGGACGACATCACCGAGACCGCCGGCACCCTGGTCAACGCCGCCAAGCTTCTCCGCGAACACGGCGCCAAGTCCGTCCGCGCCGCGGTTTCTCACGCCTTGCTCAGTCCCATGGCCTACGAGCGTCTCCGCACCGGCGCGATCGACGAACTGATCACGACCAATTCCATCCCCGTCGAGCCGCGTGACCTGCCCATCAAGGTCCTCAGCGTCGCCGAACTCCTCGCCCAGGCCATCGTCCGCATCAACAACAACGAATCCGTCACCAGCCTGTTCAAGGTGAAGGGTTTTTGATCCCCGCGCCCGGCGCGCATCCCTGCGCCTACGGCTTGCGCTTGCGCCATTTGCCGCATTCTTCCGGATGCGGCATTTTTGCGTCCGCTCCGGCGGCGCTCCGCATTGCCGGGAACCTCCCCGGCTTCCCGCCGGTCCTCTACCCTCCGTTCAACATCATGAAAACCCGTCTTCTGGCCTCCGCCAGCCTCGCGTTCTTCAGCCTCGCCCTCCTGCCGGCCTGTCGCGCCGCGGAGGACGCCAAAGCCAAGCTCGACCTGAAGCTTGATCCCGCCCCCCTCGCCGAAACCGTCCACAACGCCCGCGCCACGTCCTACGCCGACGTGGTCGAGCCCGTGCAGCCCGCGGTCGTTTCCGTCTATTCGAGCAAGACGATCCGCCAGCGCATGCAGGTGCCCGACATCTTCCGTCAGTTCTACGGGGAGGGCGCCTTTCCCGACCAGGAACAGCGGCAGGAGGGTCTCGGCTCCGGCGTAATCGTATCCAAAAACGGATACATTCTCACCAACAACCACGTCGTCGAGGAGGCGGATTCCCTGAAGGTCTCCCTCAACGACGGCCGCGAGCTCGAGGCGAAGCTCATCGGCGCCGATCCGAAGACCGACATCGCCGTCATCAAGGTGGATGCCGACGATCTCCCGGTAGTCACCCTCGCCGACAGCGACAAGCTGCGCGTGGGCGATCTGGTCTTCGCCATCGGCAACCCCCTCGGCGTCGGCCAGACGGTCACCATGGGCATCGTCTCCGCCACCGGCCGCAGCCTGGGCATCCTCGCCGAGCAGGGCGGTTACGAAAATTTCATCCAGACCGACGCCGCCATCAACCAGGGCAATTCCGGCGGCGCCTTGATCGACGCCCAGGGCCGCCTCGTCGGCATCAACTCCGCCATCCTCTCCGGCCGCGGCGGCTCCGGTAACATCGGCATCGGCTTCGCCATCCCGACCAACCTCGCCTCGTCCATTCTGACCAGTCTCGTCGAGACCGGCGCCGTGCAGCGCGGCTACCTCGGGGTGAACATCGGCGACATCAAGGCGGACGAAGCCGAGGCTCTCGGCCTCAAGAAGGATCAGCGCGGTGTCTTCGTCGGCAACGTGCCCGCGGGCAGCCCCGCGGCCAAGGCCGAGCTCAAGCGCGGCGACGTGATCACCGAGCTGGACGGCAAGCCCGTCACTTCGGCCCAGACGCTCCGCCTGGCGATCGCCTCGAAGCTCCCCGGCGCGAAGGTCGAGCTGAAGATCCTGCGCGACGGCAAGGAGAAGACCGTGAAGGTCGAGCTGGGCAAGCTCTCCGCCGCCCAGTCCGCTGCCGAGCTCCTGCCCGGGGTGACCGCGAAGCCCGTGGACGACGAGGTGCGCCGCCAGCTCGGTGCGCCGAAGGATCTCTCCGGCCTCGTGATCACCGAGATCAAGGAAGACTCGCCCTACGCCCGGCGCCTCGCGCCCGGCATGGTCGTGGTCGAGGTCAATCGCGAGCCCGTGTCCGACCTCGAGACCGCGCAGAACCTGATCAAGCCTGGCCGCAATCTCCTCATCGTCTACGTCCGCGGCATGTTCACCCCCATCGCGGTGAGCGTGAAGTGACCTTGTAGCGGGGTCGCGCCAGCGGCCCGTTCCGGCTCAAACCCGTCCGGCGATTCTGCCGGGCGGGTTTTCTTTTTGCGCCTTTCGGGCCTTCCTGTGGCCTCCTCCCCCTCCGATGCCCAACGTCCTCGCCCACGCCAAGTCGCCTTACCTCCGCCAGCACGCCGGCAACCCCGTCGAGTGGCTCGAATGGGGCGAAGCCGCCTTCGCCCGCGCCCGCGCCGAGGACAAGCCCATCCTCCTCTCCATCGGCTACTCCACCTGCCACTGGTGCCACGTCATGGCGCGCGAATCCTTCGAGAACGCCGCCATCGCCGCCCAGCTCAACCGCGACTTCATCCCGGTGAAACTCGACCGCGAGGAACGCCCGGATGTGGACCGCGTCTACATGACCTACGTGCAGGCCCGCACCGGCCATGGCGGCTGGCCGCTCAACGTCTTTCTCACGCCCGATCTCAAGCCCTTCTTCGGCGGCACCTATTTCCCGCCCGAGGACCGCCACGGGCGGCGGGGTTTTCCCTCCCTGCTCGGTGCCATCGCCGAGGCCTGGCGCACACAACGCTCCGCGCTCGTAGCCGAAGCCGACCGGGTGCTCGCCTCCTTGCGCGAACATTATCAGAACCGCGCCGCCTCCGTCGCCGATTCCGGAGGCCCCGGCCCGACCGGAAGCGCCGGTGCCCGGTCGGACGCCGAGACCGCAGCCCCGTCCCAGCCGCTGCACGAGGCGGCGGGCGACGCCTTCGAGCGCGGCTTCATGCATCTCTACGAGAGCTTCGATGCCGACAAAGGAGGCTTCGGCGGCGCGCCGAAGTTTCCCCGCGCCGGCAATCTGGACTTTCTTCTCCGGGTCGCGTCGCTCCAGGGTGGAGGCGCGACCGAGACCGGCCGCGAGGCGCTCAAGATGACCGCGCATACCCTGCGCCGCATGATCGAGGGCGGGTTGCACGACCATCTCGGCGGCGGCTTCCACCGTTACTCGGTCGATGACGCCTGGTTCGTGCCGCATTTCGAGAAGATGCTCTACGACCAGGCCCAGATCGCCCGCAACCTGCTCGACGCCCGTCGCGCCACTGGCGACGAGCGCTTCGCCTGGGCCGCGCGAGGAATCTTCGATTATCTGCTGCGCGACCTCGTCCATCCCGCGGGAGGTTTCTTTTCCGCCGAGGACGCCGACAGCGACCGCCCGCCGGAGGAGGGCGGCGGCCACGCCGAGGGGGCCTTCTACGTCTGGACGCGGGCCGAGCTCGAGCGCGTCCTCCCCCCGGCCGGCGCCGCGCTCGTATGCGCCCATTTCGGGATCGAGGCGTCCGGCAATGTGCCCGCCGAGCTCGACCCGCATGGGGAATTTACCGGTCGCAACATCCTCAAGCAGCGGCGTCCGCTCGCCGAGACCGCCGCCGCGCTCGGTCTCACCCCGGAGGCCGCCGCCGATCGCCTCGCCGCCGCGCTGGAACGGCTTCGGGCCGTCCGCGCCGCGCGTCCGCGCCCGCACCTCGACGACAAGATTCTCGCCGCCTGGAACGGTCTTGCTCTCTCCGCCCTGGCCCGCGGCGCGGTTTCGCCGGCCGCCTGCCTGGCGGACAAGCGCCCCTTTTACCTCGAGGCCGCGTTGGGCTGCGCCCGGTTCATCGAGCGGGAGCTTTTCGACGCCGCGCGCGGGGTGCTGCTGCGTTCCTGGCGCGAGGGGCCGTCCGGGATCGACGGCTTCGCCGAGGACTACGCCTGCGTGATCGCGGGCCTGCTCGACCTGCACCAAGCCACGCTCGATTCGCGGTGGCTGCGCTTCGCCGAAAAACTCCAGGCCACCCTGGACCGCGGATTTTGGGACGAGGCCGCCGGCGGATATTTTTCCGCTCCTGCCGGCACGGAGCTCGTGCTTCGCCTGAAGGACGACTACGATGGCGCGGAGCCCGCGGCTTCCTCGGTCGCGGTCTCGAACCTGGTGCGCCTTTCGATCCTGGCTGGAGAGGCAACCGCGACCGAGGCTCCCGAGCCGGATACATTTCGCGCCCGGGCAATTCGGACGATCGAGGCCTTCCGTTCGCAATGGTCCGGCGCGCCGCACGCGATGCCCGTCCTGCTCTGCGGTCTGGCCGATGCGTTGGCGGAACCCGCCCATGTCGTGCTCGCCGGCGATCCCTCCGATCCCGCGTTCGCCGCGCTCGCCGAGGTTGTCCATTCCGCCGCTCCCTTTTCCGCGCCGCTGGTCCTGCTCACGCCGGCCTGCGCGGCCTGGGCTTCCGGCATGGCCGCACAGGATGGGCGTCCGACAGCCTATCTGTGTCGCGACTTGGCTTGCCAGGCGCCGGTGACTTCCCCCGCGGCCCTGCGCGCATTGCTGACCCAGGCCTAGCCCCGCCCGTTCGGATAGGCTGAAGAGAAGCCCGCGCGTTCCGGGCCCGTTCCGGCCGGGCCTGAAATCGAAAGGGATTTTCAATTGCCGGCTTTATTCCCGCCTCGGCTCTGCCAGTCTGGTGCGGTCCCTATTCCACCCATGAACACCACCCGAATTCTTCTCGCCGCCTTGCTCGCTGGCTCCGGCTCCGGGCTCTTGTCCGCGCAAACCGCCCCGACTTATCCCGGCACCAAGGCGAATTTCACCCTCAGTGTCACCGCCACGAGCGAAGTCGGCGGGTTTCTCATAAAGTCGAACGCCCTCGAGGCCCATGAGGCCAACGGTGTCACCTTTCATGACATCATGGATCCACTCGGCTACGAGCCCGATGAAGAGGATCCGGCGCATGCCCATTACTACCGCGTGAAGGAGACCCAAAAATCCAAGACTTTCGGCTCGGGGGAATCGGCGGAGACGCTTACCACCGAATTCGTGGTCGACGAGGTGACCAAGCTGGTCACCCAAAAGTTCACCAACGCGGATTTTATCGAAGAGCTGATCAACCGGGATCTCGTGAACATCGAGGACCCGCGGGGCTACCGCCTGGTGGTCGTGCAGCCGGCGGTGACCCTGGACCAGTACTACGATGATCCCCCGCTCCTGTTCTTCATCGAGAACGGTACTTCGATCCACTACGTCGGTCGTCAGGCCGGCGACGAAAACTATGCGGGCGATGCCTTGCTCATCGATTTTTACGACGGAGTGGAGGCCTACAACTACAAGTCCCGCCGCGTTTACAAGCACCGGACAGAGACGCAAATTATCGATGGCACGTCTCAAACCGTCGTGATCCCGGACGAGGAGGGGACTCGGACCGTGTCCGACACCTTCTCGGGACGTAATCTGGTCCACGTCTCGATTTTCGGAAGCTACTACGACGACGAGCTGGACGATTATGTCGGTTCCGAGGGCGTCGGATTCTACGCCGACGGCGAGGTCAGGTATTCCGGCCGCTACGACTCCAAGGCCGGGATGTATATCAACACCACCGCCACCCTGACCAACGCCGTCGGAAGCTTCTACGACGTATGGAATGAGGGCGAGGAGGAGTTCGAGCTGGATCCGGAAGGCCTCAACAGCATCAGCTTCAGCATGTCGGGCACCAAAAAAATCGACGACATCACCCCTTACCTCAATGCGCTGCCGGAAGCGCTTTCCGCATTGAAGAACGAGATCATCGAAGGCTATTCCGCGGGCGACTGAACCGCGGTTTGGCAGCCTCTCCGTTTTTCCGCCGGCCCCGAACGGGGCCGGCTTTTTTTGCGGCGTCCTGTCGTCCATCCCGCCATGGTTTTCTTTTCTCGCATGCAGCCGCGTCGCTTTTTTTCCCGCGTTCTCCTGGTCGCGATCATTTGCCTCGGTGCGTTGGTCGCCTTGCTGACCTTCCGTCTCAAGGATGCGCCCCAGGCTGGTCCGGCTCCGGCTCTTCCGGAAGCGAACGTTGCGGTGGCGTCGAAGCCCGCTCCGATCGCCGAAGTCCCTGCCGTCCCGCCAGTCGCCGGAACCGTGGAGAACCCGTTGGCGGACGTCCCCACGCCGGATGCTCCGGCCTCGCCGGGGATCGAGCAATCGATTCAACGCATCGAGGCCGCGGTGGTCACCTATGAGGCGGCATCCCTGCCGGCGATCGCTCCCTACCTCACCGATCCGAATCCCGAACTGCGTACCGCCGCGCGCGAGGGCCTGTTGCAGATGGGCCTTTCCGAGGCGGTGCCTCTCCTGCGTGAGGCGGCGGGCAAGATGAAGGATCCCCGCGAGGCCATTCTCCTGCTCGATGCCGCCGACTTTCTGGAATTACCGTCCGTGTCCTCCACCGCCGGGAAAAAACATCGCCCCCATCCATCTTCGACGGGGACTCCGCCGGCCAAGGCCTCCGACCGGCGCTGAGAAACCCGGTTGGAGTGGCGAGGGCATTCCTGCCTGCGCTTTCCGGCGACGGACGGGCTGCGCAGGCAGGACGTCTGCGCCGCTCACCGCTCCACTCAGGAGGACACGGACGATTCTGCAGCCAGACCGTTTTTCGGCGCCGGTTCCTCCAGCGTGGCGACCGGCAGGCTGTCAGGCTTGCCCGGATAGACCCGGCGGAACGCACGCACGACCTCATGGCCGATCTCGGCCACCCGCCGTTCGATCAGGCGCGGATAGGGCGAGTGCGGCCCGTGGCTCTTGTAGCCGTCGCAACACGCCGTGAAGAGCCGCACTTCCAACCGCCCGGCCGAGCCGACGTAAACATGGTAAGGCCACCAGAAACACTCGGAAGGCTTGAGCCCGAGGGGGTGCAGGCGGCAGAGGTTCGCCTCGTCCAGGAATTGGCAGCGGTCCTTCTGATCGTAGAGCAGGAAACTGCCATGGTCCTCGGCACGCTTCTGGAACTCCGGCAAGGCCTCCGGGGCCGTTCGGGCCAGATGACGGCAGATCGCTTCGTATTCCCCGCGGGGCAAAAACAACCGGCCCATCTTGCAGCAGGCAGCCTGACATTGTTGGCAGGCATTAGCTAATTTTTTATTAAATTCCTGCCCCGTCATGGTTAAGGACGAAGAAGTCGGCTTCTTTTCGTCTTGTCGACTCTGTCCGCAAATTCTTGCCGGTCGGAGATAAGGGAGGGAGGGGTGGGTGTGTTCCGGGGGTTGCACCCGAGGTCTTCCTCATCGAGAATGGGAAGATCGAATGAAAGTGCTCGCCGTTGAAGACGACCCCGTGGCTCTCGCCGTGCTGACGCGCGCCTTGAAGAAGCTCGGGCATGAGGTGGTCACCGCATCCGACGGGCATTCGGCCCTGGAACTGCTCGGGCGCGATCCGGTGCGTACCGTGGTAAGCGACTGGGTGATGCCCGGGGTGGACGGCCTGGAGTTGTGCCGCCGAGTTCGTGCGCGGCTGGGCAGCGATTACGTGTATTTCATTCTGCTTACCGGGCAGCTGCCTTCGGAGGAGAACCAGCGCGAGGCGATCGAGGCGGGAGTGGACGATTTTCTGCAAAAGCCGCTGGTGATGCAGGAAATCTGGATGCGCCTGCGCGTGGCCGAGCGCATCCTGCGTTTCGCGACGCAGGTGCGGCAACTGGAGCAGTTCCTCCCGATCTGCGGTTACTGCAAGAAGGTCCGCGACGACGGAAACTACTGGCAGCAGATCGAGAGTTACATCAACGCTCGTACTGGTACGGATTTCAGCCACTCCGTGTGTCCGGATTGTTACGCCAACGTGATCATGCCCCAGCTCGAGGCTCTGCGCATGGAGACCGAGGCCCGCACCGGCGGCGAAGCCCTGCCCGAGAGCGGGGAAATGGCGAGGACAAGACCACATGCCCGGCGCGCGCCTTGAGAAGATCGAGGAACGCGTGGCCTGGCTGGAGCACCACGTGACCCAGCAGGACAAGGCCATGCTGGAGATGGCGAAACGGCTGGACCGCCTGCAAGCGGAGCTGCTGCGCCTGCGCGAGCGTTCCGCTGGCGATGGCTCGCCGGCCGGTGCTGTCGGCACCGGAGGCGAAGAGGCCGCCGCGGAGCGGCCGCCGCATTACTGACGCCGCCGGCGGGGGCCGACGAGCGCGAGCGCGCCGAGGCCGGCGAGGGCGGCGCAGGCGGCGGGTTCGGGCACGGAGCTGGGCGGGTTGTCGCCGACCGCGGTGATGATCGTCAGGTAGTCGACATACATCGTGCCGATGCCGGAGACGCTGGAGGCCGAGCCGTCGCCGATGAGGAAAAAATCGGTGGTGCCCGAAAGGGGAGCCGCTCCGCCGCCGAGGTAGGTGTTGTCGAAGAAGTAGGAGACCTGGCCGGCCAAGACGTAAGTGGTGAAGGTGTGGAAAGCGGTCATGTCCGCGACCGGCTGAAAGTAGGTGGCTCCGCCGTAGTAGTATTCGAAGCCATTATTTTTCAGATAAAAGGAGGAGCCGTATCCGTTCGCGTCATACCAGTAGAGGGACCAGTCGGTGGCGCCGGGGGAAAGGGCGACGTGCATGCGGACCCAGTTGCCGTCGGCGGTGTTGGCCAGCGCGATCCCGGGCGAGTCGCCGTAGGCGTGCCCGATGCCGAACCAGATGCCTTCGCTCGGCGAGTAGCTGGTGTTCATGGCGAGGACATTGCCATCGCTGCTCCAAGTGGTGTGGCCGAAGTAGGAAATGCCCTGGGTGTTGGGGCCGATGGTGGTGAACCAGTCTTTGTAGACGCCTTCGGAAGGCGTGAGGTCGCCATCGTACTGGTAGGTGGTCGGGGCGGCGTGAAGCGAAGTCGCGACGAAGAACGAGGCGGCGGCGAGGACGGACTGGGTAAGGGTGCGGGAGGAGGGAAGCATGGCGGCTGGAAACGGTGCAGGCTGCGTGCCAGACATGCCGGGCGCAATGCCAGCTTTTGGCGGGAGCGGGAAGGCGCTTGCGCGCGTCCTGGAGCGTCGGTTTTAGCCGGTTTTCGAAGACATGGGAGCGCAAACCAGGCCGGGCGCTCCCAGCCTCAACAGGCGTTCTGCCGGATTACTTCGCGGCGGCTCCGGCCTCGACCTCTGCCTCGGCGGCTTTTTTCAACGCGTCCGCTTTGGCGTCCGCCAGGGCCTTGGCGGCGGCGCGTTCCTCGTGCGCTTTCCGTCGAGTCTCGGCGTCGGCCCAGAGCCAGTAGCCCTGTTCGTGATGGTGCCAGAGCAGGCCGGCGAGGATGGCGGCGACGATCGTCAGGATCGTGATGCGGCGGCGGGTGGCGACGGCCTCCTTGTCCTCGTACGGGTCGTTGCGGTTGGTGACACTGTTGACGGGCTTGACCGCGCGCTCGGTGAGCTTGGTGCCGAAAGGGATGTTGATCGTTACGCGGCCGTTGATGGCCCAGCCATTGGCCTCGAGCAGGGGGCCGAGAGTGCGCTGACGGAGCTTCAGCCAGGCGATCAGCATGGAGGGACCCGAGATGACGAGCATGACGCCGATCGGGACGAGCGGGAGCTGGAGCGGGCTCAGCTTGGCCAGTCCGGTGGCGATGGCGCCGAGCGCGCCGCCGATCGCGCCGACGGCGACACCGAGGGCGGCGACGGTGCCGACATCGACCTTTTTCGCGGGCTCGCCGGGAGATTTGGCGCCGGAGGCGAGCTTGTCGACGTTCGCGGTTTTTTCCGCGGCGGTGGCGAGTTTGGTGTTGGCGGCGGCCTCGGCGGCGGCCGCGCGCTTGGCGACCTGCTCCTCGATGAGGCGGACAAACTTTTTATAAGGAGAGAAGAACGCCTGCCGGATGCTGATCGGGTTGTCCACGATGGCGGTGATCGTCGCATCCCAATCACGCCCCTGGCGGTCGTAGAAAAGTCCGTTGCGGCCGACGAAAAGGTAGTCGCTGTCGCCCTGGGTGAAACAAGCCGCGATCTTGCGCGGAGGCAGGCCGGCGCGCTTGAGGTCGCAGTAGGCGATGTAGGCCTTGCTCATGGCGGCGAGCGGCGAAGGGCCGGCGACCTCGATGCAGAATTCGGTGGAGCGGCTGTCGAGGTAGAGGGTGCCCGCCTGGAAGACGGCCAGGTATTGCGGCGAATAAAAATCGAAGAAATTGACGTAGTTGTGAAGCAGGGCGCGGAAATCGCGGGTGAAGCGGAGGAGCTTCTCGACGTTGACGATGGCGTCGAATTCAGGGGCGAGAAGGGCGTCCGCCTTCACCAGGTCGGCGAGGGCGGGGCGGGTTTTTCCGGCTTCGGCCAGGATGGCGCGGAGGCGGTCGAGGCCGAGCTTCTCCACGATGCCGCCGGTCTTGGCGGCGGCGTGGGCCGCATAGGCGTCGGTTTTGGCCTTGAGCTTGGTCCACTGCTCCTCCGTGAGGGCGGTGACGGCCTCGCCGAAGAGAGGCGCGACGGCGTCGCGGTGCAGGGTGGCGAGACGGGCCGCCCAGGCGGGGTTGACGGCAGCGAGAAGGGGCAGGGGTTCACCCGCGGTGACACGGGCGAGGGGGAAGCCGGCGACCTCGTCCGCGGTGATGCTCAGGTCCTTGGCCGCGAGGGCGAGGTATTCGTCCTCGGAGCGGTTGAGCGCGGCAAGGGCGCGGGCGTCGAAGACGGCGAGGCGGGCGCGCGTGAAATAGTCGTCCACCTTGGCGCGGACGGCCTCGACCGCGGCTGCCGCGAGAGGGGTGACGGCACCGAGGGTGAGCACCTCGGGGGAGGCCGCCTTGTCCGACCAGGCGACGAAGGCCTCGGCGGCGGCGAAGAAGCTGTCGATCTGGCCCTGGCTGGCGCCGGTGACGGTGGAGCGGTCGGGGCTGCCTCCGGTGGCGGTCACGATGTCGGTGAGGAGGGCGGCGAGAACGGTGTCGCCGGTGGAGGCGGGGGTGACGATGCCGTCGCCGTTGAGCTTGGTGGCGGCGAAGAGCTTGGCGGTGTCGGCGGCGTCGGCGAGGGAGATGACGATGGCGTCGGCCTTGCCGAGGGAGGCGAGGATGCGCCGGGCGGAGGCGAGTGCGGCGCGGCCCTCCGGGGTGTCGGCCAGGGCGTCGAGCGGCAGCGTGTCCTTGCCGGAGAGCAGGACGGCGAGGTCCTTGAAATAGGGCCGGGCCCAGGCGATGGCGGCGAGAAGCTCGGGGGCGCGGATCCGGCCGTCCTTGTCCGCGTCGATGAGGGCGAGGGTTTTTTCGTCGAGCTCGAGCCCCTTTACCGGGCAGGAGAGGGCGGCCCAGAGCTTCTGGTCGAGGGTGTGGAGGTTCTCGAGGTCGGCGGCGGTGGACAGGGCGACTTGGTCGAAGCCGCCGATGCGGAAAAAATTCCAGGTGTGCGCGGTGGACATGATGGAGCGTGGAGGGAGGCGCGAAGGTGGGCGGAGGAGAGCCGGTGAACGGGGCGGGGGCAAATCCGGGCGGGAGGTTTTTTGGGCGAATTGTCCTGGCTCGGCGAATACATCGCGACCTGCATGCGCGGCGTTTCGCCGGGTAGCATCGGACGGCGGGCCTGGGAAACCGAAGGCGCGGTCAAGGGGCGGTGGCGGCAGGGGCCGGATGGAGCGCAGCCTGGGTGGCCGGGGCCGGGTCTGCGGCGAGGATACGCTGGAGAAGCTGTTTTTCCGCGGGCGGAAGATCGCCGGCGCGCAGGGTCCAATCGAGATAGGAGCGAAGAAGCGGATGCTGACGGGAGTTGCCGCGCAGCGACCAGAGGGCGGTGCGCAGAAGCACGTCGCGCCGTACCTCGGAGGGAGGAGCCAGGGCGGCGAATTCCGGATAGTCGGCCTCGTCCGCCGCAAGGGCCTCGGGCGAAAGGTCGACGGGCATGCCGGCGGCGATGCGGGCCTTTTGCCAGCGGTCGGTCGCACCAAGATCGGCGTGGTTGGCGAGCGAGGCGAGGATGCGCTCGACCGGGTTGTAGAGGCCGCTGGCGAAGAAGCGGCCCCAAAGGGTATCGAGCTGGGAGGCCTGGGCGAGCGGGCCGTCCGGGTCCGAGGGCCAGGCATGGGTTCGGAAATCCTCCAGGCGGACCCAGGAGGCGAAATCCATGCCGGCGGGCGGTTCGCCGGCTTTGCGGAGGTGGAAACCGAGGAGGACGGAGAGGATGTAGGCCTCGTCCGCGCCGGCGGCGGCGAGCCGGCTGCAGAAGGCAGGAAGGAGCCAGCCGTTGTCGGTCAGGAGCTGGTCGTAGAAACCGAGCAGCGGCGGCAGGGCGCCCGCGCGCTGGTCGGCGGGCAGGCGGGTGAAGAGCAGGGGCAGCGCGGGCAGGGCCAGTTCAGGCGCGGGCTGTTGATAGTAAGTCCGGAACCAGGTCTGGGCGTCGAAGTCGGGGGGAAGGGCGGGGGGAAGGTAATTTTCAACCGCGATCGTGCGGATAAGCTCCCGGGTTTCTCCGGACAGATGGTCGGTGACACGCGCGGTAATGACGTAGTCGCCGGGTGGATCGTTCGCCTCGGCATGGAAGGCCACGCTGGTGGCGGGGTAGAGCAAGGAACCCGGGTCGGGGGCGCTGTCCTGCCAGAGCGCGGCGGAAACGGGGGCTCCGTCCGCGGTCCCGTCGGGCCGGCGGATGGCGAGCTCGTAGGTGAGGTCCGTGCGGTGGTCGGGGGCCAGCCCGTAGTTGGCCGCGAAGGGCAGAAGGTAAGCAACCTGGCCGCGCCAGAGGCGGGTGGCGGACTGATAACGCGGCGCGGCGCTGTCTAGCGTATGCGCGAAGATATCGCCGTGGGCGACCTGGGTGGTGACGACGAGGCTTGGCTCGAAAGGCGCGTCTGGCCGGCTGCGGACAAAAGGGGTGCCCGGCGCGGTGGTCCGGGTGGCGAAGGGCGGCGCGGTTTTTTGGAGGGCCGGCAGCGGGACGGGCCGGACCGCGGAAGCGACCGGTGCGGATGGGCGGTGGGCGCAGCCGGTCGCGAGTCCAAGCAGGACCAAGACGGAAAGGAGGCGGCGGATGCGCAGCGGCATGGTGGCGATGGAACCAGCGCGGCGGCGCGGGGGCAAGACGGCGGTGAGACGGGCAAAAGCAGGGACGGCGGCGCCGAGACGAACCCGGGGCCTGGATGGGCGGTCCGCCGGACCCCATGCCGGAAACTTGTGGGGCGGTGCGGGGTCGGCTAGGACTGTAAACATCGTGTCCGACGCCAAGCTGCCTCCTTCCCCGCCTGCTCCCGCTTCCCCAGGGCCTTCTGCCTCCTCCGGGGGCGACCGGGGCCTGGCCTGGGCCTTGGTGGCGGCGACGGCAGTGGTGTTTTGGCCGGTGACGCGCTGGATGGTGGCGGAGACGGTGGCGCGGCAGCAGATCCGGCAGGCATTTATCCTGCTCGCGGGGGCGGCGGGACTCGTTGCCTGGCAGCACCGCGACGAACTTCGGATCGAGGGTGACCTGTGCAATCGTACGCTCCTGCTGCTCGGCGGGGCCTTCGCCTTGGTCGGAGTAGCGGCGGTGAGCGGCTGGTCGTTGCTGATCCTGCCCGGGCTGGCCCTCGCCTTGGCGGGATGCCTGCAAGCCTTGTTCGGTGCGGGCGGCTACCGGTTTTTCCGGCCCTTGGTCGCGGGGGTGCTGGCGTTCAGCGTGATCATCCTGGCGTTTCCCGCGCTCGACTGGCCTCTGCGTCAGCTGGCGGGGGTGGGTGCGGCCAAGGTCCTGCAGGCCATGCAGGTGGCACCGCAACTCAGGCTGGCCGGCACGGCGGCCGCTCCGCAACTGGTGCTCTCGGTGGCAGGCGGGCACTTCCTCGTCGCGACCGAGTGCAACGGCTTCGGCATCATCACCTCGGGCGCGCTGCTCG
>CBINGR010000056.1:0-35490 GCA_966250295.1 uncultured Akkermansia sp. | reverse complement strand
TCCCAGATGCAGAGCATCTGGGGGTAGTCGAGCGAGTAGCCGTAGTCGAAGCCGAGCACGGCGGCTTCCGAGAGAAGGGAGTTGTAGACGCAGAAGCGGGCCTGGCCCTCGGTGAGGTTGAGGAGGGGGACGTAGCGCTCGCGGGTCTCGGTATCGTAGAGGACGGCGTGCCGGTGGCTGAAGGTGCCGCGCTCGCAGTCCTGGCCGGAGAGGCGGACGGGGGTGCCCTCGGCGAGGAGGGTGCCGAAAGCGAGGGCTTCGCCCATGCCCCAGTCGGCGGCGCCGCCGGTGAGGAGAGCGGCGCGCTGCTCGAGGAGGCGCTTGATCTTGGGATTGGCGGTGAAATTGGCGGGCAGGGTGGTGAGGCCCTTGATCACGGTCTGAACCAGTTCCTTCGAGACACCGGTGGGAAGCGGGATATGGGAGTAGCCGGCCTGGAAAACCGCGTTGGAGTCGCGGAAAGGGTCGCCCTTCTCGCCGACGGACTTGCGCTTGAGCTCAGCCTGTTTGGCTTTCTCGAGCGAGGCGTCCATGGCGGCGGAGTACTCGGCCTTGATGGCGTCGGAGTCGGCCTGGGTGTGGGTGCCGGCGGCAATGAGCCGGGTGGTGTAGAGGGCGGAGACCTGTTCGTGGGCGGCGACCTTCTTGTAGAGGGTCGGTTGGGTGAAGGCCGGTTCGTCGGACTCGTTGTGGCCGTGCTTGCGGTAGCAATACATGTCGACCACGGCGTCGCGCTGGAAGAGGCAGCGGAACTCGAGGGCGAGGCTGGTGACGAAGCAGACCGCCTCGGGATCGTCGCCGTTCACGTGGAAAATCGGCGCCTCGATCATCTTGGCGACATCGGTGCAGTAGCGGGTGCTGCGGGCGTCGGCCGGCAGGGTGGTGAAACCGATCTGGTTGTTGATGACGAAGTGGAGGGTGCCGCCGGTGCGGTAGCCGGGGAGTTGGGAGAAGTTGAGCGTCTCCGCGACCACGCCCTGGCCGGCGAAGGCCGCGTCGCCGTGGATGAGGAGGGGGCACACGCGCTTGCGCTCGGTGTCGCCGCGGATGCGCTGGCGGGCGCGGGCCTTGCCCTCGACGACGGGGTTGACGATCTCGAGGTGGGAGGGGTTGGCGGCGAGGCGGACCTCGACGGTCTTGCCGCTGGAGGTGGCGAGGGAGGACTCGTAGCCGAGGTGGTATTTCACGTCGCCGTCGCCCGCGACGGTGTGGGGGATGTAGTTCTCGGAGAACTGCTCGAAGAGGACGTCGAAGGGCTTGCGGAGGATATTGGTGAGAACGGAGAGGCGGCCGCGGTGGGCCATGCCCATGACGATCTCCTCCACGCCGATGTCGGCGCAGTGCTCGATGACGGAGTCGAGCGCGGCGATCATCGTCTCGCCGCCCTCGAGGGAGAAGCGTTTTTGGCCGACGAACTTCGTGTGGAGAAACTTCTCGAAGAGCTCCGCCTTGTGGACGCGACGGAGGATGCGGGTCTTCTGCGCCTTGTTGAAGGAAGGGGTGTTCTCGATGTTCTCCATGCGCTTCTGGAGCCACTCGCGGGCATCGTGGTCCTGCACGTGCATGTACTCGACGCCGATGTTGCCGCAGTAAGTGCGCTTCACGGCGGAGACGATGTCGCGAAGTTTTTTCTGCCCGCCGCCCTGGAAATTGGTGAGGGTGAAGCTCTCGTCGAGGTCGGCCTCCTCAAGGCCGAAGTGGGCGAGGGCGAGCTTCGGGTGGGGAGCGGGTTTTTCGCCGAGCGGGTCGAGGTGGGCCTCGAGATGGCCGTGGGAACGGTGGGCGTTGATGTAACGGCCGACCTGGGCCTGCTTGTAAGAATCGACCACACGCAAACCGGCGGAGGCGACCGCGGCGGAGGTGGGTTTGGCCCCCGGGGCAGAGCCGGCGTTGCCGAGCGTGAAGCCTTGGAAGAAGGCGCGCCACGTGGCGTCCACCGAATCGGGATTATCGAGCCACTGGGCGTAGGCGGCCTCGATGAGGTCGGAGTTGTCGCGGGTGGCGAGAGGAACGGAGTTCATGACGGAGGGTTTTAGGCGAAAAACGGAAATGAGTTCGGGGTCGAAAAGGGGCGGAAGGAGGCGGTCGGCGAGGAAGAGGGAGGAGACGGAAAAGGAGAGACGATTACGTAGTATCGGCCGGCGCTCAAGGGAGGAAGGGGAGCGAGCGCAGGTTTGAGTTCTTCTAAACGACTGGCACCATGGCGTTAATTTATCGAATACACCGCCATGGAAGTTGAGATCAAAGCCGCCCTAATCGCGCTCTTGGATGCGATTAAAAATTCTAATGCTCCCTCGATTGCCGCCGAGATGGCCCGGCTGGACGATTTCGCGGCGCGAGGGCGGATGACGCTGCATCCGCAACTGCTTCATTTCCTGGAGCGTAGGAGTTATGCGAAGGCGGCGCAGTTCCTGGGGGGAGCGGAGGATATACCGGTCGGTTTGTGCGGCGGGCGAGCGCCGCGGCCCGAGGCGAAAACGGCACAGGAGGGCGGACGATGAGCCGGCCTGAGAAGGCAAAAATCGCGACCGACGGCGGTGCGAGCCTGGGGCAAAATCCCTTTGGGGCGGCGCTAGGCGGGCTCGATGCGCTGGCCGGTCTGGGCGGTTTGCCGGCCGGCCCGGGTCCCGCCGGCGGGGCGAAAAACGGGATGGTCGGGGCCGGCAAGAACGCCGGCGGTCCCGGGGAGAAAGAAAAGAACCGCGGGCGCGTAGACGTTTTGCGGACCACTGCGGGCCGAGGTGGGAAGACGGTGACGGTCGCGCGGAATTTCACCGGGATCGGCCAGGCGGAGAAGGAGGCCTTGTGCAAAAAAATGCGCTCCGCGGCGGGCTGCGGCGGTACGGTGAAGGATGGCGAGATCGAAATCCAAGGCGACCAGCGTGAGACGGTTGCGCGGGTGCTGCGCGAGGCGGGTTTCCGGCCCGTGATGGCGGGAGGGTGAAACACCCGTTGGCGCGAAATCCTGCGCCGTCGCGTTACGATCCCTAAAAACTCTCCGGCTGGCGGGAAGGCGGGCTGCCCGACGAGGGATACAGAGGCGCTTCGGATACCGCGCGCGGCCGCGGAGTCTTACCCTCGGAGCCGGCTCGGGGTCGCAGGGATGTTTGGCGGCTCCGGTCCGAGGCAGGCCTACAGCGCGCCTCGTTTCTCCCTAACCTAAAGTTCATCCCGTCATGAAACATAAAGCCGCTTTTCCCCTGGTCATTTCCTCGGTCCTGCTCGCCTTGAGCTTCGGCCTGGCGGGCTGTGCCCACACGCAAGACGATCCTTATCTCCATCGGAGCGACACCAGAATTCGTCCCACCAACCTGCCTCCGCCCGATACGGGTACCGGTGGTTCGGGCTTCGAAGGAGGCTCCGGCGTCGGCGGACCGCGGCCCCTTGGCTCATAAGGCGCGCCCGCGCGAAATCCGCGCGGCTAAATCCCAAGGCGGGAGACACTGTCACAGAACGGCACGCCGCCTATCCAGAGGCTGACGACGGCGGGGCGGTTTTCCCCGCGGTCTCCGAAGAGGCCGCGGCCAGGGCGGTGGACGGGCCGGAGCGCACTCCGACGCGCGGTGAACGAAATCGTTCAGCGAGGCGGGCAATTTTTGCCCGCGGGCACATCCAGCGGTTTTTTTTCGCGTTCAAAGCGTGGATTTATCCGATCGTGCGGACCGGGTAATTTCCTCAATGCTGCAAAAAGCGACACATCGGGGCCGGTAGCCGAAGGCAGGGTGTCGCGAAAAGAGACGCATTTTGAGAGGGATGCTCGCATGAAGAATGTTAATCATTTTGATCGAGTAACTTAAAACTAAGCGAAGTAGTTGGCATAGACGTGGCTTAGCTGGTCCGGTCCGCTTCCGACCGCTCGTGCGGTTTTTTGCGGGCTTTGCATCCAAACCAACAACCAGCCCAAGCAATGAAATCCCAACTGAAAGTCGCCGGCTTGACCGCCGTGCTCGCCACCTCCGCTGTCCAGGCGGAGGTCAAGATCAACGATAACCTCTCTTTCGACGGCTACGTCATCGGGGCCGGTGTGGTCACCGAGGGCACCGCGGCCAAGAACGGCCCGCACTTCGGCAAGAGCGGCGTACCCTACGACTCGGCCTACGTCGCGCTGAACGGCAAATACGGAGATTTTTCCGGCAAGGTTGCCTTGTACAGCTTCAATCCCTTCGACGGCTCCCAAGACGGTGTCGACAACGTCGGCGTGCTCGACGCCTATGTGACCTACAAGGTCGGTGACCTCGCGATCACCGGCGGCAAGTACCTCGGCTGGCTGGGCTTCGAGTCCTTCCACAGCCCCAACAACGCGTTTATCAGCTACGGTCTTTCGAACTACGCCAGCCCGTGGGCCACGGGCGCCAAGGTCGACTATTCCGGCGAAGGCTTCTCCACCGGCGTCTCGGTGCGCGACTCGCAAATCTCCACCCCGTCCCTGGCGGAACACTTTTTCGAGGGCGACGGCGAGATCGACAACGATATCGGTTACGAGGCCTACTTCCTCTACTCCGGCATCGAAAAGCTCACGGTTTTCCTGGGCGCGGGCTTCGAGGATGTAGATGAGGGCGACCAGGGCAACACGCTCACCACCAACGTGTGGGTCAGCTATGCCGTGACCGATAAGTTCTCCCTCGGTGGCGAGTATGCCGCCGTCGAGGACGTCACCAATTCCACCTGGCTGCTGCAAGGTACCTACGCCGTGACCGACAAGGTCTCGGTCGCCGGTCGCGTGACTGCCGCCGACGGCGACAACGGCGTGGCCGATGGTGTCGGCTACGGCATCGCTTCCACCTACACCCTCACGCCCAACTTCTCGATCAAGGGCGAGGTCACCAAGACCGATTTCGACGGTGGTGCCGATCCCTTCAGTTACGCCCTCCAGGGCCTCTTCCGCTTCTAAGCCGGACGCCTGCGCGTCTGCTTTTCCCACCTGATTCCGAGTCCGGCGCGGCCGACGGCCCCCGCTGCGCGAGTCGCGCCGGATTTTCCCCCTCCGCTTTCTCTTACCTGCTCATTCGCCTCCGCGTTCCCGGCTTTTCGCCGGCCAATTTTTTCCCTCCACCATGCTAAAGAAAATCACCCAGACCCTCGGAGCCGGCGCCCTTGCGCTCGGCGCTCTTGTCGCCGCCCCGGCTCTTCGTGCCGAAGAGACCGTCAAGGTCGGCGTCCTCCACTCGCTTTCGGGCACCATGGCCATCAGCGAGACTTCGCTCCGTGACGTGCTGCTCTTCACCTTCGACGAGATCAACGCCAAGGGCGGCGTGCTCGGAAAGAAGATCGAGCCGGTCGTCGTGGACGGCGCTTCCAACTGGCCCCTCTTCGCCGAGAAGGCCAAGCAGCTTCTCGAGCAGGACAAGGTCGCGGTGACCTTCGGCTGCTGGACCTCGGTTTCGCGCAAGTCCGTGCTTCCGGTTTTCGAGAAGAACAACGGCCTGCTCTTCTACCCCGTGCAATACGAGGGCGAGGAGGAGTCGCAGAATGTATGCTACACCGCAGAGGCCGTTAACCAGCAGGCCACGCCGGCGGTCGATTACTACCTGGCCGAGGGCAAGAAGAAGTTCTACCTTCTGGGTTCGGACTACGTCTATCCCCAGACCACCAACCTCGTCCTCCTCGAGTACCTTCTCAGCAAGGGCGTGCCCCTCGACAACATCGGCGGTGGCTTCCGCAAGGACGATTCCGGCAAGATCATTTCCGCCGGCAAATACACGCCCTTCGGCCACACCGACTACCAGCAGATCGTGAATGAGATCAAACAGTTCGCCGCCTCGGGCGACGCCTGCGTGATCTCGACCCTCAACGGCGATACCAACGTGCCTTTCTTCAAGGAATACGCCGCCTCCGGCCTCACCGCCGAGACCTGCCCGGTCGTCTCCTTCTCGATCTCCGAGGATGAGTTCCGCGGCCTGCCCGCCGCCCAGCTCGTCGGCCAGCTCGGCTGCTGGACCTACTTCCAGTCACTTCCCACCGCCGCCAACAAGAAGTTTGTCGCCGACTTCCAGGCTTGGCTGAAGAAGAGCGAGGTCCCGGGCATCGTGAAGGAAGGCCGCGTCACCTGCTCGCCCATGGTCCTCAGCTACGACGGCGTCTACCTCTGGAAGGCCTGCGTCGAAGCGGCCGGCTCCTTCGACGTGGACAAGGTCCGCACCGAGTGGAAGAAGGGCGTCTCCTTCGACGGTCCCGGCGGCAAGGTCACCACCCAGAAGAACATGCACCTCACCAAGAACGTTTACATCGGCGAGACCAAGGCCGACGGCCAGTTCAAGATCCTCAAGCACTTCGACAACGTCTACGGCGAGCCCTGGCTGAAGGGTAAGTTCAAGTAAGCCGGCTTCCAGTCGGGCCGGCATTCCCGTCGCCCGTCTCGCCAAGCCTTCGTGATCCTTGAAAACCCGCCGCGCGCGGGCCCTCCAGCCGGCATTATCCGACTGTTCCCATCCACGGCGGGCGTCTTGCAAAAACGCCAGCGCCCGCCGTGGCCCTCCTTTCCACGGCGCCGCTGGTTACGGTGCGCGTGTCTTGATCGAATGGTTAGTCTTGGTTTGTCGGAGCGGACCCCTTCGTGGGGCCCGCTCCGTCTTTTTTGAAGCGTAATGCAGTTCAGAATACAGGACGGCCTTTAGCCGATATTTTTTTCGGGAAATCGATTAATTTCCTTCATCCGGCCCGCCCTCTGCTAACTCACGCGTCATCTGCGCCCATGTGTTTTCGCCCCTTTTTCTCCCGTTTCCGCCTGCCCTCGTCCGGCTGGCTCCTTCTGCTGCTGGCCTTGATGCCGGGCTTTGCCTCGGCCGCGACCCCGCGCGAAACCATCGCCGAGGCGGTCCTGGCGGAGGAGGCGTCGAAACAGAAGGAGTTGCTCGCCTCGCTGGTCGGGCAGGGTGACGAAGCCATCGCGCCTCTGCTGACCGCCTGGCGCCAGGACGCCCTGTATATTTACCAGCCCGCGGAGGGCGAGCGCATCCCGGTTATCCTTACTGGCGACAAGGACGCCGCGGACGCGCAGGCCGCCCTGCGGGTCGGCGATGGCCGGCCGCTTGCCGGGCCCGATGGCCGGCCCCTGCGCCTGGCGGCCGCGAATCTCACCGCCGCGGAGCACACGTCCTCCCTGCGCAAGGCCATGAAGGCCGTGCTCGACGTCATCGACGTGGCTTCACCGCTTCCCGCCAAGCGCATCAAGGCGGTCCAGACCCTCGGCCAGAGCCAGAACGCCGAACAGCTCCCGGTCCTCAAGGCCCGCCTCTCCATGGAGACGGAGGAAAAGGTGCGGATCGTCCTTCGCGAGGCCATCGCTCTCATCCAATTGAAATCGTCCGACCCGGAAACCCGGCTGGCCGCGCTGCGGGAGCTGGCCGACCTGCACACGCTTTCCAGCACCGATTTCCTCAAGACCGCGCTCAAGGAGGCCGAGACGGCGGGCAACAAGGCCCAGGCCGCCGCGGCTCGGGATGCGCTTAAGGCGGTTGAGGGCCACCGGTCCAAGGTCGATTTTATCGGCACGATTTTCCGCAGCCTCAGTTCCGGCAGCATCCTTCTCGTCGTCGCCCTCGGTCTCGCCATCACCTTCGGTCTGATGGGCGTCATCAACATGGCCCACGGCGAGATGATCGCGATCGGCGCCTACACCACCTACGTTATCCAAAACGTTTTCGGCCCGGGGCTGGCGCTTTCGCCTTTTGGATTCTCGCTGAAGATACCCGGGTTCAATGCCACCGGCTGGCTCTACGAGAGCTATTTCATCGTCGCGGTCCCCTGCAGTTTTTTGGTCGCCGCCGTGGTCGGAGTCGCGCTGGAGCGCGGAATCATCCAATTCCTCTACCGCCGTCCTTTGGAAAGCCTGCTCGCGACCTGGGGGGTATCGCTTCTCCTCCAACAGATCCTGAAGCTGAGCTTCGGCGCCAACAACGTCCAGGTCAGCAGCCCGGCCTATCTCAGCGGCAATTGGACGGTCGATGACGTCATCTTCGGCTGGAACCGCGTCTTCGTGATCGGCTTCGCCGTGCTCATCGTCTTCGGCGTCTGGCTCGTGCTCACCCGCACGCCCCTGGGCCTGCTGATCCGCTCCGTGATGCAAAACCGCCAGATGGCTTCCTGCATCGGCGTGCGCACGGAGCGCGTGAACATGCTCACTTTCGGGCTCGGCAGCGGGCTCGCCGGACTCGCCGGCGCCTTCCTCAGCCAGATCGGCAACGTCGGCCCCTCGCTCGGCCAAAGCTATATCGTGGACAGTTTCATGGTCGTGGTCGTCGGTGGCGTGGGCAACCTCGTCGGCACCGTCATCAGCGGCCTCGGCATCGGTTCGCTGGACCAGTTTATCCAGCAATACTCGCCCTCTCTGGCCGGCGCCTTCGCCTCCGTGCCCGTGATCGGCGGCGGCCTGCAGAACCTCGCGCAGGATTCCGCGGTATTCGGCAAGATCCTCGTGCTCTGCGGCATCATCCTCTTCCTCCAGTGGAAGCCCGCCGGTCTCTTCGTCACCCGCAGCCGCAGTCTCGACTGATCCGCCCGCCATGAGCACCTCCCCCCGTCGTCGCGTCGAGACCGTCGCCATCTCCCTCATCGCGGTCTTCCTCATCGTCGTTTTCCCGCTGCTCAACACCTGGGGTGTCGTCAGCGACTTCACCCTCAATCTTTGGGGAAAATATCTCTGCTACGCTCTGCTCGCCATCTCCGTCGACTTGCTTTGGGGCTATACCGGCCTCCTCAGCCTCGGCCAGGCGCTCTTCTTCGCCCTCGGGGGCTACATGCACGGCATGTACCTCATGCGTATGATCGGCGACCTCGGGCAGCATAAGAAACCGATTCCCGACTTCCTGGTGTTCCTCGGCTGGACCGAACTGCCCGGCTTCTGGAAACCCTTCGCGAGTTTTCCTTTCGCCCTCGCGATGATCTTTCTCCTGCCCGGCATCGTCGCCTTCGTCTTCGGGTTCCTCGCCTTCCGTTCACGCATCAAGGGCGTCTATTTCTCCATTCTCACCCAGGCTCTCACCTATGCCGGCGCGCTGATTTTTTTCCGCAACAATACCCTGATGGGCGGAAACAACGGCTTCACCGACTTCAAGTTCATCCTCGGCTACAATCTCCTCGAGGCCTCCACCCAGCGGGCGCTTTTCATCGCCACCGCCGTCACGCTGGTGCTCGTGTTTCTGCTCTGCCGCTGGCTGAGCCGCACGAAGTTCGGTCTCGTGCAGCAGGCCATCCGCGACGGCGAGAACCGCGTGCTCTTCTCCGGTTACGCCGCCGGGCACTACAAGCTCTTCATCTTCGTCCTCGGTGCGCTCATCGCCGCGGTGGGCGGGGCGCTCTACGTGCCCCAGGTCGGCATCATCAATCCGAGCGAAATGACGCCCGACAAGTCCCTCGAGGCCGTCGTCTGGGTCGCCGTCGGCGGGCGCGCAACCCTGCTCGGCCCGATCGTCGGCGCCGTTTCAATCAACGCCCTCAAGAGCTGGGCGACCCGTGCCTTCCCGGATCTCTGGCTCATCCTGCTCGGCGGCCTCTTCATCCTCGTCGTCCTCTTCCTCCCCGGCGGCCTCGTGAGCATCCCGGGCCGCGCGAAGGCGCTCTGGCAGAAATACCGCGCCAAAAATACCGCGCCCGAGGCCGTTGCGCCCCCGCCCGCCTCGCCTCCTGCCACCGCGGCCACCACCTCCCCCGACCTCCCCGCGAAATCATAAATCATCAATCGTAGATCATAAATAGTTTCGCATGCACCCGATTCTCCAAGCCGAGGACGTCACGAAAACCTACGACGGGTTTCGCGCCATCAACGCGCTGAACTTCTATCTTTTTCCCGGCGAACTCCGCACCGTCATCGGCCCGAACGGCGCGGGCAAATCCACTTTCTTCGATCTGCTCACCGGCCGCGCCAAGCCCGACAAGGGCCGGATCCAGTATTCCGCTTCGGACGCCGCGCCCGCCACCGACCTCGCCGAGCTCAACGAATACGAGATCCAGCGCCTCGGCATCGGCCGGAAATTCCAGACGCCCTCCGTGTTCGGCGAGCACACCGTGGAGGCCAACCTCATCCTTTCGCTCAAGGGCCCGCGCGGTGTCTTCGCCGCGATCTTCCATAAGCTTTCCTCCGGTCAGCGCGACCGTCTCGACGAGCTTCTCAAGCTCATCCGGCTCTCCGACAAGCGCACATGGAAGGCCGGCCTCCTCTCGCATGGCGAAAAGCAGTGGCTCGAGATCGGCATGCTTCTCGCCTCCGAGCCCCGCGTCTTGCTGGTGGACGAACCCGCCGCCGGAATGACCGATGAGGAAACCCGCCGCACCGGCGAGCTTCTCCTGAGTCTCCGCGGCAGGCACAGCATCGTCGTTGTCGAGCACGACATGACCTTCGTGAAGCAGATATCCCAGGATGGCCAGGTGACCGTGCTTCACCAGGGCACCGTGCTCTGCGAGGGCAAATTCGACGAGGTGCAATCCAATCAGAAAGTCCGCGAGGTCTATCTGGGCCGCGGCAAACACTGAACCAATGTCAATGGCCACAGAAGGCACAAAAGGCGCAGAAAAATATCTGCTCCCGCCACTCGTCTTCGGGTTTCCGAACTTTTGCGTCTTCCGAGCCTTTTGTGGCTATTCTTCCGATGTCTGAACCGCTCCCCCTTCTCTCCATTTCCTCCGCCGAGGTCGATATCGACGGCTCGCGCATCCTGCGCGGCGCCACTCTCGAGGTCCGCGAAGGCGAACTCGTCGCCCTGATGGGCCGCAACGGCGTCGGCAAGTCCACCACGCTTCGCACGGTGATGGGCCTGCGCCCGCTTCGCTCCGGAGCGATCGCGCTCGGCGGCAAGAGCCTCGCCGGCCTCTCCGCTGACGCCCGTGCGCGCGCGGGCATCGGCTACGTTCCGCAGGGGCGCGATATCTTCCCCCATCTGACCGTGGAGGAGAATCTCCGCATCAGCCTGGTCGTCCACAAGGTCAAGGGGGCCGCCGCCAAGGAGGCCTTGGAGGAGGTTTACTCGCTCTTCCCGATTTTGAAGCAGTTCCTGCCGCGCAAGGGCGGCGTCCTCTCGGGCGGTCAGCAGCAGCAGCTCGCCATCGCCCGCGCCCTGCTCACCCAGCCGAAGATATTGCTGCTCGACGAGCCCACCGAGGGCATCCAGCCCAGCATCATCGAGGAAATCGGCGACACGCTCAAAAAACTGAAGACCCGCCCGGTGGCCGCCGCCATCGACCAGGCGGTGCGCGACGTCGAGGAAATCAAGGACGCGATCAAAACGGTGCGCCGCACCCGCCAGGGTCTTTCGATCCTGCTCGTCGAGCAGTATGTCGATTTCTGCCGCGCCATCGCCGACCGCTTCTACGCCATGGACCGTGGCGCCGTCACCATCGGCGGGCCTATTTCCGATCTGACGGACGAGGTGGTTCAAAGGCATTTGCAGGTTTGATTCCCATTTCGGCATCTGCACCCATCAGCGTAACCTGCGGTTCATCCCGTTTTCTCCGCTATGCACCTCACCCCCCGTGAACGCGAAAAACTCCTCGTCGTCACCGCCGCCGACCTGGCCCGCCGCCGCCAGGCCCGCGGTTTGAAGCTCAACCACCCCGAGGCCGTTGCCATCATCACCTACGAGATCATGGAAGGCGCCCGCGACGGCCGCACCGTCGCCGAGCTCATGAGCTACGGCACCACGATCCTGAAGTCCGCCGACGTCATGGAAGGCGTGGGCGAGATGATCCACGAGGTGCAGGTCGAGGCCACTTTCCCGGACGGCACCAAGCTGGTCACCGTGCATAATCCCATACGCTAGAATGTAGGATGTGAGATGGCTGATGTAAGATGGTGCAGCCAAACTATCGGCCTCCCTTTCTCATTCTGGCCATCGTCCATCTCACATCGACCATCATCCATCCCCCATGCTCCCCGGCGAAATCATCACGGCCCCCGACGCCGCGCCCCTCGAGGCCAACCTCGGGCTCGAGACCAGGACCCTGCTTGTCGCCAACACCGGCGACCGCCCGATCCAGGTGGGCTCGCACTTCCATTTTTTCGAAACCAATACCGCGCTCCGTTTCGATCGCGCCGCGGCGCGGGGTTTTCGGTTGAACATCCCCGCCGGTACCGCCGTCCGCTTCGAGGCCGGCGACACCAAGCAGGTCGAACTCGTCGCCCTCGCCGGCGCCCGCGAAGTCTGGGGCCTCAACGCCCTCATCAACGGCAAGCTCTGATTTCGATCTCCCCGATCTTCGCCACGGAGTTCAGAGCCCGGACACAGAGTGCACAGAGCCAATCCTTCTATCCCTCTGTCTTGTGTCTGCCTGCCTTTCCTCCGTGCCCTCTGTGTCCGAGCTCTGTGTTCTCTGTGACTAAATTTTAGATTCTCCGATGCCCCTCAAACTTACCCGCCGCCAATACGCCGAGATGTTCGGCCCCACCGTGGGCGATCAGGTCCGCCTCGCCGACACCGAGCTCTTCATCCAAGTCGAACGCGACCTCATCGCCGAGGGCGGCGGTTACGGCAACGAGATCAAGTTCGGCGGCGGCAAGGTCATCCGCGATGGCATGGGCCAGTCCTCCACCGCGACCGACATCGAATCGCTCGACCTTGTCATCACCAACGCCCTGATTCTCGACGCCCGGCTGGGCGTGGTGAAAGCCGACGTTGGCATCAAGCACGGCGTCATCGTCGGCATCGGCCACGCCGGCAATCCCGGCATTCAGTCCGGTCTCGGCTCGGCCTATCCCGATCCCCTCACCGGCCGTCCCAACCCCATGATCGTCGGCGCCTGCACCGAGGTCATCGCCGGCGAGGGCCAGATCCTCACCGCGGGTGGTATCGACTCGCACATCCATTTCATCTGCCCGCAACAGATCGACGAGGCCATCAGCTCCGGCGTGACCACGCTCTTCGGCGGCGGCACCGGCCCCGCCCACGGCACGCTTGCCACCACTTGCACGCCTGGCGCCTGGAACCTGCACCGCATGCTCGAGGCCGCCGAAGCCTACCCCGTCAACCTTGGCTTCCTCGGCAAAGGCAACTGCGCCACCCCCCAGCCGCTTCGCGACCAGATCCTGGCCGGCGCCATCGGCCTGAAGCTGCATGAGGACTGGGGCACCACCCCCGCCGCGATCGACACCTGCCTCGGTGTCGCCGACGAGTTCGACGTCCAGGTCGCCATCCATACCGACACGCTCAACGAAGCCGGCTTCGTGGACGACACCCTTCGCGCCTTCAAGGGCCGCACCATCCACACCTACCATTCCGAAGGGGCCGGCGGCGGCCATGCGCCCGACATCATCCGCGTCTGCGGCGAGGCCAACGTCCTCCCATCCTCCACCAACCCCACGCGTCCCTTCACGGTTAACACCATCGACGAGCATCTCGACATGCTCATGGTGTGCCACCACCTCGACCCCAAGATCCCCGAGGACGTGGCCTTCGCCGAATCGCGCATCCGGCCCGAGACCATCGCCGCGGAGGACCGCCTGCACGATCTCGGCGCGATTTCCATGATGTCGTCCGACTCGCAGGCCATGGGGCGCATCGGCGAGGTCGTCTGCCGTACCTGGCAGACCGCGCACAAGATGAAGGTACAGTTCGGCAAGCTCTCCGGTCCCTCGCATCCCGCGGCCGACAACTTCCGCTGCCTGCGTTACGTGGCCAAATACACCATTAACCCTGCCATCGCCCACGGCATGGCGCACGTCATCGGCTCGGTCGAGGTGGGCAAGCTCGCCGACCTCGTGCTTTTCAAGCCCGCGCTCTTCGGCGTGAAGCCGGAGCTCATCCTCAAGGGTGGCTTCATCGCCTGGGCCAACATGGGCGACCCGAACGCCTCGATCCCGACGCCGCAGCCGACTTTTTATCGCCCGCAATGGGGCGCGGCCGGGCTGGCCCTGGGCTCGACCTGCCTTTCCTTCGTATCCGCGGCCTCGTTACGCGAGGGCAACCTGAACGGCCTCGGTCTGCGCCGCCGCCTCGAGCCCGTGCAGGCCTGTCGCAAGGTCACGAAGCGCGACATGGTTCTGAACGACGCCATGCCGAAGATCGAGGTGGACCCCGAGACTTACCATGTCACCGCCGACGGCGAGCACCTCACCTGCGAGCCGGCGAAGGTGCTGCCCATGGCGCAGCGGTATTTCCTGTTTTGAAGAAGCGGCAGAATCCGCGGATTGCTCCCGGCACGCAATCGGAAGCCTTTCCCTTGTGAGTGAATGGAGCCGGATGGCTTGGATGCGTTTATCTGCGCTCTCTGCGTGATCTGCGGCCAAATCGAACTGCAAAACGAAAAAGCCCCGCTCCGGAAAGGCGCGGGGCTGGAGAAGGTCGGGCGGACTGGCTCAGAACCAGAAGCTGGGATAGCCGGCGGTCTTGGGCGTGAAGTAGTCGGGATCGACGACCTGCGCGGCGGTACCGCGCTGGAATTTGCGCCACGTGACGTGGCCGTCGACGAAGGCAGTGTGGCCACCGGCGGGCAGATTGCCGGTCATGTGGTTGCCGATGTTGTAAGACAGCGCGCCGACGACGTTAGTGAAGTTGTTGCCGTTGGAGATCACCGCGTCCACCACCAGCGGGCGCCTGCTGGCCGGAATCACATAGGAGCCGGAGTTATAGTTCGCCTGGAGGCGTTCGCTCAGGTAATCGGGGACCGGATTGGCCGCGGTCCAGCCGTTAAAGACCTGCCGCGTTCCCGGGATCAACAGCACGTAGCTGGTCATCGCCGTCGCGTTGTCGGAGTAGAGATTATACAGCGTATCGATCGAATAACGGTCCACCATGGCGGAGGCCGGGCAATACAGTACCTCGCGGCCCGCCTGACCCACGATATCCTTGACCGTGGTGTAGGACACCTCCCAGGCCCAGATGCCGGGATTGTTGTTTTCCGGAAAGGCGAAGCTTTTGTTTTGGTTGGCTGCGGTAATAAGCCCCAGCCCGAGCTGCCGGACATTGCTCAAGCATTTGGAGCGTTTGGCGGTTTCTCGTACCTGGCCGGTAATAGGAACGACGAGGGTGGCAAGGACGCCGATGATGGCGATGACTGTGAGCAATTCGACCAAGGTGAAGCCGCGGGCTTTGGCTGGGGTTTTCATGACAGGAGGGGGGGAATAAGACTGTCTGCCGGATTTGATGCCGGAACGGGGGTGCGAAGGCCAGCAGTTTTCCTTTAAAACCAGAAGGTTGGGCTTCCGGTGCTTTTGGGGCTGAAGTAGTTGAGATCGACGACTTGGCTTGCCGTGGTGGCCCGTTGGAACGGGCGCCACTCGACGTGGCCATCGACGAAGGCGGCATGGCCGCCGGCGGGCAGCGTACCGGACAGGTGGTTGCTTGCGGTGGACGGTAGCGCGCCCGCCACGTTGACGAAATTGGCGCCGCTGGAGACGATCGCATCCACCACGAGCAGGCGCTGGTTGGCGGCCACCACATAGTTTCCGGTGTTGTAGGTCGCTTGGAGGCGTTCGCTCAGGTAATCGGGGACTGGATTGGCGGCGGTCCACCCATTCTGTACCTGGCGCGTCCCCGGGATCAGCAGCACGTAGCTCGTAACCGCCAAAACTCCCGGCCGGAAGTTGTATAGCTGCTCGATGGAGTAATTTTTCACCATCGACGAGGAGGAGCAGTACAGCACTTCGCGGCCCGCCTGGCTGACGATATCCCGGACGACCAAGTGAGACATGTCCCAGGCCCAGTTCCCGCCGCTGTTGGAGGGGAAGACTTGGTTGGGCTGTTGGTTGGCGGCGGCGATCAGGCTCAGGCCGATTTGCCGGACGTTGCCCCTGCACTTGGAGAGCCGGGTGGTTTCCCGTATCTCGCCGATAACCGGAACGACGATAGCGGAGAGAATGCCGACGATGGTGATGACCGTGAGCGATTCGACCAAGGTAAAGGCTCGGACTTTGGATTGGATTTTCATGAAAGGGCGTGGAGGAAGGAAGCCGCTATCCTTACGACACTGAAAGGGACCAAATCTTACGCGAAATCTTTTAAAAAATTGGCGGCGACGGCTGGAAAACCCCGAAGCGAGCCCAGAAAAAAGCCCCGCGCCGGAGAGGGCGCGGGGCGGAGGGGCGAAGAATACAGGGGGGGCGGTCTGGGTTTTTCCCGGCTGGCTCAGAACCAGAAGGTGGGGGTGCCGGACTTGATCCGGACGTTGAAGTAATCCGGATCGTAGAGTTGGGTGGTGTTGTTGCCGCGCTGGAACTTGCGCCACTTGACGTGGCCGTCGACGAAGCCGGCGTGGCCGCCGGCGGCGGTGTCGCCGGCCATGTGGTTGCTGAGGTTGTTGGTCAAACCGCCGGTCACGTTGGCGAAGTTGTTGCCGTTGGAAATCACCGCGTCGACCACCAGCAGGCGGCGGCTGGCGGGGATCAAGGTGGTGTTGGACAGGTACTCGGATTGGATACGATCGCTCAGGTAGTCGGGCGTCGGCGCGGGACCGTCCTGGATTTGCTGGGTGCCGGGAATCAGCAGCACGTAGCCAGTTACCGCCATCGTGTTGGCCTGGAAGTCATAGAGCTGATTGATCGTGTAGAGGCTGAGCATGCTCGAGGACGGGCAATACAGCACGTCCCGGCCAGCTTGGTTCACCAGTTCCCGGATCGCGTTGTGCGAGACATCCCAGGCCCAGGCTCCGCTGTTGGCGTTGCTGGGGAAGAGCTGGTTCTTGTTCTGGTTGGCCGCGGCAATGAGGCCGAGGCTGATCTGCCGGACATTGCTCATGCACTTGGAGCGCTTGGCCTGGTCGCGCACCTTGCCGACGGTGGGAATGAGGATGGCGGCGAGGATGCCGATGATGGCGATGACCGTGAGCAGTTCGATCAGAGTGAAGCCGCGGGCCTTGGAGCGAGGTTTCATGACGATGATTTGGAAGGGGGGCCGTCCACCCCGGTTTTTAGGCCGGGGCGGACGGCCGAGGACGGACGAGTTATTCGGTGCTGGTGACCTTGAGGCGCAGGAAGCGCTTGGAGTTGACGCTGCTGAGCACGACCGAGTCGGTGTAGGTGACCGGGGCGGTGGAGGCGAAGGAGCCGTAGGTATGAACCACGCTCCAGGCGCCGGCCAGGTCGCTGCTGGCCTCGATGGCGTAGCTGAGGTTCGTATCGACCACGGGGCTGAAGGTCAGGGTGAGCGTGCCACCGGACTGACCGACGGTCACCGGCGAGGCGGCCGCCACCGTGGGATTGGTGCCCAGGGCGTATTCGAGCAGGTTCACCAGGCCGTCGCCATCGGGGTCGGCGGTGTTGGCCGCGTTGCCGGTGTTGGCGGTGGTGCCGAAGTGCGTCTGCCTCCAGCTCTGCAGGGGCGTGGTGCCACTGCCGAGCGTGACCGAGGCCTCGGCCGAGTAGGCGCTCTGTACCGCGGGGCTGGTCTTGGCGGAGGCGACCACGTAGTAATAGGTGGTGCCGTTCACCGCGCTGTTGTCGGTGTAGCTCGTGCCGGTGACCAAGCCTGCGCTGATCGTCGTGTAGGGCCCGCCGGAGGTGGTGGACCGGCCGATCGTGTAGGTGTCGGCGCCGGAGACGGCGTTCCAGGTCAGGGAGACCTGGTTGTTGCCGCCGACCGCGGCCAGACCGGTGGGCACGGCAGGCGCGAGGTTGTTGCCGGTGAGCAGCAGTTGGAAGCCGACCAGCGGGATGCGGCCGGCATCGCTATCGGGCCCGATGGACCAGTTGACGGTGCCGCCGGGGGCGACGACGCCGGTGAAGGTCGCATAGGCGGAGGTCGCACCCGAGGTGGAGATCAGGTTGTTGTCCACGATATTGCGGCCTTCGAAGGAGCCCGTGCTGGTGGCGTAGGGCGCGCTGCCGAGGTGGTTGTTGGCCGTGGCCAGGGTCACCGTGGCGGTGTCCGAGGTAGCGGCCTCGTTGAAGGCCATGCTCAGTTTGCCGTAGGCGTAGACCACCAGCGTGACCTCCTGGCCGACCAGGGCGTCCAGACCGGAGATGCTGCCGGTCAGGGGCGTGGTCTGGTTGTCGGTGTAGAGGTAGTCGCGGCTGAGGGTGACCATCGCGGTGCCGTTGATGAAGCCCGCGGCGGTGTTGTCTTCCACGCCTTCGGCGCCGGCGTAGGTGAAGCTCACGCCCGGCAGCGTCAGGCCGGTGGACTCCTTGGCGAGGCTGCGGGTGGCGGAGCCAGCCGCGCCGAGAACGCCATTCCACACCGTGGTGCCGACACCGAGGTCGGTGTTCGACGAACCGGTCGTGCGCAGGATGCCGTTGCCCACGAAGGTAGCGACACCCGAGGCCTTGAGGTCACCGTTAATCAGCAGCGGACGGGTCGCGTCCACCACCACCAGCGAGGCGTTGCGGGTGGTCGAGGCGGCGCCGAGCGACGAGTTGTCGGTGATCACCACGCTGTAGGTGCCCGTGGAGGAGCCGGTCAGGCCGCTCAGCGACAGGGTCGCGGAGGTCTGCCCGCCGATGTTCACGCCGTCCTTCTGCCACTGGTAGCTCAGGACGCCGCCGGAGTTGTTGCTCACCGCCGAGACCGTGAAGCTCGCGCTCGAACCGCCGGCCTTCAGTTGCGAAACCGGAGCGGTGGGCGTGGTGGGCGGATAAGGCGTGCCGGCGGGCGTGGTGTCCACGATTTGGACGGCCGCGATGCCGCCCGCGTTGGCGTTGAGGGTCTGATCGATGGCGGAGATCGTGAGATCCGCGCCGGTGACGCCCGTAAAGCGCACGAAGGTGGCGGCCGGCGCGGTGAGCGCGGTTTCACGAGAGGTGGCCTCGCCGATCACGAAGGGCAGGGAGTAGGGGCTCGCGCTGGTCGGGGTCGTAGAGGGCACGTAGCTGTCGTGCTGGAGAACCTTGTAGTAATAGGTCGTGCTGCCGCTGCGATCGATGGAGAGCGAGCCGACGTTGCCGTTCCCGCCGCCAGTGACATACACGTATACGTCGTAGCTGGCGTAGGGAATGTTGGATACCGTCACACTGGCGCCTGTCGTCGCGCGGGACTCGATGTAGCCGTGGAGCAGCGTGGCATCGGCGGTCTTTTCTCCGGCGTTCGGGTTGCCCGTCGCGCTTCGGGCCGACCAAGTATTGGCCGAGGACCAGGTGGCCGTGACGTAGGAGGGCGTGGCGCCGCTCTTTTCGAGCAGGGTGAGCGGGCTGGTCTGGGTCGCCACGTTGCTGCCGGAGTTATTCCAGTTGATGGCGGGAATGAAGCCGGCGGAGGTGGCGGAGGCCAGGGGACCGAACTCGGTGGAGAAGTTGCCACCCGTGCTGGTGCCCACGAAGTTAAGGCCGACGACGCGGGCCGAGGTGTTGACGTCGAGCACGCGGACGACCGCCGAGGCGGTGCTGGAGAGGTCCATGCCGAGGCTGGCGCCGGCGGCGTCGATCACCTTGACCTTGTAGGTGCCATCGGCACCGGTGGTAACGCTGTTCAAGGCGAGGGTCGAACCGGTCTGGCCGGAGATCAGGACGTCGTTCTTGTACCACTCGTAGCTGAGAGTGCCGCCGGTGGCGGTCACGCTCAGGGTGGTGGACTGGCCGACGCGGAGAGTCTGGCTGACGGGGGCCTGGGTGATGACCGGCGGGATTACGAAACCGGAGTCGGTCGAGGCCAGGAACTGGGCCGGCGGCAAGGCGGCGCTGCTGAAGCGCACCTCATCCACATCGCCACGCAGGAAATCCGTGTCGCCGGCGTTGTAGTCGCCGCGGCCGAGGGTCCAGGGGGTATCGGAGCCGGAGGTGGGGACGAACAGGCCGGTGAACCCGGTGGTCGAGCCGACGGAGGCGCCGTTCACGTAGAGCGTGAGCGTGCCCTTGGCGGCGTCACCGACGGCGGCCACGTGATACCAGGTGCCGACCGTGGGGACGTAGGTGCTGTTGATCTGCAGGTTGGTGCCGGTCCTGGTGGCGAGCTCGACGCGGAAGCCGTTATTCGAACCGCTCTTGGAGAGGTAGAACAAGGCGGCGGCGCCATTGGCCTGGCCGGGGTTGGCGTCATCGTCGCGGCCGACGATGGTCTGCCAGCCGGAAAGGCTGTCCAGGCGAACGAAGGCCTCGATGGTGAAATCGAGGAATTCAGCCGAGGCGAGGGTGCCGGAGGTCGGGGCGATGAGGCCGTTGTTGGAGGCGGGGAAGTTGGCCCCGAGGGTGTTGGTGGCGCCGGTGCGCGGGACCTTGGTGTAAGGCAGGCTGTCCGAAGCGTAGTTCGGAGTGCCGAGCACGCTCAGGTGGTTGGTGCCGACCGAATCGTTGGTGGCCGTGATGGGGGCGGTGTCCGGCCCTTCCTCGAAGCGGTAGTAGGCGACCGAGAAGGACGTGCCGGGCAGTACCGATATCACGGGGAAGGTCGCGGTGGTCGGCGTGGAGGGGGCTGCGCTGTCGGTGACCCTGACGGAGTAGATGCCGCCGGAGCCGGCGGTGGCGCCGGTGACCGAGTACGACGCGCTGGTGGCACCCGAGATGGCCACGGGCGTGTCGCCCGAATTGGCTTGGTAGTACCACTGGTAGGTCAAGGTGCCGGTGCCGGTCGCGGTCACGTTGATCGTGAAGTCCGAGCCGAGCACATAGCTGCTACGGTAGGTGCCGAGGTTGACGGTCGGGGGCGGGAAGGAGACGCCGGGGTCGTTGATCACGCTCAAGACGCCGGTGGCGGCATCAAACTGGTAGTAGGCGCCGTTGGCGGGCTTGATCCACTTTCCGCTCTCGAGAGAGAAACCGGTGACCGAGAAAGTGCCCCCGAACGTTTCGGCGAGCGTGCCGATGTCCACGATCTGCCAGGAGTTGCCGACGGTCGTGCCGGCACCGCTAAGATCGAACGCAAAGTCGCCGTCGATCGTAACCGTGCCGCTGCCGGTGATCTTGTTGTTCACCCCGTTGGCGCCGATGGCGAACGTGAGCGAGGCATTGTCGGCGAGGGCGAGGGTGCCGGCGGAGACGGTGGTGTTGCCGGTGTAGGTGTTGACGCCGGACAGGGTGAGCGTGCCGCTGCCGAGTTTGGTCAGGCCACCGCCGGTGGAAACGGTATCGGCGGTCAGGGCCTTGGCGATGGTGATGTCGAAGCCGTTGGAGTCGATGATCGCCCCGCCGGCTTTGACGTTGGCCGAGCTGGCAGCGGTGGCACCGATGAAGGTGGCGCTGGAGCCGGCGGCCTTGAGCGTGGCGCCGTTGAAGTTGATCACGCGCGCGCCGGTGGCCTTGGAGCTGATGATCTGGCCGGCGGTGAGCGTGCCGCCGTTGAGGTTGAGCGTATGGGTGACGTCGCGATCGGCGTTGTTGTTGAGGTTGATCACCGAGGCGTCGCCCATGTTGATGGCGCCGCCGTTCAGGGTGATGGTGCTCACGCCGTTGGAGGCGCCGGGGCCCCAGTTGCCGGTGCTGAATTGGATGTCCGTGTTGGCGTTGAGGTTGAGCGTGCCGCCGTTGACGTTGAGCATGCCTCCGGTGGAGTCCCAGACGCTCATGACGAACCACCGCTTGGTGGTCGTGGCGACATTGACGGTCGCGCCGGCGGCGATGTTGAGCGTGCCGACGGTGCTGGTGCTGCCCGCGAAGGCCAGGAGGAAGTCGTTTTCGCAGTTTACGACGGCGCCGGCGTTGGCGTTGAAGGTGGCCACGGCACTGTCGTCAAAACTGTCGCCGTCGCCGAGCACGATGGCGCCGGCGGTGTTGATGATGCCGGTGCCGCCGACATTCACGGTGGCGGTGCCGGTGTTGGTGGTGCGCGCCAGGTGGATATCCTGGGCGTTTACGGTACCGCCGGTCACGTTCAGGGTGCCGGTGGCGCCGTTGCGGCCCATGATCAGCCAATTGCCCGTGCCGGTGGAGACAGAGCCGGAGGTCACGTCCAGGCGTCCGGACAGGCCGGCGCCGTTGCCGATGAAGATGTCGACCGGGGTAAAGGCGGGGGCGGCGGTGACGACGGGGAACACCCCGGCGGTCGCGGTGTTGATGGTGAAGTTGCCGCTCGGATTGGCGGGGTCGCTGCTCCAGTTCGCGGCGGTGTTCCAGTCCTGGCTGGTATCGCCGACCCAGGTGGCATCGGCATAGGCCAACGAGGCCAGACCGGAAAGCAGCAGAATCGCACCGGCCAGCTTGGCCGACGAACTGCGGAAAGCGGCGGACTGTTTATGGGGCGGGCGGGGGGAGATGGCGAGCGGTCGCTCGGTGGCGGAGCAACGTGCCGCGAGATCAGGAGAGCTCAAGCAGGGGTTCATATGGGGAAAGGGGCGGAGGAACCGGCTAAATCGAGCAGGCCTCCGCAATGGGTTGTTTTTTAAGGCCTTGGGTTTGGGGTAGAACGCGCCGTCGGGCGTCTGAAAGACGCCGGCGCCGACACGGAGAGAAGGGACTTTGGAGGCGGAACAGGGATGCGAATACCGCCCTGCTGAGCAACCCATTTTGCGGGGATGCTGGGTGCATTGGCCGACTAGGATGGATTGTGTAGCCGGAAGCGTAGCTTATTTTTTATTAGCTACATGCGAATATTTATTACCTCACGTCGGGGTCCGAATTCCGACCAATTTAGGACGATAGGTCAATAGATCGAAAAGCGGTGGTATTAAGCTATGGTCCTGGTGACTTGGACTATGGTGTCGTTACGGCCTGGGCCGCCTCGAGGCCGGGCCGGCGACGCGGCGAGTTTCAAAGTGCTGGCTTCGAATAGGCAGCGCTCCGCTAAACCCTGCGGGCGGATGGCAAACACGGGATATCAGCTATCCGCGGGGCGCGGAGCGCTGAGGTAGCGCCGATACTCCGGCCCCATTCCAAGCATGGAGAATCCCCGGGCTGAAGCTCTTACGCTACGCCCGGAGCATCCGGCACTTCGAAGGCACCATTTAGGGCTCGGACAAGTGCAGCCGGAAGAAGCGGCGAGGGCTGCTGGAGTCCGGCACGGGGGCCTGGAGGCTGATCATGGTCTGGGTGGCGCGGGGCAACCCGTCGGCACCCTCCACCGCCCACGGCGCCCAGGTGAGTAGATCCGCCGAAGTCTCGACCGACCAGAGGCGGTCGGGGGGAAGTTCGAAGCTTACGGTGAGGGTGCTGCCTTCAGGCGAGGGCGCAAGGGAGACGCGCAGGATGCTGGAGGCATCGAGGGGGTCGGTTTGCGCGATAAATTCGGAGCGGTTGTCCGCGCCGTCGCCGTCGGGATCGGCGGTCTCGTCGCCTTCGGGAGAGGTACCGCTGCCGAAGGTGCCGAGGCGCCAGGCAGCGTAGTCGGGCCGGGTGCCGAGGGCGGAAATCCACTCGGTGAGCAGCGCGATGCCGGCTTGATCGAGCTCGGAGGTGGCGAGCGGGGGCATGCGGGTGAAGCCGTTTTGTACCGAGACGCGGTTATAGACGATGGAATGGGTGAGATCGCCCGGGACAATGTAGCGATTGGCGGAGTTGCCGCCGTTGTTCTCGGCGACGCCATTGATGAGGTTCGTTTGCGCCAAGGTCAGCTGCGGGCGGCCGTCCCAGAAGGCGCCGGAGACGGTGCCGTCGGCGCGATGGCAGTAGGAGCAGTTGACGGCGAGGTAAGAACGGGCCCGGGCCTCGGCGGAGTAGAGTGTCTCGTCGGGACGGAGGTGGCGGGGAAGCGTTTTCGGATCCTCGACCGCATTGGAGAAGTAGCCCGCAGCCTGGAGCAGGGAGAGCTGGTTGCCGGAGTAGCCGTGGATGACGTTGTCGCGGTTGAGCTGGCGGGTGGTGAAGGAGAGCGGGCCGCCGCTCTGCGGGGTATGGCAGGTGAGGCAGCTGGAGCGGCTCGGGATGGCCCAGCGCTGGGTGCGGAGGGTGCCGCCGTCGTTGATGGTCAGGTCGAACTCGACGCCCTCGTCGGGCACGAGGGCGGCTTCGGTCTGGGCGTCGTTCCAGCGGTAGCTCACGCCGTAGAAGCCCGTGTCGCCCTTGACGAGCACGCGGGTCTCGAGCCGGCGCTTGGTGGCGGGGTTGCCGCGGGTGAGCTCCATGTCGAAGTGCTTCACGAAGATCATGCCGGCGGGGTAGGTCCAGTTAGCGTCGCGCTGCCAGGTCATGAGGCCGTCGGCGTCGGGCACGGCGAACCAGCGGCGCTTGACGGCATAGTCGCTCCAGAACGTGAGGTTGGGCTCGTAGGGAATGAGGCCGGGGCTGGGCGAGAGGTCGGTGAGATCGGCGAAGAGGCCCGTCTCGCTCAGGGTGGCGGGGAAAGTTCCGTCGACGGTGCCGCTGGCGAGGCGGATGATGCGGCTGTTGAGGTAGTCGGCGAAGAGGACGTCCTGGTTGGAGGGATCCACCCCCATGCTCACGAGACCGCCGTAGACACCGGGCACGCCGGTGATGCGGCTGACGGCGCCGGTGGCAGGGTCGCGTTTCCAGATGTGGCCGGACACGGAGTCGCAGAAAATGTACTGCCCGTAGAGCGCGGCGAAGCGGGAGCCGCGATAAACGATGCCGCCCACCACGGAGTTGCCGGCGTAGAGCGGGTCGGCGCCGGAGATGGAGGTATGCGGATAGACCCAAACCGGATCGGTGGAGGTGAAGCCGGCGGGTTTGGTCGGGTTGGTGGCGAAGGTGGTGTCGGTGAGCCCTTCGCGCCAGACCCAGCCGTAGTTGCCGCCTTTGGTGATGAAGTTGATTTCCTCGTAGGTGTTCTGGCCGACGTCGCCGGCCCAGAGATTGCCGTTGAGAGAGTCGAAGCTGAAGCGCCAGGGGTGACGGAGGCCGAGGGCCCAGTATTCCATGCGGAGTTTGGCCATGTCGGTGATGGGTACTCCGTTCCAGACCCCGTTCCAGGAGCCGCCGTTCGCGACGGGCACGAAGGGGTTGTCGACCGGCACGGAAAAGCGGGCGATGCCGCCGTCGGTGGGGATGGCGGCGTGGGCGGTGGGCTCGAGGTTGCCCGGCCGCTTGTCCACATCGATACGGAAGATGCCGGCGTGGAAATCCTTGTCGAGGCGCTGGCTGTTCTGGCGGAAGTCGTTAGGATTTTCCTCATCGCCCGCGGCGTAGTAGAGGTAGCCGTCGGGGCCGAAGTGGAGGTCGCCGCCGTTGTGGTTGTCGCCTTCGTCGAGCTGCTGGAGGATGATGAGTTCGGACGCGGGGTCGGCGACGTCGGGGTCGCCCGCGCTGACGCGGAAGCGGGAGATGCGCTGGTAGTCCACGCCCGAGATACGCGCGGTGTAGGCCGCGTAGAAGTATCCGTTCGTGGCGTACTGCGGATGGAAGGCGAGACCGAGCAGGCCGTTTTCGTAGTTGGCGCCGTTCTCGATGGTTTCGGCCGGGCTGCGGCCGGCGATGGCAGTCTGGAGATCGAGGAAGAGCTTTTTCTGCGGCGTGGCGGCGGTGACGTCGGGGATCAGCTGGATCTTGGCCATGCGTTCGCAGACGTAGAGCCGCTGGGTGCTGCCCGGTTGCGCGGAGAGGCAGATCGGCTCGCTGAAGCTGACGCCGGGGAAGGCGTCCACGACTTGGTAGACGGTCGGCGGCGGGCCGGCGGGCATGGCGAGCGCGGGATTGGTGAGGCGAAGCTGGGAGGCCAGGTTGACGGTGACGGTGCCGTCGGCAGTGGAGCCGCTGACGTTGCCCACGCGGTAGGTGAAGACGACCGGCACGGTGGAGGTGCCTGCGTGGGCGTAGAGGATCCGGCCGTCCTGCACGACCGCGGTGCCGACGGAGGGCGGAGTGGCGATCTGGAGGCTGGCGGCGATGGGGGCGCCGGAATCGTTGGCCAGGACGTCGAGCAGGACCTTCTGGCCGGGATGGATGAGCGCGGAGTCGGCGACAGGCGTGGGCGGCGCGAAGGTGGCGTTGGCCCCCGCCTGGTAGCTGCTGACGACCTCGGCGGGCGAGATGGCGCGCGGATAGAAGCGCAGCTCGTTGATCGCCAGGTTGGAGTTGCTGTCGGCGGCCCACTGGGAGCGGCCGATCCAGTTGTTGACGTCGCTCAGGTCGGAGAGGCGGTAGGCCAGGTCGGCGGAGCCCTGTTGTTCGCCGTTGCGGAACCAGCGCACGCGGCAGCCGGTGGAGCCGTAGGCGCCGGTCTGGTCCTCGACGGTGAGCACGTAGTGGTAGTCGGTGCCGGTTGAGGTGATGGAGGAGAGGTCGGTGTTGAGGCCGGTCTCCGTGCCCGCGTCCACCTTGGCGGCGAGGCGGTGCGAGCCGAGGGTGTTGTTGACGTTGAGGGAAAGGAAGAGGTTGTCGTTGGCGACGAAGCTGCCCGGCGCGGCGGCGCCGTCGACGATCTCGCCCTCCTCAGCGCCGGCGCCGCTGGTGATCGTGCAGTTGCCGAAGTCGAAGAGGCGCTGCCAGTTCTTGGAAGAGAGCGGCGTGATCCAGGCCTCGATGGTCAGGCTGGGATTCTGGGACACGAGGCCGTTGCGCAGATCGAGGTAGGCGGAGATGGCGGCCGCGGTCTGGTTACCGTTGGTGGTGCCGGGCAGGACGAGGGCGGTTCCGCTGAAGGTGGCGCCGTTGCCGCGGAGCGTGGCGGTTTCGCGGCCGGAGGCGTCGGTGAAGGCGGTACCGGAGGCGGCTGCGCCGGCTGCGTTGTTGAAAGACCAGCGGTTTGTGGGCGAGGGGGCGGGCGGAAGGGGTTCGGGCGGGCCGGACTCGGGATTGGGGCCGGCCTCGTAGCTGGCGAGGATCTCGCCGGGAGTGATGGCGCGGCGGTAGATACGCAGCTCGTTGAGGGCGAGGTTGGAGTTGGAGTCGGCCGAATACATCGAGCGGCCGATCCAGTTGTTTACGTTCTCCATGCCCGAGGCGAGGAAGGGGAAATCCATGGAGTTCTGCAGGGCGCCGTTGCGATACCAGCGTACCTGGCAGCCCGAGGCCCCGTAGGTGCCGGCGCCATCCTGGATGACGAGGACGTAGTGATACTCCGTGCCGGCGGTGGTGCTGGCGGTGGTGCTGGTGTAGACGGGGGAGTTGCCGTCGTACTGGCCCTCGAGCTGCTGGTTGTTGAGGTTCGTGCCGGTATTGAGCGTCAGGCTGATGTTGTCGTAGCCCGCGGTGGCGCCGGGGATGGCCGAGTTGTCGAGGATTTCGCCGGTCGCGGCGCCGGTGCCGTGGGTGGTGGCGCAGCGGCCGAAGTCGAAGAGGCGCTGCCAGTTTTTCGAGGAGAGGGGGGTCGCCCAGGCCTCGAAGGTGATCGCCGATTGCGCGGAGACCAGGCCGTTGGGCAGGTCGAGGTAGGCGGAGATGGTGGCGGCGGTCTGGTTGCCGTCGGTGGTGCCGGGCAGGCGAAGCGAGGTGCCGGTGAGCGTGGCGCCGTTGCCGCGGAGGGTGGCGACCAGGCCGTTGCGGGAGTCGGTGAAGGCCAGGCCGGAGTCCACGGTGGAGTCGGCCTGGTCGTTGAAGACCCAGAGGTGGTCGGGCGTGGGTGCCGGCTCGGGCTCGGGCGGCGCGACGATGCTGTCGGGACCGGCGGAGACATTGGCGGTGATCTCCGCGGTGGTGAGGACGTGGTCGTAGAGGCGGAGTTCGTCCAGGTTCATCCGCGCGAGGGGATCGGCGGAGAACTGGGAACGGCCGATCCAGTTGTTGACATCGTTGATGGCGGAGAGGGCGTAGGGGAGATCGAGGGTGGCGACGAGCGCGCCATTGCGGTACCAGGTCTCGCGGCCGCCGCCGGAGCCTGCGTAAGCGCCGACGCCCTTGGCGTAGGTGACGACGTAGTGGTAACGCTGGCCCAGCGTGGTGGCGAGGGCGCTGTCGACGTAGAGATTGAGCCCGCCGGTCTGGTCGTAGTTGAGGCGGCCGTAGAGACGCTGGGCGTTGACGCTGGCGCCGACGTTGAAGGTGAGGCCGAACTCGTCGGAGGCGGTGACGGTGCCGGGCGCGGTCGCGCCGAGGCCGGTCCACTCGCCGGGCGCCCCGAGGCCGTCGCCGGCGCTGCCGGCGCCGAAGTCGAAGATGCGCTGGAAGTTCAACGAGGCGACCGGGGTGGCCCAGAGCTCGATGGAGACGTTTTCGCGGCTGGAGAGAATGCCGTTGGGCAGGTCGAGGTAGGCGGAGATGGTAGCTGGGGCCTGGTTGCCCGTAGTGGTGCCGGGCAGGACGAGCGCCGAACCGTTCAGGGTGGCGCCCACGCCCCGGACGGTGGCGACCGTGCCGCCGACGGAATCGGTGAAGGTGGTGCCCAGGACGGCGTTACCGGCGGCGGAATTGAAGGACCAGCGTTGGGTGAGGGTCGCGGTGGCGGTGGATCCGGAACCGGCGCAGATCGCCAGCAGGGCGAGAACGCGGGTGGCGAGCGTTCGGGTCGCGGCGATGCAGTGGCCGGCGGCGCGCGGAGAAGACGCGCGAGGGGACGAAGACGAAGGCATAGGGGGAGAAGGCGCGACGCGGACGGCGAGGCGGGGCGGGGAGTTTGGATTAGGCAGGCCGGTATCCGGAACGGAGCACAAGCATGCGTTCACTATAACGTATCATGATGGGGATACGCTATGGAGGAAACATGGCAGAGCGCGCCGGTTGCGCAGTCGCAAAACGGCGGAGGGATAGCGGGTGCGGGCGCGAGCCGGAGCCAAGCTCCGGTGTTTATCAAATTCTCATTTTACCTAAATCAAGGTAGGCCCACCGCATCTTCGCACCGCGGTTCCGCCCGTTCCCTACGTCATGCGCCCGCGCGATCTTGAGGACGGGCTTGCATGGATGGCAAAGCGATGCCGGGCTAGCTCATGCCAAGGGGCTGCCTCGTCTGTTCAGGAAACCTTTTTCTCCATGCCAACCGAGTCCTCCGAGCCGGTTCCCGCGCCGGCCCATATCGTCAAAGGCGCACGGGATATTCTCGCGCAGATCGAGGCCAACTATGTGCCCGAGCATGAATACGTGTCGGTGCGCGAAACGGATTTCGGCCACCTCGATCTGGGTTTCTACCGTCGCGTGCGCACCTTGCTGGAAGGGGAAGGCTTCGTGTTTTTGGAGGACTGTGAAGACCTGACGCTGGCGAAGGCGCCCGGGCAGCCTTTCAAACCCGTCATGATTCGCGTGCTGGTGGCGGGCGATGGGACGATCATGGCGGGGCTGTATCACCCGAAGCCGAGGACCTGGTGGATGCGCCTGCTACTCTGGCTGCTGCGACAGAAGCTGGGGACGATCACCGACTTCGAGACCGAGTTTTCCGACGGTTCTTTCGTCTGCACGACCAATGCGATGGGAGCGGCGGCGATGGATTCGCCGGCGCTGATCGAGGCCGAGTATCTTCCGGCGGGAACGCCGGCGGAGCGGGTGCTGGCTCGCCATCGGGAGCGCGTCGCGGCGCGCCTGGCACAGGGGGGCGTAGTTCCCCGGAGAGCGACTTCGATCGGCGAGGTGCGGGCGGCGCAGAATCGGATGAACGGGATCAAAGCCGCCCATCGCGGAAAAATCGGCGGCATCACGCGCGAGGAGCTGGAGCGTTTGTCCAAGGGCAACACCGAACTCGCCGCGCAGGTGCACGCGGAGATCCGGCGGCAGAATGCGGAACGGCGGGGCGGATGAAGCCCGTGAGGCGTGCCTGACGGACTCCCCTCCCAACCCCTTTCAATCCTCCAGATTTTTTAACGCAAAGGATGCGAAGACCTCGCAACGGTCGCAAAGCGGAAGAAGACTCGGATTCTGTCCGGTCTTCTTCGCGACCTTCGCGTTGAGAAATCCGATTTCGCAGATCCTCCGAATCAGGGTGCGGGGACGAGTTTGTCGCCGAGGTAGACCTGGTAATCCTTGATGCGGCCGACCGCGTCTTTGTCCGTGCCCTGGCGCGGGACGTAGATGAAGCCCGTGACGGTTTCCTCGCGACCCAGGTCGATCACGATCCAGTGCGGGTGGGCGGGCTGGGCGCCCTGCCACTGCGTGTGCCAGAAGTTGGAGATCTGGCCGTCGATGGCGTTGGTCGCGCCGGCGGACTCGCCGACGTTTTCCTCGCTGGAAACGCCCGCGATGGTCCAGAGCTGGGTACCGATCGGGGTGCCCTCGGCGCCGAGCACGGACAGATCGGCGATGGAGGCGTAGGGTTTGCCGTCCTGGGCGCTGAGCGCTTCGAGGCTGAAGTAGCGGGCGCGGATGGGCTTTTCGAAACGCACTTCCTTGGGCTCGCCGCCGGGAGCGAAGGTGCCGCGCTGGTCGGGCGAGCCCTCGACGCGCAGGCGGGGAATGACCGGGCGGCGGCCGAGGACGTCGAGCTCGGGGCGGAGCACGTCGAGGATGGGTTTTTCGAGGCCGGCGAGGGCCGCATCGGTTGGGCCGAGCAGGTCGAGAACGACGAACTCGTTGCGACCGGGGCGCAGCCAGGGGCCGGGGATGAACATGGTCTGCTGGGGGCCGATGTTCCAGTAGCGGCCGAGGTTGTGGCCGTTGACCCAGACCAGGCCTTTGCCGAAGGGGCGGACGTCGAGAAAGGTGTCGCCGGCTTCCTTTAGCTCGACCTCGAAGCGGTGGAAGCCCGGCGTGAGGCGGCCGGGCGTGGCGTTGGCGGCGAGCGGAGCGGCGGCGGGGCCGAAGGCGAGCCGGCCGAGGTGAGCGGCGTCGAGCGGGAGCGAGACCATTTCCCAGCCGGTGAGCTCGGCGCCTCCGAGGCGCACGGGTCCGCGCAGGCCCTTGCGGTCGTGGACCTCCTGGCCGAAGTTCACGCGACCCATCGCCTCGACCAGAATCTCGAGCACGGCGGGTTTTTCGCGGGCGGGCAGGGTGAGTTTGTAGAGGCGGGTGCGGCGGTCGAAGGTGCCGACGCGGGCGCCATCGAGATAGGCCAGACCGATGTCGTTGACCGCCTCGGCGCGCAATTCGGCGGCGGGGCCGGCGGGCACGGTGGTGCGGTAGAGGACGAGGCCGTATTGCTGGTCGAGTTTTTCGAGATTGAGCGGCTGCGCGGCGCGCACGGCGGCGGGCAAGTCGGCGAGCAGGGGAACGAAACCAGTCTCGCGAGTGGTGGGAAACGCGATGACCGGGGGTGCGGCGGGTGGCTCGGGCAGGGTCTCGCCGGGCTGGAGGTGGCGGGAGAAGACCTCGCGAGTCCTGAAAAACTTGGACGTGGCCCAGCCGGCCTCGCTGATCGGGGCGTCGTAGTCGTAGGAACTCGTGTCGGGCTTGAAGGGACGGTCGGAGCCCGGGGAGAAACCGAAGGAGGTGCCGCCGTGCGCCATGTAGATGCTGAAGGAGGCCTTCATCTTCAGCATGGTCTCGAGGTCGCGGAGGTAGGCGTCGGTCTTGCCCAGGTGGTGAGGCTGGCCCCAGGTATCGAACCAGCCGGGGTAGAACTCGCCGCTCATGAGGGGGCCGTGGGGCAGGATCTGGCGGAGGGCCTTGAAGGCGCCTTCGGGGTCGGAGCCGAAGTTGACTACGGGGAAGAGGTCGGCGCGGTAGCCGTTGCGCAGGGCGTGGACCGGGTTGCAGGCGAAGAGCGGCACGTCGAAGCCGGCGTCGAGCAGGGCCTGGCGGATCTCGCCCATGTACTCGGCGTCCTTGGCGAAGAAACCGTACTCGTTTTCCGCCTGCACGAGCAGGATCGGGCCGCCATGGGTGACCTGGAGCGGAGCGAGCACGCGGCCGACCTCCTTCAGATAGCGGCGGGCGGCGGCGAGGAAGCGCGGGTCGCGGGTACGGAGCTTGATGTCCTCGTGCTTGAGCAGCCACCAGGGGAGGCCGCCCATCTCCCACTCGGCGCAGGCGTAGGGACCGGGGCGGAGCACGACCCAGAGCCCCTCGGCCTGGGCGAGGCGGCAGAACTCCGCGATGTCGGCGGTGCCGACCCAGTTGAACTCGCCCTCGCGCGGCTCGTGCTGGTTCCAGAAGAGGTAGGCGCAGACGGTGTTGAGCCCCATGGCACGGGCCATCTGCAGGCGATGGCGCCAGTATTCGCGCGGCACGCGGGCGGCGTGGATCTCGCCGCAGCGGATGACGAAGGGCTGGCCGTTGAGGAGGAAGGCGTCGCGACCGATCTCGAAGGTGGCGCGGGCGGAGGAGGAGGGCATGGTGGAGGAAACCGGAGCGGCGGCCTGGGCGGGGGGAAGCAGGGAAGCGAGCAGAGGCAGGCCGAGGAAGGACGAGAGAACGAGGCCGAGGCGGGGCAAGGTCATGGAGGCGAGAGCGGAGCACTTTCTGCGTGCTAGGCAAAGGGAATGGGTGTGAACCAGTAAACGCAGCGCGGCCGGGGGCTATGGCCCGGGAGGTTTAACGTTAACTGCCACCGGGCTCGGCGGCGTATCCGCAGGCAGGAAACGGGCGAGCCGGCGCAAGGCGGGGCGGGCGACGGCGCCGACGGCGAAGAACAGCAGCGGGGCGGTGACCAGCCAGGCGGTGACGGCGTGCAGGCCGGCCCAGGCGAACTTATGCAGGAAGGCACCGAGACTGAGTTCGTGAAAGGACTCCAGCATCTCGCGGACGGAAAAATGCTCGTCGTCGGCGACCCAGAACCATTCGCCGAGGCGGACATAGACCAGGATCATGACGAGATGGAGCGGGCTGAGGGCATAATTGACCGCTTGCATCAGGGGCTGGTTGAGGCCGCGCCAGAGCGCCACGGCGGCGTTGAGCCCGGTGGTGAAGCCGAAGATGGGAAACAGCGAGCAGACCGACGACCAGGCGATGCCGGCGGCCAGTTTTTCAGGCGTCGCTCCCTGGGTGAGCAGCGCGAGCAGCGGGTCGCGAATGCGACGCTGCCAGAAGCTGGGACGAGGAACGGACGAGGTAGCCACGGAAACCGTGATCGGCAGGCAGATTCGAACCGTGGTCAAGCCGCGGGGAATGGTTCCCCGGACCTTACCGGCCGGGAGCGCAACCATGGGTGAAGGAGTTGGGCTGCATGCGATAGGCCCGGGTGGTGTGCGTGAGCGCGTGGCGGGTCAGCAGGAAGGCCAGCGTCACCGCCACCGCGGTGACGAGGCCGGTGAGACCGAGGGCGGGGCCCGGGCCCAGGGAGTCGTCCAGATACAGCGGCGTGAACTGGGCGAAGATCGTCAGGCCAACCAGCAGCAGGTAGGACAAGGCGCCCGCCCCAAGCCAGGCGATGGGCAAAAGGGAGAAGGCGCCGGTGGCGAGGGCGAGGAGGTAGTAGGTTGCAATATCCTGCGCCGCGGTATTCCCCACCGCCAGCCCGAGGAATCCGGCGTGCAGGACGCCGAGGACGGCGACCGGCAGAAGCGCGGCCAGGAGCAGTCCGGCGGCGAGCCGGCCGGCCGAGAGGGGCAGGGAACGCATCAGACGCCATTGCAAAAGAAGGGGGGAAAAGGCGAAGAAGACGATCAGCCAGAACGGAAAAAAACCGACGCCGGAGGAGGCTCCGAGGGCCCTGGGCCAGGTTTCGAGGCGACCTTGCAGGAGCGGGATCAGCGGCTGCAGCACGATCACCGCAAAGCCGATGGAGAAAGTCCTCAGAAAAGCGTGGCCGATGAGCATGGGGAGGCCGCCGTGCCCACCGGGCCGGTGGGACGGAAGCGGTCCCGGAGCGGGGTCGCGTTCCAGGTGGTGAGCTGCCGGGCAGAAGCTGGGACCGTCCTCGAATATCCGCCCCGAGCGGAGCCAGCCGGCAAGGGTTGCGGGCAGGCAGACGACGAAGAACCCGGCCAGCCGCAGGGGCTCCCGGTCCAAGTCCTGAAAAAGCAGGAAGCCGGCCCCGAGCAGGAGGCCCCAAAGCGCGCCGGACAGGGTGCGGAGCCGGCTGCGCCAGCGGTGGGTGGACATTCCGACAAACAGATTGGTCACGAGAGGGAAGGCCGTGCCCGTCCAGAGAAAAAGGCAGAGGCTCGAAAGCGCGAGACGGTCCCAGGCTGGTTCATAGCCGGGATGGATAAGCGAGGCCAGCCCGGCACCGGAAAACAGCACGGCGGAACAGCCCGCCGCGGGAATCGCCACGGTGGCGAGCCACCAGGCGCGCCCGATCTGGCGGGCGCAGAGGGGCAGCACGGAAAGGTTGCGCGCGAGGCCGCGTTGCAGGTCCAGGAAGAGCAGGAAGGGACCCATTAAAAAGCCCACCTGGAGGTGGAGCGCGAAGGCGTCGGAGCCACCGGCGGCGCCCAGCCAGCCGGCAATCAGCTCCAGCACCGCTCCGAACGCGAGCATCCAGGCATTGCGCCGGAGGTGGTCGAGGATGAGCCGGTTCATGCGGCGGCCTCCGTTTTTTCGCCGGCCAGGGCCACGAACAGATCCTCCAGCGTCAGGCGCGTGAGCGAAAGATCGCGCGCGCCCTGCCGTTCCAGCCAACTCCGGGCCCCGCTGCACTGGTCGAGCAGCGCGTGGCAGCGGTCATCCGCGCGCTTCAGAATAACGAGGCCTTCCGGCGCCGCCTCGCGCAGGGCGCCGGCGGTGAAAAATTCCACCAGGCGGTAACGGTCCACGATCTGGTCGGTGCGTCCTTCGAGGAGAAGCCGGCCATCCTTGATCATGCCGACGTGGTCGGCGAACCGCTCGATGTCGCCCAGGCCGTGCGAGGAGATCAGCACCGTGCGTTCGCCGTCTTCGACGGTTCGAAGCAGTTCGCCGAACACTTCCTGCTTGGACACGGCGTCGAGGCCGGTCGTGGGCTCGTCCAAGATGAGGACTTCGGGACGGCGAGCGAGGGCGAGCAGCAAGCCGAGCTTGGTCTTTGCGCCGAAGGAGAGCGCGGCGATCTTGTCGTCATCGGCCAGCCGGAAGCGGCGCATCAGCTCGGCGCAATAGGCGTCGTCCCAGCCCGGGTAGAAGCCGCGCACGAAGCGGATGGCTTTGCCGATCTTGCCCCACGCGGCGTAGCTTAGGTCCGGGCTGAGATAGGCGACGCGGCGCTTCAGCTCGACCTCGTTGGCGCGGTGGTCGAGACCGAGAACGCGGATGTGCCCGGTGTCGTTCCGGCCCATGCCGAAGATGAGGTCGATGGCGGTGGTCTTGCCCGCGCCGTTCGGGCCGATGAGGCCGTAGATCGCGCCGCGCGGCACGGTGAGATCGAGCGGCCCGAGGGTGAAGCGGGGGTAGCGTTTGACGAGGCCGCGGATTTCGATGGCGGTGGGGGGTGTTCATTTTTTCTCCTTCAGAATGTCCTGGGCCAAGGCGGCCAGTTCGACGGGTTTCAGACCGGCCTCGGCGGCCTCGCGAAAGCCCTCGCGAAGCAGATTCCGGGCGGCGGCGAGTTTGGCCTCGCGGCTGCGGTCGGCGCCCCGCTCGGCCACGAAGGTGCCCAGGCCCTGCCGGCGGAAGACGATGCCCTCGCGCTCCAGCTCCTCGTAGGCGCGCTTTACGGTGATGACGCTCACCAGCATGTCTTCCGCGAGCTGGCGGAAAGAAGGCAGGGGCGAACCGGGCTTGAGCCGGCCCTCGCTGATCTCGCGCTTCAGCCCATCCACGAGCTGCTGGTAAAGCGTCCCGTCCGCCGCGGGGGAAATCGGGCCAAGGATAAAACGGGATCGGTCGGAGGGCATGGCAATGATTTACTGTGAATATTAATTATATACAGTATGGCGAGCAAAATCGTCAGTTTCAGCCCCGGGGCGCTTTTAGGTGTAGCGAAGAGCACCGGCGGCCCGTTCCCAGACCCGGCTCGCTCCGCGCTCGCCGCTAAGATCCGGCGAGACCGCAGCTTCCTGCGGTTCTTATCTTCTGTCGCTCTGTCCTCTATCGCTCTGACACTCTGGTTCTAGGCGCAATGCCGTTAAGGCATTCGTAGCTGTACATCACCTGCGATAGCGGGC
>CBINGR010000055.1:0-36807 GCA_966250295.1 uncultured Akkermansia sp. | reverse complement strand
CGGTCAGCTTGCCGGTGCCTTCGGTGATACGGACGCGGGCGACGGCGGTCTTGCGGCGGCCGGTGCCGGTGAAAACGGTGGGTTCAGCGCTCATGGGATAAGAAGCTTAGCGAACGGAGATCTTGGTCGGGTTCTGGGCCTCGTGAGTGTGGGCCGGGCCGGCGAACACGCGCAGCTTGGTAAGCATCTTCGCGGCGATGCGATTCTTGGGCAGCATGCCCTTGACGGCGTGCTCGACGAGAAACTCGGGATGGCGCTCACGCTGCTGCTGGAGCGAACGGTAACTTTCGCCACCGACGAAACCGGAGAAGAACATATACTCGTTCTGCTCCTCCTTCTTACCGGTGACGACCGCCTTTTCGGCGTTGATGACGATGACAAAATCACCCGTGTCCACGGATGGGGTGTAGGAAGCCTTGTGACGACCGCGAATGATGTTGGCGGCTTTCACGGCGATGCGGCCGAGAACCTCGCCCTCGGCATCGATGAGATACCACTTGGGCTGAACGGTCTCCTGCTTGGCGAGGAACGTTTTCATGAGAAAAGAGGTGGAAGGCATAAGACCCCCCGAGGGCTGTCAACTGCCGATTTGCGGCGGAAAAAGAAAAACCCGCCCCGCGTTGAGCGGGACGGGTCTTGAAGGGTTGGATTCTTTATCGGACCAAACTCGCGAGGCGAGATTAGAAGCCGATCGAGATGCCGGCCTTGCCGACGAAGATATCGTGGTGGCTGTCGGCCGCGCTGATGCCGCTGATCTCGTCCTCGGTGTTGTAGATGTAGTCAACACCGACGGTGAGGGTGGCGGTCTCGCTCAGCTTGAAGGGAACGGCGGCGCCGACAACGAAGTAGGTGTAGTTGTCCTCAACGGTCTCGCGAGGATCCTCGTCACCGAGATCGACATAGCCGACCTTGGCGGAGAGATCGAGGGAAGCCTTGATGGCCTCGACCGGGATGCTGTAGCCGATGGAGGCTTCGACGGTGATGTTCTCGTAGTCGAAGTCGTAGTAAGCGTAGATGCTCGGGGTGAGGAGGACGTCCGCGGAGGCGCCGACGAAAACCTCGGTGGAGTCGTCGCCGCTGCCACCGTTGTAGGTGTACTGGGTAACACCGGCGTCCAGGGAAACCTGCTCGGTCACGTCAAAGCCGTAACCCGCATAGAGGTCGGTCTCGGTCACGCCATCGTTGTGGCTGAGCTCGCTGGTGTGCCAGACACCGGCGTAGAGATCGCCGTAGGCGGCCTCGATGGAGGGCTGAACGGAAGCATCACCGAGCTTGGTGCCACGGAAGACGTAGTCGGACACATAGGTCACGTCCACGGTCACGGAGAGGGCGGAGCTCTCGTTCTGGGCCTGGGCGGAAACGCCGGCCACGAGGGCGGCGAGAGCAAGGGCGGTCTTCTTGATCATGTTGGTTTGGTTTGGTTGGTTGAGTCGCGGTTAACGACGAGGCGCAGGAGAACGAAGCACTTGTAAAACGCAAGTCCGGATTCCGGCGCCAACGGGCAGGGATCCTATCGACCTTTCAGCGTTTTTTCGGCCTCATTCGTCCCCTTTTCATCGCTATGCCGACCACCTTGCTTCGCCTGATCGCCCTGTCCGGATTTCTCGCTGTATTGCTGGGCGCCTTGGGCGCGCATCCCTTGAAGGACACGCTCGCCGCCCGCAACATGCTTGGATCCTGGCAAACGGCCGCTCAGTACCAACTTGCCCATAGCATCGCCTGTCTTGCCCTGGTCGCCTGGGCCTCGGGTCGGCCCGGGCGAGGACGACAATTGCAACGCATTGTCGTCCTCTGGTTGCTCGGCTGCCTGCTTTTCGCCGGCTCGATCTACGCGCTGGCCTTGGGCGGCCCCCGCCTCCTGGGACCAGTGACTCCGCTCGGGGGCCTCGCCTTTATGGCCGGCTGGGGACTCCTCGGGCTGGAGGCAACCCGCGACCAACAATCCTGACCGTGCATATCCCGTCCGAACTCACCCCCGTTCTCGCCGCTCTCCACCGGGTTGGGCGGCCCCGCATCGTAGGCGGCGCGGTCCGCGATTGGTTGCTCGGTCTCGAGCCCAAGGACCTCGATCTCGAAGTCGGCGGCTGCGCCTTCGCCGACCTGCATCGTGTGCTGGCCCCCCTCGGCGCCACCGACGTCGTCGGCCGCAGCTTCGGCGTCATCAAACTCCGTCTCGCCTCGGGAACCGAATACGACATCGCCCTGCCCCGGCGCGAATCCAAGACCGGCGCCGGTCACCGCGGCTTTGCCGTGGAGCCGGATCCTTCCCTCAGCGACGCGGATGCCGCGGCACGCCGGGACTTTACGATCAACGCCCTCGCATGGGATCCCGTCGACCATCGCCTCGTCGATCCCCATGGCGGCGAAGCCGATCTCCGCGCCCGCCGCCTGCGCCACACGAGCCCCGCTTTCGTCGAGGACCCGCTCCGTGTCCTGCGCGCCATGCAACTGGCCGCCCGCTTTGACCTGACCCTTGACTCCGCCACCGCCGCCCTGTGTCGGAGCATCGCGCCAACTTTCGCCGAGCTTCCGGTCGAGCGAATCTGGCATGAATGGGCCAAATGGGCCGAAAAGTCCGCCGCCCCGCGCGGCCGTCCTTCCGCCGGATTGCGCGCCCTCGCCGAAACCGGCTGGCTGGCGCACTTTCCGGAGCTTGCCGCGCTCGCCGGCTGCCCGCAGGACCCCGAATGGCATCCCGAAGGCGACGTGTTCACCCACACCGCCCACTGCTGCGACGCCCTCTCGCACGATCCCGAGTGGCTGGAGGCGCCGCCGCGCCGCCGCCGGCTGCTCATGCTCGCCGTCCTCCTCCACGATGTCGGCAAACCCTCCTGCACCCGCCAGGAAGCTAAACCCGGCTCGCCTCGCCTGCGCTGGGTGAGCCCCGGCCACGAAGCCGCCGGAGTGATGCCCGCCGAGGCCTTTCTCCTCCGCATCGGTGCGCCGCACGACCATGCACCCGCGATCACGCCGCTCGTCGCCAACCACATGGTCCACCATCACGGCGGCCCCGAGGGCCTCGGCCCCAATGCCATCCGCCGTCTCGCGCGCCGTCTCCAGCCCGCAACGGTGGCGGATCTGGCCGCGGTCATGCGTGCCGACAGCGAGGGCCGCCCTCCGCTGCACTCGCCCGAAACCCTCGCCCTGATCGACCGCCTGCGCGAACGCGCCGCCAACCTCGCCCTTGCGGAGGGAGCCCCGCGGCCCATCCTCCTCGGCCGTCATCTGATCGCGGCCGGGCTCGCCCCCGGCCCGGAATTCAAGCGCTTGCTCGACAACGCCTTCGAAGCCCAGCTCGACGGTGCCTTCACCGATGAATCAACGGCGCTCATCTGGTTGAGAAATAATTTGCCGAAACCGCCCGTCACCCGGGCGTGACACCCGCACGCAACCGCCCTTTGTTGGTCGTTTTCGTCCAGTCTGGCGGTGCCGCCGCCTCGACATCCGCCGCCTCGCATCCTCATTCCCTGAACCTTTCCTCGATCTCTTTCCCGCCATGGCTACTCAACTCGACCAACTCAAGGCCCTCACCGTCGTCGTCGCCGATACCGGCGACTTCCAAAGCATGAAGGCCTTCGCGCCTCGCGACGCGACCACCAACCCCTCTCTCATCCTGAAAGCCGCCGCCATGCCCGAATACGCGGCGCTTCTGGACCAAGCCATCAAGGACTCCGACCGGTCCGCCCGCGTCGACCAAGTCATCGATCGCCTCCTCGTCGTCTTCGGCCTCGAAATCCTCAAGATCGTCCCCGGCCGCGTCTCCTCCGAGGTGGATGCCCGTCTCTCCTTCGACACCGCCGGCACCCTCGCCAAGGCCCGCGAGATCATCGCCCTCTACGAAAAGGCCGGCGTCTCGCGCAACCGCGTCCTCATCAAGATCGCCTCCACCTGGGAAGGCATCAAGGCCGCCGAAATCCTCGAAAAGGAAGGCATCCACTGCAACCTCACCCTTCTCTTCAGTTTCGCCCAGGCAGTCGCCTGCGCCGAAGCCGGCATTACCCTCATTTCGCCCTTCGTCGGCCGCATCCTCGACTGGCACAAGGCAAAGAAGCCCGACGGCAACTACGCTGGCGCGGCCGATCCCGGCGTCATCTCCGTCACCCAGATCTACACCTATTACAAGAAGTTCGGCTACAAGACCGAAGTCATGGGCGCCTCCTTCCGCAACAAGGGCGAGATCCTCGAACTCGCCGGCTGCGATCTCCTCACCATCGCGCCGACGCTCCTCGCCGAGCTCGCCGCCAGCAGCGACCCGATCGTCCGGAAACTCGACCCCGCCGCCGCTGCGTCCGCCGACCTCAAGAAGGTCAGCTTCGACGAGAAAGCCTTCCGCTTCGCCCTGAACGAAGACGCCATGGCCACCGAGAAGACCGCCGAGGGCATCCGACTCTTCAGCGCCGACATCGTGAAGCTCGAGCAGCTCATCGCCAGCAAGCGCAAGTAAGCCTCTGGAGTGGCACAGACATTCCTGTCTGTGCTTCCGAAAAACGCTTCGTCCCTGCCCGGCCCGCTTCGCGGACCGGGCCTTTTTGTGTCCCCTGGCTCGACATTGATCGTTGGACATTGGTCATTGGTCATTTCGCATCGCGCCCATGCTCCGCGCCTTTCAGTGGGACCTCGCCCGCCAGGTCGAACGCCTCGACCACCTCCTCGCCTTGCTGCCCCGCTACGCCGACTGGGGTTACCAGCGGCTCTACCTGCACCTGGAGGACGCAGTCGACTATCCCTCGCTCCCCGGCGTCGCGCGCACCGATGCCTACGCCTGGCGCGACCTCGAAAAGCTCGTCGCCGCCGCCGCCACCCGCGGCATCCGGACTGTCCCCATCGCCAACCTCCTCGGCCACACCCAATACCTCATCAAGCATCCGGATTGGCGCGACCTGAACGAACTTCGCGACCCCGCGACCGGCACTCCGCTCGCCACGGGGCAGATCTGCCCGCTCCATCCGCGCACGCCCGAGTTGGTCGAACGTCTCTTCACCGACCTCGCCCCGCTCTGCACCGCCGGCGAAATCCACGCCGGCCTCGATGAGAGCTTCCACCTCGGCAAACACCCGCTCTCCCGCACCGAAGTCGCCGAGTTCGGCCTCGCCGCGCACTTCGCCCGCCACGTCACCCGTCTCCACGCGGCCGCCTCGCGCCACGGCCTCCGTCTCGGCCTCTGGGCCGACATGCTTGCCCTGCTGCCCGAGGCGATTCCGCTGCTGCCGGCGCACGCGGGCCTCGCTGCCTACGACTGGTATTATCATCCCTTCGGCCGCCACCCGCGCTTGGAGTTGCGCAACTTCGCCGAGTACGACCTCGCGCCCGCCCTCCGCGCCGCCGGCATCGACTACTGGGCCTGCCCGATGAACGGCGCTTTCCGCCACGAATCCGCTCCGGTCTGGACCGACCGCCTGCAAAACCTCGCCGCTTGGTGGCGTCGCGCCCGCGACACCCGCGCCGCCGGCTACCTCGTCACCAGTTGGGAACCCTACCGCCTCGCCCTGCCGATCACTACCCTCGTCGATGCCGCCACCGCCACCCTTTGGCTCGACCCCGCCACACCGGACGATCCCGCCGCCCTCCTCGCCGCCGGCCTCCGCCGCCACAGCGCCCCCCGTTCCCCCGCTCGCCCCCCTCAAACCGAATTTGTCACCAATTTGGTGACAAATCTGCCGACGACTTTAACGCGGGATGCCGCGCTCGATGTAACCAGATTGGTGACAAAATACCCAGGTGCGCCCGCATCCGAGTCCACGCTTTCGCCTGCGGCCGCCCGGGCACTCGCTCGCGGCCTGCTCGCCACCGACCCGCTGGCCTTCGCCGGCAACTCCCGCTGGGAAATTAACAAGGACTGGTCGCCCGTCGCCTCCCGCCGCGAAAGCCCCTCGCCCCACGCCCGCGCCGCCCGCCGCCTCGAACGCCTGGCCGCCTCCCCCGCCCTCGCGGGCCGCGGCTCCCCCCTCGGGTTCCTCGCCGCCACCGCACGCTTCCAAGCCTACCTGGCACACCGCGAGGCCTTCGTCCGCAACGCCGCCAGCCACGTCCATCGCCTCCGACGCCTCGCCGCGAAATCCGCCGCCCCCCACAAAGCCGAGGCCTTCGCCACGCTGCTCGCCGCCGCAGCCGCGGCTTGTGCCGGCTTCGCCGCGCGAATCCGCGCCGCCCGCACCGACACCCGTGCGATGTGGTGCGCCTCGCGTCCCGCAGAAGCCTTTGCCGCCTCGCAAAACGCCGCCCTCCTCGCCGCCGATGCCGCCCGGCTCCGCGCCCTGCGCGCCTTTTTCCGCAGCGCCGGCCGCCGCCCGCGCCACGTCTTTCGCGCCTCGCCGGTTTGCGGTCGTTGGACACTCCGCTTCACCGTTCACCACTTCGCACCCTGCCACCAAAAACTCGTGGTGGAGCAACTTCAGCCCATGCCGGACGGCGCCGAGGCTTGGCGCGAGCTCCATTCCCGCGTCCTGATCGAGTTTCGCGCCCACGCCGCCCGGCCCCGCACCCCGCATCTCCGCTTCGAGTTCGCCTGCGCGGTCGAAGATTCCGGCGCGCCTCTGCGCATCGCCTCGCGCTGCCTCGGTGAATTCGCCGTCAGCCATATCGAGCTGACCGATGGCATCGTCGTCCGCCGGCACCGCCCGCTTCGCGAACGTCCTGTTCTCGGCGTGCCCGCACCCGCGACCGGCTGGCCCTGCATCGACTGGCTGAGCAACACCGCCGTCCTGCCGGTCGTTTTTACCTGAAATTTCGCCAAAACTTTCGCTTCCGCCCACCGGCGCTTCCGCTCTTCTCTTCCCGCCCTCGCGCCCTTTGCGCTCTTCGCGTCAAAACTCCGATTCCGAAAATCTTTCCATGTCCGACCTCCCCGTTTCCGCGACCTCCTCCGGCCTCGCCGCCGACGCCGTCTCGCCCGTTCCCGCCAAAATCCAGCTCAACGCCGACCATGTCCTGCGCATCACCCAGGAACTCCCGGGGGTGAAGGTCGCCCAGGTCGCCGCCACCGCCCAGCTCCTCAAGGAAGGCGCCACCGTCCCCTTCATCGCCCGCTACCGCAAGGAAGTCACCGGCGAGCTCGACGAGGTCCAGATCACCGCCATCCGCGACCGCCTGGAGCAACTCGCGGCCCTCGACGACCGCCGGGCCGCCATCCTCTCTTCCCTCAAGGAACGCGGCCTCCTCACCGATGCCCTCGCCAGCCGGATCGCCGCCGCCGACACCATGACGCACCTCGAGGACATCTACCTTCCCTTCCGCCCGAAAAAACGCACCCGCGCCACCATCGCCCGCGAAAAGGGCCTCGAACCCCTCGCCGAGCTCATCTGGGCCCAGGACGCCGCCACCACCCCCGAGAGCATCCAGGCCGCCGCCGATGCGTATTCGGGTCGTGAATACCAGCCCGACGACGGCAAGTCCCCGCCTACCCCGCGCCAGAAGATCGCCGACGCCAGCGAGGCTCTCGCCGGCGCGCGCGACATCCTCGCCGAGCGCATCTCCGACGATGCGGCCGCGCGCGACAAGCTCCGCACCCTCTACCGCGCCTCCGCCGTCGTCTCGTCCAAGGTCCTCCACGGCAAGGACAGCTCCCCCGAAGCCGCGAAGTTCAAGGACTACTTCGACTGGACCGAGCCCCTCGCCAAGTGCCCCAGCCACCGCCTGCTCGCCATGCGCCGCGCCGAAAAGGAGCTCTTCGTGATGATGCGGATTACCCTGCCCGACGAGACCCTCGCGCTCGCCGAGCTCGAACGCCTCGTTATCAAGCCCTCCGTCAGCGCGCCCGCGTCGCCCGCTTGCGCCGCCCAGCTCCGCCTGGTGGTGGCCGACGCCTTCAAGCGCCTCCTCGCCTCCGCCATGGAGACGGAAATGCGCCTCGAATCCAAGAAAGCCGCCGACCTCGGCGCGATCAAGGTCTTCGCCGAAAACGTGCGCGAACTCCTTCTCGCTTCGCCCCTTGGCCGCAAGGCTGTCATGGCCATCGACCCCGGTTTCCGCACCGGTTGCAAAACCGTGCTGCTCGACCGCCAGGGCAAGCTGCTCCACAACGACGTCATCCATCCCGAGTCGCGTACCGCCGAGGCGAAGGACAAGATCCTCGGCTTCGCCGCCCGTTTCAACATCGAGGCCGTCGCCATCGGCAACGGCACCGCCGGCCGGGAGACGGAAGCCTTTGTCCGCGCCTGCGGCCTGCCCGCCAGCATCCCCATCGTGATGGTCAACGAATCCGGCGCCTCCATCTACTCCGCCTCCGAGGTCGCCCGCGAAGAGTTCCCCGACCACGACATCACCGTGCGCGGCGCGGTCTCCATCGGCCGCCGGCTCATGGACCCTCTCGCCGAACTCGTGAAACTCGATCCCAAGTCCATCGGCGTCGGACAATACCAGCACGACGTCGACCAGGCCGGCCTCAAGCGCTCTCTCGACGATACCGTGATCAGTTGCGTGAACGGCGTCGGAGTGGAGCTCAACACCGCCTCCAAGCAGCTCCTCGCCTACGTTTCCGGCCTCAACGCCACGACCGCCGCCGCCATCGTCGCCCGCCGCAACGAAAAGGGCCCCTTCACCTCGCGCGCCGAGCTCCTCGAGGTCCCCCGCCTCGGCCCCAAGGCCTTCGAGCAAGCCGCCGGCTTTCTCCGCATCCACGACGCCGCCCACCCGCTCGACGCCTCCGCCGTACACCCCGAACGTTACCCGCTCGTCGAGAAAATGGCGGGCGACCTCGGCTGCACCGTGGCCGACCTGCTCCGCGACGGCAAACTCCGCGCCAAAATCAAACTCGAGAACTACGTCACGGAGACCGTCGGCCTGCCGACGCTGAAGGACATCCTCGCCGAACTCGCCAAACCCGGCCGCGATCCGCGCGCCAAGTTCGAGGCCTTCGCCTTCGATGCCTCAGTCAACAAGCCCGAGGATCTGCGTCCCGGCATGAAACTGCCCGGCATCGTGACCAACGTCACCGCCTTCGGCGCCTTCGTGGACGTAGGCGTGCACCAGGACGGTCTCGTGCACGTGAGCCAGCTTTCCGACAGCTTCGTGAAAGACCCCGCCGAAATCGTGAAGCCCGGCCAGAAAGTGCACGTGACCGTCACCGACCTGGACCTGCCGCGCAACCGCATCGCCCTTTCGATGAAGGCCAACCCGCAGATCGGCGCGAAGACGGGAGGCGCCACCGGCCCCGGCCAGCGCCCCGGCGGCGGCCCGCGCAATTTCAGCAGCGGCCCCGCCAAGCCCGCCCAGCCCCAGTCGCTCAACAACGACTGGTTCAACGCCGCGCTGAACAAGAAGCGGTGAGGTTGTCGCTGTAAAAAAGCCGCCTGCTGGACCGCGCCCCCGACGCCCTCCTCCATTCGCCAAAACGCCCCTTGTTACGCGGGGGCCAGGGCTTGGGTGACTTTGCCTCGTTCTTTTAATCGAAAACCGCTCCCTCCGCCGTCCAGCACCATGCTCGCACAGGCGGCTCTTTGTTTCCCAGGGTTTGAAGAAACGAAATTTTCCTCTCCCTAGGCGCTGTCTTCGAAATAGACCGGTGCTCCGTGGTCGGGAAACCAGGCTCGGCCAAGGCGGCCGAGGTGGAGGCGGGCCGGAGGCCCGTGCCACCGAGGCCAACGCCGGCCCAGCCTGGTTTAGCTCTCACCCGCAGGGCTCGGCGGTCTGAGGTATTTTGAAGACAGCGCCTAGCGTAAATACGACCGAGATTGTCGTTACTCTCTCCGTCGACCGGCTTAGATAGGCATCCGTCGCCCCTCAGTTTATGATGCTTATCCGTTCCCTCCTAGCCGCGTTCGCTATCGGTGTGACCGTTCTTTCGCCCCTGAGTGGCGCGCCAGTAATCACCACTCCTCCCGCCGCACCGGCCGGAGGAATCTACGCCGGCATCGATCCCTTGGTGCTTTCCGCCGAAGTCTCTTCCACCCAGCCGGTGACGTATCAGTGGAGCAAGGACGGAGTCCCCCTTGTCGAGCACCCTCGGATCAGCGGCGTCACGTCGTCTCAACTCACCCTGGCCACGACTCTCGCGAACGACACCGGCACTTACACGCTGGCGGTTGAAGATGCCGACGGTTCCGACGTCGCCTCCACCTATCTGCTTGTCCGCCCCCAGCCGGCCGCTCGCTCCTCCGCCTTCTTCACTCTCACCGCGGACGGCGTCGGGGACCTTCTCAGCCTGCCCGACGGCCGCATGCTCGTTGCGCTAGGCAACAGCAGTCTTTCCAACTTGGGAAGCTCCACCGCAAGCGCCTCGCTCGCCTACGTCCATTCCGACGGCACCGTCGCCAATCTCGGCTTTGATCCCGTCACCAATGCAGCGCTTCCCTTCGTTTACGAGGGGGGGATTTCGTGCCTGCTCCGCCAGCCCGACGGCAAGATCCTCATCGGCGGGACCTTCTTTAAAGTGAATGGGATCCCACGCTACCGTATCGCCCGGCTCCATCCCGACGGGTCTCTCGATACTTCCTTCGATCCGGGCTCCGGCGCCAACGACAGAGTCTATTCCTTCCATCTCGACTCCAGCGGCCACCTTTATGTCGCAGGGGCTTTTAACAACTTCGCCGGGTATGCCGGGAAAAACTTCCTCGTCCGCCTCGACGCGGCTACGGGAGCTCTCGATCCCACTTTCACCTCCGGCCTCAACGGCGTGGCCACGGAACTTCTTCCCCTTCCTGACGGCGGCTTCCTCGTCGGGGGTGTCTTCACCGCCCCCCAATCCTATCTCTGCCGTTTCGACGTCGGCGGCGTTCGCGCCGCCTCCTACGTCCATACGCTGACCGCCGCACCCTCCAGCCTCGCCCTTGCGCCCAGCGGTCTCGCCTTCTACGCCAGCTTCCGTTCCGCGCCGTTCCTCGGTCGTTTTCTCCTGGCCGACGGCTCCGCCGATGCCGCCTTCTCCGCCACCGGCTTCAACGGTTCGATAAACGAAATCGCCGTTCAACCCGACGGCAAGGTCGTCGCCTTCGGCGACTTCACCAGCCCGAGCAGATTCGCCGCCCGCGTCACCGACTCCGGCGCGCTTGACCCTCTGTTCGTCTTAGGCGGCACCGCTCCCAGCGACGGCAATCTCGCCGTCGCCCTCGACCCCGCCGGCCGCATTTGGTTCGGAGGCTCGAATGTCGCGCTCAACGGCGTCGCCGCCACGCGTATCGCCGTCTTCGAGGGCGATCTCCCCCCTCTCGCCTGGGCCGTCCAACCGTCGTCCCGCTCCGCCTCGCCCGAAGAGAACGTCGTGTTCGCCGCCCAGGCCCGCGCCACGTCCCCCGTTTCCTACCAATGGTATAAGGACGACGTCGCTCTCATCGCATCCTCGCGCCTCACCGGCGTGACCGGCCCCACCCTTTCCATTCTTGGCGCCATCGCCGCCGACGAAGGCCAGTACTCCTGCCGCGCCACTACCGCAGCCTCCGGCACGATCGTATCCGCTTCCGCCGAACTCATCGTGCTGGGCTCGCCTGAGATCCTGACTGCCCCCGCCGGCGGAGTTTATGAAGCTCGCCGCCCGCTCACCGTCTTTGTCCAGGCCCGCGGCGTCGGGCCGCTCAGCTATCAGTGGTTCCGCGGCACCTCCACCAGCCCTCTCGCCGATATCCCTGGCGCCACCTCCAGGACTTATACTCTCTCCGAGCCCACCCTCGAAGACACCGCTTACTACGGCGTCCGCATCACCGGCCCGCTCGGCTCCGTTTCCAGCACCCCCGTCCTGCTCGCTTTCGAACGACGCGCCGGCGGCATTTTCTCAAGTGCCCCCGTTTTTCCCAGGGGCGACATCGAGGCGCTGATCTCTCTGCCCGACGGCTCCTATGTGGCCGGTGGTAGTTTCGATTTTTTAAACCGGGAAGGACAGGATTTTGCCATTCCTGGCCTCGCTCGCATCTTGCCAGACGGCGGGGTAGATACCGCGTTCCCGATGGGGGGCTATGCTATCTTCGATATCGTGCGCGATTCTCAAGGTCGTCTCGTCATCGCCTTTGCCGGAAGCAGCATCAAGGTGGGAGGCGTAAACCATGTCCGCCGCCACTTCGCTCGCATCCTTCCCGACGGCACTCTCGACCCCTCCTTCGTCGGCCCTTTCAACTCCTCGGTTTTTTCCGAGGAGCAGCCGATTTGCCTCGCAGTCGATGCCCAGGACCGGATCTACGTCGGCGGTTCCTTCACCTCCCTGGGCGATTTGCCAAATGCCCCCTACCTGATCCGTCTCGACGCCGCCACCGGCGCTCACGATGCGACCTTTTTCCCGATGCCCAATGGCGCCGTCCGGGTTATCCGCCCCTTGCCTGACGGGACCGTGTTGGCGGGCGGCGACTTTGGCTTGAAGCGCTTTTATGCCGAAGACGGCTCTCCCGCCGGCGGCTTCACCTATGGCGGCGCCAACTCGGTCCACGCCATCCTTCCGGTGCCCTCCTCCACCGATTTCCTGCTCGGAACCAACAACGGCCTGCAACGTATCACCCATACAGGCGCGCTGGTCCTCCCTTTCCCCGCTTCCGGCGCCAAGATCGGCGGTTCCGTGACCGAGATGCTCCCCTTGCCTTCCGGCCAGATCATCGTAGCCGGCTACTTCACCGCCAACGGCGTCTCCCGGCGCATCGCGGCGATGGATTGGAACGGCGATCTGGTTTCCGGCTGGAGCTTCGACGCCGTCGCTGGCCGCTCCATAAAAACTCTCGCCTACGATCCCCTTGGACCGCGGATCTTGGTCGGCGGAGACGGTGTGGCCGTGCTCGAAGCTGTCACCACCACACCAGCCGACCCGGGCTTTCCCGGCTCCGGTGGCCCGCTTGGGGCCCCCGTAATCCAAGCCCCCTCCGCGATCACCAACTACGGCTTCACGCTTAATTGGACCGCCTCTCCCGACGCCACCGGCTATACGCTCGAAATCGCCCGAGACGCCACCTTCGCCACCGGCCTCCAAACCTTCTTTTTCGGCATCAGTGGGCTCAGCTATGTCGTCACGGATTTGATTCCCGGCACGACTTACTACTACCGGGTCACCGCCCAGGCTCCCGGTGGCACCGGTGCCGTCAGCGAAACCGGCACCGTCGCTACCGGCAACCACCAGCCCCAATCCCTCGACTTTGCGCCGCTCGCTCCGCGCACCTTCGGCGACGCTCCCATCGAGCTCACCGCCACCGCCACTTCCGGCCTTCCTGTCGCGTTCGAAATCGTCTCCGGCCCCGGCTCGCTCAGCGGCTTCACCCTCACCATTACCGGCGCCGGTTCCATCGTGATTCGTGCCCTCCAGGCCGGCAACACCGACTACTTCCCCGCCGAGCAGGAGCGTACCTTGTCCGTGGCGCGGCGACCCCAAACGATCACGTTCCCCGCCATCGACTCCCCCCGTCCGGTCGACTCCGCGCCCTTCGCGCTCGGCGCCAGCGTGGACTCGGGCCAGCCCATCGCCTACACGGTGGTCTGGGGTCCTGCGACCGTGAGCGACGGATACCTCACCATCACCGGCGTCGGCTCCATTCGTATCCTCGCATCGCAGGCCGGCGACGCCAACCATCTCCCTGCCACTTCCGTCTTCCGCGAATTTTACGCATCCGCGCTCTCGCAGCAGATCCTCTTCACTCAAGCTCTGCCCAACCTTCCGGTCGGCGCTCCGTCCTTCCAACTCACTGCCACCGCCGCGCCCTCCGGCCTGCCTGTCTCCTATCAGGTCTCCGGTGTCGCCTCGCTCAACGGCACCACCCTTTCCCTCACCGGTTCGCCTGGGGCCGTGACGATCACCGCGACGCAAGGCGGCAACGCGATCTACGCCCCGGCCGCCAACATCGTACGCAGCTTCAGCGTCACGGTTCCGACCAAGACTCAGACCATCGATTTCCCGGCCATCCCCGCGAAAACCTTTGGCGCCGCTTCCTTTGACCTCGTTGCCACCGCCAAACCCTCCGGCCTGCCAGTCTTTTTCGAAATCGTCTCCGGCCCGGCGACGCTCGCCGGCAAGACCCTCACCCTCACCGGCGCCGGTACCGTCACCGTCCGCGCCACGCAGCCCGGCGATGCCGCCTACCTTCCCGCGACCCCGAAATCGCAAAGTTTCGCGGTCAAAGGGGCCACTCAGTCGATCACCTTCAACCCGCCTGCCGCTGCCACCTACGGCGACGCTCCCATCGAGCTCACCGCCACCGCCAGCTCCGGCCTCCCCGTAACCGTCGAACTCGCCTCGGCAATCCCCGCCGGCATCGCCTCACTCGACGGCACCACCCTCACGATCCTCGGCGTCGGCAAGACGATCGTCCGCGCAACCCAAGCCGGCGGCAGCGGTTTTACAGCCGCAACCGCAGTCACCCGGACGATCACGGTGAACAAGGCCGATCTCGCCGTCTCTTTCGATTCCGCCTCCCGCCTCGTGCGCCAGCCCAACCCGGCCTTCCCTCCGCACTACATCGGCTTCGTCAACGGCGACACCGAGGCCGACCTCGCCGCCACTCGTCCCGTGGGAAAGACCAAGGCGACCCTCGCCAGTCCCGAAGGCCGGTATCCCATCACTTTCAGCGGCGGCCTCGATGCCCACTACCGCTTCGTCGCCGGCGAACCTGCGTTCCTTGCCGTCGAAGGCTTCTCCGGCGCCTACGAAGCCCTCTTGGTCGACGACTCCGGCATCGCTCGCGGCAAGCTTGAGCTTCTCGTCCCCAACAACGCACTCACCTACACCGGCACGCTTCACCTCGCCTCCCTGCCCTCCCCCCTTTCCGTCCGCGGCAACCTCACCGCTTCCGACGGCGCGTCCGCCCAAGGCTCCTGGACCCGCACGGCCAATCCCGCCAAATCCATCTCCGGACTCTCCCTCGGCTTTGAACTCGCCGGCGACGTCCTCGACGGCCAGCTTTCCGTCGACGGCGAACCCGCCTTCACCATCGCCTCCGGCTCCCGCATCTTTGTCCGGCCTGTCGTCGCCGGCAAAAAGCAGAACGCCCCCTGGACCGGCCTTCACACCCTGGTCCTCCGCGACGCCAGCCCCCTCGTCGAAAGCGACACCCGCCCGATCCCCCTCGGTGCCGGCCACGCCTCCGTTTCCGTCGCGTCCTCCGGTGTCATGACCTTCAAGGGAAAACTCGCCGACGGCACCTCGCTCACCGGCTCCGCCCGCCCCGCCGCCATCTCTTCCGACGACGCTTCCCCCTCGGGTCTCTTCCGTGTCTTTCTCCGTCCCTACGCCAAGCGCCTCGAGTCCTTCTTCTCCGGCGAGCTCACCCTCGTTTCCCATCCGGACCAGACGCGTTTCCCCGACCGCTACTACGTCCCAGAAAGCCCCGACCTTCTCGCCTGGGCCAAGGCGGCCTCGCCCGCCTCGCCTCCCGACGCCTCCTATCGCGCGGGTTTCGCGGCCAAAGTGACCGTCGCCCTCGACCCCTGGCTCCCGCCCCTGGCCGCCACCGCCACTGTCCCCGCCTTCACCCTCCCCGAACGCCTCGATTTGCTCCCACGCGGCTCCGGCACCGACGCCCCCTTCGGTCTCGATTTCCTCGGCGAGTTCCTCTCCGACGCCGAAGTCCTCTCCCTCCCAGCATCCCTCACCCTTCGCGCAAAAGGCTCGATCATCCTGCCCTCGCCTAATCCACGCTCTTTCCAGCTGTCCGTCTCCCCGGCCACTGGCGCTCTCACCGGCTCCTTCTCCTTAAGCGACCAAGTCAAACCTCCGCCCGCCCGGCCGGTTATCCGCAAGGTCACGATCTCCGGCACGCTCCGCCAAGGCCCGGCCGGCTCCGACAGCTCTCTCGGACACGCACACCTCCTCTTCGACCCCGTCCCGGGCGACACCGGCGCCTCTGCAAACGAGCGGGTCTCCACCGAGCTCTTGCTCTCCAAATAAGCCGAAGCCCAAACCTCCCGGCCCCAAACGCCCGGCCCGCCCTCCGGAGGCGGGCCGCTTTCTTTTCCGCCAGACGACCTCGCTTCCGAAAAACCGCGGCCCCATTGAACCTTTCGCGCGTTCGCGCATTCCACTGACCGAGCGCTCGGAGTGCTCGTCCATGCCCCGCTCCGCCCCATCCCTCGCCCCCGATCTTCCGGTAACCGCGGTCGCGTCCGCCCGCGCCGGAGATGCCGCCGCCTGGGGAGCCATCCTCGATCGCTACCAGCTTCCTCTCTTCGCTTACGCCCAGGAACTCCTTCGCCACGAGACCGCCGCCCTCGACCTCGTACAGGACACCTTCATCGCCGCCCACCGCCACCTGGCCACGCTGCGCGACGAGACCCGCTTCGGTTCCTGGCTCTTCGGCATCGCCCACCAAAAGGTCGTTCAGTACTGGCGCCGGGCCGGCCGCGAGCAGCCGCTCGATGCCGAGGTCCTCGCCGGCGAGCCCGACGATCTCTCGCCCGGTCCGCGAGACGGCCTTCTCCGCTCCGAACAAGCCTCCGCCCTCCTCGCCCTCGTGGACGAGCTTCCTCCGCCTCAGCGCGCCGTGCTCCTGCTCCACTTCCTCGAAGACTTTCCCCTCGAGGCCATCGCCGAGATCACCGGAGCCCCTCTCGGCACGGTGAAATCCCGCCTCTTCCACGCCCGCCGCGCCCTGCGCGAACGCCTCTCCTCCCCCGCCGTCTCTCCCCGCGATCCCGTCGCCGCCCTCACGCGGCCCCAAGCCACCCGCCCATGAATACGCCCCGCTCTCCGCGCGATATTCTCCTCGCCCGCCACGCTGCCGCCCGCCCGGCGCTCGAGGCGCGACGCGACGCCCTCCTCGCCCGCTTCGCCAGTCCGGGCGAAGCCACCGCGCGCGCGACGCGGTCCACCTTTTCCCCGCTCGAGGGCTTCGCCCTCCTCTGGCGCGAACTCGTCGTGCCCTGCCGCCGCACCTGGGGCGCGCTGGCCGCAGCCTGGGTCGCGATCCTCGCCTTCCAACAGCTCGACCGCCTCACGGCGCCCGACTTCGCAACGCCTCCTGCCCTCCGCGTCGATCCCGCCCTCCTCACCCTCTGGCTGGAGCAACGCCGCCTCCTGGCCGAGTTTGGCTCCATCCCGGGAGGCGGGCCGGTTTTTCCCCGCGCCCCCGTCCATCTTCCCTCTCCCGAAAAAAGTCACCCGGCCCCGGACGCTGCCCGTCCGCTCGGCGTGCTCAAGCCAGCCCCCGTTCATCTCGCGATCGCCTGAATCCCCACGCCAGCCATGTCCTTCCGCACCGCCTATCCCACGTTCTCCCGCTTCGCCGCCTGGCTTTCGCCCTTCCGCTGGTGGACCTGGCGTACCACCCGCCGCCTCCTCTCCGCGTTCCTCGTGCTGGTCACCCTGCTCGGCCTGGCCTACGCGGTGGAAAATTGGCGCGGCCGCCGCGCCTTCGCCGCGGTCGCGCGCGAAGCTGCCGCGGCGGGCCTGTCCTTCAACTCGCGCGACTACGCGCCCCGCCCCGTGCCCGAGGGGCAGAACCTCGCCAAACATCCACTTTTCGATCCGCCCCAGGGCAAGGATGCCCAGGAACGGTTTTGGGAAAACATGAAAAACCAATTTCAGCTCCGGCCCGCTCAAGGCGGCGGAGCCCGGGAGCTTTTCGAGTTTCCTGCGCCCGATCCGCACCGAAACAGCCTGGCCGAAGGCGACGCCATCTGGTCCGAGCTTCAAAGTCGCGCGGGAATCGACGGCGCCGGCGTCGTCGACTATTTGCAACGCATCGCCCCTCTGCTCGACACATTGAACACCGCCGCCGCGGAGCGCCCCTACCTGCGCTACGACTACGAGTGGGAAAACTTCTACACCACCCCGCTCCGCCACCTGAGCGCCTTGCGAAGGATCGCCAAGGCCGCCTCGCTCCAGGCACTCGTCGATCTGGAAGCGCGGCGCCCCGCGCCGGCAGCCCGCGTCCTTCAAATCCCGTTTCGCCTGAGTTCCGCGCTCACCGACGAGCCCTGCCTCATTTCCCAGCTCACCTCCAGCGCCCTCGCTTCGCCCGCCATCGGCGATCTCTGGCAGGGCCAGTTCCGCCACCAATGGACCGCGGATGAACTCAGCCTTTTTTCCAAGCTCCTTGCCGACGACCGGATCCTCTTGGGTTACCACCGGGCTTTTTCCGCGGAATGCGCCGCCGGCGTCTCCCTATGCCTCCAGTTCGCCGGCCGCCCCTCGCCGGCGAAAGCGGGCATCCTGGACGACGGCACCACACACAATTTGGCCCAGATCTTCGTCTGGGGCCCCTCCGGCTGGGCCTTCCAGAATGCCGCCAACGTCGGCCGAAACACCCTGCGGAACCACACCCTCGACCCCGCCTCCGGGAGGGTATTTGCGCAGAAGCCTGTGCGACGCGACGGCCAGGCAAAGTTCCTCATGCCCTATGAAATGATCGCAAACATCCTGGCTCCATCGCTGGACGGCATCGTCCTCGCCGCCGGCCAGGCCAAGACCAGCCACGACCTGGCCCGTCTCGCGGTCTCCTTGGAACAGTATCTCCTCGAACATGGCGACTACCCAGACTCGCTTGCGCGCATCCTCGCCGCCGATCCCGCGCTCGCCGCCCTGCACGACCCCTTCACCGGCGAAGCCTACCGCTATCGCCGCGACGCCGACGGAGGCTTCACCCTCTGGGGGGTAGGCTCGAATTCGCGCGACGACGGCGCCGCCTTCCTCCCGGAAAAACGGCCACGCAATCCTTACGAAACCCCTGCCGACCTCGTCTGGCGCGTTCCCGGGCGAGCCTCGTGAGCCTGGTTATCGGGGGCAAACGTTTCGCGCTTCCGGTCCGGCTGCCGCCTCTGTCAGGGTAAAACCCCAGCATGCAAACCACTCCGCTCCTTCGCCTCGCCAGCGCCCTCGCGCTCGCCACGGCCGCCACCGGCGCCTCCGCCCAAGTCATCTTCGACTCCGCCGGCTTCGACGGCCCCGCCTACAGCGCCGGAGCTCTGACCGGCCAAAACAGCTGGACGGCCGACAGCCCTCCCGGCTCCGCCGCCGTCGTCGATCTCGGCGGCAACCAAGTCGTGCAGGCGACGGGCGGCACAACCAACTGGTTTTTTCCCTCGGTCAATTATACCCCCGCCGCCGACATGCTCGTCGTGGTGGAAGCGGACATTTCCCGCACCCTGGGCTCGCCCACGAGCAGCTTCGGCTACGCGATCGATCTCTACAACGAAAGCGTCTCCCGCGTCGGCCGCTTCGGCTTGGTCGACAACGGCGGAGTCATTCAGATCTTCGTCTCCACCAAGGTTTCCGCCAGTCTCCCCGATGCCTCCGGCACCGCCGGCAATCTGGCTTTCGGCTCCGCCATTTCCGCCGACCAGTTCGTACACTTCGAGGTGGCGCTCAACTATGCCACGCAGACCTTCCGCGTGAAGGCCGACTCCCTGGACCTGGGCTACGACTTCCCCTTCGTCAACGCCAGCACCCAGCTAGCGGACGCCGACTTCCAAGTATCCAGCACGACGGGTGCGAACGACTATGGCCGCCTGGACAACTACCTTGTCTACGCGACAGCCATCCCCGAGCCCTCCGCCTTCGCCGCGCTCGCCGGCCTCGCCGCGTTGGCGCTGGGCGCGACACGCCGCCGGCGCTGAACAGAAGCAGGCAGGACCGCTGGGGCCGCCCCGTTTCCAAGTCCGTTCGGACGAGCCCCCCCGGCGCCTCGCCTTTTTTTGTCCACCCCGGGCAGGTTCAAGGATCGCGCGTGTAGTGCAGGATGACGGTTTCCGCTCCTTCGCTCGCCACCAGAATCTCCCGTGCCTGCGCGCCAAACGCCACCGCCTCCGCTTGCGGCAGACCGTGCGGAGCCAGGAGTCGCGGCGCCCTGGCCAGCGCTTTCGCCCAGGGCTCGTCGGGCTTCCGCGAATACACCAGCACGTCGCCGTACGTGACGATCACCGCCGCCGAGCCGTCGGCCGCGAAATCCATCCCCGTCGGCTGCGGCCGGTAACGGCCGGTCGGGGTCGGCAGCAGACGCTGCGCTTCCGGGGCCACCGGAAAAGCCGGCATCTCCCCCACCCGTTCCGCCTTCGGCGTCGCCTCGCCCGCGGCGGCCGGACGCAGGGGCAGGACGTAGATCCCGTGCGGCGTCACCCGTTTCGCGAGCAGATACACCCGCTCCCCGACCGTATCCACCGCCACCGCCTCGCAGTCGCGGGGGCCGTCCGGGTAGCTCACCGGGATTCTCCAGCTTACCGTCGCCACGCATTCGGCCCCGGGCCGCAGTTCGGCCGGATCGGGCTCGGGCACGACATAGAGCGCGCAATCGTTTCGCCGTGAATTGTTGTCCCCCGTGTCCGCCACCAGCAGCCAGGGCCGACCGTCGAACGTGAACGAAGCGATGTCCTCCCAATCGGCGTTCTTCACTCCCGCAATGCGGAGCTCGCCGCGCAAGGTGCCGCCGGTGTCGATCGCCTGCAAAACCGCCCGCCCGCCGCTGTCCGAGTGCGTCCAAAAGAGCCCTGGCTCGCGCCGCGAGGCCGCCAGCCCGCTCGCCTCCACGATGCCCGCCGGCAGATGCCCGGCGATTTCCGGCCCCCGCCACGCGGGCTCCGCCGCCGCGTTCAGGGCCAGGAGGCAGGCGAGCCAGGGCCCGGCGGCCGTCTTGGAAATCGCTGTGATCATCGCTTCGATCCCGGCGTCCGACGCGGGCCAAGGCGAGCCGCTTTCACGCGGCAACCAACCCCGCCCCCGCGGCCTCCGTCCGGTGCACACCGCGCGGACGGTAGCCGGGAGCGGCGGAGCAGCCCAGCAGCTCCGCCACCAGGTACACGATGCTCAGCCACATCTCCGTGCCTTGCAGCGACGGCTCCCGCCGCGCCAGGAGAAAATCGAAACCGCGCCCGCGCTCCCAGCAGCGCAGCATCTTCGGCAGCCGTTTCGCCGCCCAGTCCTCTGCCTCCGCCCGCCGGTGGTCGGTCTGCCGCAGGCAGAGCCAGAGCGGATGCACGACATCGAGCACGTTGCAGGCATTATCCCGACCGCCCGAAAAAAACTCCCGGTCGCGCGCGTGCGCCAGAATCGTGTCGAGCGCGCGCTCCGGCTGCGGCAGGGGCCGCCCGTACTGCGCATAGGTTCCGCGCGTCAGCCGGTAGAAGCCGTTCACCGGCTGCAGCAGCCGCGTATCCGCGGTGGCATTACCCCATAGGCCGGTCGCCGGGTCGCAATGCCGGTCCAGCCAGGCAAACAGCTCCGCCAGCGGAGGCCGGTGCCCGAAATATTTCGCGTTGGGCAGTACGCTCGACGCGTAGCAATCCACCCAGTCGCCCGCCTGCCAGGCCTTTTCCGCCCAGGGCTGCGCCTCCAGCACCCGGTGCAGGCGCCGCGGGGTGATCGCCGCCGCGTTGGCCACCGGCCGCGCCAGGTTGGAACCCAGGCACTCGAGCGCATAGTTCACGATCATCGTATTGTAGCGCCACGCCATGTCCGGCCCGTCCTTCGGCAACAGCGGCGGATCGAAGCGCCGGTGCCCGGGAATGTGCTCCGGCACGAGCCCGGTCGCGGGATCCTGGAACTCCCGCAACCGCGTCACCCACTCCGCTGCGGTGCGGCCCGGCGCGACACGCCCGAACATCGCCGCCACCTCCACCGCGTCGCACCACGGCCGCACCCGCTTTTTCCCGCCCGCCTCGTTCACATAGGCGGGCCGGCCACCCGTTTCCTTCACTTGGTAGCTCTTCAACAAGGCCTCCATCTCCCCTCCCACACGGCGGCCGAAACGTTCCAGCTTCGTTTCCAGCGAGGCTGGCGCGCTCCCCTTCCGTTTCGGCTCCGCCGGCTTCGGGCGCGGCGCGGCGGCGTCGCGCAGGCGGATCACCCGCGCGGGATTGCCGCCCACGATCGCATAGGCCGGCACATCCTTCGTCACCACCGCCCCCGCCGCCACGATGCTGTGACTTCCTATCTTCACGCCGTCGACGATCGTCGCATGCGCCCCGATCCAGATATCCTCGCCCAGCACGATGCCCTTGCTCGTATGCGGCTGTTTGAAAATCGGCTGCTGCGGATCCGCGAAGCCGTGGTTGAAGCCCACCAGGCAGGCATAGGCGCCGATGCGCACGCCATCGCCGCCCGAGATCGGCCCCCGCAGCGTCGCGAAGGGATTGATCGTGCAGTCGTTCCCCAGCGTCACCGCATCCGTCACGTAGGCATTGGCGGCCACGAAGCCCCGGTCACCCATCGTCAGGCCCTGGCCCGGCCGGCCCGATACAGAAGCCGAGGGGGCCACGAAACATCCGTCGCCCACCGTCACGCCCGCCGTCGCCTCGAGCGCCCGCTGATGCGCCGCCTGCGCGGTCTTTTCCTCGGCGGTCGCTTCCCGCGCGAAAAACCAGGGGTTGTATTCGAATCGTCGCCCGCGATACGCGCGGGCCCAGGACGGGGTGGGCATGGCCTGAGGAGCTTTGCTCCCGGTCTTCGTCGATCCAAGGCGGATTTGCCCGGCTTGGACTGGAAGAAAAGTTTGCGCGGGCATCGCCTGCCGCGCCGCAGTCCAGCCTTGGCGCAAGCCGCCTCTTCGCCCGGCAGAGGCGTCGCGCCCCGCGCCGATCCCCCTTCGCGCCACCTATTTTTTCCCCGCCGGCTTTGCTTCCGCGCCGTCGGCGCGTCCGCCGGGCACCACGACCTCGAAACCCCGGTCGTCGCTCGCGCCCGCCACGAGCGCGTTCGTCACGCCCTCGAGCCGCTCCCGCTGCGCCGCCGCCACCACGCCCAGCCGTTCCATCTGCGGCAGGGGGGTCGCGAAACCCTTCACCAGCCGGCTTGTCGCCAGCAGTTCCTCGAGAAACACCGTCACGACCGGCCCGAAACCTTTCCCGCCCGGACGCAGGAACACCAGTTCGCCCGCGCGCATCCGTCGCGTACCCGTTTTTTCCTCACCCTCCGCCCCCGGCTCGGCCAGGTCGGCCCCGAGCTCCCCGTTGGCCTCGAGGCAGACGATCTTCAGTCCCTCGTTGCGAACCGCCGTCAACATCCACGCTCCCTCGCCCAGGCGGAGCCGGCTCCCCCGCGAATCCACCCGCCAGGCCCGGTCCGCGGGCACCACCGCCAGCGCGCTGCCCGAGAGCAGCCGGAAGCCCTCCGGGTCAGCCTGCCAGACCGCCAGCGCGCCCACTCGCCAGAGCCCTTCGTCCGCGCGCAGCTCCACCCGAGCCCCGCGCCCCGTCACCACCGCTGCTCCCGAGCCGATCGCTACGCCCGGCCTCGCCGGCCCCTGGCCCCGCGCATCCGGCCCCCGCAGCAGCACCCGCCCGATCACCTCGCCGACCTCGGCCAAGGCAGGCGCCGTCGTCTCCTCCGCTCCCGCCGCGCCCACCGCCAGCCAGCCCACGGCAAACCAAAGGAGGAGCCGCCCCATGCCTCTTCGTCTCCTTTCGTGCGATTCCAGGGTAAAAGCCATCGTCATCCCTTTCATTTCGAGGTCATCCGCCACACTCCGTCCCAACCCGCGCCGGGCGGCTCCGCGCGCATGGCCGCCACGCGTTTCAACAACACGTCCGACGGTGAATGCCCGGCATGGACCTCCAATGCCGCGCTCTCCAGAAAACACCGCTCCGCCCGGTCCCAATCCTGCGCCCGGTAGAACGCCAGGCCCTCCTCGAAAAGCCTCACGCACTCGCGCGTACGCCGCCCGGCCTCGCCCGATGCGTCGAGATCCTGCGCGAATGCCACCACCTCGAAGATCTCCACCGTCTGCGAACGCCCCTTCACCACGATCCGGTCCAACGCGCGAAACAGGACCTCGCCCGGGGCGGCCCGCTCGCTCGCCGCTTTCGTCGCCGCAGTCGCCATCGTATAGACGCCGTAAGCCTTCGCCCCCGACTCCATGCGCGAGGCGAGGTTCACCGTGTCGCCCATCATCGTGTAGTCGAAACGCGCGTGGCTGCCCATGTTGCCGACTACCGCCCGGCCCGTATTCAGGCCGATGCGAGTCTGCAGCCGCGTCACGATCTCCGGCCAGTTTTTCTCCGGCTCGCGTTTCCATTTTTCCCGCAGCTCCACGCAGCGCTTTTGCACCCGGAGGGCCGCGACGACCGCCCGGTGGGGGTGATCCGGCAGCGACAGGGGAGCGCCGTACATTGCCACCACCGCGTCACCGATGTATTTGTCCAGGGTGCCGCCCTCTGCCTGCACGATATCGGTGCAGGCCGAAAGGTACTCGTTCATAAGCTCGACCAACTGCGGCGGAGTGAGTTGCTCCGAAAAGTTGGAAAAGCCCTCGATGTCGGAAAAATAAGGCGTGATCTCCTCCTCGATGCCGCCGAGCCGCGGTTCCTCGCCGGAGTCCACCATCCGGTTCACCACCGCCGGCGAAACGTAGGTGCCGAACAGGTTTCGCACCCGCTCGCGCTGCGCCCGCTCCTCGCGAATCTTCATGGTCAGCACCGCGCCCTGCTGGGCGACCAGCGCGGCGAGCGGCAGCGCCAGCGGCGCCATCACGCTGTGCACGACCAGGACGGCCGTCGCCGCCACCGCAAGACCGGCGATCACCAGCGGCGCCGCCACCGCATACCAGCCGTAGCCTCCGCGGTCCAGGACCCAGGCCACGACCAGCCCGGCTCCGAGCGTGACCACCAACACCCACCCCGTCGCGACCCCGGTGAGGTAGTCGCCTTTCAGGATATTATCCATGGCGTTGAGGTGAACCAGGACCTTGGCGCTTTCATCTCGCAAGGGACTGGGCCCGATGTCGGTCAGGCCCGAAGCCACCTGCCCGACCACCACGATGCGCCCTCCGGTGGGAAGCTCCTTTTTGCCATCCTCCCCCAATTCGGTCCGTTCCATTTGGCGTACATAGACACCGTTGTAGGACAGCATCGGCATCGAGGGGCCCCACTGCGAAGCCCGCACGATCATCCGGTCGATCTCCCTCGCCTGATCCATGGAGCCGCCAGGATCCCCCTTCCTCAACTCATGCCTGTAATTCAACCGGTAGTAGCCGCGTGAGTCGATGGGGACAGCCACCTCCCGACCCTCCGGCAAAGCCAGCCAAACCGCCCGTCCCGGTTCGATCCGAACGCCCTTGTCGCCGATTTTCCAATACTCCAGCAGGCATTTCAGCGCTAGGCCCGGATAAACCGCGTCGCCCACGCGTACCACCAGCGGGATCTCCCGCACTACTCCGCCCGGGCCGGCCTCCGCGTCGAGAAAGGCCACACGCGCGGCCGGGGCATCCAAAAGCCCCAAAAAAGGCATCCTGGCCCCCACCCGGTCCGGCAGCGAGGTCAGCGCTCCCGCCACCCGGGCCAAAGGCTCCGGTCCAGCGGCCACCTTTCCCTCCACCGTGATCCCCGTCGCGGCATCGTCGCTTATCGCGCCAGTCACCACCGGATAGGACAGCTTTTCCAAGGGCGCGGTCATGAGCAGGTCCATTTCCCGTTCCAAACTGGCATCCAAAAACGAGAAGTCCCAGGCGAGTACCGCCGGACGGCTGTCATCCCGCCGTCCGAGGTAGTCCATTAAAAAACCGTGCATGGGCCGGGGAAACGGCCACTGACCGATCACCTGCAAGGACTGCTCGTCTATGGCCACCAGCATCAAGGCCTCATGCGGCGCATGCGGGCTTAGTCGCTCCCGCACCCGCAAGCGGATGTCCTCCGCCGCGCCTTCAAAGCGCAGCCCAACCTCGCTTCGCTCCAGCTTCAGAACCAGCAGCCCCAGCGCCACGCCCAAAAGCAGGCGCCAGCCCCAGCGCAGCCAAAGCTTTCGCCTCTGCCGCCCCGCCTGCCTGCGCGCTTCGTTCTTGGGTAAAGCCACTTGGGCCATCACCGCGCGCCCGTCTCCCGGTGAAAAGACAAAACCCGCCCCGACCGGCTCCGGAGGCTGCGGCGGATCCGCCATTAAAATGTAAAAATTCGGCTATCCTCGCCCGATTCCCAGGCTAGTCATGAAAGCCATTGTCATTAGCTCTTTGGCTCAAAAACTCCCGCGCATCATGCGCTCCCTGCTTCGCGCCGCCTCCCTCCTGTTCGTTTTGTTCTTCGTTTCCGCCACCGGTCTTCTCGCCCAGAGCATCCGCGTGCTTGTCGCCACCGGGGAGGTCACGATCCAGGCCCCCGGCGACGCCGCACCCCGGCCTGCGGTCAAGGGCGACGTCGTCCCGGTCGGTTCCCGCCTTGTCACCGGCCCCGGCGCCCGTCTCGTGCTCACGCCTTTTCCCGGCATCAAGTCCATGCTCGCGGAAAATTCCTCCCTCGTGGTCGAGCGCGCCCAATCGGTCGCCCAGTCCGGCTCCGCCACGCTCCAGCAAGCCACGCTCGACTTGAAGACCGGCGTCCTCGTCTCCGACCTCGAAAAGCAGGCGGGCGTCGCCTACGACTACTCGGTCAAGACTCCCCGCGGCGTGGCCGGCGCCCGCGGCACCATCTACGCCGTGGCCATCGACGTCAGCGGCATCGAGTCCGTACTCGTCTCCGACGGCTCCATCCAGATCACCCTCAGCGACGGCAGCTCCCTCGTCCTCGCCCCCGGCCAGGCTTCGTTTACCCGCCCGGGCCAGCCGGCCGCCGCGGTCAGTCGTCTCTCCGACCTCTCGCCTTCCGAGCAGGCCATCCTCCAGGCCGCCATGGAAACCACCCTCGAGACCATCGCCGCCGCCATCGAGGCGGGCGTCGATCTCCAGCCCGACGCGCTCCAACTCACCCTCCAGTTCGCCCAGGACTTCGGCTTCGTGATCGCCCCCGATCTCCTCACTTCGCTCCAGGCCGCCCTTGCCGCCGAAGACGCCAACGAGTTTGGCGTGATGTTCGAACAAATCGATACCCTCCCCCAGAACACCACGCCCGACCGTACCGAAGTCACCGAGATCATCACCGAAACCGTCAACGATCCCGCTGTGGACAATCGCACCGACGAAGAACGCTTCGCCGACAACCTGTCCCCGGAACGCAAGGCCGCCTTCCTCCGCCGCCCCTCCGACATCCGCACCAAGCTCGTCCAGCTCAACGAGCCCGACTACACCAACCTCGTGCTCGATCCCGATCCGATCACCGGCCTCGAGTACACCGACACTCAGGTGCGCGATGCCCTCGACAACCTCGCCTACCTGAAGGCCCACGACCCCGCCGCCTTCGAGTTTCTCACCGAGGTCTCCGGCGGCGCCGGCCTGCCCCAGGCCGACACCGCGCCCTCGCCCACCGAGCACAGCCTCGCTTCCTTCCAGTTGATGGGCGAGACGTGGAGCGCCCTCAGTCCCGACCAGCAGGCCACCCTCGCAGAACTCGGGGCCGGCGAGTCCATCATGGATACCAGCGCCTCCTACCTCACCGCGCTCCTCGCCACTTACGAAGGCCTGACCACCGAGCAAAAGGACGCGCTCTCCGACACCGGCTGGGGCGCCTACCTGACCGACATCGCCGGCGAGTCTTCGCTCCAGGCCGCGGTCGATACCGCCGCCACCTACACCGAGGAGCAGCGCGCCACGATCCAGTCTTTCGGCCTCTCCCCGTACGCCTTCGCCGGCAACCGAAGCTCCGACGGCCTCCTCGCGGGTGCAGCCGTCACCTATGAATACGACGATCCGGCCGCGCAACTCGACGCTCTCGCCGCGCTTCCCTCCGCCGACCAGGCCATCCTTCGCCGCCTGGGACTCAAGGATCGCATCCTCAACTACAGCGCCGGCTACTACGACGGCGAGACCTACCAGTACCTCACCTTCGCACAACGTCTCGAACTGACCCTCGAATTCTACCAAGCCCTCAGCCCGGAACAGCAGGATCTTCTCATCTCCCTCGATGCCGGCCACTGGCTCTTCGAATCCGCCCCCTCGGAATACTTTTCGGCCGGTGAATCCAGCGTGACCGGCCTCGAGCTTGCCCAGGCGGTTCTCACCCAGATCGCCTCCCTCTCCGCCGCGCGCCTGGAGGCGGCCGAGACGCTGGGCCTGCTCGACCACGTACGCCTCAGCGACGACCGACTGAACATCGCCACGCTCACCGAGGCCCTCGACGCTTACCTAGCGGCTCCCGCCGCCGTGCAAAGCTTCATCCGCGACGAGTTAACCGGCACCGCCGTGCTCGATATCACCGTCGGCAGCTACTCGGAATACACCGTCCGCCCGCTTTCCGCCATCATTACGCTCCTCTCCGCGCTCACCGACGCCGAGCTCGACACGCTTCGCGACATGGGCATCGGCGAAACCCTCCTCCTGGAGCGCTTCTTCCCCGCCGACTTCGAGGGCAACAACGGCGAGGTGCTGACCGTCGCCGCTACTACGGAAACCACCACTCCCGCCGTCACCGCCGGCGACCAGCTCAAAGCCATGGTGAACTTCTACGACGGGCTGGCCGATGACCAAAAGCGTACCCTGAAGGAGCTCGGTATCCTCGGTGAGAAGGACAACTTTGCGACCTTCCTCTCGGATTTCGAAGGCCTCGACAGCCTGCTGGGCGCTTACGCCGCGCTGCCCGGCTCCATCCGCGCCGGCACCCAACGCATCTCCAATTACGGCTATTACCAGAGCTATCACGGCCGCAGCTTCTTTATCCCCCGCGCCGAAATCTACGACTACGGCAGCCAGCTCTATTACGTCTCGTTCACCTCCGACGATGACCTCTACGTCGGCGCCACCCGGGTCCTGCGCATCACGTCCGGCACCAGCGCCGAGTTCGACACCTTCGCCAGCACGGGAACAGACCCAGACGGTTATGCCCTCTACCTCCGCGCCGCAGACCTCATCGAGCTGAACGATGTCCGTTTCTCGACCAACATCCGCTCCATCACGATGGAGGCCGCCACGCTCAATCTCTATAACATCAAATTCCACGACGGGCAGTCGATTGCCCTGAACTCCAAATACGGCGGCACCGACGCCAGCGGCGAGGGCTCCGGTCCCTACCCGACTTTCAACCGGGGCAATGTCTTCGGCCGCGTGAACTTCATCAATGTCAGCTATGGCGATCACCTGCTCGATGGCGTCTCGGCCTTCGACGCTTACGGCAAAAATATCGCCATCGGCACGCTCCAAAACAAGGCCGTGCCGCCCACCGGCACGGTGGTCCCCGGCGCCTTCATTCGCCTGAATTCGCAATAACCCGCGTCCCACCCGTCCCGCTTCTCTCTAAATCCCTTCCGCTTCATGCACCGCGTCCTTGCCCTTCCCGCGCTCCTCGGCGCCTTCGCCTCCGCCGCCCTCGCCCAGCAGCAGCCCATCATCGACCGCGCCGGACAGGGCACGCCCACCGTTCCGACCCCAGTCGCCGGAGAAGTCCCGGCCCCCTCCCGCGCGACCGATGAGGATGCCGGCGTCCAGCGCGTCGCCCAACTTCGCAAGCTGCCCTTCCGCCTCACCGTCACCCTCGACGAACAGCTCTACGCCACCGACAACGTCTTCCTCTCCGCCGACGGCGCGCCCGATGCCGGCGAGGAGGCGACCATCCTCGCCTCCACTTTCGTGCTTCGCGCCGAAGGGCTGCCCGCCCCGGTCGGCCGCGGCCTCCTCGTGCCCTCCGCCAGCTTCGTCTACCAGCGCTACCTCCATGGCCTCTCGACCAACGACACCGCCATCGAGGACCTCGATTTCGACAGCTTCAGCCTTCCCCTTTCCGTCGCCTACCGCTTCGGCCGCGGCTGGGAGGCCTCCGCCGGGTTCACCGTGGGTTCCCTCTACAGCGTGCGCGGCGACCCTTCCTACGAACTTCTCTACCGCACCCACACCGGCACCCTCGGCCTGCGCAAGGTCACCGAGGTCGCGAAGAACACCCTTTTCGTCGCCGGCGGCGGCATCGGCTACTCGGATACCTGGACCAGCCTGCGGGGAGTCGATGCAGCCGCCCGCTACCGCGACGACCGCAACGACAAGTTCGACTACTCTCTCGACGCCGCCCTCTACCATTTCGCCGGCGCCTGGACCTTCTCGCCTTTCGTTCGTCTGGCCTACACCGACTACGTCCACTGGCAGGAAGGAGCCTTCAATGACCAGGACCGCGAAGACATCACCTTCGGCGCCGGCCTTAGCGTCTCCTTTGCCTTCAAGACCTGGGGTAGCGTACGCGCGTTCGCGGGCTACGACCTGCGCGAATCGTCGCTCGATGCGCCCATCGACTACAGCTACGACGCCGGCACTCTCGGCGGCGGCATCACTCTCAGCCTGCGCTATTAAAGTGCGGCGCCCGGCCACCGCCGCTTCCCTTGGCGGGGAGCGCTGGCGGGTTCGGGCTTGTCCGCATTTTGCAGAACGCCCTCGGACGGCCGGCGCTCGCGGTCTTGGTGACGGGGCGGCGATTCAATCCCGCGAACCGCCCGCCGCATCGGGCTTGCGCAATCCGGCCATCCGCTCGGCGATTTCGCCGGCAAACTCGATCGTCTGGGTGGGGAAGGCGAAGCCCAGCCCGCGGGCCTCGACCAGGCGCATGATCTCCAGGTTCAGCCGGTGGCGCAGATCCATCGTCTTCACCCCGTCCGGGTCGGCCGAAAAGTAGATGATCTGAATATCGAGCGAGCTGGCCCCATAGTTCAGGAAATGCACCAGAATGGTCTGCGGATGCACCGCCGGGTCGTTTTTCAGCAGGGCCCGGATGTCGTTCACCAAGCCGTCCATCTGGTCGGACTTCGACCCATAGGTAACCCCGATAGTCTGCACCACGCGGCGCTGCGGCATGCGGGTGAAGTTGTTGATCGCTTCCGCCGCCACCGTCTTGTTCGGGATGGAAATCAGCGTGCGATCCGGCGTGCGCAGGCGGGTCGAGCGGAGGCCGATGTCTTCCACCGAACCCTCGAAACCGCCGATCTTCACGTAGTCGCCGATGCGGAAGGGCTGGTCCACCGCCACGACCACCGAGCCGAAGACGTTCGCCAGCGTATCCTGCGCCGCCAGCGCAAAGGCCAGACCGCCGATGCCGAGACCGGTGAGAAAGGCCTTCACGTTCGCTCCCAAGGCCTGCGCGACCATCAGCACGCCGAAGATCAGGATTAGCGTGATGACCGTCTTTTTTATCCACGGCATGAAGGCCGCCACGCCGTTGTTCCGCCGTTTCGCGTCCTCATGCAGGTGATCGAGAACCGCCGAGATCGTGCTCAGAAAAAACCACAGCGCCACCACCGAGAAGGCGATGACCGTCAGGTAACGGAAGGCGTTGTCCGCCTCCGGCGAAAGCTTCAGCACTTTGATCGCCAGCACCACGCCCAGCACCGCGATGAACGCCGCCACCGGCCGCATCCACACCGTGAACAACTCGTCGTCCAGCGTTGTCTCGGTCTTCGCCGTCAGCTTCTTGCAAAAACCGAAGACGAAACGCGTCACGACCTTGCGCAGCACGTAGAAACCCACCGTCAGCAGTCCCGCGATCGCGTAGTGCTGCCAGGTATTGCCCGCGTTCTCCACGCCGAAGAGCCCCAGGAGCACGTCCACCACATGCTCGATGAATTCCGGCATCCGCCCTGGCTGGACCGCCCCCGACTGCACCGCCGCCGCGGCCGCCGTCGTGTCCGGGTCGGGCGTGACGCCCGCGGTATTCTGCGCCTCCTGCGCGAAAAGTCCGCCCACCAGCGCGAGCAGCCCAAGACCAAGGCCCATCAATCGGAAAAAGCGCATCATCGGAAAAAGAGGTGAAAGGTCGTGAAGTAGCGTCCGCCCCTTTTCCGAGTCAATCCACCCGCCGCACTGCGCCATCGATCGGGCCAGATTGAGCGCGGGCTCAATGACTTGATAAACACGTTTCCCCGACCGGGTTCAGGGCGCCCCGGCCGCTGTCCGGCTTTCAGGCCACCCGGCCGGCCCGCAGCTCCGGTGCCGCAAAAAAAGCCCGCGCCCCCTTTTGGAGGGGACGCGGGCTGCAAGTTTCGTCAGCCGGCGAAGGTCGCCGCGAAGCGGAGAGCCTGGGTTACGATACCGCGATCTTGCGGGGCTTGACCGCTTCGGCTTTGGGCAGCGACACGCGCAGCAGGCCGTCGCGCAGCTCCGCGTGGACTTTCTCCGCGTCGATCACGCGGCCATGCTCCAGCACGAGTTCGAAGGTCGTCTCGCGCGTCTCGCGGTGCAGGGCCGTCCACGACTCGGGACGACGCCAGGGTCGGCGTCCGACCACGCGGATCTGCTCGTGATCGACGCTCAGTTCGAGGCCGTCCTTGGATACGCCAGGCATTTCGACGGTGAGCCCGTACGCCTCGGGTGTTTCCGCCACTTGGTAGCGGGGCGTCACGGTGTGACCGAGATCGCCGGTCTTGGAGGCGTCGTCATTTTTCAACGCCGGCGAACCGAACGAAGGAATAAGGGAAGAGATGAGTGACATGATAAGTTTCTCCTTTGGAATCGTTGTTAGGTTAAGTTTCAGGATTTGGCCTCCGGCTCTTGGGCTGTGGCTTCACGGCGGTTCAGGACACCGTCACGCTGATCTTGCGCGGCTTGGCCTCCTCCCGTTTCGGCAGGGTCACGGTAAGCACGCCGTTTTCGTAGGCCGCGCTGATCTTGTCGGCCTGCACGGCATGATCGGGCACCGTGATCGCCCGGCTGAATTCCAGGGTTTCCTCGCTGTCGCCGTCCTTGATCGTACGCTTCGCGGTGAGCTGCAAGGTGCCCTCGGTCAGCTCCACACCGATGTCGGAACGGTTTACCCCCGGCAGCTCGGCCCGCACATAGGTCGCGTTGTTATCCTCGTAGAGATCGACCGGGAAACGCTCGGCGCTCACGCCGGCCGTCTCGCTCAAGGCCGCCTCGAAAAGCCGGTCCATCTGCGTTTCCAAGCCTGCCCACGGGCTGCGGGCAAAACCGGGATAAAAACTGCGGGTTACCGGCGTGGTGTAAGGAATGAGTCTCATGATCTTATGTCTCCTGTGGATGGGTTTGTTGAATTGTTCGGATCGGAAAACGTCACCTTCGTACGCATACGGGGTGCCGCCTTAGAAAATAGCATATCTCGCTTTAAATGAGCTCCCTGAGACATCATCCGGTTTTTTCCCTTGGGAAATTTTGTCCGCCTGCTTGTCACGGCGCTGGGCAAACTAGTCCCAAAAAACGCGTGCCGCCGGCGCCCCCCTTCCCCACCGTGCCCGCCCGCCCATGAGTTTCGATTTCACCACCGTCCATCCGCGCCTCGGCACCGACTCGCAGAAGTGGCAGAAGTATGCCGGCCACGACATCCTCCCGCTCTGGGTCGCCGACATGGATTTCCGCTCCTCGCCGGCGATCCTCGACGCTCTCCACCGCCGCGTGGAGCACGGCATCTTCGGCTACGCCCGGCCCGTGAAATCCACCGTGGATGCCGTGGTGAACGCCTGTGCCACCCGCTACGGCTGGACCATCGATCCGGCCTGGATCGTCTGGCTTCCCGGGCTGGTCTGCGGTCTCAACGTCACCGCCCAGGCCTTCGCCGCCCCCGGGGAAGAGGTTCTCTGCCTCACCCCCGTCTATCCGCCTTTCATGAGCGCGCCGAAAAACTCGGGCCGCGTGTCGGTGACCGTTCCGCTCGCCCTGCACCCAGGTCCCGCCGGCCTGGCCGACGGCCGCTGGGAAATCGACTGGGCCGCGCTCGAGGCAGCCCTCACCCCGCGAACCCGCTTGTTTTTCCTCTGCAACCCGCACAACCCCGTAGCCCGCGTCTTTCGCCGCGATGAACTAGCCCGCCTCGCTGACTTCTGCGCGCGTCGTGACCTTGTCCTCTGCTCCGACGAGATCCACTGCGACCTCATCCTCGACCCGGACCTGCCGCACCTGCCGACCGCGCTCGTCGCGCCGGAGCACGCGGCCCGCACCGTCACGCTCATGGCCCCGAGCAAGACCTACAACGTGCCCGGCCTCGGCACCTCCTTCGCCATCATCCCCGACCCCGCCCTGCGCGCACGTTTCGTCCGCGCCACCGCCGGCATCGTGGCCGAGGTGACTGCGCTCGGTTTCGCCGCCTGCGAGGCCGCTTATCGCGACAGCGAAACCTGGCGCCAGGCGCTGCTCGAGACTCTGCGCGGCAACCGCGACCGCATCGTTGCCGCGCTCCGCGGGGGCGAACTGCCCGGGGTGAAACTCGCCGCCCCGGTCGAGGCCACCTACCTGGCCTGGCTCGATGTCTCCGCCCTCGGCCTCTCCGATCCCATCGCCCATTTCGAGGCCCACGGCGTCGGCCTTAGCGATGGCGCCTTCTTCGGGGCTCCGCGCGGCACCCACGTGCGCATCAACTTCGGCTGTCCCCGCGCGACGCTCGACGAGGCCCTGCGCCGCATGGCCGCGGCCATAGCCGCGCTCACTCCAAGATAAAATGCCGCGCCAAGGCCTCCGGCAGGGGCACGGGCACATAGGGGCCGAAAAGTCGGTAGCGCAGCCGCGCGACCAGCCGGTAGGCCAGATCGCGAATCGGCCCCGGCACCAGTCGGGCTGCCCGGCCAACTGGGCGCCAGATACCGCCCAGCGCGTCAAACACCTCCAGCGCTCCCGCCGTGCGCAGGCGGTAGATTTCCCCGTCCGCGTCCGGCAGAAATACCAGGCTGTCGAAGTTTTCCCGTGGCAACCCGCAGCGCTTAAGCGCCTCCTGCGCGAAGCGCCCCTGCAGCGGCGCGAAACGCAACACGCCCGTCGTGTCCTCGCGCGCCAGAAAACGCGTGACCGCGTTGCAGAGTCCGCATTCCCCGTCATAGAGAAGCACCGCCTGCCGCCCCGACCGCCCCCGCGCCGGAATCCATTCCGGGTCGAAGGTGAACACGTGCAGCCACAACATGCCCGCCGTCAGCTCGGTAAAGTTCATCACCCCCAACAATCCGAAGTGCATCAACACCATCAGCGACCAGGCCCATTTGCGCCCGCGCGGGGTCGCGCATAACGGCAGGAAAGCCGCCTGTGCCACGGTTGTCCCCCAGGTGATCAGGGCCAGCACCCAGGCCGGCAGGCCCAGGGCCAGATCGCGCCAGAAACCGGGGCGCGCCATGGGGTCATGCAGCACGTACCAGAACGCGGTCCCGTTCCGCCAGCTCGGGCTGCCCATCTTCGCCAGGCCGATGCACGAGTAGTTGGCCGCCATTAGAAACCACGCTCCCGCGAAGACCCCCAGGGGCATCGCCCATTCCGTGTCGGGCGTCCGCGATCCCCGCCAGCGCCACGCTTCGCCTTCCGGCACGAGTGCGAGCATGATGAGCAGAAAACCGACGTAGGCCGTCGCCGGCGTCACCAGCAGCGGATTGCGATTATACAGGACCGCCCAGGCCAGCCACAGCGCCGGCGCCACCCAGATGCGCCGCCAGCCCGCCGCCAGCAATATCCCGAGAACCGCGCCCGCCACGCACCAGATCGCCCACCACCACGCTCCGCCAAACCAGCCCGCCCAAGCGGCATGGCCTGGCACGCCATCGCTCGAAAACAGCTCGCCTGCCCACGGCGCGAGCGCGGCGAACTGCCAGGCCAGCCAAGTGCCGAAACCGATGCGAAAGAGCGCGAAGGTTCCCGGCGAATGCCGTTTTACTGCGTGCAGGAAGCCGAAAGCACCCATGGTTCGTCGCGTTCGTCTCCAGGCATTTCCACGGTCAGGGCCAAGGCCCGCGCCCCTTCCGGCAATTCGAAAGCCGTGCGCAGCGGGCCGGCCTCGCCGAAGCCCAGGCACCAGGCGGCCTGCCACCGCGCTTCCGGCAGCGCGGGCGCAAACTCAAGCGCGTTCATGTAGGCCGCGCGCCGCGCGTGGGGCCCCGGAATCCGCGCCAAGAGCGCCGGGGTAATCGTCCGCTCGAACTCCGCGCCGTTTCCGCCGGTTCCACGCAGGGTGAAGGTGTGCGTGTAGGGCTCGAAATCGTCGCCCGACCGGGCCTCCACCTCGGAAAACACCTCGGGCATCGGGGCGAAACAGCTTGCGGCCCCGCAAGCGCTCACCGTTCTCGCGCCGGTCAGGTAGCCGAGCATCTGAGAGCACGCCAGCGCGACGACAAAGGCCGCGAGCACATTACGACGTTTCATATCTCCACCATTGTAAAAGCGCTCCCGCACGCAACCGGCAAGCTCCCCCTTATCCCACCCCTCTCCGCCCGCTCGCGCCCTTCCGCCCCGACTTCCCAATTTTGTCACCCAATTGGTTACATTTACCTCAAAAAGGACCCTCTTACCATGGGCCGGGTCTTGATACTTTGTCACCAGATTGGTGACATTTTCGCATGAGCGAGTCCAATGATCCGGGATTGCATCCCGCGGCGCGTCCGGCGGTCGAACTGCTTGAAATCCTCGGCACCGCCGCCGAGATCGCCGCCCGCAAGGCCGCCCGCGCCACCTTTCGGGCCGTTGACCGCCGTCGGGGCCACCGTCGGCTGGCTCCTGCCGCCGAGGTTCCGGCTGGCGAGTCGCCGACCCCGATGTGGGATGCGCTCGCCGATCAGCTTTACCTCGCCTTGCAAACCCGCGGGACCAAAGCCCGCCTGGCCCGCCATCTCGGCCTGCCCCGCCAGCGAGTCACCGATTTCATCAAGAACCGCCGCCTCCCCGATGCGGAAACCACTCTCCGCCTGCTGCACTGGCTCGCCGAGTTCCAAGCCGGGCGCGACCGCTCGCTCACGGTCCCGCCCGATCCCGAACGCCCTTCGCCAACCCAAGTCTGAGCCGCCGCGTTTCCGCCCGGCCGATACCGTCTCCATCCGCGCTTTCCCTTGCGGTCTCCAGCGGGCGATAAACCCGCTGTCCACCGGGCACTTCCAGCCTTCGCCAAGACGAAGCCTCGCCTCGCACGCACCGGGCGTTTTGCTGGCTCTCTTCGTTTCCGCCCGATGCGTCTCGGCCCACTCACGCTTTCTTCCAATCTGTTCCTGTCTCCGCTCGCCGGATACACGAACCTGCCCATGCGCCTCACCGTGCGCGAACTAGGCGGTCTGGGCTTCGCCACCACCGACCTCGTCAACGCCCGCTCCCTCATCGAGCGCAACCCCACCGCGCTCAAGCTCGTCGCCACCGCCCCCGGCGACCGTCCCTGGGCCGTGCAGCTCTTCGGTGCCGTTCCCGAGGAGATGCGCGACGCCGCCGTGATCTGCCAGGAACTGGGCGCCGACGCCGTGGACATCAACATGGG
>CBINGR010000054.1:0-37335 GCA_966250295.1 uncultured Akkermansia sp. | reverse complement strand
CGGCATCTCCGGCGGCGCCGGCATCCTCATGCGCATCGACAACTGCAAGGGCGGCACGGGCTATAGCTTCAACGGCGGCAGCCCCACCGGCACCAACGCCGGCGGCCACGCCGTCGAGACCTACGGTATCAACAGCGTCACCCTCAGCACCGTCACCGCCACCGACCGCACCGGCGGCTGCGGCGTGCTCATCAATGCAGGCAACACCGCTCGCATCACCACCGTCAATGCCACCCGCTGCAACTATAGCGGCGGTTATGCGGGCCTGCGCTACGCCAACACGGCCGTCGACGCCTACGCCAGCGGCACCACCACCTCCAACTCCTGCGGCCGCGGCTTCTTCAGCCTCACCGGCAGCAACAACAGCGCCGTCGCCAAGCTCTACGCCAACAGCTGCCGCGATATCGGCGTCTGGATCCAGGACTGTGTGAACGTCCGCGTCGTCTCCGGCACCGTCACCGGCTCCGCCTGCAAGAGCGTCTCCGGCTCCGGCTCCTACGCCAACGTCAGCTGCCAGTGATCGCGGTTCCGGCGTGACGTCTCCGGTCCCGTCCTTCCGGACTCCGCGACGGCCTCCGTCGCCGCGGAGCTTCCGGGCCGGGACCAAGGTCCCCGCCTGCAATCCATCCCTTGGTCTCCGCTTGCGGACGACCGCGAATCCCGTGGCGACAAAGGCCCCGGGTTCGCATCCTCGTCCGCGATGGCTCGCCCCGGCTGTCGCGGACTTTCCGCTTTGTTTTACCCCGCTTCGTAGTTGACCCGGCATGACATCCCCTTCCCTCCGCCTCCTCGCCCTCGCCGGCGCGGCCCTCCTTGGCTTCGGCGCCGCCCGGTTCTTTTTGCCCGCTCCTTCCGTCGCCGTCGCGCCCGCCGCCGCGGGTCTTGCCCGCGGTGACGATTCCGCCGCCGCCGCGGCGCGTATCGTGGAACGGTTCGCCGCCGCCTGCCGGGCCGGCGTCTGGCAGAGCGATCAGGAGTGGGAAGCCCTGCTCTCCTCCCTCCCCGCCGCCCAGTTCGAGCGCATCGCGCCGGGCATCCGCATCCACCTCGAGGTGCCCGCTCAAACCGAGCTCCGGCGTGTCTTCTTTGGCCACTGGGGGCGCATCGCACCCTCGCCTGCCCTCGCCTTTGCCTCCACCTTTCCCGAAGGCCCCTGGCGCGACGCCACCTTCATCGCCCTCCTCCAGGGCTGGCTCCGCGCCGACCTCGGCGCCGCCCTCGCCTGGATCCGCTCGCTTCCTTCCGGCTCCCTGCAAACCGAAGCCGTCCAGCACGCCCTGCCCCTCGCCGCCTCCCTCGATCCCCTCGCCGCCCTCGATCTTCTCCAGCTCGTCCCCGAGGGACTGCGCTCCACCAGCTACACCGCCGTCTTCGAAGCCTGGGCCGCGATCGACCCCGCCGCCGCCGCCGCCCATGCCGCGAGACTGGAGGTCACCTGGTCGGAACAACTCGCCGCCTTCGAGGGCGTGGCCCGCGCCTGGGCCCGTTCCGCGCCCACCGCCGCCCTGGCCTGGGCCGACACCCTGCCCGCCGGCCGGCTCAAGACCACCGTCATCGAACGCATCCTCGCCCTCTGGGCCGCCAACGATCCCCAGGCCGCCGCCGCCTATGCCCTCGCCCTCCCCGGCGGCGCCCGCCGCTCCGCCGCCATCGCCCAGATCGCCTCCAACTGGCCCGCCAGCGACCCCCAGGGCGCCGTGCGCTTCGCCGAGAAACTTCCGGCCGGCGGCAACCGCAACGTCCTCCTCCGCGACCTCGTGGCCACCTGGGCCGACTCCGATCCCGTCGCCGCCCTCGCCTACGCCAAGGCCCTTCCCTCCGGTGCCGTCAAACCCGAGCTCGTCGGCACCGTGCTCGAGCGTATCGCGATCGATAACCCCCAGCAGGCCCTCGACGCCGCGAAAAATCTCCCCCCCGGCTTCGTGCGCAATCACGCCCTCTCCCTCGTCCTCACCGAGGTCGCCCGCCGCCAGCCCGACGCTGCCCTCGACTTCCTCCGCGATACCCCGCCCGGAGATGCCCGCGACCACGTTCTTCGCCACATCGGCGAACATCTTTCGGCCGTCGATTCCGCCACCGCCGCCCGCTTCATCACCCTCCTGCCGCCCGGCGAGACCCAGCACCGCGCCATCCCCTACATCGTCAGCGGCCTCGCCCAGGCCGACCCGGAGGCCGCCAAGGCCTGGGCCCTTTCCCTCCCGGAGGGCCAGCTCCGCGGCATGGCGTTGAACCAGCTTGTCGCCGACCTCGCCAAGACCGACCCCCACGCCGCGGTCTCCTGGGCCGCCTCGCTGCCGGCCGACGACGGCGGCGGCCGCGTCCTCGAAGCCGCCATCGCCGAATGGATCAACCTCGCCCCCTCCGCCGCCACCGCCTGGGCTCTCGCCCTGCCCGAAGGCCCCGCTCGCCAGAACGCCCTCCTCACCGTCACCACCCGCCTCGCTCAGGCCGATCCCGCCGCCGCCTTCGACCTCGTGCTCGAGCTCGCCGACGAGGCCGACCAACAGCTCGCCACCTACGATATCACCCTCGCCTGGTCCCGCATCGACCCCGAGCGCGCCTTCGAGCGCATCACCGACCTCCCGCCCATCCCGCTCCGCGCCGAGCTGCTCGGCAATCTCGTCAACTACTACGCCCAGATCGCGCCCCAGGAGGCCCTCGCCCGCGCGGCCGAATTGGCGCCCGGCGAGGTCCCCCTCTCCGCCCTCGCCAGCGCCGTCCTCAGTTGGTCGGACGTCGATCCCAACGCCGCCGCCGCCTGGTCCGGCAAGCTTCCGCCCGGCGAGCTGCGCTCGGAAGCCATCTCGAACGTGATCTCCAACTGGGCCCGCCTCGATCCCGCCGAAGCCTCCAAATGGCTGGACAGCCTCCCTCCCGACGCCGCCCGCGAGCGCGCCGCCGCGAGATATGCCGAGACCGCGGTCGCCCGCCGCCCCGCCGACGCCGCCCGCTGGGCCGCCTCCGTCAACCAGCCCGAGCTCCGCCGCGAGGCCATCGAGAACGTCGCCCGCGCCTGGCTCCGCACCGACCGCCTCGCCGCCGTCTCCTGGCTGCGCTCCATCGGCGCCCGCGATCTCATCCCCGTCCCCATGCTTTGAATACAAATGTAGGCCCGGCCGCTGGCCGGGCGTTTTTCCCGAAGCCCGGCCAGCGGCCGGGCCTACATTTCACCAAAGACATCTCCCTCCATCGTGAAACCCCTTTTCCCCCTCGCCCTGCTCGCCGCGCTCGCGCTCGGTTTTTTCCTCGGCCGCCCATCCGCTCCCCGCGAGATACGCGGGCCGGCTGCCGCCAGCCGGTCCGACGCCGCCCCCTCCGCCTCCGTCGACGGCACCGCCGCCGCCGCGGCCCCCCGCCTCACGCTCGACCAGATCATCGAGCAGCTCGCCGCCGAGTGCCGCAGTGGTGTATGGCGCCGCACCGCGCAGTGGGAGGGCATCCTCGCCGGCCTCTCGGTCTCCGACTTCCCCCGCCTGCTCGAGGCGCTGCGCGAGTTCGTTCTCGCCCCCGCCCAGGACGAGTTGCGCCGCACCCTCGTTTCGCTCTGGGCGGGGCGCGACGCCCGCGCCGCCCTCGACTTCGTCCGCGCCCTGCCCGCCTCCACCCTCCGCGATCAGCTCATGCTCACCGCCGTGCAGGGCTGGCTGCAGGCGGACCTTTCCGCCGCGCTCGCCTGGATCCGCGAGCTTCCGCCCGGCGCCACCCGCGCCGACGCCCTCCGGCTCGCCATCCCCCTGCTCGCGGCGAAGGATCCGCGCGCCGCCGTCGCGCTCGTGCCCCTCCTGCCGCCCTCGCAGCGCGAGACCGTCTACGGCGCGGTCTTCGCCTCCTGGGCCCTCGCCGATCCCGCCGCAGCCGCCGACGCGGTGGGAAAGCTCGATCTTCGCCCCTTCGAGCGCCGTACCGTCCTCGCCGAGATCGCCCGCGCCTGGGCCCTGAAGGAGCCCCGCGCCGCCCTCGCCTGGGTCGAAGGGATGCCCGCCGGTCCCGAGCGCAACGAAGTCCTCGGTTTCGTCGTGAATCACTGGGCCTCCGTGGCGCCGGCCGCCGCCGCCGAGTTCGTCCTCGGCCTGCCTCCCGGCCCCGCCCGGGCCGGCGCGCTCGTCCTCACCGCCTCCGCCTGGCCCATCGCCGATTCCGAGGGCGCCCTCGAGTTCATCGGCAAGATCCCGCCCGGCCGGGACCACGACGAAGCCCTCGGCTATTTCCTCGGCAATCTCGCCAACGCCGATGCCGCCTCCGCCTTCGACCACGCCAGCCGCCTCCCGCCCGGCGCCACCCGCGCCCAGGTGTTGAAGAACGTCATCCTCCTCTGGAGCTCCCGCTCCCCCGACGCCGCCTTGGAGGCAGCCGCCGCGCTTCCGCCCGGCGAGACTCGCGCCACCACCCTCGGCACCGCGCTCGGCCTCATCGCCCGCGAAGATCCCGAGATCGCCCTCGACTACGTCCTCAAGGCCCCCGGCGGCAGCGAGCGCAACGAGCTTCTCCGCTCCATCAGCATGGAGCTCGCCGCCGAGGACCCCGGCATGGCCGCGGTCTTCGCCAAGGCGCTCCCCGCCGGCACCGCCCAACGCGACGCCATCGGCGCCATCGCTGCCACCTATACCCAGCGCGATCCCGCCCTCGCCGACGAGTGGGCCCGCTCCCTTCCCGAGGGCGAGCTCCGCACCCACGCCGTCGCCCGCATCGGCGAGGAGCGCGTCCGCCTCGACCCCCAGGGCACCGCCATCTGGGCCGCCACCCTGGCCTCGCCGGAGGACCGCCGCCGCGCACTCGCCCACTCGCTCGGACTCTGGGCCGCCGACGATACCCCCGCAGCCCTTGCCTGGGCCGAATCCCTCCCCGTGGGCCCCGCCCGCACCGAAGCTCTCGCCTCCATCGTGGAGAACGTCGTCTACCATGACCCGGCTCGGGGCCTCGCCATCGCCAGCCAGCTGCCCGTCGGCGAACTCCGCGACCAGTCCCTCTCCAGCCTGGCCCAGGCCTGGGCCCGCGACGACGCCCCAGCCGCCATCGCCGGCGTTCAGAGCTTGCCGCCCGGCGAGTTGCGCACCCACCTGGCCAACGACGTCATCTCCACCATGGCCCAGTATTCCCCGCGCGAGGCCGCCGCCTTCGCCTCCACCCTGCCGCCCGGTGACTTGTCCGGGGGGGCCGCCGTCACCCTCGCCGAGAGCTGGGGCCGTCTCGATCCGGCCTCCGCCGCCGCCTGGGCCGTCCGCCTGCCCGCCGGCGAGTCCCGCGGCACCGCTCTCGACCTGGCCGCCGAAAACTGGGGCCGCACCGATCCGGCCCGCGCCGGCCCCTGGTTCGCCGCCCTGCCCAATGGACGCGAACGCGACCGGGCGCTGGGCACGATGGCCTCCTCGCTCGCCTTCTCCCACCCCCGCCAGGCCGCCGCATGGGTGGACAAGATCGAGGATCCCGCCGTTCGCGCCAACGCCGCCGACGCCGTGGAGCGTTTCTGGAAAAAACAAAACCCCGCCGACGCAGCAGCCTGGCGCGCCAAAATCCGCGCCGGGCGGTGACGTGTTTCCGCCCGCCGCTGAAAGGCCTGCAATCCGCGGCGAAAATCCTCCGGGTGGACAGCGGTCCTCCAGCGTTCCCGCTGCCCGCATGCTCTTCGATACCATCGGCGAATTCCTCGTGCACCTCTGGAAAACAGACACGGAAATCCGGACCACCAGCGCCCTCGGTGAATCGGAATCTTCCCGGAAGGCGGAACGTGATCGCCGTCGTCTTGCAGTTGAAACCGCAGATCGCGCCGATGGGCGCAGATTACCAAAGCCCCAAAATTCAAAGCCTTCCACTCTTCAGGTGAAGAGGTCTGGGGCGTGTCTCTTGGGCAAATGATTTTATCTGCGCCCATCTGCGTGATCTGCGGTCGAATCAATTGCCCCCTGTAAGATGCGCCGTCCCGATCCGTGGCCCACCGAGCTGGATGCCGCGGTGAATCAGCCCGACGCAACGCCGCTGAGCGCGCCGCCTGGGCACAAGGCAGCCGGCGCTCCCAGGAAGCGCTACAGCACGAAGGGCTCGCCGTTCACCGCGACGTTTTCCACGCGCAGGTTTTTCACGTTCCGCAGTTCCAACTTCGGTTTCTGCAGACGCAGGTCGAGATCCTCGATCCGGATGCCGTCGATCTCGGTCTGGCCGGGGTTGCCGCGGATGCTGCCGAAGGCGCCGTAGCGTCCCCGGATGTTCGAGAGCGTGACGTTGCGAACGACCGAGCTGGGCGGGGGAAGGCCCTGCAGATCGGCGTATTGTGTCCAGGGCCGGATCGAGAGGAGCGAGCCCCCCCGGCCCTCCAGCACGATGCCGCGGTAGTGAATGTCCTCGTAGTGCTGCGGGGTATCGGAGCGCAGCTTGAAGTTGAGCACGGCCATCCCACCGAGCACGCGGCAGTCTTCCACCACGACGTCGCGCACGACGGTCGCCTCGCTGCCCAGCGTCACGGCGGCGTGGCCGCGTTTGAAAACACAGTCGCGGACGCGCACCCGTTCCACCGGCGGACTGTCCTTGTCCTCCCTCGCGCGGGGCCCCTTCGAGCCTTTCATGGCGATGCAGTCGTCGGTGACCGAAAAATGGCAGCCCTGGACCGTGACGTCCTGGCAGCTGTCCACGTCGATGCCGTCGGAGCTGGGCGCCTGCGTATAGTCGTCGGGCACCTGGAAGCGAGCGTCTCGCACAAGGACGTCCCGGCATCGGTAGAGATGGAGATTCCAGAACTGGGAATCCTTGAACGTGACGCCCTCGACCACGACGTTCCGCGAGTTCTCGATCAGACAAAGCCGGGCGCGCGGGACGCTGAGGTTCCGGAAGTTCGCCTTATCCGTGGAGGCATTGCGCAGCTTCCAGAAAAGATCCCAAACCGACCGGCCCGCGCCGTCCAGGATGCCTTCGCCGCTGAGATGGAAATCGTCGCAGCCGTCGACGTTGATCAGGGCCGGGTTGAAGGCTTCCTCGAAGTGCCCTTCGATGCGCGTGCGCCGCGGGGGGAAATTCTTCAGGTCGGGGGAGCATTTCAGAATGGCCTCTTTTTCGAGGTGCAGGTGCACGCCTGGCTTGAAGAACAGGGCCCCGCTGACGAAGACGCCCCGCGGGACGAGCACCGAGCCGCCGCCCTCCTCCGCGAGCCGGTCGATGAGGCACTGGATCGATGGGGTGTTCAGGGTCGTCCCATCTCCGACCGCGCCGGAATCGACGATGGAAACTCGCCGCGACGTCTCGACGGAGCCCTCCACCGGAGCGTCGAAGCGGACGATACGGTGCTCGCCGGAGCCGACCCCGGAAAGCACGAGACGCCCCCCCTCCCGGACAGCCTGCACCGGACGGCCGTCGAGATGGACGCTCGGTCGAGCTGCCGCTCCCGCGGGCAAGGCCACCTGGGCGGTGACGTTGCCCGGGAGCTTCACCCGGAGTTCATAGGAGCCCGGCGCACGGCTCCAGCGCACGGCGATCTCGCCTCGATCGGTGGTGAGGTGACCGCCGGCCCATTCGAGCTTGTCGGCAAAATCGAGCGGTTGGATGAGGACTTCCTCGTACTGGGGCTTGAGCGGCCGGATGCCCAGGACGTAGCGGAGGTATCCTTCCAGTCCCGCCGCGCCCCAGGCGTGCGAAAGGCTCTCGTCCTTGACGGTGTCGGAATCCCACGACTCCCAGGTCGCGGTGGCGCCGCGGGCGAGGCAACGCGCCCAGCCGGGCCAGTCTTCGCGGGTGAACAGATCGAGGAGCTGGGGACCCTCGCCCGCCTCGCCGAGGGCGCGGACGAGCCAGGAAACGGTGACCATGCCCACGCTCATTCGCAGCTCCCTGACTTTATCCACGACGGCCGCGCGCCGGGAGTCGGGCACGAGGTCGAGCGCGAGCGGAAAAATATTGGCGTGCTGGGAGACGTGGGCGCTGGGCGTGCCTTCGGCGGACAGGCCATCGATGTAGACGCCGGCGTCGTTACGGAGACGGGCATTGATCGCAGTCTTCAAGGCCCCGGCCCGGGCACGCCAGGTGTCGCGATCGGCGCTGTTGCCCAGTTCGGCGGCGATCCGGGCCATGGCTTGGTAGTCGGCATGGGCCCAACCGTTGATGACGGTGCGGGCGGTGGTCTCCATGTCGTAGCCGAAACGCATCGGGGCGGGCCAGTCGACTATGCCGTACTGGTAGGCGCCGGAACCGCCGGTGAGCCGGGTGACGAGGCCGGTGGCGGGGTCGGTGTGGCGGTGGACGTAGTCGGCGATGTCGCTGAGCCGGGCGTAGTGCGCGGAGAGGAAAGCGCGGTCGCCGGTCTCCAGGTAGTAGCTCCATACCCAGGGGAGGAAGGCCTGGGTGAAATCGGGGATATCGCGCCCGCCGTCCCGGTTGGGGTAGACGGCGTTCATGCGACCGCGGTCGTCTGGTTTGGACCAGTGTTGCCCCATCGACTGGAGGAACTCGCCGAGTACACGTTGCGTGAGGGCGCGCTCGTTCATGACGGGCATCGCCACGGTGCTTTGGATGGCTGAATCGCCGAGGAAGCCGCCCTTCTCGCGCGTGGGCGTGTCCACGAACTCCTCCTGAGCGCAGGTGAGCAGGGAATCTTTCATCAGGCCCCAAACGGCGTCGAGGGTGGGGTTCGACGAAGCGAAGGACGAGGCGGAGGCGTCCATCCGGCTGTGCCTCGCCACAAAGGAAAAGTTATCGGGGCCGACCGGCATGGGTGCGTTGTCGATCTGGAAGTAACGCATGCCCAGATATTCCACCGGCTCGTAAGTGAAGACGCCGCCGTCGAGTACGGCACGATACTCCATGAGAGTGGCCTGGGATTTCGTGCCGGAGGGGATCTCTCCGGAAGCATCGAGCGTGTAAGCGCCGCGCATCGAGACAATGTCGCCGGACGCGCCGCCGGAGAAGCGGATGCGCGGCCGGCCGGCATGGACCTTGCCGAGATCGACGACATATTTGCCGCCGCCCTTGTGCACGATCGAGGCGGGGGCAAGGACGGTCTCGTCGATGCAGGTCAGGTCCGGGCTGAGCCGACCGGTCCAAGGCGCGGTCGGATGGGGGCCGATCACGTTGACCGGCCCCCAGGAAGAGTCGTCGAAGCCGGCGGAAACCCAATCGGATCGAAACTCGAGGGCGTCGATGCACTCGACGTAGCCCACGCCCTCGCCCCGGTTGCGGTCCGGCTGGCCGGTCACCCAGGCGGCGGCACGGCTCTGGCGCCAGGTGGCGTCGGTGCCGATCTCGGTCACCGAACCGTCGGCATGGTGGACGACCGCCTTCAGGAGGACGCCGCGCTCGCCCGCAGGGCGTCCCTGGCCGCCGCCGAACCAGTGCTGGAATAGGGCGAATTGGTTGTCCGCGCCGGCCTGCACGATCCCGGTTACGTCGTAGGCATTGTAGTACTGGTATTGAGGATGCTGATACGCGGGACCCCTGCCGACCAGGATGCCGTTGAGATAAAGGGCGTATTTGTGGACGGCTGCGACGTAGACGGTCGCCCGCTCGACGGCCTTGGCGGACAGCGCGACCTTTTTCCGGAAAAGGGTGTAGTCGTCCTTGTCGGCCGAGTCGCGGCGGATCCAATGCGCCCCGGCCCAGCCGGCGTCGTCCGTGGGGCCGACGACGAAGGTGGCGGGCGCGGACCAGGGGCCGGCCTGGCCGTCCTTGTCCCAGGTGCGGACTTTCCAGTGGTAGCGCCGGTCGCCCTGCAGGGGAACGCCCGCGTAGAGGACGTGGTTTTGCAGGCGGCCAGGGATCCGGCCGCTGTCCCACAAGTCGCCCTCGCCGGCGGCGAGCCGGGCGGAGGAAGACGAGACGAGGATGCGGCAGGCGGACTGGATTTCGTCCGGGTCCGGATCGTTCACCTGCCAGCCGAACCAGACCGCGGCGCCGGTGCCGACGGGTTCGGCCACGTCGTCGACGCGCAGACGCCCGGGCGCAGCCGGCGGCGCGGCCGAAAGCCGGAGGCCGAGCAGCGCGAGCAAGAACAGACGGGGGAGCAGAAACCGCATGGGGAAGAGAGGAGCGGCGGAGCGGATCGGCCGGAAGAAAGCCGGTTCACGGCAGGGCCTGGTATCGGAAATTTCGGAACCGCACTTCGCCCCGGCCGGCGGCATAGAGGGCCGGCCGCAGGCTCACGAAACCGCCCGCGACGTTATGGTGGTAGCCGGACACCTCCATCCCCTCCCCGTAGCGGGACCAGCGGTGGCCGTCCGCGCTGTGAAAAAGGCTGACCACGTGGCGATCGTTGACGAGACGCAGCCAGAGCCGCGTGCCGGGCTGGGCGGCATTCTTCGGCCGGAGCTGCGTCTTGTCGGTACCGTAACGATGCCGGAAAAAGTGCTCCCGATCGAAGCCCAGGCCGGCGTAGAGTTTTTCGTTGTAGAAGAGGATGAGACCCGCACGTGCGCCGTCGGCGATTTCGATCTCGACCTCCATCTGGTAAGCCTGATCGCCGGCGAGAAAGGTGAGCGGCGAGCAATCCGCCGGCGACTGGCCCTGCCCCTGAAGCACCAGGCTATTGTTTTCGAGGCGATAGCGCGTGGAGTAGTCTCCGGCAGGATCGTGGAAGGCCCACTGCACGCCGATCTTGTCGGTCGAAAAGTCGTCGGAAAAGGGCAGGCCGTGCACGACGGCCGCGCCGCCGGCGGGTTTCGGGATGGGCCGGGCGACGTCATAACCAGCGGCCTTGAACCAGCCGTCGTCGGTCCAGACCACGGGCTCGAGCAGGGTCTGGCGCCCCAGCGTGTAGAAGCCGTTTTCGTAGGCATGGTAAACAAGCCAGTCCTTTCCGTCCGGCCCCTCGACCAGGGTCGCGTGGCCTTTCGACCACCATTTTTCGTCGCGGCTCCAGGTCCGCACAATGGGGTTATGAGGCGAGTTTTCCCACGGTCCGTCCGGCGAGCCGGCCCGCGCGGAGACGACCATGTGGCTCGTCGGCGGGCCGGCGGTGCCGCCCTGGGCGTTGAGCATGTGGTAGTAGTCGCCCCGCCGGGCGATCTTCGGCCCCTCCAGCGCGAAGCCGGTCACGATCCAGTCGGCGGGGTACTGCCAGCCATCATAGATTTTCTTCAAGGCACCGGCGATGGAAAGTCCGTCGTCCGCAAGCGGGACCAGATGGCCGCCGCTCAGGAAGAGGTAACGTCTGCCATCCGGCCCCACCGCGTGGCCCGGGTCGATCTGGCCGACCTTGAGATCGATGGGCTCGCTCCAGGGCCCCTGGATGCGCTCGGCCCAGACGACGTAGTTCGAGGTCCGGCCGTCTTTCAGCGCGGGAAAATAGAGGTAATAGCGGCCCCGGTGTTTGACGAGGTCGGGCGCCCAGATGTCGCCGATGTTTTTGCGCAAGGCGGGGCCGACCGGCTCCCAGTTAACGAGGTCCTTCGAGTGCCAGACGAGCAGCCCCGGATAACTACGGAAGGACGAATGGGTCATGTAGTAATCCTCGCCATCCTTCAGCACCGTGGGATCGGGCCGGTCGCCGGCGAGAACCGGGTTCAGATAACGGCCGTCGCCGAGGTCGGCGCGGCGCTGGTTTTCAAACCCGGGTTTGCCGGCAGAGGACTCCTGTGCCGCCGCTCCCGCGGCCGTCATGCTCAGCCAGGCTATCGCCAACAGCAACCAGGCGCCGCCGCCGCTTTTTTGGTCAGGAAAGTTCATCGAGGAAAAGGGCGTCAGTGAATTATGCGTTCGGAACGGGTGATCTGATAGTCGGGCAGCCGTCCGTCCGCGGTGGCAACACGGGAAAAGACGACGTCTTCGGTCCGGTCGAGCTTCACCGTGGCGCCGGCGGGCAGGCGGATGTCCTCGAAAACGACGTTCCTGGTCCGATGCCCCGCCGCGGGAAAACCGTTCACCACGATGACGGGCTTCTCCGGATCGGCCTTGGCGAGGTCGATGTCGACGAAGCGAAAGTTGCGGAAGACGGGCTGGGCTGGGGCGGCCGCGCCGTCGTTGTTGTAGTTCAGCTCGGTATAAACGGTGATTTGCTGGAGATCGCAGTTGCGCACCGTCACATCCTCCACGAAGCCGCCGCGCTCCTTCGTCCCCTTGATCTGGAGGCCGTGGAGGAGGGCGCCGGCCACGCAGTCCTCGACCAGCACGTCACGCACGCCGCCGGACATCTCGCTGCCGATGGAGATGCCGTGGCCGCGGTCGAAACGGCAGTCGAAAACGCGGACATTCTCCGTCGGGCGACTGACCACGTTGCCCTCGGGGTTCTTGCCCGACTTGATCGCCAGGCAGTCGTCGCCGGTATCGAAGACGCAGTCGAAGATGTAGGAGTTTTTGGACGAGTCCGGATCGATGCCGTCGCCATTGTGCACGTCGCTGCGGACCGTGAGGCCGTGGAGGCTGAGGTTTTCCGAATAGATGTAGTGGAGCGTCCAGCAGGGGGACTCCTCCAATGTGAGGCCTGCAATCTCCACGTTTTCGGCATTCATGAGAAGGATGAGCCGGCCCCGGGAACGAAGTCCGCGGACGCCGGGAAACTCGGCGCATACGGCCTCGTAGAGGCGCTGCCCGCCTCCGGAAAGGGTGCCTTCGCCCCGGATGCTGAGGTTGCGCAGGTTGGCCGGGCCGGAGCGGTCCAGCCGGCCGGCGTTGAGCAGGCTGGCGTAGGTCTCCATTTCCCAGCCTTCGAAGCGGTTCAGGATGAAAGGCGCGTAGTCGGCCGGCCTGGCGGAGCCCTTGAGCACGCCGCCCTTCTCGATCTCTAGCGTCATGTCGCTCTTCAGGAAAAGCGCGCCGCTGAGAAACACGCCCGCGGGGACGCGGACGATCCCACCGGCGGGACAGGCGTCGATGGCGGCCTGGAGCGCGCCGGTGTTGAGGGTGCGACCGTCGCCGACGGCGCCGTGGTCGAGCACCGAGACGACGGTTTCGCGCGCCTTGGTACGCACCCGCAGGAGATTGCTCGCAGGCGCGAGGCCATCCGCAGACGCCGTCCGTACCGCGAAAGCATACTCGCGCCCCGGCGCGAGGCCGCCGGCGGTGAAATGGGTCTTCGTCGTGCGGCCGACCGTGACGCCGTCGCGCAGCACCTCGTAAACGAGGCCGGAACGCGCGCCATCGGGTTTGTCCCAAATCAAGGTGGCCTGGTCGGAACGCAGGGTTTGGGGCGCAAGGAAAAGGCGGATGACCGGGGCGGAAGCGGGCGCGGAGACGCAGCCGCCGAACCAGAGGGCACAGAGGCCGAAACCCAGAAGCAGCCGGGAAGAACGGGAAAAGGGCATGGAATGACAAGGGCTCCGGCCGTGGGAAACAGAGCCGACCGAAACGGTCCCAGCCTACGGAGCCGCGAGGGTTTTTGCCATTGCCGAAGCGCGCGAAAACTTGACGGAATCGCGCATGAACGACGCCACGGAAAACCTAGCCTACCTGGCCCGCGGGACGCGCACCTACGGGCTTCGTCCGGTCCTGGGCCGGCCGCGCGGCTGCTGGGAGCTGCAATGGATCGTCCAGGGCGGGGCCCGGCCCAGCGGCCTCGGCGAGGAACTGAAGGCGGGAGAGGCTCCCTGCCTGTATATCTTCCACCCGGATTCCCCGCACGGCTGGACGGACGAAGGCGCGGACGCGGCGGAGGTCTTCGTGCTCCATTTCCGCTCGGTGGCGGCGGAACTGGCGGCCCGGATAAAACCGGCAAAACCGCTCATCGTGGAATTGAACGCAAGCGAACAGCGGCGCTTTTCCGCCCGCCTGGAGGAAGTCTGGGAGATGACGCGCACAGGGGACGCCAGACGGGCACTCAAGGTGGACCAGGTCCTGATCGAGGTGACCCTGCTCGTGCTGGGCAGGGCCGAGCCGGAGGTGGCCCGAAGCAGCCCCGCGAGCCGGGTGGGAAATGTCCTGCATTGGTTCGAGGAAAACCTCGGCGAAAATCCGTCGGTGGACGAAGCCGCGCGGGCGGCGGGGGTCTCGCCGGCCCATCTGCGCCGGCTTTTCGCCGAGGCGGGCCGGGGCTCTCCGCGGGCCGAATTCGCGAAGCTTCGAATGGCAGCCGCGCAGCGCTGCCTGTGCGACGGCTGGAAGCTGGAGCGCGTCGCACACTTCCTCGGCTTCAGCGAAGCGAGCGCGTTTTCCCGCGCCTTTGCCGCGACGACCGGCCTTTCTCCGCGGAAATGGCTGGCCCGGGAGCGGCGATGAGGCCGACAGGGACGGACCGCCGGCCGGCCGTTACGTTCGCGGCGGGGCCGGCGACCCGCCCGGCCGAACTTTACGAGGAGCGCCGGATGCAGCCGGGGGGCGGCTCGTTGTGCATGGCCCAGAAGGCGCCGAGCAGCTTCACCGCGTCCATGAACTGCTGGAAGTTGACCGGCTTCACCACGTAGGCGTTGACCCCGAGCGCATAGCTGCGGACGAGGTCCGATTCCTCGCGCGAGGAGGTGAGCATGACCACCGGAAGCGTCTTGAATTGCGGGTCGGCCTTGATGCTGCGCAATACCTCGAGCCCGTCCACCTTCGGCATCTTCAGGTCGAGCAGGATCACCACGGGATGGCCGTCGGCGCGGCCCTGGTATTGGCCGCGGGCATAGAGGTAGTCCAGCGCCTCCTCGCCGTCCCCGACATGGACGACCTCGTTGGCGAGTTGGTGCTCGGCCAGGGCGGCCAGGGCCATTTCGGCGTCATGCGGGTTATCTTCGACGAGGAGGATGCGTTTAAGGGTACTCATGGGGAAATCGGGGCTGCGACGAACTCGCGGGGAAGGCTGAAATAGAACGCGGCGCCCTTTCCCGGCCAGCCTTCGGCCCAGGTCCGCCCGCCATGGCGCTGGACGATGCGGCGGACGTTGGCCAGCCCTACGCCGGTGCCCTCGAACTCGGAGGCGCTGTGCAGGCGCTGGAACACACCGAAGAGCTTGGCGGCGTATTTCATGTCGAAACCGGCGCCGTTGTCGCGCACCGCGATCACGACCTCGTCGGGATGTTCCGGATCGGCGACCGGCTCGATGACGATGCGCGCTTCGGCCCGCTTTCCGGTGTATTTCACGGCGTTGCCGAGGAGGTTGGAGAAGACTTGGCGAAGCAGGTTCGGGTCGGCCGGCACGACCGGCAGCGGATGAATTTTCCACTCGATCTTCCGCCCTTCCAGCCCGCCGGCAAGTTCCCGGCGCACGTCGTCCACCAGATTATCCAGCGGCACCGGCACGCGTCGCAGCTCCGCGCGTCCGATGCGGGCGAAGGTGAGCAGATCGTCGATCAGCTGGCCCATGCGCCGCGCGGAGTCCGCGATGATCTTCAGGTAGCGTCGGCCGCGCTCGTCGAGCGTCGCGGCGGCGTGTTTCTCGAGCATCCCGGAAAAGCCTTCGATGTGCCGGAGGGGGGCGCGCAGATCGTGGGAAACGGAGTAGGAAAAAGCCTCCAGCTCGGCATTGGCCGCGCGCAACTGGTCCATCACCGCACGAACCTCCTGCGAGCGTTGATGAATCTCCACCTCCATCTGCTGCATGCGCTCCTTCAGCCCAGGCTCCTCGGCCGGAGCCGCGGCCTTCTGCCGGGCGAACTCCGTCACGTCCTCCACCCGGTGAACGATGTATTCCACCTGCCCGTCCGCCCCGATGACCGGCGAGTTGACGGGACTCCAGAAGCGCTCCTCGAAGGTGCCGTCCGGGCGCCGCACGTCGTATTTTTGGATCGCCATGGTATCGGGCGCGGCGTTCCGCCGCACGCGTTCCAGGGAGGCGCGGAGGTTGGCGACGCCGTCCGCCGCGGAATCTGCCGGGTTGTCGGGAAAGACCTCGAAAATCCCGCGGCCGAGGATGGCTTCGCGGGTAGTCATGGTCGCCTTGAGATAGGCATCGCTCACCGCCACTATGACAAGGTCGGGCGTGAGCACGAGGTAGAGGCCGGGGAGAGATTCGAAAAGGGCTCGGAACTGCAGGTGCATGCGCTCGACGCGCCGGCGATCGGTCACGTCCTCGATGGCCAGCAGCATCATCGTGGTGTGATTGCCCGCGCGGTGGAGCTTGCGGGCGCTCAGGCTCAGGACACGGCGCCCGATCGAGGCAAAATCAACGCTCACCTCGAAGGCGTCGATCCGCGTCTGTGCCGGGAGAATTTGCTCCAGGGCGCGAAGCAGCTTCGGAATGGCCCACTCGCCGGCGCCCAGTTCGCCGAAAAGCCGTCCCTCGACCTCCGCCGCCGTGGTCCGGAACATCTCGAGGTAGGCGCGGTTGACGCTGTTCACCCGCAGGTCGTGGGTCAGGATCACGAGCGGCTCGCGCACGGTGTCCACGATGCTTTCGGCATAGACGCGGGCCTGTTCGGCCAGCCGCTCGTTACGCTTGCGCTCGGTAATGTCGAACAAGGTCGCGCGGCTGAACAGATAGCGGCCGTCCTCCCCGCGGACGACGACCGCGTTCAGGATCACCGGGAAGGTGGTGCCGTCCTTGCGGAGCATCTCGTATTCGAGGTTGTCCACCGCGCCGCGCTCCTTGAACCCGGCGAAGCTCCGCTCGAAGACCGGACGGTACTCCGGGGTCAGCAGGTCGGAAAACCGCATTCGCCCGGCGACTTCCTCGCGCTCAAGGCCGAGCCAGCCGAGCTCCGTGTCGTTGATCATCAGTATCCGTCCCTCCGCATCCAGAGACTGGTAGCCGCAGGGCGCGCGGTTGTAGAGCTCGTGAATCTCCGTTGCCCGGCGCCGGAGCTCCGCCGCGGCCGCATCGCGCGCCCGAATGTCGCGGCGCAACACCAGGAGAATGACGCCCACCAGCGCCGCATCGAGCAGCAGCCCGAAAGCCAGGATCGCGACCGCGACGGCCGCATTGCGCCGCGTGCGTTGCAGCCGGAGCTCCAGCAGCCCGGACTCCGTCGCCTCCATCGCCGTGATCACACCCCGGATTTCGTCCATCAGCCGCTTGCCCTCGGCGGTGGAGACCAGTTGCACCGCGGCGGCCATGCCTTCGGTGCGGCGTAGTTCCACTCCGTAGGCCTGCTCGGCCAGCTTTTGCATCACCAGGGGAGAGAGCCGTCCCAGCGCTTCCTGTTGCACCGGATTGTCGGCGCTCAGCGCGCGCAGGTGCGGCAGCAGCCGGTCGAGGGCGATCCGCCCTTCCCGCTCGGGCGCGAGAAACCGTTCGTCGCCGGTGATGACGTAGCCGCGCGCCCCGCTCTCCACGTCCTTCAGCCGGGAAAGGGTTTCAGCCAGCGTGTAGAGCACCTCCTGGGTGTGCAGCACCGAGGCACTCGTGGCGTTGAAAGAGCAGACCGTATGAACCGCGAGGACGACCAGCGGCACCAAGACAAGCGTGGCCAACGCGAGACCGAGACGCAGGTTACGATTTAGGAGGGGTATCATCAAAGGCCGCTCGCCAACAGTGGTTTGCTACCATCCGTTCAGGCTCAGGCAAAATCAATCTACCCGCGGTGGAGCGGCAATTGCCGGTAAGCGGAACTGCTCCTCGGGAGATGATTGGTGAAAAATACGTGAGCATTCGCCCGATGCTTCCAGACAATTGCGATAGCCGGGAGTTTCCCCTAGGGCCGTGTCCAGCCCTTCCCCAGCGTACTCCCAGGAATTCACCCGCCTCATGACCTCTCGTCACCGCCGCGCCGCCGCGTCCCGCCGCCTTCTTGCGCTCATCGCCGCGCTCCCCCTTAGCCTGTCCGCCCAAAGCACGCTGTTTTGGATGGGGGTTGATGACGACTGGAACAATGGCGGCAACTGGCTGGCGTACGTCGGAACCAGCGGGGTGCCTACCGACAACGACGTCGCCTTCGTGACGGACGGCGGCCACGCCCGCGTTACCGACTCCGCCACCGCAAAGTATCTCAACATAGGCTACCATGGCTCCTCCAATGCAGTTACGGTGGATACCGGCGGTACGCTTACCATCGGCATGGATCTCGCCGTGGGTTTCTCCGACGCGTTAGGTACCTTCACCGTACAGGGCGGAGGCACCGGTTCCAGCAACAGTGTCCTCATCTATGCCGACAGCAACTTCACCATCACCGGCAGCGGCTCCATGTGGTCGACCACCAGCTCGATCAACACGACCGGAGCCGGGGCCGCCCTCTACGTTCAAAATGGCGCGACGCTTTCTGTCGGCGACCGCCTGCGCCTCGGGGCCAGCGGCAACGACTCGCTCACCATCGACAGCGGCGGCGTCGTGACCGTCACCAACTACTCGGAACTGGGTTATAACGTCGACTTCACCAGCACCGCGACCGTCTCCGGCACAGGTTCGCAGTGGAACACCGGCGACCTGAAGGTCGGCACTTACGGCCAGGGCACCCTCACCGTCGGTGCCGGCGGCGTGGTCAACACCGGCAACGCCCTGATCGCCAACTCCAACATCGGCGACGCCGGCGCCAATGTCGGCACCGTCCTCGTGACCGGCACGGGTTCGCAGTGGAAACTCACCGGCGATCTCGGGATCGGCGGTTATTTCGACGAAACCCTTTATAATTCCGGCAGCCTCACTGTCTCCGACGGCGGCCTGGTCGAGGTCGGCACCGGCGGAACCGGCACCGTGACCATCGACACCAACGGCAGCGTGACCCTCGGCAGCGACCTGAGCACCCTGCCCGAAAATGTCGGTCCGGCCGGCACGCTGAACGCCTCCGCGGTTAACCTCATCAGCAGCTTCGGCCTCGGCGGCCCCTCCGCCACGGCAGCCAGCCTGATTTTCAACCACTCCGACGACGTCACCTTCACCGTGCCGATCAATGGCGACGGCCAGGTGATCAAAGCCGGCGACGGCACCCTCACCCTCGGCGGCAACAACACCTACAACGGCACGACGACCGTGAATGGCGGCGTGCTCTCCCTCGGCCACCCCAGCGCCCTCGGCGTCAGCGCGCTCGTGATCAACGACGGCGAAGCCCGCGTAACCGCGTCCGGCGACTTCACCCTGGCCAACGCAATCTCGGGAGCAGGTGCTTTCACCCACGCCGGCTCCGGCGCGCTCACGCTCGGCTCTGTCAACACCTACACCGGCGCGACCTCCGTGACCGGCGGCGGCATCCTCATCCTCGCGGCAGCCGGCGCCACCGGCGACTCCCAGGAATTCAACGTGAACAACACGTCGACCCTTCGGCTCGAAAGCGGCGTCACGCTCCCGATCGAGACGCTGATCGTCGAGAGCGCTTCCGCGATCGAGGTCTCCGGCATCCTAAGCCAGGTCCCGGGCGCCTACGGGGCGGACATCACCGACTCCACGCTCCACGTCCTCTCCGGCGGCTATGTCGAGGGCAGCGTGGACTACAGTGCCGCGGGTTATTACTTCTACGGCAACGGAAAGCTCAAGCTAGATACCGCCGACGCGATCGACGACACCGCCTCGTTCAGCTTCGAGGAGAATGCCACCCTCGAATCCTCCACCCCCGGCGCCATCGCCGCCGGGGCCTTCCGCTTCGTGGGAACCGATCCCCTTTCCATCGATCCCGCCCGCACCATCACTCTGCCCGGCCCCGGCGTCATCACCGGCGGTTTCTTCCAGCTCGAAGGCAAGATCGCCACCGACCTCGCCCAAACCGGCATGATCACCGGCCCGGTGGACCTCGATCTCTACGACAGCGCGGTCGTCACCGTCTCCGCCCCGGGGGCGATCGACGGCACCGCAGTGACCGTGGACGGCGACGAGGGAGTAATCATCGGCCTCGACGACGAGGCGGTGCTCAGCATCGAAACCGACAACGCGCTGGTTCAGACCTCGCTCGGCCTGGGTGGGGACTCCCGCTTCATCCTCAACGGCCACGACGTCGCGATCGAAAACCTGGGCGCCGACGGCGGCATGATCGTCAACAATTCCCCCACCCCGGCCACCCTGAGCATCAACCCCTGCGGCTGCGGGCCGACCATCGTCTTCGCGAACCTCTTCGCCGACGCCTCGCCTGGCTACGTCGGCACGGCCGGCGCCCTCTCGCTCGACATCGATGGCAACGGCGACACGATCCTCCTCGGCATCCAGCGCCACACCGGGCCCACCACCGTCGCGGGAGTCACTTTCGCGGTTTACGGCGACGAGGACACCGACCTGGTGATTCGCGGCCTCGCCTCCAGCCCCCTCACGCTGCGCGACGGCGGCACCCTCGCCGGCAACGGCCCGGTGAACACCGTCACGGTGCAGGATGGCGGCGGCTTCTCGCCCGGCCACGCCATGCTCGGGCCGGTCAACCTGCTCGAAACCGGAAACGTCACGCTTTCGGGCGACACCTTCCTGAACCTCGACCTGCTCGATACCGCCGGCGCCGCCGCCAGCGGCTGGGATCTCCTGGTGGTGAACGGGACCTTTGCCTTTTCCGCTATCCCCGGCGACACCTTCACGGTGTTTCTCCGTTCCGGCGACGAGGGGGCCACCGCACTGCTGATGGGGAACTTCGATCCCAACGCCAGTTACTCCTTCACCGTCCTCCAGGCCACTGGCGGCATCATCGGCTTCGATACCGGCCTGGCCTTCGTGGACACCTCCGGCTTCGCCAATTCCTTCGACGGCATCTGGAGCCTGCGCAGCTCGGGGGACAACCAGTATTTGCTGCTCGACTACACCGCTATCCCCGAGCCCTCTGCCATCGCCGCCCTGGGTGCCGCGGCCGCCTTCGCGGCCGTGGCAGTCCGCCGCCGCCGCCGCGCCGCCTGAGCGCGGCGGGACACCGGCACGGGCGTGTCCGACGGAGTTTTCCGCCGGGGCAATCCGCCTTCGGCCTCGAAGCCTTCCAGCCCGCCTGGGGTTTTGCCTTCTTCGGGTATCCAAAGGTAGTCCAAAAAGGTGCTCGGCTGGTTCGCCTCCTCCTCGCGCGGGCTGGTCTGCACACCCTCCCAAGACCAGCACCGCTCCCCGCCGGGCAACGTCTCCGCCCGCCGTTCGGACGCGTCCGGCGAAGCCCGCCAGGCGAGACCGCTCCGACCGGGCTCCGATATCACCCGAAGGCGATATCGTCGTTTCCAGCCGCGCAGCCGTGCAATGGAGCGCCAGCCCAAACACCGCCTCCGATCCCGGTGCGGAACGAACGCAGGCATGCCCGGAGGGTGTGCCGAGTGAGGCCCCACCGGGAAATGCCGCCAACCCGCCTCAGGCCCGCACCATCCGTCGCGCCGCCTCGTAGGCTTCGCGCATCGCCACGCGGTCGGCCTGCGCGTAGCGTTCCGGCAGGAAACGCCGGTCCGAGCAGGCCAGCACCGCGGCGAGTTCCTGCAGGGCGAGCAGGTTCTCGTCCAGCGGATCGATGAACGCGTCCACCGCCGTCCGCAGGTCCTCCAGCTCCAGCGCGCCGGCGCGCCCAGCCAGCACCGCGCGTTCGCGGGCGCGCACCAGCACCGATTCCACGTCGCTGCCGGTCAGCGGGCGTGCCCCCAGCACCTCGCGCACGTAGGCCAGCAGAGCCTCGCCGAGCGCGACGCCCTGCACCTTCGCCACCACCGTGAAAAGCTCCACCACCTCGTCCGCCGACTGCGCCGGGAACAGCGGCACGCAAAGGCCGAAACGCCCCTGGCGCTTCAGGTCGATCGCCATCAGGTCGGGCCGCGAGGTCATCGCGATCCAGAGTTCGCGCCCGCGCAGCGTACTGTCGCCGAGATGCGCCGCGAAAGCGGCGAAAACCCGGCTCGACACGCCGCTGTCGCCGTCCGCCGAACGATTGCCGAAGACCGCGTCCGCCTCGTCCACCACCACGATCACCGGCCCGAGCGCCCGGATCGTGAGAAGGATGCGCGCCTGCTGACGCTCCGTCTCCCCCACCCACTTCGAGCGGAACTGCCCCAGTTCCAGCACGGGCAGGCCGCACTCGCTGGCGAAGCAGTCGATGAGGAAGGACTTCCCCACTCCCACGCGCCCCGGCACGAGCACGCCGCGCTCGACCACCGCGTGGTGGCCGTCGCGGATGAGCCGGGCCAGCTCGCGCAACCGGGCCTTGGCAGCGACGTGGGTCGCCACGATGTCGAGCGAGCGGCCGGGTTTGGGATCCTTGAAGGTCACGAGATCGCCGCAAAATTCCTCGATCAGCCGGCGCTTGCCCTGGCTCACGTAGGCGGCCGTCACGCGCTGGCCGTTGCGCAGCGCGGTGGCGAGCAGTTGCTCGATGCGCAGCAGCGGCAGGCCCGAAGTGCGGCGCGCGAGATCGTCGATCGCCAGGTCGGAAAGCGCCGCCAGCGTCTGCCCGTCGGCGTGGCGGTCCAGCCAGCCCGAGGCGAGGAAGGCCCTGCGCTCCTCCAAGGTGGGCAGGTCGATGCGCACCCGCGCGACGTGCGGGTTCTGCAGGAGGTCGGGATGTAATTCGGAAATCGTCTCGGTCACCAGCACCACGCCGACATCGCCGCGATGCAGTTCGGGCGAAGCGGCCCAGGAGAGCAGCGTCACGAGCGCCATGCGCTCGTCGTAGCTCGCCTGCACGTCGGCGGCCTCGGGCACCAGTTTCTCGGGGTAGTTGATCACCAGCGTGACCCCGCGGGCTTCGCCCGTTTCCTCGGCCATGCGCAGGAAAAAGCGCCGCAGGATGGGCAGCAGCAGGGGAAAGGCGCGGGGCGGACCGGCGCGGTGGTAGTCGGTGTTCTCGACCTCGTCGTAGAGTTTCAACCACTCGAAAAACGCGGTCTGCATCGCGGCGGTGGCGAAGGTGAGCCCGGCCCCGAGGTCGTAATGGAGTATCTGCGCGCGCGAGGGGAAAAGCCGGCGCTGCAACCAGGGCCCGAGCGCGGCGTAAGCCGAGGCCGCGGGGGCCACGGCGACGGGAAAGAGGTCATGGATGTTGCCGTGCAGGATGAAGAGGCTGTGCGCGCCGCTGTTCCAGAGGCGGGCGAGTTCGGCAGCCCAGGCGGGCAAAGGGGCGCGGGTGACGGCGGCGGGGGTGCTCATGGAAAACGGGTGGGATACATCCGCGGGCGAAGCGGCGAACGCGAGCCAAGGTCACCGCCCGCAAGAATCAACAACCTGTTAAAAATTCCCGCGAAATGATCGGGCAACTGGTTTAGCTGAAACCTACTGCGGAATTTTGATGCTGGACTCGGGGGATGCGGCTCCGGCAAGCACACGCGCAGAGAATGATAGCCCCGCATTCTTCCCCTCCGCCCCTGCCGCGTCTCGACGCGGTCGAACACGTCGATGTGACGCTCATCGGCGAGCGGACCTGTCATCGTGCCGTACAGGCGGCCGAACCGAAGCGGAAGCTTTGGACCGAGGATACCCCGATCTGCCCCGTCCTCGCCCGCCACCATATCCTGCACCTGGGTATCGTCGAAGCCTACCCGCCCTATCGTTTCATCCGCCGCAGCACCCTGGCGCTGGAGATGATGGTCTGCTTCGAGGGAGAAGGCCGCATCCTCATCGATGGCGAATGGGTGCGCTTCGGGCCGCGCACCGCCGCCCTGCTGCCGCAGAACGGCGCCATCGGCTACCATGCCTCGGGCCCCGGGCCGTGGAAACTGGTCTGGGTCTGCTACCAATGGCCGGCGGAGCAGACCCCGCTGCTCGCACCGGGCTCGCCGGTCCTCGCCGCCAACGACCCGGTGCCGCTCATTCACGCAGTCGAAGGCCTGCGGCACGAATGCCTTCTCGAGCGGCCCGACCTGGCCTGCATGGAACACTGGGTGGAACTCATCCACCGGCTCGTCCTGCGCTTCGCCCAACCCTGGCAACGGGAGGACCGGCTGCACCTGCTTTGGGAAAAAGTGGCGGCGAGTCTGGGCGAGGAATGGACGCTCGGCCGGCTCGCCTCGGAGGCGGGCTGCTGCGGCGAAGCCCTGCGGCGCCGCTGCCAGCAACAGATCGGCCGCAGCCCGATGCAACACCTCACCTACCTGCGTCTGCAACGCGCCGCGGAACTCCTGACCGCCACCGACGACAAGCTCGAGTCCATCGCCTCCGAGGTCGGCTACGGCGACGCCTTCGCCTTCTCCGCGATGTTCAAGAAGTGGACCGGCATCCCGCCCCGGGAATTTCGCGAGCAGCGGCGGCGGAGCTGAGGCCGCCTTCGCCGGCGGCAAGAACGAGGCGCCTGCCCGCACCGGCGCTCACCTCGTTTAGGTCTTTCGCTCCAGCCCTTACCCCTCCGCCTCGGCGACCGCGCGCGCGGCCGCCTCGTCCGGGGCCGCGATCTTGCGCACGCCGCGGTCGGTCTCGACCTCGTAGAGATTCACCTTGCCGGCCGCGCGCACGAAGGTGACCCGCCGCACGGTCTCGCGCGCCGCGACCTCGTCCGCCGGCGTCACCTCCCCCTTCGGCGACAGGCTGGCCTCGATCTCCAGGGCGCCGCCGCCCGCTGCCTTCAGGTCGAGGTCGAACTGCGGCAGCTCCGCCCACGAGTTGACGATGTGAAAAGTGCCGGCCCCCGTCTTCGCGTTCCAGGTGAAGCCGTTGATCACGATCTGGTGGCCCACGTTGCCGCCGTTCCACGGGTGCTTGCCCACGAAACCCGGCGGCAAGGCCTGCCAGATCTCGCGCGGGAAAGCCGCCAGGATCGGCCGTCCCTTCCGCAACTGGGCGCGAGCCCAGGCGAACTCGTCCTCCTGCGGGGGCAGCGGGTGCACGCGCGGCGCCGGACGCGGCGTTTTCACCAGCGCCTCCAGGCCGGCATAGTAGACGGGGTTACGCCAGGGTTCGTCGTGCGGGCAGTTGTTGATGATCTTGTAGATCTCGGGATCGTTCAGGTAGTAGCCCGCGATATCCAGCCAGTGGACCCGTGCGTAGAGCATGCAGGTGCCGCCGATCTGGTCGCGCATCCCGTTGGGCTGGCATAGCTGCACCGTCTCGAGCCCGTCCTCGGTCTTGGACACCTCGATGGTTTTTTTGGCCGGCACCGCCTGGTCCGCCTTCACCACCGTGACCTTCGACTGTCCCTTGGCCAGCGGGCTGCGCCGGCTCAATTCCGCCACCCAGACGCGGTCCGCTTCCGAGAGGCCGGCCAGGGGCAACATGCCCTTCGAGCCGTCCGCGCGCACGATGACCGCATAGCTCCCGTCGATCCGGGCCGCCACGGCGGTCCGTTGAAGCTCGGATTGGGCGGACAGGACCGGCAGGCAGAACAAGGCCAAGGGCAAGACCAGACGGGCGGCAAGGGACTGGGGCATTTGAAAGGAGCTCTAGGCGCTGTCTTCGAAATAATCCAGCGCTCTGCTGAAGCCCTGCAGGTGGTCGGGAAATCAGGCTGGGCCGGCGTTGGCCTCGGTGGCACGGGCCTCCGGCCCGCCTCCACCTCGGCCGCCTTGGCCGAGCCTGGTTTCCCTACCACGGAGCACCGGTCTATTTCGAAGACAGCGCCTAAGTGCGACCCACGAGCGCCACGCGCAAGGGTTATCCCGGCAATGAGTAAGACGCCACCCTCGGGAGGCCTCGGTCCCCCCGGGCTTTTTGCTCCGGAGGCGGGGCGCTCTCCCGGGCTTCGCGGGGGAAGAAGCTCCGCCTCTCTGCGGAAGCTTCCGGAGGGCAAATCCAGCCCCATGAAGGAGAATCCCCGGCCTCCGCGGGTGCCGCCGCCCCTCCTCCGCCGGCCAGGCAAACCGCCGTGATGTCGATAACCCTGTCGCGATCCTTCCCCCAAGGCCGACCGAGGTTAATGGCACCACAGTCACCACTTAAAATGCCAAGCCCAAATGCGCCACGATCATGCGCATGCCGCTGGTCCCGCTTCTCGCCGATCGGCTGCGCCAGCTACGGGTGCGGCACGGCCTCACCCAAGAGGAGACCGCGGAGCTGGTCGGCGTCAGCCTGCGTTTCTACCAGGTCCTCGAATCCGGCCGCAAAAAGCAGGTGTGGCTCGAAACCGTGGAACGCTTGGCCGCGCCCTTCGGGCTCGAAGTCTGGCAGCTCCTGGGGCCCAAGCTGCCCGCCGCTACCCGGTTGCAGTCCGCCGTGCCGGAAAGCGTCATCCACTACCAAGGCCGCCGCGGTCCCTATCGGAAAGGGATAACGACGCCGGAGCGTTGAGGGCGCGTCTGGGAATAAAGCTTTCCCCGCAGGGCCTCGGCGACGGGCGGTTTTTTTGCCAGACAGGCCCTGGGTTTTGGAACTTGGGATTGGCCAAGCCTTCGGGTTCGCCAAAGACTCGCCGCCCTTCTCCAACGCTTCGCCCCGCCATGCTTCGCCGTCCGCTTCTCGTCTTGGCTCCCGTCACGCTTTCCCTCGCCGCCGAACCGGTCTCCTCCCCCGCCATCGCGCCCGCATCCGAAGCCGTGGTCGAGCTGACCCCGCTCGATGTCACGGGCACGCCGCTCGATGTCACCAGCCCCGGCCTCCCCGTGGCCATCACCACCTACGAGGGCTCCTTCGTGGCGCAGAACCGGATCGATTCCTTCGGCGAGGTCGCCCCTTTCGTGCCGGGTTTTTTCGCCAGCGACCAGTCCGTCGGCAATCCCAGTTACAGCCTCCGCGGAATCACGACCGACAGCATCGATCCCAGCAGCGAGGAACGCGTGTCGGTCTACCAGGACGGCGTTCCCATCAGCCGCACCACCGGCGCCTCCATCGCCCTCTTCGATCTGGAGCGCGTAGATGTGTTCAAGGGGCCGGAGCCCACCCGCTTCGTCCGCGGCGTCCAGGCCGGCGCGCTTTCCCTCGTCTCCAAACCCGCCGACGACGAACGCTCCGCCGGGCTCTCCCTCGGCGCCGGCGACTACGCCGCCCGTTCCGCGGAGGGCTTCGTCAACACCCCCATCGTCGCCGACCGGTTCTTCGCCCGCGTCGCCTTCTTCGCCTCCCAACACGACGGCTACGTCGATAACCTCACTCCCGGCAGTGAAGCCCTCCAGGGCGAGGACAGCGCCGCCATCCGCGCCAGCCTCCGCTGGCAACCGGCCGAAAGCAGCACCGTCGACCTGGTGTTCAACCACCAGCGCGACATGCCCCCCGGCACCGCGTTCAAAAGCATGATCGTGCCTACCCGCCGCGGGGACACCGATCCCTTTTCCGCCGCCGACCTCAACCGCGGCGATCAGCTCGGCACCGACCGCACCGTCGACAGCCTCGCCGCCACCCTCCGCGCCGAACTTTCGCCCGCGTGGAAAGTCTCCTCCACCACCGCCGGCCGGAAAGTGGATCTCACCGAGGAATTCGACGGCGACGGCTCCCAGTTCTACCTGCTCGAGCTCGGCGGCGATCAAAGCGCCGAGCAGCTCAGCCAGGAACTGCGTTTCCACTACGATGGCGGCGACCTCCTCACCGGCAGCCTCGGCGCCGGCGCCTTCTGGGAAAGGGGCCGCCAGGAAGTGACGATCCGCACCGACGAACGACGCGCCTGGGCTCTGCTCTCCGGTCCTTTCCGCCAGGGATTGGTCGATGCCGGGGTGCCTGCCGCGCTGGCCGGCTTCGCCGTCCCCGTTCTCGATCCCTTCGCGCCCACCGCGCCCGCCACGCTTCCGCTGGAGTTCGCCGCTTTCGCCAACCCGGCCCTCCCGCCGCAGCTCCAGGCCCTCTCCGCCCTGGCCGGCGCCCCCCTCTCCGACCACCAGGAGGAACGCTACGTCAACGACGCCGAATACGGCTCGCTGGACCTGTTCGGAGACCTCGACTACAAGCTCACCGAACGCCTGAGCGTAGGCGGTGCCCTGCGCGTAACCGCCGAATCGATCGAGTCCGGCTACAACAGTCTTCCCTCCGGCACCAGCACGCTCGGCTTTATCCAGACGGGCGGCTCCTCCAACCTCGCCTACCGCCCCACCCCGGGGCGTCTCTCCCTCACCGAGGACACGGTCGGCTGGTCCGGCCGCGTCCACACGCGCTACGCGCTCACGCCCGCGCACGAGGTGTTCGCCGCCGTCTCGCGCGGCCGTCGTCCGCCCGCGCTCAGCTTCAACCAGGCCACCCTGGATCCCGTCGTCCTCGAGGAGGAGGTGATCTGGAACCACGAGGCCGGTATCCGGGGCTCCTTGGCCGCGGGCCGCGCCGGTTACGCCTTGTCCGTTTTCCAGTACTCCTACGAGAACTTCCAGACTACCGCCATCACCGGCACCGGCGCCGAGACCGCTACCGACGGCGGACGCGCCCGCGGCCGGGGTTTCGAGGCCACCCTCCAGGGTGTCGTGAACGAACACCTCGCTCTCTTCGGCTCCTACGGCTTCACCGACGCCCGCTTCTCCGCCTATGACGAGGACGGCGATCCCCAGGCCTACGCGGGCAACACCTTCCGCCTCGCCTCGCGTCACACCCTGTCCGCGGGCGGCACCTTCACGCTGCCCGTCTTCCGCGGCGCGTTCTACCTGTCGCCCGTTTTCCAATACAAGTCGGAGGCCTTTTTCGAGGACGACAACGACCGCTCCGGCGGCATCCTTCGCCAGGGAGGCTACGGCGTGATGAATCTCACCCTCGCTTACCGTCCCCGCCGCGGTTTCTGGGAGGCCGCGGTCTACTCGGACAACCTCCTCGACCGCGACTACCTGATCGACGCCGGCAACACCGGGGCCGCCTTCGGCCTCCCCACCAGCGTACGTGGCGCCCCCCGCACCGTCGGCGCGCGTTTCACCGTGCGGTTCTAGTGTATCTGGTACTTTTGGATTAGTCACAGAGCCGAGCCGGAGCGCGGACACAGAGTTCACAGAGAAGGACCGACTAAGATTTCTAAACTATGCTTTTGGCTCTGTGTTCTCTGTGTCGCCGCTCTGTGTCCTCTGTGACGAAACCAGCTCTCGGCATGCGGAAATCTTCGGAATTTTCGAGCGGTACCGGATACTAGGCGGACGCGCGTATTTTCCATTTCCGGATTGGACGCGGCCCGCGTCATCGCGGACCCTTCCTCGGCCGCGCGCCCTGACCCCGCGATGACCGACGCCGAACATCACCATCATCATCAGCGCCTCCTCCGCTTTGCCCGCATCCGCCGGCTGAAGCTGCTGCTGCGCTATATGCCGAGGCGGGCGCGGTTTCACACCTATCCCCTCGTCGGGCGCTTCGCCGCCTTCGCCCGCAAACGCAGCTATCTCTGGACCTTTCGCTACGCCCAGATCCGGCCCTCGCTCTACCTGGGCAGCATCCTCACGCTCATCCCCATCCCCGGCCAGCTGCCCATCGCATTTTTCCTCTGCCTGGGCTTCCGGGCCAATTTCATGGTCATGGGCGGGCTCCAGTTTGTGAGCAATCCCGTGACCTCCCTCCCCTTCTTTTTCGGCACCTACAAGCTGGGGGCGGCAATCCTGGATATCACCGGCATCTCCGCGAACAAGGAGGTGCCGGTGACCGCCCCGGACCTGGATTTTTCCCAGCCGCTGGCGCTCCCCGCCCCCGAACCCGCGCCGGATGCATCGTCCGCTCAAAAACCGGCGGAACCGGGCGGGAAGGGGAAAAAAAGCTGGACCGATCTCATCTATGAAGTGTTCGGCGATCATCTCCCGCCACGCGGCCAGCCTCTGACCGTGCGGGACTGCATCCACCTGCTGGGGCACGGCTTCGCCGCGGTGCTGATCGGCGCTACCCTCGCGGGCCTCGCCCTCGGCTTCGTTCTCGACCTGCTCTGGCGCACGCTCGTGCTGCCCGCCGCCAAGCTTCGCGCCGCCCGCAAACCCATCACCGCTTTAGTCACGCCCCACGACAACCCGCCCCCCGACAACCCGTGATCCTCCCCTCCGGCTCCCTGCTCCGCGCCTTCCGCCCCCTGCCCTGCCTCGGCCTGCTTTTTCTCGGCTTGCTGGGTTGCAGCAGCAACCGCGCTCCCGAAGCCCCTCCGCGTCCCGCCACCGTGAGCTACCCCGGGACTACGAAGCCCTCCGCTCCGCTCGCTGGCACGTCCGCCCTCCCCACCCGTCCGGCCCCCGTCGATTACCCCGTGCTGCCCGGCATCGACGTGCTCGCCGCCGATGGCTTCGCCGCGGTCCGCGGCAAACGCATCGGCCTGCTCACCCATCCCGCCGGCGTGGACCGCGCCGGCCGCAGCACCATCGACATCCTCTTCCACGCCCCCGGCGTGAAGCTGGTCGCCCTGTTCGCGCCCGAACACGCCCTCAGCGGGACGGTGAAAGCCAGCGTGAATTTCGGGGACGAACGCCACGGCCCCACCGGCCTGCCCATTTACTCGCTGCACGGCGCCAACCGAAAGCCCACGCCCGCCCAGCTCAAGGGCCTGGACGCCCTCGTGATCGACCTGCAGGACATCGGCGTACGCAGCTACACCTTCAACGTGGTCATGCGCTACGCCATGGACTCCTGTTTCCAGCAGGGCGTCGAAGTGATCGTACTCGACCGGCCCAACCCCCTCGGCGGCCTCAAGGTGGACGGCCCCCATCTGGATTCCCAGTGGATGAGCGGCGTAGGGGCTTTCCGGATACCCTACGTGCACGGCCTCACCATGGGCGAGCTCGCGACCATGGCCGCCCGGGCGCCCGGCGTGCTCGACGTGAGCGAGGAGGTGCGGAAAAAGGGCCGCCTGACCGTCATTCCCATGCGGGGCTGGCGTCGCTCCATGCGCTGGGCCGAAACCGGGCTCAAGTTCGCCCCCACCTCGCCGCTGGTGCAGGATTTCCCCGCCGTCGTGGGTTACGCCATGATCGGGCTCGGCTGCGAATACAGCGGCTTCAAGCACGGCGCCGGCAAGGAGTACCCGTTCCGCGCCCTCAGCTTCAAGGGCCGGAAACCGGCGCAGCTCAAGGCCGACCTCGAGGCGTTGAAGATCCCCGGCCTGGCCTATCGCATCGTCACCGTGCCCGACGCGCAGGGCAGGCCCGGCAGCGCCCTCTACGTGGACGTCGTGGACTGGGCCGCCTGGCAGCCGACGCGGCTCAGCTTCGAGCTGATGCGCCTCGCCTGCCGCTACGATCCACCCAATCCCTTCGCCAAGCTGGGCCCGAAGGAAATCCGCTCCTTCAATATCCACGTCGGCAGCCAGGCCTGGTGGGACGCGCTCCGGCGCGACGGCGCGAAGGTGGATCTCGAGGCCTTCGAGGCGGACTGGGCGAAACGCTGCGCCATCTACCGGGAGCAGACCCGCCAGTACTGGTTGTACCAATAGGCCGGGAACCTGTACCGCGCGACGAGGGAAGTTCCTCCTCCTCAGGCCGCGCCGGGGTTCAGCTTCCGCTCGGTCAGGGGCAGCATCACGCCGCGGCGGAAAAGCGTGACCTGCCCGGTGCTGGAGGAGACCACGATGCTCACGCACTCGGTCGCCACGCTCACCGCCGCCGCCGCCGCGTGCCGGCTGCCCAGCCCGCTCGGCAGTATGTGCTCGTTGTCCGCCGCCTGCAGCAGGCTGCCGGCCGAGGCCACCACGCCGTCGCCGCGGATCACGAAGGCCCCGTCGATCGAGGAAAACTCCTTCACCGTCTCGTCCATGAAGGGGTTGAGGATGTTGCGGTCCTCCTCCTTGTATCCGTAAAATGGATTCAGCACGAGCGGCTTGGTCAGGCGCTCCACGCGCGCGGTGTCGCCCACCACGAAGAGACAGCCCACCGGCTTGCCCTCGCGGCCCTCGACACCCAGCTCCATCGCGATGCCGATCACGCGCTCCAGCACCTCCGGCTTCACATCCTCGGGCAGCAGGTCGGCATGGCCGCCGAGCAGGGTCTGGAATTCGCGCTCCACGTCCACGATGACGACGGTGTCGAACTGGTTGCTGCCCGCCAGGCCGCCCACGCAGCAGATGCGGTCGTTGAAGGAAATGATGCCTCGGGTCAGCGCGACGAACATCGCGCTGCGCAACTGGGCCATGCGCTGGGCGGAAAAGGAGCGCACCTGGATGACCTGCACTGCACGATCCGCATCGGACTCGTCGTCGAGCTCGATGTGGTTGCGGGTGACGAGGATCGTCTTGGTCTTGGGAAACCAGGCCCCGGGCTCGATGCCGCCCACGAAGGTGTCGCCGAAGACCATGATCGCCCGGCAGCCGGCGCCGCGCGCCACCCGGTCGGCCTCGCGGATCATGAGACGGTTGATGCGGTTCTGCTGGGCCTGCACCGGCCGCGCGAGGATGCCGCCGACGCCGGCGACCAGGCGGTCGTGCAGGTCGTTGAGCGTGGGTGCGCCGACCAGACTGGCGACGAGTTCGGGCTCCTTCACCAGGCGGGCGACGGTGGCGAGCACCTGCAGGTAATCGCGGGCGCGCTCGTCGGCGAGGAGCAGGATGACGAGGTGGGCGCGCTCGCCGTCGAGCGTGCCGTCGTGCACGATGCCGTCGCGGCTGCGGCCGATCACCAACACGTAACGGCGGGGCATTTTCACCCGCACGTGGGGCAGCGCGACGCCATTGCCCAAATAGGTGGTCATCGTGCTCTCGCGTTGGAGCAGCCCGCGGAGGAGCGCGTCGCGCCGCAAGTCGGGGAAACTGGCGGCGGCGTTGTCGAGCAGCTCGCCCAGCGCGCCTTTCAGGTCGCCCGAACGCAGTTCGACGAAGCGGTTTCGGGCGATGTGACGTTCGAGGCGCATGCAACAAGGATCTCCGAGAAAAAATCTTAACCACGGATCGCTCGGCTTATCACGGGCAGGAAGGATTTGTTATCCGTGCCCATCCGTGAAATCCGCGGTCAAATCGGTTCGATCACTTCTCCCACTCGAGGGCGCCTTTCTTGATCTCGTAGAAGAGGCCGAGGACGAGAACGCCGAAAAAGAAGCCGATGGGAGCGAGAATCGAGATGTGGTTCGCGAGGAAGTCGCGGTAGATGAAGGCCCAGGGGATCAGGAAGACGACCTCGATGTCGAAGAGAATGAAGAGCATCGCGGTGACGTAGAACTTCACCGAAAAGCGCGTATGGACGATGCCCTCGGCCTTCACGCCGCACTCGTAGGCGGTATCGGTGATGGCCGTCTTCTTGCGCGCGCGCTGCCCGAGCAGGTGGCTTACGCCCACGATGAGCCCCGCAAGGCCGGCGGCTAGGAAGAGCTGAATCAATACGGGAGCGAAATCGGAAACGGTCGTCATACGAGGCGGAAGAGGTGAGGCCGAAAAGGACAAGGCCCAGGCGCAGGCCGCAAGGGTGTTTTTGCCGGACTTACGCCACGGGAACGCCGCGCGCCGGTCGCTCCCGCTGGCAGGTCCGGCATTCCAGTGAGCCCGCCCCCCGCTTGGCTTATTTGACCGCCACGGGCGGCACCACGACCGGCCCGGAGCCGCGGCGTTTACCCAGCCCGAGCGTCTCGGCGAACTCCAGCGTGCGGATCTCGTCGGGCACGGCGGCGAAGCCGGTCTGGCGCCGGGCCTGATTGATCCGCGCCAGCATGAGCGCGTCCATCTGCACCGGATCGGTGCCCAGCCAGAGCCGCGGCTCGCCGCGGGTGTAGAGGGAATTGAAGGCGGGCCCGCCCACGAACTGCCACTGCTCCAGGCTGGCGAGGGTAAAGGCCCAGGTCTGTTTCAGTTCCGGAATCGCCGCCATCTCCGCCACCGCCGCCGGGGCGCTGCGCGTGCTCCGGAAAAAACGCGAGGTGTTGGAGGCATTCCAAAGCGTGGCGTTCACCAGCGCGCCGTTCACGCCGAGCGCCGCGTGGTCGGTGTAGACGGGGAGATTGATCCAGAAGTCGGCGTCGAGAAACAAGGGGGTGGCGAGAAAGCTTTTCCGGTCGGCGTCGAGGTCGGCCTTCGCGTCGGGATCCGCCGCGGCGAGGCGGTCGAGATCGAAATCGGGCGCCTTGTCCTGCCGGCCGGAAAGGATCGGGTCGAAACGCGAGGGCAAGGGACTGTCGTAAAACCAGATCGGGTCATAATAACGCCCCGATTCGAGCACGAAAAACGGATGCCCGGCAAACGGCGGCGCGAGTTGCGGGTCGTTCGGCAGGTAACCGGTGAGACGGAGGCGCAGTTGGTTGAGCCCCACGAGAAAGATGTTTTCCCGGCTATAGCCGCGACGCATCAGCGCCTCGATCACCGCGCGCACCAGCGGCTGCGGCGTCGCCAGCCCCGGCCCGGACTCGGCGTAGAGCTTCAGCCCGACCTTCGCCTTGTCGCCCGGCGTGAGCCTGCGCCCGACCTTCGCCTCGAACTCCCGGAACAAGGCCTCCACCGCGCCCGCGTAGTGATCGGGGCTGGCCATCGCCGTGCTCACGCCGGGCGGCAGCGGAGACAGCCCGACCTCCCAGAGGGTCTGCGCCCGCGCCACGAGGCCGGGAAGCACGATACCAAGCAGCAAGATGAAGAAGCGTGGAAACATGGAGGGCGCAGTCCTTGACAGAGCAAGCAGCGGGCCGAAAGTGCAAACCCGCCGAGATGCCGCGCCTCAAAGACAGCTGCAAACAGGACCTCAAGCTGCGCATCAGCATCGTGGACGTGGTCTCCCGTGTCGCCACGCCCCGGCGCGCCGGCGGCAGCAAGTTCAAGGCGCTCTGTCCCTTTCACCAGGAGAAGACGCCATCCTTTCATTTCGACGCCGACAAGGGGTTCTACCATTGCTTCGGCTGCGGCAAATCCGGCGACATCTTCTCCTTCGTACAGGAGACCGAGGGGCTCAACTTTGCCGAGGCCGCGGAGGCCCTGGGCCAGCGCTTCAATGTCGCGCTCGAATACGAGGAAGGCGGCGGCGGCCCCTCCCGCGAGGAACGTTCCCTGCGCCAGGAGCTGTTCGACCTGCACGAGTTCGCCGCCGAACATTTGCATCAGGCCTTCCGCGGGACCGGCGACTCCGCCGCCTGGATCCGGAACTACTGGACCAAGGACCGCCGGTTCCCCGCCGAACTCGCGGATGAGTTCAAGATCGGCCTCGCCGACGCTCAGTGCAGCGGGCTCGCCGCCGCCGTGCTGCGTAAGAAATTTTCCGAGGAGGCGATCAAACAGTGCGGCCTGTTTTACCTCTACGACAACGCCCTGCTGACCGTCGGCGCGCTCAAGCCCCGGTTCCGCGGACGCCTGATGATCCCGATTCGCGACCACCAGGGCCGCGTGGTCGCCTTCACCGCCCGCCAGACCGCGCTCACCCCGGCAGACGACAACTCGCGCGAAGCCAAATACGTCAATTCGCCCGAGACTCCGATCTTCAAGAAAGGCGACCTGCTCTTCAACCTCGACCGTGCCCGCGCCCATGCCGGCGAGGGCCGCCCCTTCGTCATGGTCGAGGGCCAGCTCGACGCCCTCCGCTGCTGGTCCGTCGGCCTGAAAACCGCCATCGCCCCGCAGGGCACCGCGATCACCGAAGGCCAGCTCCTGCTCATGCGCCGCTACCACGCGGAGCTGGAGTGCTTTTTCGACAGCGATGCCGCCGGCCAGAAAGCCGCGTTCCGCCTGCTTCCGCTCGCCCTGAAACACGGCATCGAGGTCCGCTTCCTCACCCTCGCCGGCGCCGGCAAGGTGGACCCCGACCTGCTCTTCCTCGAAAAAGGCCTCGCGGGCTACGACGAGGTGAAAAAATCCGCCTTCGGCGGCATGCAGTTCTTGCGCCGCTACATCCTGCCCGACGCCCGCAGCGCCACCGCCGAGCGCACCCAGACCGCCGTGCGCGAGATCTACGGAGTCATCGCCGCCGCCGAATCCGAGCTGCTGCGCAAACGCCTGCTCGACGAAATCGCCCCCGCCCTCGGCGCCCTGCAGGTCACGCCGGACGTGTTCGAGCGCGATTTTGCCCAGTTCCTCGCCAAAGGCGGCCGCTCCGCCGCCGGACCGGCCTCGTCTGCCAACCCGTCCTCATCCTCCGGCAGCCCCTCGTCCTCCGGGGTCGCCGTCTCCGCCCCCCAAGCCGCCTCCGCCCCTCCGGCCGACGATTCCTCCGCCCCCGAACGCGACCTCCTTCTGATCGTGCTTCATTTCGAGGAACTCGGCGCCCCCCTCGCCGCCGCCTGTCCTCACGACTGGATCGACGACCGCCTCCCTTCCGGCGCCTTGCTCAACCGGTTTCTCGCCGAATTTTCCGAAGGCCAGTGGCCCGGCCGCGATCACCTCGACCCGCTGCTCGAAACCGATGCCGAGCGCTCCTTGGTCGCGTCCATTCTCTTCGAAACCCCGCAGATCGACAACCCCACCAAGGTCGCCCTCGAAGGCTTGAAACGGCTCCGGGACCGCTCCCTCGCCCCCCGCCTGCGCCAGATCGATCTCCAGCTCGCCCAAGCCTCCTCGTCCGACAACGCCATTGACGCCAGCGCCTTGCTAAAAGAACGCTCTGATCTCCAGCGTCTCCTGCGCTCGCCCCTTGCGCTCGCCGCACTGGCCTGATAGCGTCTCCCTTTTTCGCCTCTCCACGTTCCCAGCTTCTCGTTCGCCCTTTTCAACGCCATCCTCATGCCGCGCAAAGCCAAGTCATCCTCCTCCGCCGACATCCATTCCGACGCCGTCGAGGCCGTGATCGATAATCCCCACCTCGCCGAAGGCGCCGCGTCGGACAATCCGGCCGACAACCTGCCCCCGGGCGGCATCAACGACAAGATCCGCGCCCTCATCCGCCAGTCCAAGGAGCAGGGCTACCTCACCTTCGACGACATCAACGAGGCTCTGCCGGACTCCGTCGAAAATCAGGAGGAGATCGATAACGTCCTTTCCATCCTGCAAAACCTCGAGATCGAGATCCTCGAGCCCGAGCAGGTCGAGGAGTTCAAGGCCCGCCAGGTCAAGGAGGAGGAGGACGAGACCCGCACCTCCCAAAACGACATCCTGGACGACCCGGTCCGCATGTATCTCAAGCAGATGGGCCAGGTCCCGCTGCTCACCCGCGAACAAGAGGTCGAGATTTCCAAGCGCATCGAGACCGCCGAGCTCAAGGCCCAGGAAACCCTCTTCGAGGTCGCTATCATCGGCAAATACATCGCCGGCCTCGGCCAGAAGCTCATCGACCGCACCGAGCGCTTCGACCGCATCGTCATCGACAAGAAAATCGAGAGCCGCGACGCCTACTTCAAGAACCTCCCCAAATACGTCGAGCTCACCGCCAAGAACGAGGAATCCGTCGCCGAGTCCTGGGATGAATACCAGAAGGCCCGCAACGACGCCGACCGCAAAAAGGTCCTCGCCAAGCATTCCAAGCGCGAGGCCACCCTGCGCACCAATTTCTCCAAGTATTTCTTCAAACTGAAGGTTTACGAGGAGTGGCTCGAGCAACTCCAACCCGTCTTGAGCGAAATCGAGGCCCTGCACGCCCAGCTCGAGCGCGCCAAGAACCCAAAGACGAAGAAGGACGCCACCATCGACACCAAGGCGATCCAGGCCCGGCTCAAGCAGATCGAGGCCGAATTCCGCGTGGAGCCGAAGCGCTTCCTCGAAGTCGTCAAGCAGACCAACGTCCACGTCCGCGAGGCCCACCAGGCCAAGACCGAAATGGTCGAGGCCAACCTGCGCCTCGTGATCTCCATCGCGAAGAAATACACCAACCGCGGCCTCTCCTTCCTCGATCTCATCCAGGAGGGCAACATGGGCCTCATGAAGGCGGTCGAGAAATTCGAGTACCGCCGCGGCTACAAGTTCTCCACCTACGCCACTTGGTGGATCCGCCAGGCCATCACCCGCTCCATCGCCGATCAGGCCCGCACCATCCGCATCCCGGTCCATATGATCGAGACGCTCAACAAGGTGATGCAGGTCCAGAAGCAGCTCCTCCAGGAAT
>CBINGR010000053.1:0-37531 GCA_966250295.1 uncultured Akkermansia sp. | reverse complement strand
AAGCTCATCAACACCGAGAAGGCCCGCCTCGACAAGGTCCTCTCCAACGAGGAAATCCGCACCCTGATCACCGCCATCGGCGCCGGCATCGGCGAGGGCGGCGATGCCATCGGCGGCTTCAACGCCGACAAGGCCCGCTACCACAAGATCGTCATCATGACCGACGCCGACGTGGACGGCTCCCACATCCGCACCCTGCTGCTCACTTTCATGTACCGCCAGATGCGCGGCCTCATCGAGCGCGGCTTCGTCTACATCGCCCAGCCCCCGCTCTACAAAATCAAGCGCAAGAAGCGCGAACAGTATGTGGACAACGACGACCAGCTCAACCGCATCCTCCTCGAGCTCGGCGCCGAAGACATCGTCCTCACCCGTATCCGCGACGGCCATACCTTCACGCCGGAGCAAATCGAGCAGCTCGTCGAGAACCTCGCCCTCCTGGAAAAACTCGGCTCCGGCGTCACCCGCTACGGTGCCAGGCTGACGGAATACCTCGACGACCACCATCCCGAGACCCGCGTCCTGCCCCGCTACGTCGCCCGCATCCGCGAGGGCAACAAGGAGAGCCATCAATTCCTCGCCGACGAGCACGCCCGTTCCGCCTTCCTCGAGCGCGAAGGCCTCGCCGCCGATTTCGGTCAGCCCACCGGCACCGCCACCCCCCTGCCCGATACAGCCGCCGGCGGCTCCACGGCACCCATCAACCGTTCCGCCAGCGGTCCCGGCGCCCAGCGCCGCGTCACCCTGCACGAGATCTACGAGAGCACCGAGATGACCAAGTGCCTCGTCGCCCTCGCCCGCCTGGGCCTCGACGGCCACCGCTTCACTCCAGCTGAGGAGGCCCGCTACCTCGTCACCGAAAACGCAGGGCTCAAGTCCGAGTCCAAAACCGAACTGCACGGTCCGCTCGAGATCGTCGCCCACATCCGCGCCAACGGTCGCAAGGGCCTCGGCATCCAACGCTACAAGGGTCTCGGCGAAATGAACCCGAAGCAGCTCTTCGAGACCACCATGGACCCCGACAAGCGCCGCCTGCTGAAGGTCGACATCGCCGACGCCGCCAAGGCGGACGCCCTGTTCACCCTGCTCATGGGCGACGAGGTCCCGCCCCGCCGCCAGTTCATCGAGGACAACGCCCTCAACGTCCAGTTCCTCGACGCCTAACCCCGCCCCGCTTCAACCCACCTGCCTTGCCCGTGGGACATGGGTCCCTGGGCATTGGTCATTGGACATTTTCCACTCGTGTTCACCGCCAACGAAAAGCTCACCACCGCCAACATCACCGACATCATGCAGTCGGCCTACATCGAGTATTCGATGTCGGTGATCGTCGCCCGCGCCCTCCCCGACGCGCGCGATGGCCTGAAGCCCGTGCAGCGCCGCATCCTCTACGCAATGCTGCGCGAGGGCCTGCTCCATAATCGCGCCTTCGACAAGTGCGCCGGCGTCGTCGGCGAGGTGCTCAAGAACTACCACCCGCACGGCGACTCCTCCGTCTACGACACCCTCGTGCGCCTCGCCCAGAACTGGGTCATGCGCTACACCCTCATCGACCCGCAGGGTAACTTCGGCTCCGTCGACGGCGACCCGCCCGCCGCCTACCGCTACACCGAGTGTCGCCTCCGCGACATCTCCGAGGAGCTCCTCGCCGATATCGAGGAGGACACCGTGGACTTCGCCCCGAATTACAAGGAGTCCACCACCGAGCCCACCGTCCTCCCCTCCGCCCTTCCCAACCTGCTGATGAACGGCTCCACGGGAATCGCGGTCGGCATGGCGACCAACATCCCGCCCCACAACCTCCACGAGCTCATCGCCGCCGTGGTCAAGGTCCTCGACGAGCCCGTCACCACCACCCTCGATGACCTCTGCGGCCTTATCCAGGGCCCCGACTTCCCCACCGGCGGCACCATCGCCGGTCGCGAGGGCATCATTTCTTATCTAAAGACCGGCAAGGGCATCGTCCGCATCCGCGGCAAGGCCCACACCGAGGAAATGAAGTCCGGCGGCGAGCAGATCGTCATCACCGAGATCCCCTACAACGTTAACCGCGCCAACCTCGTCGTCCGCATCGCCGAACTCGTCACCGACAAGGAGATCGAGGGCATCCGCGATGTCCGCGACGAGTCCGACGAGCAGACCCGTGTCGTCATCGAGCTCAAGCGCGGCGAGCAGGCCTCGCCCATCCTCAACCAGCTCTACCAGAAGACCGCCCTCGAGTCGTCCTTCGGTGTCACCCTTCTCGCCCTCGACAAGAAGCGCCCGAAGCAGATGAACATCCGCGAGCTGATCGATTGCTACATCGATCACCGCCGCGACGTCGTCACCCGCCGCACCAAGTTCCGCCTCAAGCAGGCCGAGGACCGCGCCCACATCCTCGAAGGATACATCATCGCCCTCGATAACCTGGATGACTTCGTGAAGATCATCCGCGCCTCGCAAAGCCGCGAGGAGGCCAAGACGAGACTGATGGCCAAGTATCCGCTCTCCGAGCGCCAGGCCGATGCCATCCTCGAGCTTCGCCTCTACCAGCTCACCGGCCTGGAACGCGGCAAGATCGAGGCCGAATACCTCGAGCTCCAGAACCTCATCGCCGGCCTGAAAGAAATCCTGGAAAACGACTGGCGCCTCCGCGAGGTCATCAAGACCGAGCTGCTCGCCCTGAAGGAAAAATACGGAGACCAGCGCAAGACCCAGATCATCGGCGCGCTCGGCGACTTCCGCATGGAGGATGTCATCCCCAACGAGGGCTGCGTCATCACCATCTCCCACCTCGGCTTCATCAAGCGGACCCCCGTCGCCGACTACCGCTCCCAGCGGCGCGGCGGCAAGGGCGTCATCGGCGCCGAGACCTACGACGACGACTTCGTCGAGCACCTGTTCACCGCCTCGACCCACGACTACATCCTCTTCGTCACCAGCCACGGCCAGTGCTTCGCCAAGAAAGTCTACGACATTCCCGAGGGTGTCCGCACCGCCAAGGGCAAGTCGGTGAAATCCTTCCTGGCACTGGACGAAGGCGAAAAAATCGCCGCCATGCTCTGCTTCGGCGACTTCGCCGGCGACCGCTACCTCGTCATGGCCACCAAGGCCGGAGTCATCAAGAAGACCGCCCTCGCCGACTACACCAACGCCACCCGCGAGTCCGGCCTCATCGGCATCAATCTCGCCGAAGGCGACACCGTCATCGGCTGCGTCCTCACCACCGGCGCCGACGAGCTCATCCTCGTCTCGCACCAGGGCCTCGCCGTCCGCTTCCGCGAGAAGGATCCCGAGACCGGCGATGTCCTTTTCCGCGACACCGGCCGCGCCACCGGCGGCGTCACCGGCATGCGCTTCAAGCTCGAGAGCGACTACCTCGAGGTCATCGAGGTCGTGGACCACGCCTCGAAGTTCCTCGTCGCCAGCCAGGCCGGCCTCGGCGTGCGCACGCGCTTCGAGGACTATCGCCTGGTAAACCGCGGCGCGAGCGGCGTCTGGGCCATCGACCTGCCCGAGGACGGCTCGGTCAAGATCGCCGGCGCGCTCAGCGTGAAAGATACCGACGAGATCATGCTCCTTACCGCCAAGGGTCAGAGCATCCGCACCCCGGTCGCGACCATCCGCGAGGTGAACCGCGGCGGCAAAGGTGTGAAGCTCCTCGCCCTCGCCGAGGGCGACAAGCTTCTCAGCATCGCCAAGGTGGTCGAAACCGAGGAACAGCAGGCCGCCGCCGAAGCCGGCTCCGCCCCGCCGGTGCCGCCCGCCGGCCCCGCCGCCTGATATTGTATCCCGTTCCGACCCCGCCGGCCCAAAGCCCGCGCGTGCCCCCGGCCGCGCGGGCTTTTTGCATGCGCCAAACCCACCAACGGCAGGTGCAATTTCACATCATATACAAAAAATTAACAATTGAGCATTGCCGGACCGACGCCCGGCTACTCAAGAAAGAGCGTCTATTAATCCTACTCATCGTACCATGTCTTTGCCCCGCTTCAGCCTCGTCACGCGCTCCGCGTTCCTGCTCGCCGCTTCCTGCTTCGCCCCCGGCCTCCAGGCCGAAGTCCTCTGGGACAACGGCCCTCTCATCACCCATGTCGGCGGGATGATCAACGGCGCCGACCGCAGCGCGATCAGCCCGGGCGCGAGCACCATTGGCGCCGGAGCCCAGCAATCGGCCGGCAATCGCGTCGCGGAAGATTTCACCGTCTCCGTCGCCAGCTGGACGGTGGATTCCGCGAGATTCTTTTCCTATCAAACCGGCTCGACCACCACTTCCACCCTCACCGGCATCACGCTGCGTATCTGGAACGACGTCCCTGGCGTGGGGTCGGTCGTCTGGGGCGATGACACCACCAATGTCATGAGCGGCACTGGCTTCACCGGTATCTACCGGACGACTTCCACCGACAACACAGTCCTCACTCGTCCCCTTATGTTCGTGGATGTGGACCTCGCCGGCTTGGAACTGCCCGCCGGCACTTACTGGTTGGATTTCGCTTTCACCGGAACCCTCGCTTCCGGCCCCTGGGCTCCCCCGCTGGGCGATGCGACCGAATTTGTCACCGGCAACGCCCGCCAGCTCGTCTCCACGGGCGATGGAAACTTTAACCCGCTCATCGACGGTGGATCCGGTCCAAACCTCGCTCTGCCCTTCATCCTCGAAGGCACCGCCGCCGCCATCCCCGAGCCAGCCTCCTTTCCCGCGATGCTTGGCGTGGGTGCCATCGCAATCGCGGCCCTTCGGCGCCGCCGCTGATCGCCGGTGCTCCCGACCGCTGACCGGTCGTAGCCCGTCCGCTCGCGGACGCTCTGTCGAAGCGCCCGCAAGCGGGCTGCCTACAATCTTTCCTCCACGCCCGCGCTCGCCTCCGGCGACGCGGGCGTTTTGCTGCAAGTCCATGACGCCACGCAGCCTTGCCCACCGCGCCCCGCTCCTCGGGCTCGTGGTTGCGTGGTGCCTTGGCTCCGCGTTGGCACACGCCGGTTTGGTCACGTGGCCAGCCCCCGTCTGGGCCGCGCTCGCAGTCGGCGGCCTGGCCCTCGCCTGGCTCGGCGGCGCTCGCCGGACAACCTGGACCGCAGGCCTGTTGCTGGCACTCGCGGCGGCTGGTGCCCTGCGCACCGACCAAACCCGACGCCGCCTCGTCGAATGGGACGACTCGGGCCTGCCGCCGCGCGAGGCCCGGCTCACCCTGCGCGTCTCCCGGCTCTTCGCCACCGCCGGTCCCGGCCGCGCCGGCGGCCTCGCCGAGGTCACGGGGGCCGCGCCGCATCTGCTCGATTTGAAAGGGCAGCGTATCCAATTTTCCACGACCTGGCCTGCCGGCCTGAATCCCGCTCTTCCGGGAGTCGAATTCACCGCGCTCGGCCTGCTGCGTCCCGTACCGGCGCATCCTCCCCCGGGTAGCTTCGACGCCTACCTGGCCAACGAGGGGGTGAATTTTTCCTTCGGCCGGGCCCGGCTCGAAGGCAGTCCGTCCCGCGCCGGGGCATGGCGCCGTTTCTGCGCGGCCGCCGGCGCGCGTCTGGAGAGGATTCTTCGCACCGGGCTCGGCGGACGCGATGCGCTGGCCGATCTCTACGTGGCCATGTTGCTTGGCCGGCAGCAGGAGCTGAGCGAGGATCAGCAGACCCTCTTCGTGCAAAGCGGCACGATGCATCTCTTCGCCATCTCCGGGCTGCACATCGCGGGAATTGCCGCCGCGGTGAACACGCTCCTCGCCCTGGCGCGCGTGCCCGGGCGGACCCGCTTTTTCATCGGCACCGCGGTGCTGTGGGCCTACGTCGATATCACCGGCGGCGCGGCCTCGGCCGTGCGTTCCTTTTGGATGGTCACCTGCCTCCTCGGCGCGCGGCAGTTCCGCGCTCCGACCAACAGCCTTTCCGCCCTCGCCGCCTCGGCGCTGGCCGTGCTGGTGCTCCAACCTCACCAGCTTTTCTCGGCTAGTTTTCAGATGAGCTATGGCATCGTGGCGGCCCTGCTTCTCTACGGTGTGCCGTTGCAGGAACGCTGGCTCGAGGCCTGGAAACCGTGGGCCAACCTGCCCAAGGCCGACTGGGGCGCGCGCCGACGCTTCATCGAGTGGTCCGGACGCGGCCTCCTTGCGGCCATCGCGCTCGGCCTCGCCGCGACTCTGATCAGCACCCCGGCCACGCTCGCCTTCTTCGGGCTTCTCGCGCCGGGCGGATTTTTCGTGAACCTGATACTTATCCCGGTCTCCACCTTCGTGCTTTTATCCGGCGTGGCTGCGATAATCACGGGCGGACTCGGCCTGACTCCGCTTGCCTCCCTCTTTAACCATGCCGCGGCGCTCCTGCTCGGCGGGATGGAGGGCGCCGTGGCTTGGGCGCTAAAAGTGCCCGGCGTGTCCTGGCCGGCGCAGTTCGTCTCTCCCTGGCTGGCAAGCACGGCCAGCGCGGGCCTGCTCGCCCTGCTCGCGCTCGGCTACGTCCGAGGCTGGCAGAGACGCGAGGGTGGTTATTGGGTACCTTACGCCGCCTTGGGGCTCGTGCTTGTGCTCGGGGTGCGGACCGTTTCAGTGGCGGCACCATGAAAAGCGCCTACGAACTCGCGATGGAACGGCTCGCCAAGTCCGAGCCGAAGCAGAAGCCCCTGAGTGCGGAACAAAAAACCCGGCTCGCGGAAATCGACAAGGTGCACAAAGGCAGATGGGCCGAGCGCGAGGTCTTTCTGAAGGAGCAGCTCGAGAAGGCGCTCGCCGGCGGCGATGCCGATGAAGCCGACAAGGTGCGCACCCAGCTCGCCCGCGAGAAACTGCGCATCGAAGAGGAGTGCGACGAGGAAAAGGAACGCGTCCGGCGCGAGAACCGCGACTGAAGATGCGCTGCAGCCCCGCCGCTGGCCGGGGTTCCGCAACTGTGAGCCCAAGCTGCCAGGCCATGGGCCCGGCCTGCAAGGGACTCAGGCCCGCCCTGTCGCGAAGGGATTGTGCTTACGCTCGTGGTCGACCGTGGTCAGCGGCCCGTGGCCGGGCGCGATCACGGTCTCGAGCGGCAGGCCGTCGAGCACCCGTGCCACCTGCGCGCGCAGGCGACGGCAGCAAAAATAGCCGCCTCCCACCGAGCCCGCGAAAATGAGATCGCCTCCGACCAGCAAGGACATGGCGTGCGCGGCCCCCCGGGCGCGCACGAGGTAGGCGTTGTGTGCCTCGACGTGGCCCGGCGTCGCCAGGGTCTCGACGGAGAAGCCGGCGCACTCCATGCGTGCCCCGTCCGGCAGTCCCGCCGCACCGGCAACCCGCGATCCGACCGGCGCAAAAACCGGCGCCGGGCCGAAAAGCCGCTGCACTTCGGCCAGGCCGCCGGTGTGCTCGGTCTCGACATGGGTGAGAAAAATCGCGGCCACCTTTGCGATACCCGCCGGCCACATGCGGCGCAACCGCACGGGATCCGGCCCGGTATCGAAAAGCACGCCTTCGCCGCCGCGGCAGTCGCTCAGCAGGTAGGCGTTGGCGGTTCCCAGCCCATGGGGCGAACGCAGCGCGTGCAGGCAGAAGGGCAGTCCGGCGATCGCGGGCAATGGATAGCGGCCGCCCGCCAGTTCGCGCAGCCCGGCGGCATTCAGTCGCAATCCGGTGGCGAGACAATCGAGCTCGGCCACGGTGAAGTCGTAACGGTAGTCGATCGCGTCGCGGATGCGCTCCGCCGCCACGCCCGTCTGGCGCGCGAGCGCCTCGGGCGTGAGATCCGCCTGGCAAAGCGCCTTTTCCAAGACGTCTCCCAGCTCATCCTCCAAAGGGGCCTGTTCGATGACCATGGCGGAAGGAAAACCCGGCCTCGTGCGCGGCTCAAACTTTGGTTTGGATTTCGCGCCCGGGGCAGGCAGCTTCCGCGCCACATGGACGCTTCCCAACAAGAGATCCTCGATATTTTCACCCGCACGCGCGCTCTTCTGCGTGGCCACTTCGTGCTCCGTTCCGGCTTGCACAGCGGGCACTATTTCCAGTGCGCGCAGGTCTGCCAGGACATGGGCGCCGTCACCCGCCTCGCCGAACTGCTGCTCGCCAAGCTCCGCGGCATCGGGGACCTCGATTTTACCACCGTGCTTGCGCCCGCGATGGGCGGCCTCGTCATCGGCCAGGAAGTCGCCCGCCAGGCCGGCGCGCGCTATATCTTCGCGGAAAAGGAAAACGACCGGCTGGTTCTGCGCCGCGGCTTCAAATTCTCCCCCGGCGAACGCGTGCTCGTGGTGGAGGACGTGGTGACCCGCGGCGGCCGCGTGCTGGAGAGCCTTGAGATCGTGCGCCAAGGCGGCGGCCACGCCGTCGCGGTGGCCATGCTGGTGGACCGCAGCGCCGGCACCATGCGCTTCGACGTGCCGGCGGTTTCGCTCCTCGAACTGAGCTTCCCCACTTACCCCGCCAACCAGTTGCCGCCAGAACTGGCCGCCCTGCCGGTGGAGAAGCCCGGCAGCTGAGCCGCCCGCGCGCTCTGCAATCCACGGCCGGCATTGTAGGGAACCTCGGCCGGCGTCTTCCGGTCGATTTTGGGTGCTATGATTAACACCACCCGTACTCCCGCGTCCTCCGTTAACCATAAGCTGCTCCTTCGCGGCATCCGCCTGACCATCACCGACGCCATGCGTGCGGTGCTCCACGAGAAGGTCGAACGTCTGCTTCGCCACGAACCCCGCATCGTTCGAGTCCGTATCGATCTGGACCACGATACGTCCCGCGGCCGCGACGTCTTCGTCGCCAAGGGGCACATCGAGATCGGCGGTCCCGACCTGCTTGCAACCGTCTCCGCGGACGACGCCTACAAGGCCGCGAACCTTCTCATCGACAAGCTGGACCGCATGCTCAACCGCCGCACCAGCCTGTTTAAGGCCCGCCGCCACGACCGCCCCGCCGAGCTGGCGGCCTGAGGGGTTTGAGAAACGCGCCCTCGTGGCCAATGCGGCGCGTTGTCGCCCCGCCTATCGAGGCGGGGCGTCCGACCCTTGGATCGCCGCGTCCACGATCTGGGAACGCACCTCCGCCTTGCGTCTCGCGAACTCTTGGCGCACCCGCTCGCGCTCCCGCAGCCTGTCCGTCCACGATAGCTGGGAAGGAAGCAGGATGCGCTCGAGTCGGGAACGCGCGGCATTCCAGGCATCGGCGTTCGAGATCACGCGTTGAAATTCCGCCGGCGCCAGGATTCGGCATACCTCGATCCATTGTTGCGCCGTCAGCGGCGCGTCGGTGAAGGCGAGCTTCGCCGCCACCGAGTCCAGAGACGCGGGGGATTCATTGCCGGCCGCGAGTACCTCCAGCTGGGCAAATCCGGCTTCCCCCAGCATGGCGCGCATGGCGTTTTCGGCCGGCCGCCCGATCTTGCGTTCGTTCTCGGCCCGCAATTCGGCAAATCCGGCGTCTTGCTCATCCAAACCCTGCCTGAATTTGTCCGCCATGAGCTCGATGCGGCCCGCCGCCCGAGCGGCCATGAGACGTTCCAGCTCCACGATCTGAGCGTCGGATAGACGCGCCGCCAGATACAAAGGCGCGTAACGCAGGGGAAACTCGCTTCGAAGCAGTTCGAGCCGGAGACGCAACAGCTCGGCGTCCGTGTGCAGCGCGTAGGTAATTTCCTCGGAAATCCGCCGCGTCTCGATCTCGTTTTCCGCGTCCCGGCTGGCCGTTTCGAGCGAAAGCCCATCGGAGCGCGAAGTCTCCTCCAGCCCGGCTCCGGCCGGGGCGGTTTCTTTTGGTTCCATCCGCCTCCCGTCTATCGGCGGCCCGGCCCCCGGAGGAAACGCTTCCCTAAAGGCCGCCATACGGCCTGCATCCGCGGATTCCTGCCTGCGGGAGGCCTCATTCCAGCCCGAAAACACCAGCGCCGTCATGATGATCGCGGCCCCGCCCCAGGTAATCGGCTTCACCCAGCCCAAGCTGCCGGCCCCGCTCCAGATCGCCGCACCTTTGCCGAGTTTGACCGCGACCACGGCAGCCTGGCTGACCCGCGTCCCGAGCCCGGCCGGCGCGGGCGAAGCGGCGTTGGCGGCGATCGCCGCGGCCAATGCCGCCGCGCTCGAGGTGATGCCACGCTTGGCCAGAATGGCGCGCAGCCGCTCCATCGCGCGGCACACCCGCATCCGGGCGGCGTCCTCCGAGGTGTTGAGCCTGCGCCCGATTTCGGCGAATCCGCGCTGTTCGACGCAACGCATCAACACCGCGCTCCGGTCGGCCGGGCCCAGCCGGTCCAAGGCGGGCTCCAGGACAGCCTGCAGGCTATGCCACTCGTCCAGAGTATCCGAAGGTTCGGCGCTATCCATGATGAAAGCCTCCTGTTCTCGCTTTTTGCGACGCCGCTCCGTCCGGACCAGTTGCGCGGCGACGTTGCGCGTCACCGTAAAGAGCCAGCCGGAAACCGCGGCGTGACGGGCAAGCCGCGGAGCGTTCCGCGCTGCCACGTAAAAAACCTGCTGCGCCACGTCCTCGGCCAGATGCCGGTCACCGCCCACCCGCCGCAGCGCGGAAGAATAAACCAAGTCGATATGGTGGCTGACGAACATGGAAAAAGCCGCCTCATCGCCCTCGGCGTAGCGGGTGAGGAGAATCGAATCGTCAGCCATCCAACCAAGGTAGCCGGCCGGGCTCGGACCGAACAGAATTTCTGCGATGGAATGTTCGGTTCGCGCCCCCGGCGGCTACCGAAACGCAATCCTCCCATGAACCGCCGAGCCTTTCTTCAACGCAGTGCACGCGCCGGCGCTGTCCTGATCGGCAGCGCAGGCTTCCTGGCCGGTCAGACAGGTCCCTCCGGGACCGCAAACCAAGCGCCGGCTCAACCAACCGGAAAGGAACCCGACCGCGGAGAGCCTTTGGACCCGGCCGCGGTCAGGGCCTTCGTCTCGGCCGGGCATCGCGACTTGCCGAAAATCAAGGAGCTGCTGGCGCTCCATCCCGCGATCCTGGACGCCACGGTCGACCTGGGCGGCGGCGACTGGGAGAGCGCGCTGGGGGCGGCGGCTCACACCGGAAATAAGGAGATCGTGCGTTTTCTCCTGGAGGCGGGCGCGCGGCCCGACCTCTTCTGCGCCGCCATGATGGGGGAACGCGAGGTGGTTGTTTCCACCATCAGGTTCGCGCCCCAGGCCTCCAACGCGCGCGGGCCGCATGGCCTCACCCTGCTTTATCACCTCGGCTACTCAGGCGACGTGAGGCTGGCGGAGACCGTATCGCCGCATCTGGCGGAGCGCTCGCGCCACTGCAACCAAGCCTTGCGGAGCGCAACTCTGCTGGGGCATGCCGCATTCGTGGCTTGGTTGCTCGAAAACGGGGTGAATAACCCAAATTTGAAGGCCTTCGGGAAGACTGCCCTCGATGTAGCCGTCGAGAAGGGCTTCGATGACATCGCCGGATTGTTGCGAGCGCACGGCGGAATGAGCGGCAACTGACACCCAGCTTTTTATCCGGATGGCAAAATTGTCCCGCGAAACACGCAAGTCGGTGGTTTTTGCTCGGCTCGCGCCGGTTGCCGCGGCTTTTTCACGGCCGTGGCACCTCTCAAAGTCCTCTTCGTTTCTCCCGAGGTAGAACCGTTTGTCAAAGTCGGCGGCCTGGCCGACATGGTCGGCTCCCTGCCCAAGGCTCTCGCAGCCCTCGGTCACGATGTACGCGTAGTCTGCCCTGCCTACGGCAGCCTGCGGCTCGACTCCACCTGGCAGGCGCGATCGGAGCCACTCGGGGTCGATGTCGGACTCTCCGCCCACTGGGCGCGTACCTGGGAAACGGTTCTACCCGGTTCGAAGGTGCCGGTCTACGCCCTCGAACACGAGGGTCTCTTCGGCCGGCCCGAGGTCTACGCCGGCCCCTGGGGCAACCACGACGACAACGATCTCCGCTTCGCCTTCCTCTGCCGCGGTGCGCTCAACCTCTGCCTCCAACTTGGCTGGATCCCCGACGTCGCGCATGGTCACGACTGGACCACCGGCCTGCTGCCGGTGCTGCTCAACACCACCCTGCGCAATACTCCGCTCGGCCGGACGGCTTCGGTCTTCACGATCCACAATCTGGAACACCAGGGCTATTCCGACCGGCGCGTGCTCGACTTTGCCCACATCCCGCCCGGCGAATTCCGGCCCGATAGCACCGAAAGTGTCGGTGCGGTCAACCTGCTCAAGGCCGGCCTCTACCACGCCACCAAACTTACCACCGTCAGCCCCACGTATGCGGAGGAAATCAAGACCCCCGCCGGCGGCTGGGGGCTCGATGCCGTGCTCCGTTTCCGCGCGGCCGACCTCGTCGGCATTCTCAACGGCATCGACGCCGCCGCCTGGAATCCGGCGATGGACAAGCATATCCCCCGCCCCTACGACCAACGCTCCCTCGCCCCCGGAAAGGCCGCTGCCAAACGCGTCCTGCAGGAGCGGCTCGGACTCGACGTGGATCCCCACATCGCGCTCTTCGGCGTCGTCTCTCGTTTCGCCGCGCAAAAAGGTCTCGACCTCATTGCCGAGGCGCTTCCGCACATCGTGCCCCGCATGCACGTGCAGTTTGCCTTCCTCGGCGCCGGCGATCCCGGCCTGGAGCAAAGCTTCCGCTGGGCCGCCGAAGCCTTCCCGGGCCGGGTGGGCGTGCATGTCGGCTACGACAACGCCCTCTCTCACCTCATCCAGGCCGGCTCCGACTTTTTCCTCATGCCGAGCCGCGCCGAACCCTGCGGTCTCACGCAAATGTACGCCATGCGCTACGGCACCCCGCCGCTCGTGCGCTCGACCGGCGGCTTGATCGACACGGTGGAACAATACGTCGAAGGCACCGCCCAGGGCACCGGCTTCCGCTTCCAAGACGCCACGGCGCCGGCGCTTTACAACACCGTGGGCTGGGCTTGCGCCACCTACTACGATCGCCCCGCCGAGCTACAGGCCATGCGCCTGCGCGGCATGGACCGGGATTTTTCGTGGGGCCTAAGCGCCAAACGCTACGAGGAGCTCTACGGCTGGGCCGTCGCGGCGCGCGGCGCGGAACCGGCGGCGGTGTAGCGATCCGACAGTCCTTTTTTAACGCAAAGGACGCCAAGACCTCGCAAAGAACGCGAAGAAAGGCCCGCCCTCCGCCGGCGCCGCTCAGAGCAGCGGCACGAGGAGTTTCTCGTACTCGTCGGTCTCCATGGAGCCGACCTTCTTGTGGCGGATGTTTCCCTCGCGATCGATGAGGAAGGTCGTGGGGATGCCCTGAATTCCCTCCGCTCCGCCGAAGGCCTTTATTACGTCGGGCGTCGCCAACGCGAGCGGATAGTTGATGCCCTGTTTCGTCGCGAAGGGCGGCACCACTCCCTCCTTCCGGTCCACCGAGAGTCCGACGATCACCAGTCCCTTGTCGGCATATTTTTTCTGCAGGGCGATGTAACCGGGGATTTCGTGCACGCAGGGCCCGCACCAGGTTGCCCAAAAATCCACGACCACGACCTTGCCCTTGAGCGCCTCGCGGCCGAGCTCCTTGCCCGCCAAGTCGGTCAGTTTCCACTCCGGCGAGGGGCCGACGACCGGCAAGACGGAGGCCGGAGCCGCCGGGGGCTCCGCACGCAGGATCGAAAAGGGGACGACAAACGCCAAAGCGAAGGCGGCGAGGATAGGGCGGCAGGTGTGCATGCTCATAGTATATGCGTTAGAACGAAATGCCCCTCGGAAAGTTCCCGGAAGCCTGAAATTTACGCTCACGGGTGGGGCATTCAGGGCCGTGCCAGCGCGACGTCGCTCCACTCGCCCATCCCGCGGTGCTCAAGTTTCCAGCCCCGCGTGGCCGGAGCGAAGGCCTCGCGCACCTTTTCGTTTTCGTGGGCCAGGATGCCGCTCAGTACCAGCAGGCCTCCGGGCGCGACCGCGCCGACGAGCTCGGGCACGAAACGCATCAGGACGTCCGCCTGGATGTTGGCCAGCACCACCTCGGCCTGAGTGCCGATGGGCAGGCCGGTAACCAGGTCGGCGGTGAAAAAACGGACTGCGCCGGCAAGGTCATTGAGCGCCGCGTTTTCCTCGCTCACCCGGACGGCTTCGGGGTCGTTGTCGAAACCGGAGACCTCGCTCCAGCCCAGCCGTGCGGCGGACAGGGCGAGGATGCCCGAGCCGCAGCCGGCGTCGATCACCCGCCCTTTGGTCCCGTGGCTTCCGGCGCGGGCGACGAGGCGTTCGACGCAGAGACGCGTGGTCTCGTGATTGCCGGTGCCGAAGGCCAGTCCGGGGTCGAGCCAGATCGCGGCCTCGCCCTCGCCGAGCGCATGGCTGGCTCGCTCCCAGACCGGCACCCAGTGGAGCCGGCCGCAACGCCAAGCCTTAAAGTGCGCTTTGTAGCTGTCGCGCCAGTCCTGGTCGCCGAGCGGGCGCTCCGTCGGCGCGGCGGGCGCGGCCCCAGGCGGCAACAGTGCCGACAACTCGGCCCAGCGCGCCCGCGCCTCGTCCGCGTCGGCGAAGATGCCGACGATCCACGCGCGTCCGGCGATCACGTCCTGCAGGAGGCTCCAGCCCTCCACCCCGAGCTCGAGCAGAAGTTCGTCGACGGCATCGACGGCGGCGGGGGCGATTTCGGATTTCAGTTCGTGGAGGTGCATGGCTTCGGAGAAACGGAGTTTTTAACGCAAAGACCGCGAAGGCCGCAAAGATTCGGAAATGAAGAAAATCACCCGTCCTGAACCGCTGCCTTCCTTTGCGCTCTTTGCGAGGTCTTGGCGTCCTTTGCGTTAAAAAGGATTGCCAGTGTCGGATCGAAAACTGTCAGGCGACGAGGCCCAGGCCCTCGTCGAGGCCGAGGTGCAGATTCATGCACTGGATGGCGGCGCCGGAAGCGCCCTTTCCGAGATTGTCGAGGCGCGCCATGACGACGGCCTGATCGGCATGGCCGAAAACGGCGAGGTCGCAACGGTTGGTACCGTTGTTGGCCTGCACGTCGAAGAAGCCGCCATCGAGGACCGACTCGTCGCCAAAGGGCAGCACGCGGATGAACTTCTCTCCGGCGTAGGTTTCGGCCAGCGCGTGGTGAAGGGCCTGCGGCGTGGGCGCGGCGGGCAACGCGCGGAGCGGCAGCGGCACGGTGACGGCAAGCCCCTGATAAAACGCGGCGACGACCGGATTGAAGATCGGGGCCATCTCCAGTCCGGTGTGGACGCGCATTTCCGGCAAATGCTTGTGCATGAGCGCAAGGGCGTAGGGCCGGGGGCTTTGCAGCCGGGGAGACGGGTTTTGCTCGTAGTCGGCGATCATTTTCTTTCCGCCGCCGCTGTAGCCGGTGATGGAGAAACAGGAGAGCGCGAAGCCGGCCGGCAGAAGGCCGCGTTGCACCAAGGGGCGCACCGCGAGGGCGAAGGCGGTGGCGTGGCAACCGGGATTGGCGATGCGCTTGCTGGCACGGATGGCATCGCGGTAGGCGGCACCGAGCTCGGGCACGCCGTAGGTCCAGCCCTCGGCGACACGGTGGGCGGTGGAGGCGTCGATGACGCAGGTGCGGGGGTTCGTGACAAGCGCGGCGGATTCCTTCGCGGCGGCGTCGGGCAGGCAGAGGAAAGCGATATCCGCCGCGTTCAGGCACGCGGCGCGCGCGGCGGTGTCCTTGCGCAAGGCCGGATCGATCTGGATGACCTCGATGTCAGCGCGCGCGGCGAGACGCTCGAAAATCTGGAGGCCGGTGGTGCCCTCCTGTCCGTCAACAAAGACCTTGGTTTTCATGGCGGTGATCGGCCGCCATCGTCCTCCCTCGCGCGGCCGGGCACAAGACGGGATTGAGGCAAAAAGGAAACGCGATCGCCTCCGGCCGCTTTCCCAGGCCTTCCCCTTGGGCCTCAGGCCAGGCTGAGGCGCGCGATCACCGCGGGCAGCAAAGCGTGCTCGACCGCGTGGATCTTGGCCGAAAAACTCTCCAGCGTATCGGTTTCTTCGATACGAACTGCCGCCTGGTCGAGAATCGGGCCGCCGTCCACCTCGGCTGTGACGCGGTGCACGGTGCAGCCGGAGATCTTCACCCCGCGCCGCCAGGCTTGCCCGATCCCGTCGAGGCCGGGGAAGCTGGGCAGCAGGCTCGGGTGCAGGTTGATGATCCGGCCCTCGAACGCGGCGAGAAAGCGCGGCTTGATCACGCGCATGAAGCCGGCGAGCACCAGGAGATCGGGCCGGCAGGCGGAAATGGCGGCGATGTAGTGCTCCTCGGCGGTGCCATCGAGCTTGGTCTTGAAGGGCGTGGCGTCGAGGAAGGTCGCTTCCACGCCGAAGCGGGGCCCGAGGGCGAGGATGCCCGCGTCGGGCTTGTCGGCAAAGATCTGCACGACCTCGGCGCGGCCGAGCTTGCCGGCTTTTTGGGCCAGGAGAATCGCCTCGGCGTTGGAGCCGCGGCCGGAACCGAGGATGACGACGCGCATGGAAAAGCCTCAGAAGAATTTCTTCGCCTTTTCGAACCAGCTCTCGCTGGTCGGGTGCTCGGCGTCGCCGCTCACGCGGGCGAATTCCTTGAGCAGCTTTTCCTGCTCGGAGCTGAGCCGGGTCGGGACCTCGACATGGACGCGCACGAGCTGGTCGCCCTGGTGGCCGCGCTGGCGGAGCGAGGGAATGCCCTTGCCGCGGAGGCGGAAGGTGGTGCCGCTCTGCGTGCCGGCCGGCACCTTCACGGTGGCCTTGCCGAAGAGCGTGGGCACCTCGAGCGTTCCGCCGAGGGTGGCGAGGGTGAACTTGATGGGGATCTCGCAAAAGAGGTCGTCGTCCTGCCGCTCGAAAAGCTCGTGCGGCTTCACCGAAAGCACGATGTAGAGATCGCCGGTCTGGCCGCCGGCGAGGCCGGCTTCGCCATTCCCGCTGGAACGCAGCCGAGTGCCGGTGTCCACCCCAGGCGGGATGCGCACGTTGACCTTGGCCGCCTTGGGCACGCGCCCCTCGCCGCGGCAAGCGCTGCAGGGCTTCTCCACCTTCTGGCCCGCGCCGCCGCAAGTCGGGCAGGTTTGCGCAAAGGTGATGATGCCGCCGCTGCGGCGGATCTGGCCCGCGCCGCGGCAGGTGGGGCAAACGACCTTTTTGGAACCGGGCTCGGCGCCGGAGCCGTCGCAGCGTTCGCAAGCGTGCAGGCGCCGGAAGGAAATCTCTTTCTCCACGCCCCGGGCCGCCTCTTCCAGCGTGATTTCGAGGTCGTAGCGCAGGTCGGACCCGTCGCGTTCGGAGCCGCCCCCGCCGCCAAACATCTGGTCGAAGATGCCGCCTCCGCCGCCCCCGCCCTGCTGGCCGAAGACCTCGCGGAAGATGTCGAAGGGATCGTGGAATCCGCCGCCCATGCCGCCGGGGCCGCGCGGACCGGCCCCGCCCTGCTGGGTGAAGGCGCGATGGCCGTACTGGTCATAGGCGGCGCGCTTCTGGGGGTCCTTCAGCACCTCGTAGGCTTCGGAAACCTTTTTGAACATCTCCTCGGCCTCCTTGTTACCCGGATTTTTGTCCGGGTGATATTGGACGGCCTTTTTGCGATAAGCTTTCTTCAGCTCCTCCTCGCTGGCGCCTTTTTCGACGCCAAGGATGGTATAGTAATTTTCTTCGGCCATAGGCGGAATGCGGGGCGGGCGCGGGGGTTAGTTGCAGGGTGGAAGCGGATTGGGCTCAAACCACGACACCGGCAACCGGGTCGGCGGGCTTTTCCGGCCGGCCGGTCGAAACGATGACGCTGGCGGCCCGCACCAGGCGGCCGTTCAGGGTATAGCCGGTACGGACGACGGTGCACACGTGGTCGGCGGGGACCTCGGCATGCGGTTGCTGGGAGATGGCCTCGTGGAGATTGGGATCGAAGGGCTTGCCCAAGGGGGAAAGCTCCACGAGCCCGTGCCCGGCGAGGGCGGATTTGAGCTGCTGGCCCACCATCTCGACGCCGCCGAGGAGAGTCTTGAGATCCGCGTTGGGGGCCTTGGCGGCCTGAAGCCCTAGGGCGAGGTTGTCGAGCACCGGCAGGAGATCCTCCAGAATGCGGGTGACAGAGCGGTGAGCAGCGTCCTCGCGGTCGCGGACGGCGCGCTTGCGATAGTTATCCAAGTCGGCAACCGATCGGAGGTAACGTTCGTAGTTCTCGGCCGCCTCCTTCCTGGCGGCGGTGAGCTGGGTCTCTAACTCGGCGACCGGCGCCGAGGCGGGCGCGGCGCCGGCTTCCGAGGCGGGGGAAGCGGCGGGCGCGGGTTCCGGGGTGGCTGGGGACGGGTTGGAGGATTCGTTCTGACTCATGGAAAAGGGTTCAGGTGAAAACAAGAAGTCCGCGCGCGCAAGGGCGGAGGGAAGAGCTTCACGCGGCGCCCAGCGCGGCGGTCCAGTCAGGGGCTGAAAAGCCGACCAGGCCAAGCGGCGGCGCGGCCCGCAGGAGAAAGGGGCGTTTCACCAAGTTCCCGTTGGCAGCGAGCCGGGCGAAAAAGTCCGCCTCGTTCAAGGAGTCGAGCACCTCACCGAGCTTCTGGTCGCGGTAGTCCTTGCCCGAGGTGTTGCAGAGCCGGCGGCGTTCGCCGCCGAGGTGCGAGAGCATGGTCCGGAGCTCGGCGACGGAGGGCGGAGTCTCGCGGATGGGTCTCTCCACAAAGGAAATGCCCTGGGCGGACAGCCACTTCACGGCCTGGCGGCAGGTATCGCAGGATTTGTAGGTGTAGACGGTGAGCACGCGCACACGGAGGGCGGCACGTCGCAGGGAGGCAAGCTCGCGGCGGCACTGCAAAGGAGTGCCAAATTAACCGCCCGCTTCAGTGGCGAATTGCGCGGCGCGAGCCCGAGGCCCACGCTCGGCCGTTTATGACCAAGTTTCGCCCCTGCATCGATCTTCACGACGGCAAGGTTAAACAGATCGTCGGCGGCAGCCTGCGCGACGACGGCGCCGGGCTGCGGGAAAACTTCGTGAGCGGCGAGAGTGCGGGGGCCTTCGCCGCCCGCTACCGCGCCGATGGGCTGACGGGCGGACACGTGATCAAGCTCGGCCCGGGCAACGACGAAGCCGCGCGCGAAGCTCTGGCCGCCTGGCCGGGCGGACTGCATCTCGGCGGAGGCATCACGGGCGACAACGCCGAGACCTGGCTCGGCCATGGCGCGAGCCACGTGATCGTGACCTCGTGGTTGTTCGACGCGGAGGGCCGGTTTTTGGCCGAGCGGCTGGAAACGCTGCGACGCCGCATCGGCGCGGAACGGCTGGTGATCGACCTGAGCTGCCGGCGCACGGCCGCGGGTTGGACGGTGGCGATGAACCGCTGGCAAACGCTGACGGACCTGCACGTCACGTCCGCGACGCTCGATGCGCTGGCGGGAAGCTGCGCGGAATTCTTGATCCACGCGGCCGACGTCGAGGGCCTTTGCGGCGGCATCGACGAGGAACTGGTCGCGCTGCTCGGCGGCTGGGCGGGCAAGCCGATGACTTACGCGGGCGGCGTCGCGACGATGGAAGACGTGCGTAAAGTGGAACGCACGAGCGGCGGCGCGCTCGATCTGACGGTCGGCAGCGCGCTGGATATTTTCGGCGGCCGCGGCGTGCGCTACGCCGACCTCGTGGCTTGGAACCGGCGAGGGGCGTGAAGTCCAAGATGTAGGGCGGAGGCGTCACTTCAGCCACTCCTTGCCCTGGAGGACGAACTGCCAGTTGCCGCGGTATTGGCCGAGTTCACCGTAGAAACGCAGGCGGGCGCCGCTTTTCACGCGCTCGCGCAGTTCGTCGCGTAGTTCCTTGTTGTGGCTGAAGACATCGTATTCGAGACCTCCGACCTTGACCTTCAGAAAACCCTTCTCCGTCAGGTAGACCGGTTCCTCGATGTAGAAGATGCGGCCGTTGTAAGTGCCGTCGCGGATGTCGGTCCCCTGGGGCAGGTCGGCGGGCTTGAGCGCGGCGGCGAAGAGATCGACCGGCGAGGTCTCCACCCGAACAGGGGTGCCGGGCCCCTCGGGGGTCTCGCTGGGGCGGTTCAGCGCGAGCCACTTGTCCTTCGGTCCGTCCCCGACGACGCGGAAACGGGCGTAGAGCGGGAAATGGTCGGAAAAGCCGCCGGGCACCTTCCCGCGCGACCAGCGGTTGGGCAGCCCGAGCGCGTTGGCGTTGAGGCCGGGAAACTTCATGACCGCGAAGGAACCGTCGACGTATTGCACGCCGTTCAAATCGTAGAGTCCGCGCGACAGGATGAGGTGCATGAGCGTGCCCCACTCCTCCTTGAAGATGTCGGAACCGCGCTGGTCGGAGGGCAGTTCGAACCAGAGATTGTAGAGGTCGCGGTCCTTGCCGCGGAGGGTGAGTTCGTTGCCCTGCGAGCCGAGCACGTCGTTGATTCCGGTCGTCCGCATCTCCCGGTAGCGCTGCTTCTGGTTGTAGTGGGAGTTGAGGTCGCCCGCGACGACGATGTCGGCGCCGGGATCGGCACGAAGGATCTCATCGAGACGCTTGCGGAGGGTCCGGGCGTTCTCGCGGCGCATGGCCTCGGTCTCGAGGTCGCCGGCGCCGGATTTCCAGTGATTGACGAAGAGAATGAGCGGCGAGCCTTCGACATCCACCGTTACCTCGAGGATGGCGCGGGCGTTGGGCGTGGGGTGGGTTTTGACGTCCTTGATCGGGAAGCGGGAGAAGACGAGGTTACGCACCGCGACACCGCGGTGATCCTCGTAGGTCCCGGGATGCTCGAGCGTGGTGGCCACGTGGTAGCCGGTGAGACCCGCATCGGCGCAGGCCTTGAGGAGCCAAGCCTCGGCGGGCAGGCCGGCCAGCCTGGCGGGCAGGGGCGTCTGGCGGAGCAATTCCGGCACGGTTTTGTCTGCGACGGAAGCGAGCCAGGCGTCGTAATCCTTCACCGTGGAATCCGCACTCTGGTCGACCTCGATCTCGTTGAACATCGCGATTGCGGGGCCGGCCCCCTTGTCGACCCGAGCAAGGACCTTGGCGATGTTGCCGACCTTCACCGCGAGATGAGCGGGCGTGTAGCTGCCCGGCTGGTAGTCCTCGTAAATCGCGATGCCGTCCGCGTCGTGCAGGTTCTCCACGTTATAAACGACAACGGCGAAGCTGCGGTCCTCGGCCGGCGCGGCGCCGAGCCGCGGAAGCTGGGAGAGCGCGAAACCGATCAGCAGGGCAGGCAAAAAGCGGGCGCGGGCGGCGGCAGGTAAATACATGGCGGGCAGGTTGGGCTTAGCATCCGGGACGCCGAACGCGAGGCGGCGGTTCCATCCGACCGGACGTGTAACCGCACCGTGACAGGAACTGGCTCCCTCGGCCCCGGCCCCCCAGTCCGGGATTGCGCGCGCCCGGAACGTTTAACTTTTTGATCCAATAAAAACGATCCCAACACCTTTGCTGCAGTTGGATGGACTGCAGGTCAGCCGCGACCGGGCGGTGATTTTGGCCGGCGTAGACTGGCGGGTGGAACGCGGCCAGCATTGGGTGGTGCTGGGCCCCAACGGCTGCGGCAAGACTTCCCTGCTCAAGGTCCTGCTCGGCTACCTCACGCCCTCCGGCGGCCGGATGCAGGTGATGGGCCGCGAATATGGCGCTTATGACTGGCGCGAGCTGCGCTACCGCATGGGGCTGGTCTCCAGCGCGCTCCAGGCCTCGGTGCCGGCCAACGAACCCGCCCTGGCCACGGTGGTGAGCGGTGCCCGCGCGCAACTCGATCTGTGGGGCGAGCCGACCCGCGCCGAAACCCGCGCGGCCTGGGCGCAGTTGCGCCGGGCCGGCGCGGACCAGCTGACGATGCGCGCCTGGGGCGTGCTCTCCCAGGGGGAGCGTCAGCGCGTGCTGATCGCGCGGGCGCTGATGGCGAAGCCGCGGCTGCTGATCCTCGACGAGCCTTGCGCGGGCATGGATCCGGTGGCGCGCGAGGTTTTTCTGGAGCGCATGGAACGGCTCGCACGCGAACCGCGCGGGCCCGGGCTGGTGCTGGTCACGCATCATGTGGAGGAGATCACGGAGAGCTTCACCCACGCGCTGCTCCTGCGTGGCGGCCGGGTGGTGGCGGCGGGCCCTCGCTCGGAGGTGCTCACCGCGGCGAGCCTGGGCGAAACCTTCGGCGCGAAAGTCAGGCTGGGGCGCCACGGTGGGAGGTTGGAGTTGCGGGTGCGGCGCTGAGAAGCGAAGCTGCGAGCCCATGACGACCACCCTCGTTCTTACCCTCATCGGACGCGATCAACCCGGCCTCGTGCGCACTGTGGCGGCCACCATTGCCGAGCACGGCGGCAACTGGCTGGAAAGCCGCATGTGCCGCCTTGGCGGCGAGTTCGCAGGCATCGTGCGGCTGGAGATCGGGGCGGCGGGTGCGGACGGGCTGGCCGCGGCGCTGCGCGGGCTGGCCGGACTGCGGGTGGATGTGACGCGCGAGGCGGCCGGCGACGCGGGCGCGGCGGAGGGCGGCGGGCGGGTCCTCGCCACGCTCGACCTGGTGGGCTCGGACCGGCCCGGCATCCTGCGCGAGGTGTCGGCGGTGCTGGCCGGCCACGGCCTCAACGTCGAGGATCTCGCGAGCGAACGGGTGGACGCCCCGATGGGCGGCGGAAAGATCTTTCAGTTGCGCGCGGTCGTGAGCGTGCCGGCCGGGGCCGAACTGGCGCGTGTGCGCGACGACCTGGAAAAACTCGCGGCGGACCTGATGGTGGAACTGAAGCTCGAGGCGAAGCGCTGAAGTCTATTTTGCCAGCAGGGCGTGCAGGAGCACGGCGGCCGCGACGGAAACATTGAGCGACTCGACCTTGCCGCTGCCCGCCAGGGTGACCAGGCCGGTGCAGGCCTTGGCGACCTCCGGGGCGAGACCCTGCTCCTCGTTACCCAGGACGAGCGCGAGCGGCTTCGCACCCGCGGCGCGGGTCGCGGATGCGCCGCCGCGAGTCGCCGCGCCGAGCACCTCGTAGCCGGCGGAAGCCAGGACGCCGAGGAAGGCCGGCAGCGCGGGCACGCGCCAGATCCGGATATATTCCAGACCGCCCTCGGCCACGCGGTGCGCGGCCTCGCCGGGCAGGGCGGCGGACGGGTGCGTCGGTATTATAATATTGGATACGCCTAAGAACGCGGCCGAGCGTGCAATTGCGCCGAGGTTGTGCGCGTTGCCGATGCGGTCGAGGACGAGCAGGGGTTCGCGTTGCGCGGCCCAGGCCGCGATCTCCCGCGGCAGAGGCGCGGCCAGGGCCGGCGCCGGCACGACGCAAACCACGCCGCCGTGATGCACGGTACCGGCGATCTTCTCGAGCTCGGCGGGAAGGACGCAGCGATAGACCTTCTTCGCGGCAGCCAGAGCCTTGCACATCGGCCCGAGTTTGCGGCTGGTGGTCTCGTCGAAAAACAGCCGTTTGATCGAGCCGGGATCGCGGGCGAAGCGGGCCTGGACGGCGGGCAGGCCGCAGAGGGTGAGTTCGTGGGAAAGGCTCATTCGGATAATTCGCCGACGAGGGTGAATTCCTCCCGGTCGTGATAAAGATGGCGGACCCGCGTTCCCGGGGCACGGCGGGAAAACACCGAGCCGGGGGCCCGTACTTCGCGCAGCAGCGCGAGCGGATCGACCCGGCCAAACTTCAGGATGACGACGAAGCGGCGGCACCAGGCATTCTCCAGCCAGGGCGCGATCAGGTTGCGCAGGACATGGTGTGGGTCGTCCACGAGATCGCAGAAAAGCCAGTCGGCGCGTTCGCCCGGGCCGGGGCGATAACCGTAGGCGTCGGCGCGACGGTGCTCGATGAGCGGGTGGTTGAGCGCGCCGCCCTTGAGCGGACCGTTGTCGAGGGCGAGGACCCGGGCGCCACGCTTGGCCGCGGAGTAGCTCCAGCCGCCAGGCGCTGCACCGAGATCGACCACGAGCTCGCCGGGGGACGGCTCGCGCCCAAGCACGGCGTAGGCCTCCTCGACCTTCAGATAGCTGCGCGAAGGCGCGAGCGGATCGTCGGCCATGCGGCGCTGGCCGTTCAGGATGGCGGAACGCGAAACGAAGGCTTTTTTGAAATCGACGAAATGGACAAACAGCCCCCGCGCCGAACCAGGCGTGCGCGGCAGGTCGGGCACGGCAAGGCGGGCAACGCGCCCCAAGCGTTTTTTGAGTAATTCGGCAAACGCCCCGGCGACAGCGTCGGTGCGGCGGCCCAGACCATCGAGACCGGCCGCGGCGGTGAAGACGCAGGGCCAGGCCCCCTCGAAACGCTCGTCCTTCGCACTGGCCAGGAAGCAGTCGAGCAGGCGCGTTGCGAGGGCGTTGACCGTCTCGCCGACGACTTCAACCGGTGCGAGGTGGATCGCGTGCGCGAAACAAAGCTCCGACACAGAAAGGCTTGCGGAGGGATCCGTCCCCACCCAGCCGCCGCCCTGGGCGGTCACGGCGAGGCCCTGCGCGCGGAGTTCGCCGGCGAGCAGGTCTTCGAATCCGGGTTGGCCGCGGAAAAGCATGGGGGCGGAGGGTGGCGAGCCCGCGGGCGGCTTGGCCACGAAAAAGGGCGGCAAAAGGCCGGCTTGAACCAGCCGCACGGACGCGGCAGACTGCGGGTGCTAAGAAACCCCAAGCCCGCAAGGAGGCACCATGAGTGCGATCAAGATCCGTCTGGATGACGAGGAACTGGCCGCGGTCGAGCGCTACGCCGCGATGCTGAACGTGAAGGCCGAGGACGTGGCCTACGCCGCCCTGAACCGCCTGATGATGCAGTCGCGCGACGAGGCCGTGCGCGCAGACATCGTCGAGACCCGCGCGTGGCGCGGCGACAACCTGCCGCTCTGGAGCGACACCGCCCACAGCGTGCACGCCTACGAGGCGCAACACGACGACGAGCCGGAGCCGAGCCGTTACGTCTAGACTCCGACTCCGGCCGGCCTGCCTCGCCGATCATTTCCGCCAGCCGGCGAGGGCCTCGGCGACGTAGCCGAGAATTTCGTCGCGGCCCTGTCGGCTGACCGAAGAGCAGGCGAAAACCGGGGGCGCTTCGCCCGTGGCATCGGCCGCGGCGCCCAGAAATTCCCCGATGCGGGCCCGAGTCTGCGCGGCGGACTGTTTGTCAGCCTTGGTGAAAACGAGCGCGTAATCCACCTCGCGGCTGGCCAGCCAGCGCAGGAAATCGAGGTCGATGGGCTGCGGTCCGTGCCGCGAATCGATCAGCAGGAAAACCGCGGCGAGGTTGGGGCGTTTTTCGATGTACTCGGCGACGGCTTGGTTGAACTCGTGTTTGTCCTGCGTCGCAACCTTGGCGTAGCCGTAGCCCGGCAGATCGACCAGCGCCCAGTTTCCGTTTACGCGGAAGAAATTGAGCAGCTTGGTCTTTCCGGGCGTGGCCGAGGCCAGGGCAAGATCGCGGCGCGCGGCGAGAAGATTGACGAGCGAGGACTTGCCGACGTTGGAGCGCCCGATGAGCGCGAATTCGGGCAGGTTCCAGTTCGGGCAACCACGCAGGTTGGCGGCGCTGGTCTCGAAGTCCGAGGATTTGATTTTCATAAAAGCCGGCCCGCGCCCGCGCTCACACGTGCAGCGTGAAGGCGAGCGTGTGGCGGCCGGCGGGGATGCGATACCGCTCCAAGGCGTCGGGACCGCAGCTGTTGGAGCCGAGGCCGCGATGAGCGGCGTCGAGGTAGAGGATCGTCTCGGGTCGCGCCTTCAGGTCGGTCGTGTGTTTCGCCGCGTAGAGATCCTCGGCCGTGAAATGCGTGGCGTTGAACTCCAGCGTGGCCGCCGCCTCGACGGCGAAAAGCACGGGCTTCTTTTCCCCGCTGCTCAGCTCGATCCAACGGGTGTCGGTATGGTGGCCGTGCTCCTGGGGCATCACGTAGTCGACATACTCGCCGGCGACGGTGCTCTCGTAGAGGCCGAGGTCGGCGGCGGCCTTGCGGTCGCTGTAGTTTTCGAAGGGGCCGCGTCCAAAGTAGGCGAGCCGGCGCAGCCCGGGCGCGAGGTCGAAACGCACGCCAACGCGCGGAAGGTCGGCGTAGTCCTTCGCTAGAACGATCTCGTTTGCGACCGCCAGGCGCCCGTCGGGATGAAGGGTGTAGCGGTGGGTGTGGAGCACATCCTTCCAGTTGGCGCGGGACGGCGTGCTTGCCTCGTGAGCGAGCGTGACGGTGACGGAGCCGTCGGCGGCAGGCCCGGAAACCACGAAGCGGGCGACGCGGTGCTCCAAGCCGCGATCGAGGCCGAGTTTTTGCCAGCGGCCAAGGGCCTTGCCGTCCTGTCCGGACCAGAGCTTGATGCCGTCGTTGTCGGTCGCACCGCGCCAGAGCTGGAGCAAGGGACCCCGCGCGAGGCGCTCGCGGCCGTCGCGACGCAGCGAGGCCAGCGTGCCGGTGGCGCGGTCGAAGACTGCCTCGACCCCGGCAGCCGAAAGCACAAAACCGCCCAAGGTCTCAACGACCCCGACCGGATAGACATCTCCCGCGTTCGTCTTCGGGCTTTGGGCTTTGAAATTCGGGATTTTCGCCGCAGGCGACGGCAACGCGAGCTGCGCGGAGGCAACGATATGTCCGGCCTCGGCCCAGCCCGTGTCGCGGGCGAGGGTGAAGGCGACGTTGAGGTGAAATTCACGGGCCTCCGGCGGGAAGGCGCCGAGGTGCAGAGCGACATCTCGCCGGGCGCCGGGGGCCAGGCCCTTGAGTGCGGCGGCGGGGATGGCGCCTTCGGCGACGGGCTGGCCGTCGGCGAGCAAGGTCCAAGCGGCACGCAGGCCGGCGCGATCCAGTGCGGTGAAGTCGTAATCGTTGCGGATGCGGATGATCACGGAACGGCCAGCCCGACGGTCCGGCCCTGCCTTGACGAGTTCGACCGCGACGGGCTGGGCAAGGCGGTGGTGTTCGTGGCAGGCGGGATGCGGGATGCGGTCGGCGGACACCAGGCCGTCGCAGACGAAGTTGGCGTCGTTGGGGGTGTCGCCGAAGTCACCGCCGTAGGCAAAGTGCTCGCGGCCATCGGCGGTGCGCACGCGCAGGCCGTGGTCCAGCCACTCCCAGATGAAACCGCCCTGGATGCCGGCGCGGCTCTTGAAGAGGTGGTAATAATCGGAGAGCGAGCCGTTGGAATTGCCCATCGCGTGGCTGTATTCGCAGAGGATCACGGGGCGGGCCAGCGGGTGGATGGGGGTCGGCAGGGGAAAGGCGCCGACGCGCGGACGGTGGGGGCGCACGGCTGGATCCTCCGCGAAGCGGGCGAGCAGGCCGGCATAGGACTCCGACGGCGCGGCCGGGCAGTGCTTGTCCGCGAAATCGAGCCACTTGGTCAGCTCGTCGATGCTGGAATACATCGGGCAGATGAGGTCGGTGGCGGCGGAGCCGTGGAGGAAGGTGGCGGCCGACTGCCAGCGGGAGACGGCGCCCTCGTAATGAACGGGCCGCGACGGATCGTAGTGGCGGATCCAGCCGGCGGCGGCATCGTGCGCCGGGCCGTAACCGGACTCGTTGCCCAGGGACCAGGCGACGATGGATGGATGGTTCACGTCACGCACCACCATGCGCATCGCGCGATCCACCCAGGGGGTGGCGTAACGCGGATCCTCGCAGAGGGAATTGTGGAAGTCGTGCGCCTCGGCGTCGGTCTCGTCGATGACGTAGAGCCCGTGCTCGTCGCAAAGATCGAGAAAGCGCGGGTCGTTCGGGTAGTGGGAGCAACGGACGGCGTTGAAGTTGAAACGCTTCATCAGGAGCACGTCGCGGACCATCGTCTCGTAGTTCAGGGCCTTGGCGTGGTCCGGGTGGTGGTCGTGGCGGTTGACGCCCTTGATGAGGACACGCTTGCCGTTGATGAGCAGGTCGCGCTGGCGGACCTCGACGGACCGCAGCCCGGTGCGCACGGCAGCATGGCTGGCCTCGGCACCGGAGCCTTTCGGCGGAGTGAGCGAGACAGTCACGATGTAAAGCGCGGGGTCCTCATGCGACCAGAGGCGAAGTTTGGCCGGGGGAATGGTCAGCCGGAAACGCGCGGCGCCACGGTCGAAGCCGGTGGACTGGCGCTCGGAGCCGACTTCGAGGACGGCAGGTTTGGCCAGCACGGTGCGGCCGCGCGGATCGAGGAGCTGGACCGAGACCTTGGCGCCGGGGACCGGCAGGTTTTGCGGGAAGCCCACCTTGACGAGCACCTCGAGCTCGGCGCTCCGGGCGGCGGGGGAGTCGGCATCGAGGTGTGGAGTGATCTTGATGTCGGCGAGGTGAAGCCGCGGCGTGGCGTAAAGGCGGACGGAACGATGGAGGCCGCCGAGGCGCCACATGTCCTGGTCCTCGAGGAAGGAGGCGTCGGAGTATTGGACGACCACGGCGACGAGTTCGTGGTCGGTGCCCGGGCGGACGAGGGACGTGACGTCGAACTCCGCAGGAAGCCGCGCGTCCTTGCTCAGGCCGACCGCGACGCCGTCGAGGTAGACGGCGAGCACGCTGTCTGCGCCGCCGAAATGGAGCACGATGCGCCGGTCGCGCCAGGCGTCGGGAACACGAAAGGTGCGGCGGTAGACCCCGGTGGGATTGTCCTTCGGCGTAAAAGGCGGCTCTTCGGGAAAGGGCATCCGCACGTTGGTGTAGTGCGGTCGGCCGTGGCCGTGCATCTGCCAGTTCGACGGCACCGGGATCGTGCCCCACGCGGCATCGGCAAGAGCCCCGCCTGTCACGAGCGCCTGGGCCTCCGCCGGCGCGCGCTCGAGGCGGAACTGCCACTCGCCATCGAGCGAACGAAACCACGGCGACTTCTCCCCGGCACAGGCAAGAGCCTGCCGGGCGGTCGGATACGCGTCGAAACTGGCGCGCGGGGGCAGCTTGTTGAGCGAAGTGAGTTCGGGAGTTTCCCAGGCTTTGACGAGACCGGTGAGGAGCATGGCGGAGAAAGAGGAAACGGCGAGTCAGGCAGTCCGGACCGGCCGCTGGCGATGGGAAACACGAACGCAGCCCGGACGGGCGTGTTGTAGGGTTGTAATTTTCCCGTGGCTTTCCACTCATGGGACGATTCATGGCAGCCAGCTTCGCACCTCAGCTCCTGACCCTCGTGCAAACGGTTTATCCGGAGGAGGCGGTGCCTTACTGGCCCTGGGCGGCGGTTCTTCTCACCGGCGCGGCAGCGGGTTTCGTGGCGGTGTGGCTCGGCACGCAAACCACCCGGCGCGCAGCCCGCGAGCAGGCCAAGGAGCTCATCGAGGTGGCCCGCCGCGAGGCGCTGGTCAGGGCGGAAGAGGAAAAACAAAAGATCGAAAAAGAGCTGTTGGAACGGCGCGCCGAGGTGAACCGAGAGCTCGACCGCCGTGAGATCGAAATGGATTTGCGACTGAGGGAAATCCGCTCGCACGAGGAATCTCTCGCCCTGCTCGACCACCAGTTGGAACAACGCAGCGAGCGCCTCGCCCGCGAGGACAGCGCCATCCGGCAGGCCCGCGACGCCATCCGTGCGCTTTCCAAGTCCCTGCGCAAGCGCCTCGAGGGTGTCTCGCAGATGGACGCGGAGGAGATCCGGCGGGCGCTCCGCGAGGAGGTGCAGATGGAGTGCCAGGACGAATTGCGCGCGCTGCGCCGCCAGATCCTGGATCGCTCGGAACAGGACCTGCAGGCCGAGGCGAAACGCATCCTCGTTACGACGATGCAGCGCATGGCCTCGCGGCCCAACAATGACGTGACCGCGACGATCGTCTCGCTGCCCACGGAGGAGATGAAGGGGCGCATCATCGGCCGCGAGGGACGCAACATCAAGGCCTTCGAAGCCGCGACCGGGGTGACGCTGCTCATCGACGAGTCGCCGCAGATGGTGCTGGTGTCTTCCTTCGACCCGGTGCGCCGCGAGGTCGCCCGCGTGGCGCTCGACGCGCTGGTGAAGGACGGGCGCATCCATCCCGCCAGCATCGAGGAGGCGGTGAAAACCGCCAACGCCGAGCTCGAGGTCAATCTCCAGCGCGACGGCGAACAGGCCGTCCAGCGCCTGGGCATCAACGGCCTCAAACCCGAGATCATCCAGATGCTCGGCAAGCTGAAGTTCCGCTTTTCCTACTCCCAGAACGTCCTCGATCACTCGGTCGAGGTGGGCTTCCTCTGCTCGCTCATGGCCAGCGAGCTCGGGCTCGATCCGAACGTGGCCAAACGCGCCGGCCTGCTTCATGACATCGGCAAGGCGATCGAGGGCGACTACGAGGGCAGCCACGCGACCATCGGCGCGGATTTCGTGCGGCGCCACGGCGAGACCGCGATCGTCGTCAATGCCGTCGCGGCTCACCATGAGGAAGTGAAACCGGAAACGGTTTATGCCGGCTTGGTCATCCTGGCCGACACCATCTCGGCAGTCCGCCCCGGCGCGCGGGCCGAATCGATGCACACTTATATCCAGCGGCTCGACCGTCTGGAAAAACTGGCCATTAGCATCGAGGGCGTACAGCAGGCCTTCGCCATCCAGGCCGGACGCGAGGTGCGCGTGGTGGTGAACCCGCAAAAAGTCGACGACGAACGGGCGCGCGAGATCAGCAAGACCCTCCGCCACAAGATCGAGGAAGAGCTGCAATACCCCTCGACGATCAAAATCACGGTGATCCGCGAGACCCGTTTCACCGAGACGGCGGTGTGATTTCGATCCGGGTTAACCGCGAAGGGCGCGAAGGAGCGCGAAGAAAGGCAGGGGAGGCAAAAAGGCGCGGATCGTGGCGAGATCGGAAAACCTCCGACCGCCGTAGCCCCGATCGGTGGTCGGACTTTCCTCCTGAAGCCACGCTGGCGGCGTGGCCTACCTGCTCCTTCCACGCCTGCTCTGGTTTGGTTCTTCGCGGACCTTTGCGTCTTCGCGGTTAAAAAATCCGGCTCAGAGCTTGTCCAGGTCCGCGAGGATCTCGCGCGGGCTCGAGCCGTTTTCCGGGCCGACGATGCCGCGCTCCTCCATGAGGTCCATGATGCGGGCGGCACGGTTGTAGCCGATGCGGAGGCGCCGCTGCAGGGTGCTGGTGCTGGCGCGTTTGGTCGCGCGAAGTACGCCGAGCGCCTTCTGGTAAAGTTTGTCGTCGTCGGCCGACTCGCCGTCGGAAGCCTCCTCCTCGTCGTTGTCGGCGTTGGCGGCGGCGTCGTCCTCGATCTGATTCTGCACGTTTTCCGCGTATTTCGGCGGGCCGTTGCGCTTGAGGAACTCGACGAACTCGGCGACCTCCTCGTCCGAGACGAAGGCGCCCTGGGCGCGCACGAGACGGGAGCTGCCGGGGGGCGAAAACAGCATGTCGCCGCGGCCGATGAGGGTGTCGGCGCCCTTGCCGTCGAGGATCGTCCGGGAGTCCACTTGCGAGGCGACCTGGAAGGCGATGCGCGAGGGGAGGTTGGCCTTGATGACACCGGTGATGACATTCACCGAGGGGCGCTGGGTAGCGATGATGAGGTGGATGCCGGCGGCGCGGGCGAGCTGGGCGAGACGGGCAATGGAGGTCTCGATCTCGGCGGGGGCGACCATCATGAGATCGGCGAGCTCGTCGATGATGGCCACGATATAAGGCAGGCGCGCGGGCAGGTCGGCGAGCTCCTCGGCGCTGGCGGCGGGATCGATCCCGGCCAAGCCGGGCTGGGCCGGTGAGGCGTCGTCGTCCGCGGCCGCGGTGCCGGCGGTTTTTTTGCGGCCGTTGAAACCGACGATGTTGCGCACCCCGACCTTGGCGAAGATCTGGTAACGCATCTCCATCTCGCCGAGCAGCCACTTGAGCGCGGAGGGCACCTTTTTCGGCTCGGTGACCACCGGGATCAGCATGTGCGGAAGGGTGTTGAACACCTTCAGCTCCACGACCTTCGGGTCCACCATGAGCAGGCGGAGATCCTTGGGACTCTTGCGGTAGACGATGGAGGCGATGATCGAGTTGATGCAGACCGACTTGCCCGAGCCGGTGGCGCCGGCGATCAGGAGGTGGGGCATCTTGGCGAGGTCGGAAATGAGCGGCTTGCCGGAGACGTCCTTGCCGAGCGCGATCGGAATTTCGGCTTTGGCCGACACCCAATCCTCGGATTCGAGGATTTCGCGCATGCCGACAGGCGTCGGCGTACGATTCGGGATCTCGACGCCGACGGCGGCCTTGCCCGGGATGGGGGCGAGAATGCGCACCGATTGGGCGCGCATGCCGAGGGCGATGTTCTTGTCGAGGTTGGCGATTTTTTCCACGCGCACGCCGGCGGCCGGCACGACCTCGTAACAGGTGATAACCGGACCGACATGGATCTCGCCGGGACTCACCGTCACGCCGAATTCCCCCAGGATGCGCACCAGGTCCTCCATGTTGCGCAGGTGCTCGGTGTCGCTGTCGGCGGACGCGTTTTGCGCCTGCTCCTTAAGCAAGGCGAGCGAAGGAAACTGATAGTCCGGCTCGGCGGCGGGGACGGCGGGCGCCTTTGCTTTTTTGGTCTCCTCCGGCTTCACGATCGCGACCGGACCGCCGGCGGCGGGCGCGGGGGTGCCCGTCAGCAGCTCGGCCTTCGTCACGATGGGCGGCGTCGCGGCGGCAGCGCGTACCGGGCGCGGCTCCGGCGCGAGCGTCGCCGGCACTGGCGGCTGTACAGGCACCGCGGGGGATACGGACTCCTGGCCGGCGGCGCCGGCCGGAGCCGGGCCCGAGGCGGTTTCGGAAGGCTTGGCGAAAGGAGAACGGGAACTGGGACGGTTGGGATCCTTGATGATCTCGAGCTTCTTGGGCGTCGGCGGCGCGGCGACCTGGGAGGGGGGAATGGCCTTGGCGGCGTCGATTTTCCGTTTTTCCTCGGCCGCGTGCAGCTCGGCGAGCAGCGCCTGCTTTTGATTGCGCAACTCCTTGCGATGCGCACGCCATTCCTGGAAAAACTGAAAGGCTCGGTCGAACTCGGCGCCGATGTCGCTCGTCAGGATAAAAATGAGGCTGAGACCGTAGAACAAGCCGAGTACCACGGCGGACCCGAAGCCTCCCATGAGCTCGGCGAGAAAATCGTCATAGGTCCAGCGTCCGATCTGGCCCCCGAGATCGTTGGGAAAATAATTGCCGGTGAAGCCTCCGATCATCGCGGCCAGGCCGGCGCCGCTCACCAGGCAGAACAGCATCGCGACGATGCGCGCGGTGGCGAGCTGGCGGACATTGCGCAGCGCGACATAGGTCATCCAGAAAAGGAAGGCCGGCACCAGCCAGGTGCCGATGCCGAGCCACGAGAGAAAATAGAACGTGCTGTAGGCGCCGAAGAGACCGACCGCGTTGTGGTCGGAGGGATTGGTGCTAAGCAGGGGCGATTGGTCGGGGTTATAATCCAAAAACGCCACCGTGAGCAGCACACCCAACACAAAGCACACGCTGGCCGTTATCCAGCGCGGGCGATGGCGGGGAGGTTGGAAAGAGGGCCCGTTGTTTGGGTTTGAACTCGCGGCTTTCGGCATGTGGCGTAACAGGCTACTGAGGCCCGGTTTTTACATTTACAAACCATTCCGTCTCTCGGTCAAAGGCAATCACGCCCTCGCTCCCACTTACCCTTTTCCGACTCTTTCGCGTATGAACGAACTCCTTCGTCTGGAACCTCTCTATCAGGAACGCGTGTGGGGCGGCCGGGCCCTCGAAACCGCCCTCGGCCGCCGGCTGCCCGGCAAAAAACCCATCGGCGAGGCTTGGGAAATCGTAGACCGTCCCGAGGCCCAGTCGGTCATCAAAGGCGGCCGCCACGCGGGCAAGACCTTGCGTGAAATCATCAAGGGGCATTCGGCCGGCATCATGGGGCCCGGCTGGGACAAGAACCGGCCTTTTCCCATCCTGGTCAAGTGGCTCGATTGCCGCGAACGCCTCAGCCTTCAGGTCCACCCGCCCGCCCAGATCGCGGGCCAGCTCAAGGGCGAACCCAAAACCGAGACTTGGTTCATCGCCGACACCCAGCCGGGAGCCGGCCTGCTGGTCGGCCTCAAAAAGGGCGTCACCCGGGAACAGTTCGAGAAGGCCCTCGCCACCAACACGCTGGAACCGCTCGTGCACCGCTTCCCGGTTGCCGAGGGCGACAGCATCCTCGTCCGTAGCGGCCAGATCCATGCCATCGACGCCGGCAACCTCATTCTCGAGATCCAGCAAAACTCCGATACCACCTACCGCGTCTATGACTGGGGCCGCGTGGGTTTGGACGGCAAGCCGCGCGAACTGCACGTCGAGCAGTCGCTGGCCTCGATCAAATGGGACGACTTCGAACCCTCGCCCGTGCGCGCCGCGCCCACCAGCGGCGTGATCGCCGAGTGCGAGGAGTTCCGCATCCGCCGCATGGTGCTCGATGCCGGCGAAACCCTGCGCTTCGCCGCCGGCGAGCAACCGCGCATCCTCAGCGTCGTCACCGGCGAGCTGGCCGGCCCGGGCAAGCAGCTCCTTGTCCGCGGCGACAACGCCGTGCTGCCCTACGCGGGCGAATTCGTCTTCAAGGCCCTTGCCGCCTCGCTTGTCCTCGTCACGGAAAACTTCGCCGGCCAGACCGACTGATCCCGCGCCCCCCCCCCCCGCCTGCCTTTTCCGCGATGCCACGTCTCCTCCGCCCGCGTTTCCGCCCCGGAGCCCGCGGCGGCATCCTCGTGCGGCTCGTGGGCGGCCTGGTCTTTCTCGCGGCCGCCGCGACGCTGGCCTGGATGCTTCTGTTGCCCCTCGCCGTGCAGTCGCGCTTTGCCTCCGCCACCGGCGCGCAGCTTCTGGTCCGGGGCCTGATGGGAGATCCCTTCGCCGGCCGCGCCACCGTCACCGGCTGGACCCTGCGAGCCGGCCCCGCGCCCGACGCCCCGGTGCTCGCCCGCGGCGGCGCCTCCGAGATCGCCGCCGCCGACTGGCAGGCGGCGCTTTCCTCCGGACCGGGCGGGACGGCTCTCATCGATTCCCTCGACCTGGCCGTGACCGAAGCCGTTCTCGCACCCGACGCCAAAGGCGCCTGGCTGCTTCTCGCCCTCGCCGCGACCGCCGGCCTGCCCTACGAAAAGGCCGGTCCCGTCGGCGAAGGCCCCCGGGTAAAAATTGCCCGCCTGCGGCTCGCGGTGGAGACCGTGGTCATCCGCGACGCCCGGACCGGCCGCGAGACATCCGTGCGCATCGCCTGGCGCGGCGAATTTCGGAATCTCACGCAGACGAAACCCGTTCTGGCGGCCTTGCTCGCAGCGGCGCGCACGGCGCCGGCGGGGCCGCCTCCGCCCTGAGCCGGGCTTCCGCCGAAACGCGTATCCGCCGGTCTGCTACGCCCGGGCCACCCGCAGCACCGCACCGGTGATCAACTGCCCCGAGGGGCCGTGGAGGTTCGCCTCCCCGGCGTGCGTCGCCCACGGCAGCCGCACGAACACATGCGGCGCGCCGACAGCGGCGAGTGCCGCCGCCAGTTTCTCGCTGTGCCGGCACCAGACCAGCTCATCCAGCTCCCCGTGCACGATTAGGGTCGGCGGCGCATCCGCGTGCGCCAGCAGCTCCGCGCTGCCCGTCCGGTAGCGATCCACACGATCCGCCTCGGGCGCCCCGCCCAGGTACTGGTTCATCAGTTTGTGGGAGTTGAGCGAATCCGTCTCCGAACGGATCGACCAGACGAACTCCAGATTGTGCACGCCGTAAAGCGCCACCACCGCGCGCACCCCGGGAAGCTTCCCACCGTAGGCCGTCGCGGCCGCGATCTGCGCCCCCGCGCTGCGCCCAACCAGGGTCAGCCGTTCCGGGTCCACCTTCAACCGCGCCGCATTCGCCCGAACCCAGGCCACGACCGCAAGGAGGTCCTCCCGCTGCGCCGGCCAGGGATGAGCCGGAGCCAACCGGTAGTCGAAGGCGGCCACCGCCACCCCGTGGGTCGCGAGCCAATGATCGAAGGCGGCCAGTTCGCGACGGTTCCCGCCATCCCAGCCGCCGCCATGCACCAGGATCACGCAAGGTGCCGCAAGCTCCTTTGCTCCGCTCCGCGCCGGGTAAAAATCTACCGCCCGGCCGGCCGCGTCGAACGAGGCCACCGGCGCCCGTTCCGCCGCCGTCGGCCACCGGCCCAGTCTCCGCCACGACCAGAGGGCCGGGCCGGCCGCGAAAGTCCTTGTCAGCTCCTGGTCCACCCGAGCGCTCATCCGCCAGGCCGACCAAGCCGGCCGCGCGAAACCCAGCACCGCCAGCCCGGCCAGCAGCGACGCCGCGCCGGCCAGCCCCCGCTCCGCCACGCTTCCGGCCTGCATCGCCGCGCGCCCCGTCCAGACCGCCAGCGCCAGTGCCGGCCACAGCCAAAGGTGTCCCAGCTCGGTAGCGCCCAGCGCCACCCACCAGGTGCGATAGCTGCGCGCCGGCCAGACGGAAAAACGCGCCGCCGCCAGCATCCCCGTCGCCAGACCCAACCCTGCGATGTACTTGACCATGAAATAGGCCAAAGCCCCGCACGCCCGCGCACCCGCCGCCAGACTCAAAACGCCCGCCGTCCTTCGGGCGGCATTGCATCCGGACGGAGGCGGCGCAACCCTTCTCCATCCACCTGCCCCAGGTCCCCGCCCATGATCCGCCGCCTCGCCCATGTCTGCCTGATCACCAACGATCTCGAACGCCTGGTCGCCTTCTATCGCGACGGGCTCGGGCTCGCGGTGAAATTTCGCTTCGCCGCCGCCGACGGTGCCATTTTCGGCGCCTACGTGGAGGCCGGCGACTCGACCTTCGTGGAGTTCTTCGACCAACACCTCGCCGCCCGCCAGTGGGGCGGCGACACGGGCCCGCTCGTGGAAGGCAACCGCTACGCCCACCTCTGCCTCGAGGTCACCGGGCTCGCCGATCTTCGCGCGGCACTCCTGGACCGCGGCGTATCCGTGGGAGAAATACGCAGCGGCCTGGACCACTCGCTCCAGGCCTGGCTCGCCGACCCCGACGGCAACCGGATCGAGCTCATGGAGTATACCCACCGCAGCGCCCAGCTCGCCCCGGGCACGGAAAAAATCGTCCGTTCCCCCGAGTAGGGAGCCGGCCGGCGCGGGGGAATCGCACCCGCCTCCCCGGGCCGCTTGCCTTGGAGCCTCCACTGCCTTCCCATCCCGCGCCATGAGTTCCTTTTCCGACGAACCCGTCCTGGTAAAACCCACTCCCCGCGGCTCCTGGAAACGCTGGCTCGCCATCGTCGTCGCGCTGGGGATCACCGGCGCCGTCGTCTATACCCCGATCAACAAATCCCTCATGGACGAACGGGCCCACGACGCCAAACGCGGGCCGCACCAGGGGGCGCTTTATTCCATCACGGTCGACGGCGTCGCCCATACCCTCGAGCTCACCTGGGGACCCAGCGGTGACTTCGCCCCGGTCCTCGAGCCCGCACCGGCCGCCGGCACCACGCTCCGGCTCGACTGCCGCTTCGGCGAGGAAACCCTGGCGTGGAACGCGGCGCAGTCCTGCTTCGGCCCAAGCACCTTCGGCAAGGTCGATCCCTACGCGCACTACAAGCTCTCGCTCCACCTCGAACGCGAAGGCCGCGTGCTCTGGAAAGATTCGCTCTGGGCCTACGGCATCCACGACAGCCACGATCACGAGCACTAGGCGCTGTCGTCGAAATAGATCAGGCCGGCGTGGGAGCAAAACCTGGCTCGGCCAAGGCGGCCGAGGTGGAGGTGGGCCGGAGGCCCATGCCACCGAGGACAACGCCGGCCCAGCCTGGTTTTGCTCTCACCCGCAGGGCTCGGCGGTCTGAGGTATTTTGAAGACAGCGCCTAGAACCAATGCCGTTAAGGCAAAGGAAGGAGGGTAAGGGAAACGGGGCCGGAGAAGGAG
>CBINGR010000052.1:0-38704 GCA_966250295.1 uncultured Akkermansia sp. | reverse complement strand
GAGGGGCCGACCAGGACCATGAACTCGCGGTCCTTGATTTCGAGGTTGATGCCGTGGACGACTTTTACGCCCGGGCCGTTCTTTTCGGTGTAAACCTTTTCCAGGTTCGAGATGACGACGTTTGCCATGATGGCGGGGTGGGGTGCTGGCGGGGTTGCGGACAGATTTCCGTGATGGAAAGGTCGCGGGGCGGGTCACGGGCACCGCCGAGCGGTTAAAAACCCGCAAACATCCGGCGCGAGGCGGGTGAGTCAATGGCAAGCTTCCCGCCGCGGCGGCCGGGCGCGGCCTTTCCCCGCGAGATTTGCGTTGCCCGCGTCCTCACTCCCTGGATACGTCACGCCCTTCACGCGCCGCAACCGTCTTTCCAAAACCGTCCAACCTTCACTCCACATGGCCAAGAAATCCGCCCCCGCCCCGTCCCCGCTCACCTTTGATCTGCCCGTTTCGCTTCTCGCCAAGATCGAGGTCCAACGGAAGAAGCTCGGTCTCAATTCCACCTCCGAGGTCGTGCGCCACGCGCTCGGCGAATTCAACCTTTCCAAGTTCGAGTCCGAGACCGAGGAGCGCCGCCAGATCTCGGTGCGCCTGCCCGCCGGCGACAAGGCCGCGCTGGTGAAGGCCGCGAAGAAACAGAAGGTCAGCCTGGGCGAAATCCTCCGCGCCGCGGTGGAGTCCCTGCCCGAGAAAAAATCGAAGAAGTAAGCCCCCTCGATCCGCCCGGCTCACTCCGACTCTCCCCAGTCCCGTCAGTCCGATCCGCGGTTCGAGGAAACCCATCCTCGCCGCGGATTCTTTTTGTCCCGTTTTCTCCTTTCGTCCCGCCAGCCCTTTCCCCGTCCTCTCCCTTCTCTCCCTCCATCCATGAGTTCCGCCCCCGCACCGCTCTCCACCTGGGCCCGCAACGTTTCGCCTTCGCCGACGCTTGCCGTCGACGCCAAGGCCAAGGCCCTCGCCGCCGCCGGCGAGGACGTCTGCGGCTTCGCCGCCGGCGAACCCGATTTCGACACGCCCGAGCACATCAAGGAGGCCTGCGTCGCCGCCCTCCGTTCCGGCAAGACCAAGTATGCCCCCACGCCCGGCATCGAACCGCTGCGCCAAGCCATCGCCGACAAGTACCTCGCCGACTACGGCCTGAAGACCGCCCCCTCGCAGGTCATCGTCTCACCCGGCGGCAAGTTCTCCTGCTACCTCGCCATCCTCGCCACCTGCTCCCCCGGCGACGAAGTCATCATCCCCGCGCCCTACTGGGTGAGCTACCCCGAGATGGTGAAGCTCGCCGGCGCCAAGCCCGTGTTCGTGCTCGCAGACGACACCACCGGCTTCCGCCTCACCCCGGCCCAGCTCGAGGCCGCGATCACCCCGCGCACCCGCCTGCTCGTCCTCAACTCGCCCTCCAATCCCACCGGCGCCGTCTATACCCGGGCCGAGATGGAGGCCATCGTCGCGGTGGCGATGAAACACAACCTCTACATCCTTTCCGACGAGATCTACGAGCACCTCACCTACGACGGCGCGAAACACGTCTCGCCCGCCACCTTTTCCAAGGACGTCGAGGCCCGCACCATCATCGTCTCCGGCTTCGCCAAGACCTACGCCATGACCGGCTGGCGCCTCGGCACCACGGTCGCGCCCGCGCCCATCGCCAAGGCGATCGCCGAGTTGCAGAGCCAGATGACGAGCAACGCGACCACCTTCGCGCAGTTCGGCGCGCTCGCGGCCCTCAAGGAACGCGACAAGACCCAGGCCGCGCTCGCCCAGATGCTGGTCGCCTTCGACCGTCGCCGGAAGTTCCTGCACGCCGAGCTCAACAAGATCCCCGGCATCAAATGCCTGCTCGCCGAGGGCGCGTTCTATCTCTTCCCGAACATTTCCTCCTTCGGGCTCACGTCCGAAGCCTTTTGCACCCAGCTGCTCGAGCAGAAGAAGGTCGCCGCCGTGCACGGTTCGGCTTTCGGCGCCGAGGGCTACCTGCGCCTCAGCTACGCCACCAGCGACGAGATCATCGCCAAGGGTGTCTCCCGCCTCGCGGAGTTCTGCGCGACCTTGAAGCGCTGAGCGTTCGTTTCGTCTGTCTTTTCGAAGCCGTCCGCCCTCTGGCGGGCGGCTTTCGCTTTCTGTAGGCCCGACCGTTGGTCGGGCTTTTTTCTAGCCCGGCCAGCGGCCGGGCCTACACCGAACCCTTGAGCTTCGCCTTCAGCGCCGCGGCGGCCGCGGCGTAGCCCCCCTCGGCGCCGTCGACGAAGTGGAAATGCTCGCGGCCGCGCACGAACACCAGGCAGGTCATGCGGCATTCCTCGGAGGCCTCCAGGCCGTACCAGATCCGTCCGGCGGCCTCCGCAGCGTCCAGCCGCGCACGCAGACGGCCGAGCGCGTCGGGCGAGGCCGCCACCACCATTCGCAGGGCGTCGTCGAGTTTTTCGAAGTCGGTGTTCGCGGCGGCGTCCGCCTTGTAGCGGCCCCAGTCCGCGCCGAAGACGCGCAGGCCGCGGGCCATGATAAAGCGCCCGACCGCAGTCTCCAGAAGCACCCGCCAGCGGTGTCGCCAGGAGGGAGACGGGTTCCCGGAGACTACCCGCGCCTCGCCGGACAGGTCTTCGCCGGCAAGCGAGAGGTGCAGGGTCGACTCGGAGACCGGCCGGCGCTCGGCGGTCTCGCCGAGGATGGCCTGCACCTCCTGCAACATCGCGGCGAGCGTGGCGCGCCGCTCCGTTTCTCCCATTGCGCGGGCTTCGACGATCAGAGCGACGACCCCGCCCTGGCTGGGGCGGACGCCGCGCCACCGGCATTCCAGGCCGGTGAAGTCGGCGGCCTGGTCCCGGCGAGAGGCCTCGATCAGGTCGACGCGCGCATCGCCCGCCTTTAGCCAGCGTTCCGCGAGCGAGGTGGCTCCGCCTAGAAAGGCGGCCTGGCGAAAGCCGGCGGACATCAGCACGCGGCCCACGCGCAGCTCGGCGCCGGCCGCCCGGAGGTCGGACAGGCGAACCAAGCCTGCGCGCAGTTCCAGCCTCAGCGCTTCGCGGACCATGCGCACGGTGCCGGCCAGGGCGGCCCGGGCCCGGGCGCCATCCTCGGCGCGCAGGAGCAGCACGGCGCCGTCGCCGCCGAAAATGAAGGGCAGCTCCGCGCGTTCGCAGGCATTCAGGACCGCGGTGATACAGGCCGCGCCGGCGAGGTTGACCTCCTTATAGCGGCCTTCGGCGATGGCTTGGGTCGAGCCGCGGACGTCGGCGCAGGCCAGCAGGCAATCGTCCGGGGCGCGCGCCAGATGTCCGTCGCGCAGGAGCGCGTCCAACCCGTCGCTTTCGGCGAGGCTTTGGTAGAACGTCGTCATGCGTGCCGCACGGCAGCGGAGATTCCCGCGGCGGGCAATCCCGGAGCGGCCCCGGCGGATCTACGAAACAGGTCGCTGGCGCTCCCCGCCTACGTCGGAGAACGGACTTCCGGGGCTTTCAGCAGGGAGCGGACTTGCGCGGCGCTCAGTTCGGTCTTCGGCGAAAAGTCCGGGCTGCCCAGGTAGCGCAGCAGGCTTACGAGGAGCTGGCGGTTGACCGGATCGTCCGCCGCCGGCAGGGCCGCGCCGCAGAGGAGCAGGCGGCCCCGGCCGACCCTGGCTTCGAGGATCAGGCCGAGGCGGCGCGCAGTGAACCAGTCGTCGATGACCCGCACGATCGGCGTCAGCCCGTCCGGCAGGCCGTCGAGCACGAAGGCCCCGGCGCGGTGCAGGGGATACCACCATTGCCAGTTGCTCCAGGCCTCGGTCGGGAAATCCCGCAGCGCCGGATGCGCCGGATCGCACAATACACCGAGGGTGTGCGGGGCCTGGCCACTGGTCCAGGCGGTGTTCCAGAACACGGTGGAGAAACCGAGCTGCACACCGCCAGCCACCGCCGTGCCGGGCACGGCGAGCAGCAGGTCGCCGCCGGCCTCCAGATGGGCGAGCGCGGCGGTGTCCAGCACGTTTGCGATGCGGACCCCGGGCGGCGCTGCCGTGGCCGCGGCGACCGCGGGAGCGGGGTAGAGCCAGAGATCCCAGTCGTTGGCGAAGGTCTCTCCGTCGTGACCCGTGACCGCCATCTCCAGGCGGAGCCGTTCGGGCGCGAGGTGGGCGAAGGGGGCGAGCGCGATCTCCACGCGGCCAAGCTCGCAGGGGCCGCCGACCGGCACCTCGCGCGGCGGGGTACGGCCGGAGGAAAGAATCTGGCCGTCGGTGCTCAACAGGCGCCAACTGGCGGCGCAGCCGGCGAGCGGGGCGGCGCCCCAGTGCGCCAGCTCCAAGTCGGCCACGAGGATGTCATCGGCCGTGAACGCCCGCCGCGCCAGGCGGGCGAGCGGCACGGTCGGCGCACAAAAGCGGCGATAGGCCTCTGCGGTGATGTAGCCCTTTTCCTCCCAGAAAGGATTGAGCACGCCCACCAGCGCGGTGCCCTGGCCGGGAAAATCGTGAAGGTCGAGCAGGTGAAAGCCCGCCATGCCGGGCGTGCGAAGGGCAGCCTCGATGTCCTCCTTGTAGCAAAGCGCCTGGAGCTTGCCCGAAGCGTGCAGGAAATCCCGCGCGAGCGGCTCCAGCCCCGAGGCGCGCAGGCGGTCGCGGAAGATCTCGAAGTTTTTCGGCTTCAGGTAGCCGGTGTACTTCGGGATCTCGTCAAAATCGGGGTACACGCACCACTGGCCGATCTCGTGGCTGATCATCGGCGCGGGGAAACGGCCGATGTAATCGTGGTAGTCGGTGAGGGTTTCGGGCGGGTGGGCGTTGATGCGCGACTTCAGGCCGGCGCCCCAGTGCTGGATGCGCGGGGCCCAGTCCACATGGAAGTCGTTCTCAGGCAGGTTGGGCCAGCCGGAGCTCGCGGCGTAAAGGCGGCGCGGGTCCTCGGCGCGACGGCGTTTTACCCAGTCGGCGAGCCAGGCGGCGTGGCGCGGTCCCTCGGGTTCGTTGCCGGCGGCAAGGAAAAGAAAACACGCGTGGTTGCCATAGGCACGGCGGATGCGGCCGCTCTCGGCCTCCAGCCAGGCGTCCACTGGCTGATCGTCGCCGAGCGTGGTCGTCCAGTTCGGCCAGGATGCGACCTCGATCTGGAAATAAAAGCCCGCCTCGTCACCCGCCACGAAAGCGGCTTCGGGAGGGCACCAGGAGTGAAAACGCAGGGTGTTGAGCCCATGGGCGCGGGCGATGCGGAGGATGCGTCGCCAGGCTTCGACATCGGTGGGCGGATGGCCGGTGGCGGGAAAGATTGCGCATTCCAGCGTGGCGCGGACGAAGAGCGGGCGGCCGTTGATCAACAGGCGCCGGCCTTCGGTACGAATTTCACGCAGGCCGAATACCGCCTCGCGTCGCTCGCCCGAAGCGAGGGTCGCCGTGAGCGTGTGCAAGACGGGCGAAAACTCGTCCCAGAGCGCGGCGTCGACGCCGAGTTCATAGCGGGCGGTGAAGGCGCCTCCGGGGCCGGTCGTGACCGTTGTCGACGGACGCCCGCCCACGCGCAGTTCGACGACGAGGCCGTCGAGCGGCTGCGGCGCTAGCGCTCCCGCGGGCACGGCGCCGCCCAACCGGCCCTGTACCGTGACGGCGCGTGCGGCCACGTCGGGGAACACGTCGAGCCGATCGATCCAAACCGGCTCGGTGGCGTGGAGTGCGAGGCGGCCGACGATGCCGTTCCAATTGCCCTGGGTGTGGTCGGAGATGCTGTGCGAATTGTCGCCGATGTTCACCGCGAGGCGCGAGTTATCCACGCGCAGGGTCAGCCGATGGCGGCCCGGCGCGACCTGCGCGCCCAGTTCGTGACGGTGCGGGGTGGAAAGCGCGTCTTGCTCGCCGAGCTCGCGGTCGTCGAGCCAGGCGCGGGTGAGCCAGTGGGGGCGTTCCAACTCGAGCACGAGGCGGCGGCCGGCCCAGCCGGCGGGGATCTCGATCTCGCGCTGATACCAGGCCACGCCCGCGTAGTAGGTGTCGGGTTGGAGCCAGAAGGGGACCTTGAAGTTGTCCGGCTCGCGGTAGGGCGCGTAAGCCGGCGCGGTGAAAAACGCGCGGTCGAAGATTCCGCCCGTCCAGGGCGTGGCGAGTCCGACCGGATCCCCGATGCCGTGGCCGGGCAGGGAGCCGGGCAGTTCGACCACGACGTCGCCGGCTTGGTCCGGCCAGGGTGCGGTCGGGGCGGTCAGGTCGCGGCCGAGGCGGCAGCGCCATTTTCCGGCGAGGGAGAGGGATGCGGGAGACGGAGGGAGAGCGGGAGAGGTGTTCACGGGGGGGATTGCCGGGCGGGATGGCTTCAACTCATTGCGAAGCGACGAGGGTGGTCCGGTATTCGGCCTGCACGGTGAGTTCGCCGACCTCCAGAAACTCATCCTGCCCTTCGGCAAAGCGCGGCAGCTTTTCGGGTGCGACGTCCTGGAGGCAGGAGTAGGAACGGTGCGAGGGATGGAAGAGCAGCATCAGGCCTTCGGTCGAAAGCGCCGCGCCAAATTTCCTCAGTCCGATCTCCCAGGGGAAACCATGGTAGAAATGGTCTCCCACCAGCTTGCCCTGGATATAGGCTTCCACGCGGTCTCCGTTGTAGGGGACCTGAAGCCAAAGGTCGCTTACCTCGGGCGCCGGCCGCTCGACTTTGAACAGGAGACGGCGTCCGCCCGCTTTATCACAGGTCCACTTCGGAGCCTGTGCGGTGAATTTCAGAGAGTATTTGCGGAACCCACCCGCGATCTTGTGAAAACTTAAAATGCCGTGGCTGGCGCAGCGCACTTCCACGTCCGCGGGATAGACCGTGAGCTTGCCCTCGGTGGCGCCGATGGAGCGGACCTCGATCCCGTTTCGCCCGAAGAACAAATCGAAATCGGAAAGGTAGAGGGTGTCCTCGAACCGAAGCGCCCGCGTCGCGAGACGCTCGGTGAGGACGAGGATCTTCTCGCCGCCGCAGTCGAAACGAAAGGACGCGTCGTTTCGTCCGCGCACCGTCGTTTTTCCGTCCTTTCGGACGACCTCGATTCCGTCGCCGGCGACTTCGGGCAGGCCCGCCCAGACGAACTCGGGCACGATTCCGTCGATGCTGAAAAAGACGTGGTGGCGGCCTTCGGGGCGCGTAAGCACGGTCAGCGGTTGCGCGGTGGCGGTCTGCAGGACGAGGGGGCCGACTTCGAAGTTAAACGGCAGGATCGCGGAGCGGCCGTTCCTGAGCGTGAACGCGCCTTCCTGCGGGAAGCGCACCGCCCCGCCGGCGTGCCGGACCGTCAGGCTCACCTCGGCCAGATCCGGAGTGGCCGGGACGTGGTTCTGGAACTGGTGCATGAAGACGAAACCCCTGTCTCCCTCGGCGCGGACCGCGAAGCGGAGCTGGTCGACTTGCTCCGGAAGCTGCGTCTTTGCCGATTCGGGCAAACAAGTCTCCATCGGTGCCAGGCGGTCGCCGAAGGCCTCGAGGAAATGGTGCATCAGGCGCAGCGTGTAAAAGTGCGGACGAAGCTGTCCGAATTCACCGATGGGCGCCTGGTAGTCGTAGTTGATGCGGGCGAGCCCGCCGGCCTGCTCGTTGAAAAACCGGCCGTCGAAGGTGGGATTCGAGCCGCCGTGCATCATGTAGTAGCCGATGCCGTTGGAGCCGCTGCCCATCGTCCGCGTGATCAGGGGCAGCAGGCTTTCGGGCGGCACGACGGGGCGTCGTTTGAAGGAGGGAATCATGCCGCCTCCCATTTCCGCCGAAATCGACGGATAGAGTTTCGGATCGTAGCTGACCGGCGCGTAGTCGGGAACCGCTCGAAGGTCCTTGTAGAGGAAAAACGCCGAGGGTGCCGGCGCGCTCCAACTGGGATAGGGATAGCCGGCGGTGACCGGGATGCTACCTCTATCTACGATGGCGGCGTTGCCCCAGCCAGTGGCGGTGAAGAGGGGCGCGTCGAGCCCGTTCGCGAGGGCGAGGCGCTTCAGCGTCGCCAGGTGGTCGCGCCCTTCGGCGGCGAAGCGGTTCACCTTCGAGTTCGCGGTGATCTGGATGAAGGTCACGTCCGCATCGCGGTCGGCCACGGTGAACTCGAGCGCGGAGCCCGGGTAGCCGAATTCCCAGGGTGCCGCCGAGTGCTGATACTCGTTCTCCAGCTGGATGCCGATCACGGGGCCTCCGTCCTTGAAGAGCAGACCCTGAAGCTGCGTGCCGATCTGGGCATACAGCCGGCCCACGTAATGGAGGTAGCCCGGATGGTTGGAGCGGATTTCGAAAGGCATTCCATAGAGCCAGTCCGGGATGCCGCCGTTGCGGACCTCGCCGTGGCAGAAGGGGCCGACCCGGACGATGGCTTTGAGCCGGTTCGTCGCGCAGAGTTCGACGAAGCGTCGCAGGTCGAGGTTTCCGGTCCAGTCGAAGATGCCCGCCTCGCGCTCGTGCATGTTCCAAAAAACGTAGGTGGCGATCACGTTGATGCCGCCCGTCTTCATCTTCCGGATCGCTTCGTCCCAGTCGGCGGGCGGACAGCGCGAATAATGAATCTCGCCGACCACCGGCACGAAGGGCCGGCCGTTCCACTCGATGAAGCGGCTGGTGACGCTGACGGAATCCCCGGCGAGGTTGGCGCCGCCGAGATCCAGGTGGCCTCTTAGGAGCGGTGCGCAGGAAGGCGGCAGGTCGATTTCGTAAGAGGACATGGACGAGGGGCTGGGCGGAAGGGATGGGGCTGGCGAAGCTATTGGCTGACGCTCCCGGCGAGGTCGGCGGCGAGGGCGTGGTTGGGATCGCGCTTCAGGACGGTGCGCAGGAGGGTGGCGGCCCGTTTTTTCCGGCCGAGGCCGAGGAGCGCTTGCGCCTCGAGGAAAAGCGCGGTGGTGAGCTGGCGCGCCTGCAGGTCGTCCTCGAAGAGCAGCATGGTCGGCAACGAAGTGGCGAAGTAATCGATCTGCGCCTCGGCCTTCGCGAGGGCTTTGGCGTGGGCGAGGAGTGCGCGCAGCAGTTTTTCCGCGGCGGACTCTTTTCCCAGGCGGCGGAGGGCGAGGGCGGAATAGTAAGTGATTTCCGAATACGCCCGGACGCTCATGCCCTGGAAGTCCCCCTTGAACCCGGCGGCGCTCCGCCATTGTCCCTCCGCCTCGTCCGCGCGGCCGGCGGCGGCCAAAGCGTCGCCGAGCGCCAGGCGGACATCGCTTTGGTTGGCGAGCAGGTGGTTCGCCTCGCCGAGGTTTTCCGGGGCGGACAAGGCGGCCTCGAGCAGGCGAACCGCTTCGGCGGCGTCGCCGGCGGCGAGAGCTCGGCGGGCGAGCAACTGATGGGTGCGCACGTGCTGGCCGAGAGCCTGCCCCTCTCCACCCTCCCAGGGCTGGAAGCGGCGGCCGGAGACAATCGGGAGCGCTTTTTCGGGGCGGCCGGTCTGGTTGTGGAGCGCGCAGAGCTCAACCGAGAGATCGTCGCGGGCGGAAACGAGGGCGGGGTGTTTTTCCAATTCGCGCAGGCGGCGGGCGGGGGCGAGGCCGAGGCGTTTCCAGAGTTGGTCGCGTTCGTAGAGCAAGCGGGCGTCGGCGGGCGAGGCGCGGAAAGCCTTTTCGTAGGCGGCGCGGGCGAGGGCGGGTTTTTTCAGGACGTTGAAAGCGCCCAGCCCGAGGCAGCGCCAGGCGACCGCATTGGACGGGTCGTGCCGGGTGGCGTCGCGCCAGCGGGCGAGGGCCTCGGTGTGGCGGCGGCGGTCGTAGAGCAGATGGCCAAGGTAGAGCGCGGCGCGGCCATCGGCCGGGTCGGCCTCGAGCGCGGATTCGAGGACCAGGATTTCTTCCAGCCGGGCGGGGAAACAGTAATCCGGCGACGCGGCGCGGGCGGCGGCGAGCTGGCGGCGGCGGGCGGCCTTGTCACCAGATTGGTGACAAAACCAGGCGGCGGTGTAGGCGAGCAGCGGGGCGGTTCCGAGGTCGGCGGGGCCGGCCGGGGCGGCCGGCGCGGCGGCGAGCAGGGCGAGGGCCTCGGCGTGGAAACCGGCGCGGGCGTAGTCGTGGGCGATATCGAGGCGGATCTGGGCATCGAAGGGGAAATCGCCCTCGGCGAGGTGGCGCGTCCAGGCATCGAGCGGATCGAGCGCGCGGGCGGCGGCGAGCGCCGCGTCCGCCTCGGCGGCACGGCCGAGGCGACGAAGCACGAGGATGCGCAGGGCAAGGGCGCGCAGGTTGTCCGCGGCGTGACGGAGGGCGTGGCCGAGGTGCGCGAGGGCGCTTTCCCAATCGCCACGCGCGCTGTCGATCTCGGCCAGGGCATGGTAACCGGCACCGGCCCAGGCCTGGTTCCACGTGGCCTTGTAGAAGGCAGCGTAGGCTTCGGTATCGCGGCCTTGGTAGCGCAGGACGAGGCCGAGCTGGTAATGCGGCTCGCCGTCGTAGGGATTGGGATTGCGGACGGTGAGGCGGTCGATGGCGGCGCGAAGGTGTCTCTCGGCGTCGGCGAACTCGCCGCGGCGGAGGTGCCATTTGCCCAGCGCGGCGCGGCAGCGGGCGTCGCCGGGATCGCGACGAAGGGCCTCGCGCCAATAACCCTCGGGGTGGCGCGTGGCGTGGCGGTATTGCTCGAGATGCAGGCCGATGAGGTAAAGTTCGTCATTGCCCAACACGTCGGCCGGCAGGGGCGGCTCGGTGGCGGCGGGCGGGACCTTGCCCGGTTCCAGGGCGCGGGGCCGGTACGCGAGGAGTTCGCGGCCCTCGGAATCGAGCACTTGCAGCACGAGGTCTGTCTCGCTGGCGCCGCGCGGCAGGCGCACGGTTTCGACGAGCGGCGCGCCGGGCGCGAGATCGCGGGGGAAGCGGGCGAGGACTTTGTCCCGGTGCGAGAGCGTGACGAGGGCGCCGGGCAGGGGGCGGGCGGGTGAAACTCCGACGCGGGCCAGGCCTTCGCCCACGTGCAGGCTCACCGCGGCGTGGAGATTGGCCTGATGGGCGGGGCCGATTTTTTGAATGGGATACCAATATTGGCTCCAGGTCTTGGTCTCGCTGGGCTGGAGGAAGGAAAAGTCGGGTTGATTGTCCGTATAGACGCCCGCCATGAGCTCGATGTAGGGGGCATGGTCCCCCGTGGCGTCGGGGTCGGTGAGGTTGCGGTCCCAGGCATGGCCGAAGGCGTGGTTGCCCCAGGTCCATTGTTTTTTGCCCGGGGAAATATGGTGGCTGGCGACGTGGACGAGACCGGCTTCGGCCGCGTGGTCGTAGCCGCCAAAGAAGTCCTCGGAGGAACCCATGGCCATGTAGGAGGTGGGCACGGGGATGTTGGCATACCAGGAGAGGTCGTCCGCGCGGGGGCGCGGAAATGGCGAATGACTAATGTCGAATGACGAATGGCCTGAGCTGGCGCCGCGGGTTTTGGCGCGGGCGGGGTAGTCGACGCCGTAGTAGCGGCCTTCGGCGCGAGGGAAGCGGCTCATGGCGCGCTTGGCGTGGTCGGCGACGTAGGAGACGTCGCGCGGGAAGAAGGATTGGTAGCGGTCGTGCACGCGGGTGGCGACGTTGGCCCACCAGAGGAAGGTCTGGACCTGGGGGGTGCGGTTGAAGACCCGCGCGCGAAGCTCGATGTAGGCGCGATCCGGATACAGGGTGACCCCGTGCATGCCCTTCATGCGGGCCATCGGGTCGTGCTCCGAGAGCCATACCGTGACGGCGCCGTCGGGGTGGCGCTCCACGTGGGCGTCGGCCGGCATGAAGGTCGAGGGACGGTGGTGCTGGGGCCAGTTGAACTCGACGCCGCCGCTGATCCAGGGGCCGGCGAGGCCGACGAGGGCGGGTTTGATGACGTCCTGGCGGTAGAAGAAATCGTAACCGTTGGTCTTGTCGTGGCCGACGTGGATGCGTCCGCCCAGCTCGGGCAGGATCAGCAGGCGGACGAAGGCGTTCTCGAGCCGGACGGCCTTCCAGGCACGTGGCTCGGGTTTCTCGGCGATGCGATCGATGACGGGAAGGGGATAGACCTTGCCCGAACTGCCCTGGTAGACGCGTTTTTCGAGGAACATCGGATTCCGGTCGGGCGCGGCGGGGGAGTAAGTGGGAAAAATGACGTCGTCGTGGGAAACCTGGACGGGGGCGAAGGAAGAGGCGGAGGCCATGGGGGAAGTGCGAACATCCTAGCGCGAAGGACGACCGCGGGGAATGGCGGGATGGCCGGAGCGCATGGCGGATCGGACGATGGGGCAGGCCAAACCTTGGAATGCGGCGGCATGACGCCGCTTTCGACGACGAGCCTCGGCTCGTCGCCCGATCCTCGACCAGACGAGCCGCCGAGGCGGCTCGTCCAAGGCGGAGCCGAGGTTCCGCACTCCAAGCGAACGCTGAATCAACCCTTGGCCCGCTTGCGGTATTCGCTCGGGGGCAGCCCGGTGACGGCCTTGAAGGCCTTGGAGAACCAGAGCGGGTCGGCGTAGCCCACGCGGGCGGCGATGGACTGAACGTCGAGCGCGGTGGTATCGAGCAACTGGCAGGCGGCGTGGATGCGCAGGCGGATGAAGTAGTCGATGCAGCCGTAGCCGGTATGTTCGCGGAAGCGGGCCTTGAAATGCGAGGGCGACCAGTGGGCGAGGGCGGCGAGCTCGGCTAGGCGCAGGGGGCGGTCCAGGTGGAGGCGCATGTAATCGATGCAGCGGGCGATGCGCACGCGGGCGTCGGGCGCGGCGGCGGGGGCGTGGCGGACCAGCCAGGCGGCGTGGGCGAGGTAGTGGGCGAGGGCGCGGCTGGCGCGGAGCAGGTGGGGGCTGGCGTAGCCCAGCTCCAGCGTCGAAAGGGCCTGGTCGAAAAGGAGCGCGAGCGTGGCGTCGTCCGCGAGCGGGCGCAGGGGGCGATCGGAGTCGAGGCCGAGTTCCGCCCGCAACGCGGGCAGGTCGGCGCCGGCGAGGTGAAACCAGCGGATGGTCCAGGGTTGGCGGAGGTCGGCGCCGTAGGCGTGGGCGAGGCCAGGCGGGAGGGCGAGGAGATCGCCCTGATTTACCGGGTGGCGCCGACCGCCGAGTTCGCACCAGCCGGCGCCGGCGAGGCAGTGAATGAAGATCGTCTCGGCGGAGCCGGCGGGGCGTTCGCGGCGGTGGCCGCGGGCCGCGGGATACCAGCCGATGTCGGTCGGCAGGAGGCCGGCGAAGAGCGGCCGCGCGAGGGCGGCCCGGGTGACGGCGGCTGGAAGCACGACGATGCGCTGGCCGGAAAAACCGTCGGGGCGGACGGCGGCGGGAGCGGAACGCGGAACGGGCCGGGGCATCCGATCCACCATGCGGGTCGGATGGAAGCTGGCGAGCCGGGAGCGGGGTCCCTGCGTCGGAGGATAGGACTTATAGGGCCATGCTCCTTATAGGACCTATGGTTCGGCTTGCGGTGGAAAATTCAGTCCAAGGCCTGGGCGATGGCTTCGGCTAGCGCCTCGGTGGTGAAGGGCTTGGAGAGGATCTGGCGGGCGCCGAGCTTGCGCGCCATGTGCAGCAGATGGTTGTCCGAAAAACTGATTCCGCCGCCCGACATGGCGATGATACGTGTATCGGGGGCGCCCTCCAGCAGCTTGACGATGGTTTCGATGCCTTCCGTCTCCGGCATGAGGAGATCGGTTATCACCAGATCGTAGCTGGCGCCGGCACCCTCGTTGTCGTGGCGGGCGAGACCTTCGCTGCCGTTCCGCACCTCGGTCACCTTGTGCCCCAAGCCTTCCAGTTTGAGGCGCAGCATGCCGCGAAAGGAGTCGTCATCGTCGATCAGAAGAATGCGGGCCATGATGGGGGGCGGTTGGGGTAGCGCATTATCCGCACTCTTCTTCGTTTCGGGGCGATTCGCAACTATTTCATAAATAAGTTATTAAGGTGTTTATCTTGGGCGGGATACGGTTGGCCGCCGGCGGTCGATCTATTCCGCGATGAAAATATCGAGCTGTTGACCGACGTAGACGGAGCGGCCGGGGGAGGCCGGCAGGCGATAGATCACCTGGAGCACGCGGGTATCCACGCGTTCGGTGGAAGCGCCGGTCAGGGAAGTCTTGGGAATGATGTAGGGTTCGATGCGGAGGAACTCAAGGGCGAGGGGGTGGCTGGCATCGCCCTTGAGGTAGCCGGTGGCGGCGTTGCCGGCCCGGACGCGGGGAGCGAGTTGTTCGTCCACGTCGGCGCGGACTTGCACCTGGCTGATGTCGCCGAGTACGAGCGGGGGGCGGGAGGAGCCGGTGGCGACGAACTCGCCGGCGCGGACATTGACCTGGAGGACGGTGCCGGCGATGGGGGCGCGGACGACCAGGCGTTCCAGGAGCAGGCGGGTCTGCTCCACGGCGGCGCCGGCGGAGGCGAGCTGGGCCTGGGCGACGGCAAGATCGTCGCGAAGGGTGTCGAGGTCGGCGTCGGGCGAGGCGCCGGACGCCGCGAGTTTTTGCACGCGGGCGAGCTGGGTTTGGAGGCGTTTTACCTGCGCGGCGGCGACCGGCACGTCGGCCTCGCGGGCGAGGAGCTGGGCGCGCAGTTCGCGGTCGTCGAGTTGGAAGAGGGGGGCGCCGGCGGCGACGGTGTCCCAGACCTTCACGCTGAGCGCGGTCACGAGGCCGGAGACGGGCGCGCCGATGGCCGTGTTTTCATGCGAGGCCTCGACGAGGCCGGCGGCGCCGATGCCGCCGCGGCCGGGCGGCTTGGCGGGAGGGGTGTGGGGGGCGGGCGGCGCGGGCTGCTCGAACTCGGCGCGGAGGCTGCGCACGAGCAGGGCAGTGGAGACGAGGCCGAGGAGGGCGAGCCAGAAGGAGATTTTGCGGAAGAGGATCATGGCGGACGGGATGAACGTTTCAGGCGGGCGGGTGGGCGGCGGCGATGGCGGCGGGGGAGTCGAGCAGGCGGTTGATGCGGCCGTCCTCCATCTCGGCCATGCGGTCGGCGTAGCGGTAGATGCGAGGATCGTGGGTGACGATGACGACGCTGCGGGTGGGCTCGCGCGCGAAGGTGGAGATGAGCTCCATGACCTGCTGGCCGCTGTGACTGTCGAGGGCGCTGGTGGGTTCGTCGCAGATGAGGAGGGGCGGGCGGTGCACGAGGGCGCGGGCGATGGCGACGCGCTGCTGCTGGCCGCCGGAGAGTTTGCCTGGGCGCTCGCGCTCGCGGCCCTTCAGGCCAACCGAGGAGAGCATGGCGCAGGCGCGGGCCTCGGCTTCGCGGAGGGGCTCGCCCTGGATGAGGAGCGGAACGGCGACATTTTCCCAGACGCTGAGCGTGGGCACGAGGTTGAACTGCTGGAAAATGAAGCCCACGTGGCGGCGCCGGAAGCGGGTGAGGGCGGCCTGGCCGAGGGCACCGAGACGGTAGCCGAGGACGTTGATTTCGCCCGCATCGGCCGCGAGCGTGCCGGCGAGAATGGAGAGGAGGGTGGTCTTGCCGCAGCCGGAGGGGCCGACGAGCATCATCAGTTCGCCGAGACGCGCGTCGAAATCGGCCCGGCGGAGGGCGACGGTGCGGGCGGCGGGCGGGCCGAAGGCCTTTTCGATGCCGGCGAGACGCAACGCGAGCGGTTGCGGGAGCGGCTGGTCGGGAGGGGGGAAGTCGGTCATGGCCGGGCGAGATCGGGCGTGGCGACGGAATGGCTGGATCAGCTGCGGAAGACGATGGCGGGCTCGAGGCGGGAGACCTTCAGGATGCCGAGCAGCGAGGCGAGGCCGCAGATGAAGAGGACGGCGGCGAGTACGCCGACGGGAATATGCCAGGTGAGGAGGAAGGGCACCTTGCCGAGGCGGAGCGCGCCGCGGCCGAGGAGCGAAACCACGCCCAGGCCGAGGCCGTAGCCGATGAGGCCGACGGCGAAGGCCTGCAGGACGAGCATGCGGCAGAGGGTGGCGGTACCGGTGCCCATGGCCTTCAGCGCGCCGAGATTGCGGATGTTTTCCAGGACGAAGGAATAGAAGGTCTGGCCGGAGATGGCGGTGCCGATGAAAAAACCGATCAGCACGATGGTGCCGACGTTGATGGGGATGCCGGTGTTGTGCACATACCACCAGATGGTGGACCAACGCAGTTCGTCGCCGGTGAAGGCGCCGAGGCCGGTCTCGGCGCGGATGCGGGCGGCCATGGCGGCGGGCTCGACGCCGGGTGCCGGGCCGGCGAGCACGAAGGTGAGCAGCTTGCGCTGGGGCGGCACGTATTCGGAGACGGCGCGGTCGTACGTGGTGTAAACGAAAGGGCCTCCGGTGAAGGAGCGGTAGGCCTGGCAGATGCCCACGATCCGGGCCTCGCGGTCGTTGATCTCGAAGGTGTCGCCCACCTGGAGGCGGCGGCCGAGCGCCTCGCCGAGGGTGTCGGCGCCGTAGTCGTCGACGATCACGGTATTCGGCAGCCGGAGGTCTTCGAGGCGGCCGGCACTGAAGACGGTGGGCGCGCCAATGAGCGTGGTGGCGTCGAGGCCGACGAGCGTGACGAGTTTGGAACTGCCGTTGAAGAGACGCGCCTGGGCATTGCCTTGGTAGAGCGGGGCGGCCCAGGCGACGCCCTCCACGGAACGCACGCGGTTCACGTCGGTGTCGCGGAGGGGTTTGTTGTCGTTGACCTGCTCGACGAGGGGATCGGCCACCCACACCGGGACGCGGATGTTCCGGAGGGGGGCGAAGGTCCAGGACATGAGGCCGCAAAAGAGCGCGGCACCTTGGGCCATGAGGATGGTCGCGAAGGTGATGCCGCTGATGAGCATCAGGTACTTGGCGTGGTCCCCGAAGAGCATCCGAAGGGCGAGACGGTTCATGGCGGGGCAGATACGCAGGAACCGGGTCCGGAGTCGAGGACGTCGGCTCCGGGGGGAAGCGAGGGTGCGACTACTTCGGGTGCGTCCGTCGGTACTCCGCGATCACCTCGGCGGGGGCAGGGTTGGCGCAGGCCATATCCCCGATGAATACCAGCGGCAGCGGACCGGACATGAACGCATTCACGCTGCCGGCCTCGGCCTGGGTGGGGACGGAGAAAGCGGCCTGGCCGGCGGAGGTGCCGGGGATGCCGACGGCGCGCAGTTCGGCGAGAAGGGTTTCGGCGCGAAGGGCGGCCTCCTTGGGCGCGTCGGGCGGGACGATCACGAGCACCAGGCCGGGCGCGGCGGTTTTCGGCGCGGGCATGAAGACGAAGCCGGGGGAGGCGCCGGGCTTGTTCGCCGACACGGCGGCCTTGGCCTCCGCCATCGCGGAGGCTGCGTTTGCGGCTTTGAGCCGGGCGGCGCGGGTGTTCAACAACTGCCAGGCCGCTCCCAGCAGGCAAAAGATGAGGAAGATATATTTGAACATGGCGGACCGGCGTCGCGCGATGGCGGGCATGAGGAAAGCCACCCTGCGCCCCCCGCGGCAAGCCCCCGTTGACGGACGTCGCGGAACTGCGGATACCGCGGAGCCTCAAGTTGAGTGGAAACCCAGCGTCGCCAGCTCCCCCAGTTGGAAGGGAGCGCTGGCCAGCAAGTCCTGCAAGGCGGCCAGCGCGGCGGCCCGGGAGGAGAATTCACGGATGCTGGCGCCGGGTTCGAGATCGTGTACGTGAAGGGCCCAGGGGCCTTCGCGGTCGGAAGTGATCTGAACGGCCGAACCGTAGAGATAATTGCCGGGCAGGCCGGGCTGGGGACCGGTGCCCGGCACGAGGAAAAGGGTATGTGCCGGCTCGTGGGCGGGCTCGGCTCCGTGCCGGGCGCGATGATGGGTCCGCCGGGCCACCATGAGCGCGCGAAATTCCTCGGCCTTGGGCCTCAAGGTCGGGGGCAGCGAATGCACGTAGCGGCTGAAGATGCCGGCGTCGGGCTCGAGCGCCCCGGCCTCGATCGCCCCGGCGATGAAGGTCTCGAGGTTCTGCGCGTAAAACAGGGGCAGCGCCGCGAGCGAGCGTACGGTTACGTAACCGCCCTTGTGGTCGGCCGAGGGATAAACCTGGTGGGCGGTACGCAGGCGCCCGAGCGCATCTTGATGAGCGGGGGTGTGGGGCACGGCTCCCGTCGGGCTGTGCTCGATGAGATCGAGCAGGGTTTGGTCGAACTGGGCGTGGGGATCGGGGTGCATGGGCCGATTTTGTACGGAGCCTCGGGAAGCGCAATCCGCGCGCCGAGGAGGCATGCGGCCCCGCGATTGTCCCCGGCGCGCGTCGTCGCCCCGGCGGCCCGGTGTTCGCGCTGGCGTGCGCGGGGTGGGGGCATTGCCCTGTGGGACTCGCTTCCTCTCATGAGCTCCTTTTCCCGCTTTCGTTTCCCGTCCGCGTTCCGCTTGCTGCCGCCCCTTGCCGCCGTGTGGTCGGCGCTGGTGCCGGCCCGAGGGCAGGAGGAGGGGAGGGCGGCGCCGTCCGCGCCGGTCCACTCCGTTTCGGTCGTCTTCGAAAACGACCTCTTTTTCGACACGGATCGTTATTACACGAATGGCGTCTCCCTCGCCTTTGCCACTGCCATGCCGGTCCTGCCCCGGAAGGTCTGGCACGGGATGGACGAAGCGCTGAAATTCGGCCGTCACGAGACGCGAAGCGGCTATGGGTTCGAACTCGCGCAGCAGATGGCGACCCCGCGCGACATCACCATCGCCGAGGCCCAGCCGGAGGACCGGCCGTGGGCGGGACTCCTGACCATCGCGCCCAGCTACCATCTCGAGGGCGAGGACCGGCTGAGCAGCTTCAAGTTCGTGCTGGGGGTGACGGGGCCGTGGTCCCAGGCCGACGAGGCGCAGGACTTCGTGCACCGCGTGCGGGGACTCGAGCGCCCGCGGGGCTGGGGTAACCAGATACCGGACGAGGTGGTCTTCGGCTGGGCCTACGAGGAGCGGCTGCGTTTTCGCCTGCGCGACGATCCGTCCTCCTGGGATGCGGAATGGATTCCCTCGGCCGGCTGCAAGTTGGGCACGATCGAAGTTTCCGGGCGCGTGGGCTCCGAACTGCGCGCGGGCTACCGGATTCCGCGGGACTACGGCAGCTCCCTGATCGGCAGCGCGGGCAACATTCCGGGCGTGTGGGACGAGCGTCCGGCCACCTGGTTTCGTTCGCTGGGCGCTCATGTTTTCGCCACCGCCTACGGCACCGGCGTGGCGCATAACGTGATGATCGACGGCACCGTGTTTCACGACGGCCCGAACATCGGGCGCGAACCCTGGGTCGGCACGCTGACGGCGGGCATCGCACTCACCGCCTCGCGTTTCCGGCTGGCCTACCAGACGGCGGTGACGACGGAGGAATTCGAAGGGCAGGACGGCTCCCAGCGCTACGGTTCGCTCAGCGTAACGGTGTATTGGTGAGGCCGGCGAAGGAGGCCGCCCCGATCATTCCCCGGGGCCTTTGGTCTTCGGTTCCGCCGCCGTTTTCCCCGGCGGGACATGGGAGGATTTTTTGAAATCGGGCGGGGGATTCTGCGCCTTTTGAAATCGCAGGCTGGCTTTCCGATCCTTGACGGTTGGCAGGTATTTGGCGCCCATGCCAACAAGGCCGTCGATCCCGGCGCGGGTGGGCAAACCCAAACCGGCGGCGCGAGAGAGGCGCGGATGTTTATTCGATCCGCTCTGCGATGCGGCGGATTTCGCGGGAGACGCCGGTGGAGTAGGCCAGAAAGCTGGCGATGAAGCCGTAGGCCAGGGTGAGGATCACCAGCCATCCGAGGATCAGGTAGCCATCGCCGGAAGGCACCTCTCCCGAGGCCAGCACGATGGCCAAGCCATACACGCCGGCGAGGGAACCGAGGCCCGTCAGGAACACGGTAATCCAGCGGGCGGAGTTTTTGCCGAGGGCGAGGAAAAAGGAGAGCAGGCCGGTGAGAAACAGACGCCAGGTTCGGATGAGCATGGGCTCCTCGCCGTCGAGGCCGAGGTGCTTCATGAGGAAAAAATCGACCACGGCAATGGCCAGCAAGGCCACCGCCACGGATAAAATACGCCTGCGTCGCTTCATTGTTCGCGCGGGAGGTTTTCGCCGCGGAGCAGAAGCGTAAAGGTTTTTGACAAGCGGGCCGGCGAAAGCCGTGGAAACACTCCCTTTTCGGGGCAGCCCGAAGTTCCGCCCCGTCGGGTCGGCGGGGGAAGCGGGCAAAAAGAGGGAACGCGCGGCCAGCCTGGCTCAGGCAGCCAGATCGAACCGGTCTCGCACCGCGGTCTGATCGAGCCCAAGCGACTCGCGCAGCAGGGTGGCGGCGATGCGCTCGGCGGCGATCTTGAGCAGACGGTCGAACTGGGGTCCGTTTAGCGCGACGCCGTCGTGCCGGATCTCCAGGATACGCGCGCGGGCGGCAAGCAGATGCATGAGAAACTCTTCCAGCGCCACAGGATCGTCCGTGTGGTGGGTGAGCCGGCGTGATTGGTGCTGCGGAAGCGCCACGTAATCGATGGCGAATTTGGCGAGCATGGCGGGTGGGGGAGGGTTTTCGCGCCCACGACCGGTCCCGGCCTAGGCCGGGTTCGGCAGTCGGGGGTGGCGGAAGGTTTTTTGAGCGGTGGCATGCACCTCGGCTTCGGCTTCGAGCCAAATGGCGAGGTCCTGATTCTGGGGGCAGCCCAGTTCGCGCCAGATTTCATGGGCGCGGCGGGCGATTCGGTCGTGCTCGGACAGGTCGGGATCGAACGACGACGTGAACGGATTGAGGGTGTTCATTGGTCGGTGGGCCTTGGTTTGGGCCGGGCCGCGGACGCCCGCGGCCGGGTGAGTTTACGGGATTGTGTTGGAAAAATAGGCGAAAAGGTTCCCGGCGCCAGTCCCCCTCGGACGAATAAGGCGGGCAACCGGTTCCAATAAGTCCCCGCAGCCCCGGACCATTCGCCCGTCTGGCTCAGGCGCCGGAAAAAGAGCCCGCCGGAGGGCCTCCCCGGACGCGCCGGGCGCGGATTTGATGTCGATGGAGCGTCCATCCTCTGCCACGAGGCTGGCGCCACCAGCCGATGAACAGCCCTTTGACCTCGGATTCCGTTTCCTCCAGCCCCCTCTTTCGAGGCTGGAGGTTCTGGCTGGGACTCTCGCTGGTCTGGGGCGCGCTCGGGCTTTTGTCGGCCGCGCAGACCGCCGTGCTGGGGAACATGGAATGGAACACCGCCTGGTATCGTGCCTTTCTCGACTGGGGCCCCTGGGTCGTGCTCGCCCCTCTCGTGTGGGGGCTGGCCGACCGCGTTCCCGTCGCCCGTTCCACCTGGCGCCGTGCGGTTCCGGTGCATCTGGCCGCGGCCGTAGCCTTGTCCGCCGGCCTGGAGTTGCTGTCTTGGTTCGTGCCGGACGGAGGCCCGGCCGGTCACGTGTCTCCCGGCGCCGCCAGGTTTTCGGAGCAGCCCGGACCGGGCCGGCCGGGCGGCCCCCCGGCGCCGCCGGGGTTCCAGGATGGCTTCGACCCTGGTCCGCCTCCCGGGTTTTCCGACAATCGCGAAACGCGGGGCACCGCGTTGCCGCCCGTCGCCGCCCCCTCGCCACCGCGGGGCACCGGAGGCGGGCGCGCCCGGCTGGCCATCCCCATCTATTTTCTCCTGGTCGCGGCCGCCCACGCCGTCGCCTACCACGAGCGCAGTCTCGAGCGGGAGCGCCGGATCCGCGCGGCCGAGACCAGCCTCGCGAAGGCCCGGCTCGGCGCCTTGCAGACCCAGTTGCAGCCGCATTTTTTCTTCAATGCCTTGAACGCCGTCGCCTCGCTCATCCCCACGCGGCCGGACCTCGCGGACAAGATGATCTGCTCGCTCGCGGACCTCATGCGCGCCGTCCTCGACGTGTCCGACCAGCCCGAGGTCCCGCTGCGCCGGGAACTGGCCTTTATCGACCACTACCTCGCGGTGCAGACGCTCCGTTTCGGCGACCGCCTGGTGGTCGTGCGGGACATCGACGAGGCGGCCCACGACTGCCTCGTGCCTCCGCTGCTGCTCCAGCCCCTGGTGGAAAACGCCGTCGTGCATGGCGTGGAACCGCGGCGGCTGCCTTCGACCGTCACGCTACGGGCGCGGCGTTCCTTCTCCGGCCGGCTGCGTCTTTCGGTGGCGAATCCCTGCGCCGAGGGCGACCCCGCCTCCGCGGTGCGCGTCGGGGAGCCGGTCGTCTTCGCCTCGCGCGTCGGGCTGTCGAACACCCGCGCCCGGCTCGCCGCGCTGCATGGCGCGGATCATCATTTCGAAATCCGCCGCACGGCGGACGGCGTTGTCGCCGAGATCGAACTGCCCGCCCGCACCTCCCCGGTATGAGACCCATCCGCACCCTGATCGTGGACGACGAGCCCCCGGCCCTCAATCGCCTGCGCTGGTTGCTGCGCGATGCGCCCGACATCGAGATCGTCGCCGAGGCGGGCGACGGCGAGAGCGCCCTCTGCGCGATCGCGCGGCTGCGGCCGGACCTGCTTTTCCTCGACGTGCAGATCCCCGCGCCCGACGGGCTGGCGGTGCTCCGGGCCGCCCGCGAGGACTGGCTGCCCTGCACCATTTTCACCACCGCGTTTTCCCAGCACGCGGTCCAGGCCTTCGAGCTCAACGCCATCGACTATCTCTTGAAACCTTTCGACGCCGAGCGGCTCGCGCTCGCGCTCGGCCGTGCCCGCGAGCGGCTCGCCGCCGGCGGCGAAGACGCCCGCCTGGCCGGCTTCGTGGAGCGCGCCGCGTCGCGCGCGCCCGAGTGCTATCTGGTCAAGGATGGCGAGAGCTACACCGTCGTGCGCCCGGCCGACATCGTCTGGGCCGAGTCGGCGGGCAACTATATGGTGCTGCACACCCCGGGTGGAAACCGTATCCTGCGCCGCACCGTCGCCGCCCTCTCGGCCGAGTTGGAGACGGGGCGTTTTTTCCGGACCAACCGCTCCGCCATCGTCAACCTCGACCACATCGAGAAGATCGAGCCGGGTGTCGCCGGGGAGTTCATCCTCCGCCTGCGCGGCGGCATCGTGGTGCCGATGACCCGCCCGCTTCGCGAGTTGAAGGACAAGATGGGTGCGCTTACCTGAGCCCGGCCGGGCCGGCGCCTTTTTTATCCCGGCCGGGCGGGCTTTGCCTTCATTTTAGGGTGCTTTCCCCCCAATCGCGTCGTGGGCGGGCGCGGAGGCGGCGATGGGTGCGTGGTTCCAGGCCGCCTTTCCCACCCAACCGCCCATGAAATCCCCCCGTCTGCCCCGCATCCTTCGCCGTTCGGCCGCTTTCGCGCTCGCCGGGCTCCTGCCTGTCAGCCTGGGCTTCGCCCTCACCGCCACACCCTCCACCACCGAGGGGCCCTACTACACGCTCAGCTCGGCCAACACCCTCGACAAAACCATCTTCACCGGCGAAGCCGGCGACAATAACCTGCTCTTCATCACCTCGGGCTCCACCCAGGCGAGCGGCACGGTGCAAAAGCTCTCCGGCACGCTGGTAAATACTTCCGGGGTGGCGATCGCGGGGGCTCTCATCGAGCTCTGGGAAGCCGACAACAACGGCATCTACTATTACGTTTCGTCCTCCAGCGGCACCAACAACTACGCCAACCGGGACAAGAACTTCCAGCACTTCGGCACCTGCACCACCGATTCCTCCGGCGCCTGGTCCTTCCTCACCGTGCGGCCCGGCCTTTACGTCGGACGTATCCGGCACTTCCACCTGAAAATCAAGATCGGCGGCACGCTCTACCTGACCACCCAGCTCATGCCCCAGGACGAGGTCACCGCCACACCCTCCGACAACATCGTCGCCTCCCTTGGCTCCAGCGTCTCGCTCTGCACCTACACGCCCACCACCGGCACCATCACCTGGGGCTCCAGCACCTATACCGGTCTCCTCGCTACCAAACAACTGGTGCTGAACTACACCGTCACGGCCACCGCGCCGACCATCACCGCCGAGCCCTCTTCCGTGACCGCCACCCTGGGCGGCTCGGCTGCCTTCAGCGTCATCGCCAGCGGCACGGGCACGCTCTCCTACCAATGGTACAAGGGGGCGGTCGGCTCCGGCTCCGCCATCTCCGGAGCCACCTCCGCGTCCTACACGATTTCGCCGGTCGCCGCCGCCGACGCCGGCACCTACTACGTCATCGTCACCAACTCGGCCGGCAGCGATACCAGCGCCGCCGCCACGCTCACAGTCAATGCCGTCGCACCCGGCATCACGGGGCAGCCGTCCTCGCAGACGGTGGACGTAGGGGCCAGCGCCTCCTTCACCGTTGTCGCCTCAGGCACCTCGCCGCTCGCCTACCAGTGGTACAAGGGCAGCTCCGCCCTCGATGCCGGCACCGCCGCGACCTATTCCATCGCCTCCGCCGCCACCAGCCACGCCGGCTCCTACTATGTGGTGGTGAGCAACGGCGCCGGCTCCGCGACGAGCAACACGGTGACCCTCTCCGTCACCGAGCCTTATTCCACCTTCCTCGCCACCTACGGTCTGGGGTCCTCCACGGCGGACGCCGACCCCGACGGCGACGGCATTCCCAACCTGCTCGAGTTTGTCCTGGGTGGAGATCCCACGGCCAACGATCCCAGCATCCAGCCCACCGCCAGCTACGCCACCGTCGACGGCTCGCCCGCGCTGGTGTTCTCCTTCTATGCCGTCACCTCGCTCGGCTCGGTCGGCTGGTCGGTGGAATACAGCTCCGATCTCGCCACCTGGACCACGGCCGCCGCCGGCAGTGGCGGCATCACGATCGCCACCGCCGCAAGTGGCGCCGGCGTGAACCTGGTCACCGTCACCGTTCCGACCACCGAATCGCGCCTGATGGCCCGCCTCCGTCTCACGTTGCCCTAAGCCGTGTCCTCCGCGCCGCGTTGCCCTCCGTGAGCTCTCCCGCCCCTGCTCCCGCCCTTCCATCCGAGGCGCCGGTCTCGCGCGCCTTCCCCTGGGTGTGCCTGGTGGCTTTCGGCCTGGCAGCGGCGGTGGCGTTCCACCTCGCCGGGCAGACCGGCCTGCCCTTCTGCCGGGCCCTCTTGTTGCTAGCCTCCTGGTGCATGCTGGCGGCCCTGGTCCGCGGTTTGCCGTCCCTGCCGTTCCGCCTGCGTGGGATTCTGCTCGCGCTGGGAACCGTCGCGGTGCTCGCCCTCCCGGCCTGGCTCCAGTATCGCGCACGCCATGCCTTCGGAGGCGCCAGCGTGGCCGCCCTGCAGATGGCCGCGGTCGTCTTCGCCGGGCTCGGCTTTCTCCTCTATTTCCTCGGCGCCTATGCCGCCTGCGCGGGCCGCGAACGGGCCGACCCTGCAGCCGAGGCCCTCGGGCCGCTCGCCCGCCTGCTCGCCGCCGCCCACGCGCTCAGCCTCGGCGTGCTGCTGGCCTATCTCTACTTCGCCCGCGCCTGGTTCCAGCCGCTCGCGCTCGGCCTCGCCGGCCTGGCCCTCGCGCTCATCGCCGAGGCTGGGTTGCAGGGGCTCGTCCGGCTCTACCAGCCGCGCCGCCTGCGCGTCGCCGGCATCCTCGGACATGGCGTGCTCGCTCCCGCGTTCTTCGGCCACTCCGGCCCCCTGCGCGAGCTCGGCGCGACCTTCGAACGCACCTTCGGAGTGCGTCTCGCCGAGGCCTGGCTGACGCGTTTCGCGCGGACCCTCGTCCTGCCGCTCGCGCTCCTCGGCCTGCTCGGGCTGTGGTTTTCCACCGCCCTCACCCGTGTGCCGGTGGACGGGCGCGGCGTGCTGCTCGTGCGGGGCGAGTTTAGGGAACCGGCCCTCCCTCCCGGCCTGCATCTCCACCTTCCCTGGCCCTGGGGCGGCGTCGTGCTCGTGCCCACCGAACGCGTCCGCGAACTCGCGCTGGGTTTCGAGCGCGACCTCGCCGGTCCGGTGCTCTGGACGGAAAAACATTTCGAGGGAGAACAGAACCTGCTCGTTGGCCAGGGGGAGGAATTGCTCACGGTAAACGTCCCGGTGCACTACCGGGTGTGCGACGCGGTGGCCTATCTGCGCCATACCGGCGACGCCCGCGACGCCCTCGAAGCGCTCGGCTACCATGAGCTGCTCGGCGTCACCGCCACCCACGGCGCCTTCGGTCTCATGACCACGGAACGCGACGAGGTCGCCGCCCGCCTGCGCTCGGGCCTGCAGGCCGCGAGCGATCGCCTGGGGCTCGGCCTCGAAATCGTTTTCGTCGGCCTCAAGGACGTGCACCCGCCCGTCCCCGTCGCGTCCGCCTACCAGGACGTGGTCAGCGCGGAGGAGCAACGCGTTTCCCTGGTGGACCAGGCTCGGGCCTACGCGGAGCAGACGCTCGCCGGCGCGCGCCTCGCCTCCACGCAGGCGCGTCTCCAGGCCGAGTCCGCCGCCTCCTCCCGTCTCGCCCGCGCCGGAGGCGACACGGCCCGCTTCCTCGCCCCGCTGGCCACTTGGAAGCAGCATCCCGAGGTCCTCGGCACGCGCTTGCGCCTCGAGGTGATCGAGGCAGCTCTGGCCGACCTCGGTCAGCTCTATGTCGTGCCCGCCGGCGCGCGCCGTCGCAGCGGCTTTTTCCTCGGCGGCGAGGTTTCCATGCCCGGCGCCACCGCTGCCGCGGCTTCGCGCTGAGTTTTCAATCGATCCCGCACTTCCGCTCTTCCGTCATGCCCTTCCTGCAAGTCATCGTCCGCGCCCTCATCGCGCTCGTGGTCGTCTCGATTCTGGGTTTCGCGATGTTCAGTTTCCAGGTCGCCTCCAACGAGGCCGCCGTGCTCACCCGCTTCGGCTCGCCGGTGCGCACGCTCGTCGAACCCGGCCTCTACTTCAAATGGCCCTGGCCGGTCGACACCGTCAACCGCCTCGACACCCGCCTGGCCTTTTACGACACCCGCCTTTCCGAGGCGCTCACGCGGGACAAACGCAACGTCATCATTCCCGTCTTCATCGCCTGGCGCGTCGCCGAGCCCCTGAAATTCCTCCAGTCGCTCGGCACGCCCGCCGCCGCGCCGGCCAAGCTCGACAGCCTCGCCACCAGCGCGCGCAACGCCCTCCTCGGCCGCCACGATTTCCAGGACCTCGTCTCCACCGACCCGGCGCGTTCCCGGCTGGCCGGTTTCGAGCAGAGCCTGGCCGAGGCCATCCGCCCGCAGGCGCGCGAGGCCTTCGGCATCGCCATCGAGCAGGTCGGGCTGAAACGCATCGCCCTGCCGGAGGCCAACACCAGCTACGTCTTCGAGCGCATGCGCGCCGAGCGCGGCCAGTACGCGGCCCGCTACCGCGCCGAGGGCCGACGCGAGGCGGAGGAGCTTCGGGCCAGGACCGACGCGGAGAAAACCGTCCTGCTCGCCGAGGCTCAGAAATACGCCGAGGAGACGCGCGGGCGGGCCGAGGCCGAGGCCGCGCGCATCTACGCCGAGGCCCATGCGCAGGACCCGGTTTTCTACGCCTTCACCCGGGAACTCGAGGCTCTGCGCCGCGTTGCCAAGTCCAACACCACGCTCGTGCTCGATACCGGCACCTCGCCCTTCACCCCCCTGCGTCCCACCGCCTCCCCCGGCGCCGCTCTTCCCGTAGCCGAGTGAAACCATGGCCGCCGCCGCATTCCTTTCTGCCCGTCGCCGCGCCGCGCGGCTCCGCACCGGTCAGGCGCTCTTCAGTGCCTTCGCCTCCAGCCTCCGGCTGCTGCGTTGGCTGCTGGGCGGGCTCGTCGCGTTCTATCTCGCCTCCGGCATCACGCGCGTCGGCCCGCAGGAGGATGCCCTGGTCTACCGTCTCGGTCGCCTGCGGCGAGAGGTTCGCCCGCCTGGACTGCTTTTCGCGCTGCCCGCGCCCTTCGACCGCGTGGTGCGCGTGACCACCCGGAGCCAGCAGGAGAGTTTTCTCATCGATTGGAGCCCGGGCGAGGACAGTCCGCTCCTCTCCGAGGCGAGCAAGGCCGCCGCAGCCGTTCCCGTCGCGCCCTCGATCACCCTCGTCACCGCTTCGGTCGCGGCCGTCATGCCCGATTCAGTCGCCGCGACCATCGGTTCGGCAAAACCCGCCGACAAGGGCCTGCATCCGGTCTTCGACGGCTACACCCTCACCGGCGACGTCAATCTCGTGCAGGCGCGCCTGACCGCGCGCTACCGCATCGTCGATCCGCTCGCCTACGTTTCCGCCGCGCAGGATGGCGCGGTGCTGCCGCTCTTCGAGGCCGCGATCTACGCCGCCGCCGCCCGCGCCCTCGCGGCGATGAAAATCGACGACGCACTCGGCCCCGGCCTGGAAAGTTTTCGCGACCGCGCGCGCGCCTTCGCCCAGGAACGTCTGGATGCCCTCGGCCTCGGCATCGCGCTCGTCGCCCTCGAGGTCAACGTCCTCACGCCGCCCCACGCCGCGGTCGGCGCCTTTGCCGACGTCACCAGCGCGCAGGTCGAGGCCCGCACCCGTGTCGAGCAGGCGCGCACCTATCAGGCGCAGACCCTGCCCCGGGCCCGCGGAGAAGCCTTCCGCATCCGCCGGCAGGCGGAGGCGGAAGCCGGCCAGCTCGTCTCGCGCGCCGCGGCCGAGGCCGCCTCCTTCACCGCGCTCGCCGCGCGGCACCGCGCCGCCCCGGGGCTCGTCGGCCCCCGCCTGCGCGCCGAGGTCCTCGAGGCCGTCTTCGCCCAGGTCAGGACCTCGACCGTACTCCCGGCCACCGACGGTTCCGTCGACCTCTGGTTTCCCGCCCCCAAATGAGCAAGGCCTCCGCAACTTCCGTCCCGCCTCCCGAACCGCTCCGCCCGGGCGCCGCCGGCGGTTTTTCCTCGCTCCACGCCCGCCTCGTGCTGGTTGCGGTCGGGCTGCTCTTCCTCGGGCTCTCGCGCGCCGCGGCCTGGCTGCGGCCGGAGCAGGCGGACGTGTTTTCCCTCTGGGCCATGATCGGCCTCGGCCTTGCCGCGCTGCCCGTGCTCTTCGACAGCATCACCTCGCTCAAGGCCGACGGCTTCGAAGCCACCAAATACTACATGGACCAGTTCGTGGCGCTCGCGATCCTCGCCTGCTTCGCGACCGGCCGGTACGCCACCGGCACGGTGGTCGCCGCCATCCTCATTGTCGGCCAGGTGCTCGAGGAGCGCACCACGCTCGGCGTGGAGGAGGCGATCAACGCCCTCCTGCGCCTCTCCCGCGTGCAGGCCCGCCGCCGCACCGGCGCCGGGGACGCGGCCGAGACGGTGGACGCGGAGGCGCTGCGTCCCGGCGACCGCCTGCTCGTGTTGCCGGGCGATACGATCCCGGCCGACGGCGAAGTGCTCACGGGTCTCACCACCCTCGACCAGGCGTCCATCACGGGCGAATCGCTGCCGGTGGACGGCGCCCCGGGTGCGGCGGTTTATGCAGGCACGACGAACCTCAGTGGCGTGATCGAAATGCGGGTCCACCGCAGCGGCCGCGAAACCGTGATCGGCCGTGTCATCGCCATCGTGGAGGAGGCGCGCGCCTCCCGCGCGCCCGTCATGCGCCTTATCGACGACTATACGCGCTACTACCTGCCCTTCGTGCTCATCATCGCGGGCTTCACGCTGTTCTTCACCCACGACGTGCAGCGCGCCATCGCGGTGGTCATCGTGGCCATGCCCTGCGCCTTCGTGCTCGCCTCGCCCTCGGCGATGGTGGCGGCGCTCGCGGTGGCCTCGCGCCTGGGGGTGCTGGTCAAGAGTCCGCGCTTTTTCGAGTCCGCGCTGGAGGTCGACACCGTCGTTTTCGACAAGACCGGTACGCTTACCTCCGGCCGCCTGCGCGTCGTGGGCCTGCGCCCGGTGCCGGGTGTCGTCGAGGAATGCCTGCTCGCCCTCGCGGCGAAACTCGAGGCCGGCTCCACCCATCCGGTCGCCCGCGCTATCCTGGAGGAGACCCGGGCGCGGGGCATCTTGTTCGAGGCGGCGCGGGACGTGGTGGAGTCCCCCGGCCTCGGCCTGCGCGGCGGCCCGCTCCTCGCCGGCCGCGCGGGGTGGCTGCGCGCCCAGGGCGTCGCGGTGCCCGAAGATTGCGACGATCCCGACCATTCGGTGATCCATGTCGCCCGCGAAGGGCTTTTCGTCGGGTCTATCCTGCTCGCTGACACGGTGCGGCCCGAGGCCGCCGCCGCCATCGTCGCGCTGCGGCGGCTCGGGATCGAGAACTTCGTCATGCTGACAGGCGACCGTCCGGCCGTGGCCGCGCGCATCGCGGCGGAACTCGGCATCGCCCGCTTCCGCGCCGAGTGCCTGCCGGAGGAAAAACTCGCCGAAGTCCGCGCGCTCCGGGCCGGAGGGCGGCGCGTGCTCGTGCTCGGCGACGGCGTGAACGACGCCCCCGCCCTGGCGGCCGGCGACGTCGGCGTGGCCATGGGCGCGCTGGGCAGCGACATCGCGATCAAGACCGCCGACATCGCGCTCATGGGCGGAGACCTGCGCCACCTGCCGCGTTTCCTCGCGCTGTCCGACCGCACGCTGCGCATCGTCAACCAGAACCTGATCTGGGGCTTCGCCTTCATCGCACTCTTCATCGCGCTTTCAGCGCTGGGACTCGTGAGTCCGATCGCCGCCGCCGTCCTGCACGAGTTCTCCGCGTTTTTCGTGATCTTCAACAGCGCCCGTCTGCTCCGTTTCGACGAGCAGGCGGCGGACTGAGCATCGGCCCCTTTTGGGATGCGCCTCCTCCCGATGATCCGCCTGCTTTTTCGGCGCCCGAAACGGTCGTCCGTTCCCGGGTCCGCGCCCGCCTCCGACCCGAAAAGATCGCGCCCGGCCGCGGCTTCCGAGCCCTGGATCGGCGTCGACCTCGACGGCACGCTCGCGCACCACACCCGCTTGTCCGGCCCAGGCCACATCGGGCCCCCGGTGCCCGCGATGGTGCTGCGGGTGCGTGCCTGGCTCGCAGCCGGCTACAGCGTGAAAATCTTCACTGCCCGGGCCAACGACCCTGCCTGCCATGACCTCATCCGGGCCTGGCTGGAACAGGCAGGCCTGCCCCCCGACCTCGGGATCACCGCCACCAAGGACTACGACCTGATCGAGTTCTGGGACGACCGAGCCGTCCAAGTGACGCTGAACACCGGCCGGCCGGCGCCTGGTTCCATCAGCCGTTTCGAGCCGCCTAAGAGCGCCTCGGGCGGCGCCGCAAGGTCGGAAGGCTCCCGGCTCAGGGCGCCTTGACCTCGGCGGTAGGCGAGGGCACGGGAGCGGCGGGCGGCGCGGGGTCGAGCCGGTATTCGCCTGCCCCGGCCAACGGGCTTTTTTTCCCGCCGAGCCAGCCAGTCACGGGAGCCGCGACTTTGATGATACCATCCGCTGCGGAGTAGGTCACCCGGTCGGTTTCGAGCCGGTCATAGCGGACTTCTGCAATGGTCACCGCGGTCGTCGCGACCGGCCCGTTGATCACCGTATCACCCAGGGTCCAAGACCGGTCGGTGGGGTTTTGTAGGACAAGGGAGTCTGCGCTTTCGCCGCGGATTTTTACGCCCTTGTACTTTGCATCCTTGGGCTCGAGAAGGACGTCACTGCGCAGTTTCAAGCGGCCGGTCTCGAGCTCGTAATGGAAGCCGACCCCGCTGAGGTCGGCTTTGCTCGAGGTGAAGCGTATCGGCCCGGAGCCCTCGACGAAGCCGCCGGCCTTGTCGTAAACCGCCTCCGCGAAGCTGAGCTTGGAACCGGGTGCCACCTTTTCGCCGACGGCGGTGTGAAACTCGATCACTCCGGTTTTCAGGACAGGCCGATCAATGGCACCCTCCGCCGAGGCCGCGGTCAGGGTGCGGGTGAGCTGGCCGGCGGCATCGTAGATCGGCACCTTCAGGTCATGGATCAAAAAGCCGGCTGCCGGCAGCAGCGGACCGGGCAAGAGCGGAAGCAGGAGCAGCAGGAGTTTGGAGCGCATCAAGGAGGGTGACCGGGAAAACCGTCGCAGGTGCCGCGGAGCCTAGCCGACGTATTTCTGCACGATGGGGATGCGGCGGCCGACGCCGAAGGCGAGGGGGGTGATCTTCAGGCCGGGGGCCGCCTGTTTCCGTTTGTATTCGTTGAGGTCCACCTTGCGGCAGATGTCGCGCACCACCGCGGGATCGAAGCCCCGGGCGACCAGCTCGGCGCGGCTCAGGCCTTCCTCGACGTAGCCGGCCAGCAGGGCGTCGAGCAGTTCGTAGGGCGGCAGGCTGTCCTGGTCCACCTGGCCGGGGCGCAGTTCGGCGCTGGGCGGTTTCTCGATCGTGCTGCGCGGGATGATCTCGCGCTCGCGATTGATCCAGCGGCAGAGGGCGTAGACCTGAGTCTTGAACAGGTCGCTGATTACGGCGAGTCCGCCGCACATGTCGCCGTAGAGCGTGCAGTAGCCGACCGCGACCTCGCTCTTGTTGCCGGTGGTGAGCAGAAGGGAGCCGAACTTGTTCGAGAGCGCCATCATGAGCACGCCGCGGGTGCGGGCCTGGAGATTCTCCTCGGTGACATCAGGCGCGCGACCGGCGAAGACCGGCCCGAGGGCGCGCTCGGCGGAGGCGACGGTGTCGGCAATGGCGACGGTCTCGAAGCGGATGCCGAGATTTTGCGCGAGGATGCGGGCATCCTCCTTCGAGTGCTCGCTGGAGATCGCGGAGGGCAGCGAGACGCCGAGGACGTTTTCCGGACCGAAGGCGGCCACGGCCAGCTCGGCCACGAGGGCCGAATCGATGCCGCCGGAGAGCGCGACGAGGGCGCGGGTGAAGCCGCTCTTGTGCGCGTAGTCGCGCAGGCCGAGGACGAGCGCGGCGTGGATGTCGGCGAGGTCCGAGCCGGATGTATGATGTATGATGTGTGATGTAGGATGGGATTCGACCTCGGGAGACGCGGAGAGGTCGATGACGCGGCAGTCTTCGGCGAAGGCGGCGAGGCCGGCGATGACGGTGCCGTCGGGCGCGGCGACGAGGGAGCGGCCGTCGAAGATCAGCTCGTCGTTGCCGCCGACCGCATTGCAGTAGACGACCGGGGCCCGCAGGGTGCGGGCGGCGTCGGTGACGAGCCGCTCGCGGAGCGCACCCTTGCCGTGATGCCAGGGACTGGCGGAGAGATTGACCATGAGATCGACGCTCTGCGCGGCGAGCAACGCGACGGGATCGATGCGGTGGAGCCGGCGCGGGCCGAGGGCGGGGTGGGTCCAGATGTCTTCGCAGATGGTAACGCCGATGCGGCGGCCCGCATGGACGATGATCGTCGGCGCGTCGGCGGGCTCGAAGTAGCGGTCTTCGTCGAACACGTCGTAGGTGGGCAGCAGACACTTTTTCGCGAGCTGCTGGATGCGGCCGTGGTGGCAGAAGGCGGCGACGTTGAAGGCCCGGCGGCCCTGGTCCGATGGGTTGGCGAGAACGGTGCCGACGAGCAGCGGCACCTCCCCGGTGGCGGCGGCGAGCTCGGCGGTGGCGGCCTCGACGTCATTCAGGAAGCGGTTGCGCAGCAGGAGATCGCGCGGCGGGTAGCCGCAGACCGCCAGCTCGGGCGTGACCACCAGCCCGACGCCGGCGGCCGCGAGTTCGCGGTAGGCGGCGAGCAGGCGGCGAAGGTTGCCGGCGAGGTCGCCGACGGTGGGATTGAGCTGGGCGAGGCCGATGCGCATGGGCGTGAGGTGGCGGACACCTTGGCTCCCGCCGCGCGCCTGACAACTCGCAAGCCGGGCCTTGAGTTCGCCGTCCCGCGCCCGTGCAATCCCCGGTTTCCGCCGCTTATGCCCACGCCCGACCGCTTTATCCTCGCCTCCGCCTCGCCTCGCCGCCGCGACCTGCTGGCCGGGCTCGGGGTGTGTTTCGACGTGATGGTGGCGGATGTGATGGAACATGAGGATCCTGCGCTCGACCCGCGGGTGATGGTAGCGCGGAATTCCGCGCTCAAGGCCGACCACGTGGCGGCGAAACACCCGGGCGCCTGGGTGCTGGGCGCGGACACGACCGTCTTCATCGACGGGCACGCCTTGAACAAACCGGCCGACCTCGACGCCGCGCGCTCCATGCTGCGGCGGCTCTCGGGGCGGACGCACACGGTCTTCACCGGCGTGGCGCTGCGCCACGGCACGCGCGGCGTGCGGGAGGATTTTGGCGTGGCGAGCGAGGTGGACTTTCGCGCACTGGCGGATGCCGACATCGAGGAGTATCTGCGGCGGGTACACGTCCTCGACAAGGCCGGGGCCTACGGCATCCAGGAGCACGGCGAGTTGCTCGTGGCGGCAAGGCGTGGTTCCCTGAGCAATATCATGGGACTGCCGCAGGACGAGATGAGAGATCTTTTGACCCGCCACGGTATCCTGAACTGAGTCTGCGCCCGCCCGTTTCCACCGCGCTTCCGCCTTCCGGCCATGGTAAAACCGCCATCCCTTTCCGTCCCGCTCCGCCCTTCCCGGCGGCGGAAGGCGCATGCGCTCGATGAGCCGAAGGCGAATCGCCGCGTGGGTCTCGTCGGTGCGTTGCTGGTGCATCTCGTGCTCGTGGGCGTGCTCCTGCTTTTGCCCAAGGAGCTGCCGGAGACATCCGTCGCGCCGGCGCCGGAGAACCATGCTTTCGAGATCGAGCTGAGCCCGGAACTGCTGCAGGTAGCCCCGGCCCCGCCCGCCCCGCTGCGCTTCGTGGAGGTGAATCCCGAGGCACAGGAAAACGTGCCGGACAAAACTCCGCTTTTCGGCGCGCAGAACCAGCAGGTCGCGCAACCGAAGCCCACGCCGGACGGCGCGAGCGAGACACCGGCGGTGAAGGGCGACGGGAACGAGAACGCCACCGCGATCGTGAGCGGCCTCACGCAGGAGGATCCGCAGCCGAGCCCCTCGGAGGTACTCGCGCAGGCCTTCACTCCGCCGACCCCGCCCTCGCTCGTGCCGGAGCGGCCCGCGCCGGAGGAGACGGCGAGGGCGGTGAACCCGCTGCCCGGCGGCGAGAATCTGCTGGGAGAATCCGACGGCGGCGTGGGCACGACCGTGGCGACCTTGCCGCCGGTGCCGGGCGCCGAGACGGGGTCCGAGGCGGTGAAGGGGGCTCCAGACGGCCGGGCCCGGAAGAGCGGCTATTTTGCCGGCACTCCGGCGATCGACCGCAATCATCCCAGGCCGCAGCCCCGGCTGACTACGATCACCTCCACCGCACGCAGCGCGCCCACGATTCGGAACGAGTTCGGTTCGAAAAACATCGGCGCCGTCGCCTACAGCGCGAAGTGGAGCGCCTACGGCGAGTATCTCCAGCGCCTGATCGACGCGGTGCAGGTGCAGTGGGAGCGCTTGATTATGCGCAGTGCGTTTTATCCGACCTCGGGCTCGGTGGTACGGGTCGCGTTCAAGATCGATGCGGCCGGGCTCATTTCGGAGGTCGTGAAGGTGGACGGCACGGGCGCGGAGCTGGCCCAGCGTCTCTGCGTGAGCGCCATCACCGAACGGGCGCCCTACGGCGAATGGTCGGAGGACATGATTGCCGTGCTGGGCCGCGAGCAGGAGCTGACCTTCACCTTTCATTATCAATGAGCAGCCTTTCCGCATCCGATTTCCCGCTCGGCACTGGAGTCGAAATCCTTACCGAAGCGCCCGGCGGGCTGGTGGCCTTCGACAAGCCGGCGGGGGTGCTGTCGCATCCGAACATGCGCAGCGAGCAGCCGCGCGCGCTGCTGACCTGCGACTACTCGATCGAGGGCGAATTTTTCCGCTGGACCGACATGACGGGGACGGCGCGTACCTTCTGGCTGCTCAACCGCCTCGATTCGCACACCTCGGGGGTGATCCTGGGGGTGTTGGACAACACCGAACTGGCTCGCCGTATCCGCGCGCTGTTTCGCGAGAAACACATCCAAAAGGTGTATCACGCGCTGGTCTTTGGAAAACCCTCGCAGGCGAATGCGGTGTGGAAGGACCGGCTCGCGATCGAGAAGCGCGGCGGCCAGGTGCGCACGAAGGCGGGCGAGGGCATCCCCAGCGAGTCGCAGGTGCGGGTGTTGAAGCAGCGGCGCGATGCGGCGATGCCGCTGGCGCTAATCGAGCTGACCCCGCGCACGGGCCGCAGCCATCAGTTGCGGGTGCAATGCGCGCACCGGCATTTGCCCATCGTGGGCGACGCGACCTACGGCGACTTCGGCGCGAACCGCGCCCTGGCCAAGGCGACCGGGGTGAAGCGCCTCTGCCTGCATTCGCATGCCACCCGCTTCGACTACGAGCACGCCGGGAAGACGGTGCCTTTTTCCGCCGTCGCCCCGACGCCGAAGGATTTCCTGGCGCTGCTGGGCGGCTGAGCGCGGAGTCTGGTTTTGGAGTGCGGAGCCTCGGCTCCGCTTTCGACGGCGAACCTCGGTTCGCCGCCTCCGAACTCGGATTTTTAACGCAAAGACGCGAAGAGCGATCCGAAGGCCGCAAAGTCGGAAAGCATCAGCGCGCTGTAGGCGTCAATAGGGACTTCGGCGAAGACGAACGGCGGATTTTTTTAACGCAAAGAGCGCAAAGGACGCAAAGGGTCCGAACCGAAGAGAAGAACCGAGCCGCCCACTTCTCCGCTCTTCTGGTTTTCTTCGCGCCCTTCGCGATCTTCGCGGTTCAAAATCCGATTACTTGGCCGGTTCGGCGGCTGGCGGAGTGGGGGGAGCCGGTTCGACGGTCAGCGGCTCGGTCGTCACGGAAACGGGCTCGGTGGTGACCGAGATGGACGGGGTGGCAACGGTCGCATGCTCGGTGCCGGGCGCAGGCGTTGCGGCCGGGGCGGCTGGGGCAGGCGGCGCGGGGACGGGCTCGAAGAGATCGGCGCTCTTGGCGGGCAGGCCGGTGAAGATCCACTCGGCGACTTCGAAGGCGTGGGTCTTGGCGGCGGCGGCGAGCACGGCGTCGGGCTGCGAATCGGTCACCTCGACATAGACCGGGCGCGGCGGGGCGGGCGGCTCGGGCGGGGCGGTCTCGCCTTCCTTCACCGCTGGTTTCGGCGCGGGCGGAGGCTCGGGAGCGCGGGCGAAGGAGATCTTCACGGTGCGGCCCGAGAAGGTGGTCACCGTGACCTCGCGGGGCAGGATGCGGGCCGCGACGACGCCGGGATCGAGATTCGGCGCCACGTTGGTGTAGCGCAGACCGGAGAGGTTGCTGGTCTGGCTGGTGATCAGGGAGGCCTTGACCTGCTGGCCGGCGGGGGTGACGGGGCTGGTCCAGGGATCGCCGGCCTTGGCGCGGGAGACGACGACGGGCGCGGAGGTATCCGGGAAAGCTATACTCACGGCGGCGATGTCCTCGGCCTTCAAGCCGGAGACGAGGGCGGTGTCGCGCCAGGAGGCCTCGTCAGCTTCGAGGTAGACATTGAGGCGGGCGAGGTAGGCCTTGCTTTCGTCGCCGTAGCGGATGAGGCGGCCGCCGCCCTCGGGGGTCTTGCCGAGGTCGAGGTCGAGCAGGGCCTTGCCGTCCGAGTCGAGGAAAGTGACGGAGGCGGAGTCGAGTTCGTAGCCGGCGATCTTTTCGGGCCGGGCGCTGACGAGACGCTCGACCTTGGGCGAGACGAGATCGGTGGCGAGGCGGTTGAGGCGAGAGGCGTCGGCGGGCAGGACGGGCGTGCCGGCGACGGTCCAGCGCTCGCCTTCGCGAACGAGTTCGACGGTTTTGCCGCCGGTCTTGATGCGGACGCGGGCGGCGTTGGCGACGACCGCGGGATCGGCGACGCGCTGGCCGAGGCGGGCGTCGTCGGCGGTGGCGACGGGCGCGGGTCGTTGCACCAGCCAGACGACACCGGCGGCGGGCACGAGGACGGCGAGGGAGAGGAGGAGGGGGCGGAGGCGCATGGCGGAAGAGCGACGGAACTACAGATGGACAGAGCGACAGGGACCGAGAAAGGAAGAGTGAAACGTGGCGGGGTGGATCGTATGTACCCGAGCGAGATGAACGGGACAGTGACCGGGCGGATGAAACCGCGACTTCTGCCTTCTGTCGTTCTGTCCTCTGTCGCTCTGGTGTTCTGATTCAGGCGGCGCGTTTGCGATGGCTTGCGAACCAGAGGCCGAAGAAGCCGAGCAGGACGGGGGTGGCGAGGAGATTGATGATCAGGAGCCTGGTCTCGAGGGCGTCGATTTCCTCGGTGAGCGAGCGGCGGATGGAACGGCGTTCGCGGCGCATATCCAGCTCCTCGGCCTGGAATTTCTCGATCTCCTTCATGACCTCCGGGGTGGCGACGAGGCGGCCTTTGTCGGGGGATTTGCCCTGGAGTTCGGAGAGCTTGCCTTGCACCTCGGAGATGCGGGTTTCGAGCTTGGCGAGCTGGTCGTTGTACTTCTTCTGGGCGGCGATCTGCATGTCGGCGACGACCTCGAAGGGGCGTTGGGCGGAGCCCTTGCCGCGCAAGGCGATGAGGTCGGGCGAGCCGGCGAGGAAATCGATGAGGTTGGAGCCGAGGAAGAGGTTGTCGTTGAGCGGCTCGACCATCTCCTGGCCGAAGATCGACTGGCGGCGCACGGAAAAATCGTCGAGCAGCCAGTCGCTGTCGGCAACGATGAGGAGGGTGCCCTTGCCGGTCTTGAGCGCGCCGGCGTCGGCCGGCTTGGCGGGCTCGGCCGGCTTGTCCGGCGAGGCGGCGGGCGGCTCCTTGGGCGCGCCGTCGGGGAAGGCGGTGGCGAAGGTGCCGCTCACGAGGACGGCCAGGGTTTTTTTCGTGGTTCCGGCGACGAGGCTGCGGCCGATGTCGTCGGGCTGGCTCATGCCGAGGGTGAAGGTGGGGACGGTGCCGGCGGTGGCGGTGGTCTCGATCAACGGGGTGATTTCACGGCCCTCGCGGGTCTCCACGGAGACGCTGCCGGGCTCGATGAAAAGGAGGGAGGAGAGCTGGGCGGTGGCCGGCGAGGCGGCGGCGAGGTTGGCGTGAGTGAGGGAAAGCCAGACGGGCATGTGGGCGACCTGGCCGTTGCCGGCGTTGACGGAGGTGGCGAGGGCGGCGTCGCCGACGACCTGCTGGGCATCGTAGGCGATGCCATAGGCCTTGAGCAGGGCGGGAAGGTCGCTGGAGACGTCGGGGCTGCCGCCGCCGAACATGGCCTGCTGGCCGCCCTGGCGGCGGAACCAGGTGGAGGAGGG
>CBINGR010000051.1:0-39368 GCA_966250295.1 uncultured Akkermansia sp. | reverse complement strand
TTGGCCGAGCCTGGTTTCCCGACCACGGAGCACCGGTCTATTTCGAAGACAGCGCTAGGCTGCGCCAGACGGGGAAACGGAATCGGCCGGCTGAGTGCCGGTGCCCCCGGCGCTTCGCGCCCGCGTTTGACCATGCCGCCCCGCGCCCTACCCTGCGCCGCCCCATGCGTCTCGGCGACCTTCAAGGACTGCAGACTCTCATGCTGCCCGACGCTTGGCAGCGCGCCGCCGTGCATGCCCTTCAGGCCGGCCGCGACGTGATCGTGGATGCCCCCACCGGCGCCGGCAAAACCCACGTTTTCGAACGTTTCGTCGAGCAGGGCAACTTCGCCCGCCGGACCGTCTTCACCGTTCCCACCCGCGCGCTCGCCAACGACAAATACGCCGAATGGCGCGCCCGCGGCTGGCGCGTCGGTATCACCACCGGCGATCTTTCCCTCTCCCCTCACGCCCCCGTGGTCGTCGCCACCCTCGAGGCCGCCCAAGGCTCGCTGCTCCGCGCCGCCTCCTCCCCGCCGGACCTCCTCGTGGTCGACGAGTATCAGTGGCTCGGCGATCCCGCCCGCGGCAACCACTACGAAGGCGTCCTCGCCTCTCTCCCCACCTCGGTGCAGTTGCTCCTGCTCTCCGGCTCCGTCGCCAATCCCGAGGATGTCGCCGCCTGGTTCGCCCGCCTCGGCCGCGCCGTCGAGGTCGTCCGCACGGCCGAACGCCCCGTTCCCCTCGAAGAGGTTGAAATCGACGATCTCGTCGCCGGCCTGCCTCGCGAGATCGACGGCTTCTGGTCGCGTCGCGTCGCCGGCGCACTCCGCGAGGGACTCGCGCCCGTGCTGGTCTTCGCCCCGCATCGCGCCGACGCCGAGCGTCTCGCACGTGAATTCGCCCGCCAGTTGCCGCTCTCCGATCCGCTCGCGCTCACGCCCGAGCAGGAGTCCATGGCCGGCCCCGTGCTCGCCAAGCTGCTGCAACGCCGCGTCGCCTATCACCACAGCGGCCTCTCCTACGCCCAACGCGCCGGCCTCGTCGAACCTCTCGCCAAGGCCGGGCAGCTCCGCGCCGTCGTCGCCACCCTCGGCCTCGCCGCCGGCATCAACTTCTCCCTCCGCTCCGTTATGCTCACCGCCGCCGGCTATCGCGTCGGCGCGCTCGAGCGCGACATCGCCCCCCACGAATTGCTTCAGATGATCGGCCGCGCCGGCCGCCGCGGGCTCGACGAAACCGGCTACATGCTCGTTTCCGGCCGCACCCCGCGCCTCCGCCGCGCCGCGCCCCTCCGCCTGAAGCGCGCCGCCCCGCTTCCCTGGGCCACGTTGCTCCGCCGCCTCCCGCCCGGCGTCTCCGCTCTCGAGCTTGCACGGGATGCCGCCACCCGCTTCTTCATCGAGGAGCCGCTTCGGCTCGGCGCCGAGGTCACCTCGTTGCAGGACCCCGCCTCGATCCCCTGTAGTATTTTGACGGATACAGGCCGGGCCCGCCTCGTCCGCCGCAAACGCGAGCCCTTCCCCGCCTGCGCCGCCTGTGCGCACCGCCACGATTGCCTCGACCTTTCGCCCGAGCCCACGCCGCTTTGGGAATGGCAACGCGTCGGCGTGCTCGACAAGCGCCTTCGCCTCACCGCCCGCGGCGCCATCGCCGCCGTCTTCCTCGGGCCGGAAGGCCTCGCCCTCGCCGCCGGCCTGGAGGACCGCCGCTACCCGGTCGACCAGTTGCTCTACGACTGCGCCAACCTGTTCGCCGGCGATCGCTTCGCCGGCACCAATCCCCGCCGCCTCGGCCGCCTCGCCCACGTCTGCGAAAAAACCTATCGCCGGCTCAGCTCGGAAGGCTATCTCGACGAGGGCCTGCCGCCGGCCTACGGCCACGGCGCGAGCGAGATCGTCCAGGCGGTCGCCGAGGGCACCGCGTCACGCGGCGCGCTGGCCCACAGCCTGGCCGGCGATCTTGCCCAGGCCGGCCGCGGCGACATCGACCGCCTGCTCACCGAGTGGCGCAGCTTCCTGCGCAGTCTCGCCGCCGCCGAACTTCTCGCGCCGGCCCTGCCCTTCGCCACCCCTTCGCTTCGCGAACGCTGGGACGAAGCCCGCTCCGTCGCCGCCCGCCTGCTCGGCGATGCCCGCGCCGCCGAGCTGCCCGAGCTGCCTCCCCTGACGCCCGAACAGACCCGGCCGGTGCAACACCGCCTCGGCCGCGCTTCGGCCCCCGCCTCCCGTCGCTGACAGAGGCCACGCGACGGGCCGGCGTTGTCACTTCAGATACTCACGGATATCCGGCAGCTCGAGCACGCGGCGGCCGCCTTGGCGACGCTCCAGGTAGGGATCGATCGGAGGCTGGTTGTCGGGGTCGAGCTTGTCCTTGTCCAGCGGACGCAGGGTCTCGCCCTCCTCGTCGTCGGACTCGCCAATCTCGATGCCGTCGAGATCCAGGTCGTCCCACTCGGACGGGTCGAAATACTGGCTCAGGCGTCGCGCCACCGGGTCGAGCAGCATGGCGGGGTTCTTCACCTTGCCCGCCTTCACGAACTCGAAAAGGCAGGGGATGTGCTGGGCCTCGTATGTCCCGCGAAAATCGCTCAGCCACTTGTTCGCCACGCCCTCGCGGCGATTGAGCAGCACCACGTCCGAGAAATGCACGCAGGCATCGAACCAGGGCTTCAGCGCGGGGTATTTTTCCGCGAGCGCACAGTGCAGCACGGTAAAGATCCGCGCCACCGAGAGCTCGTGCGCAGCCAGCCAGGGTTTGAGCGCCTCGAGTTGGTCCACCGGGTCGAGGAGGCCGTCGAGCACGATGAAAATATGTGTGGCCTCGGCCGGCGGGGCGTCGGCGAACAAGGCACGCAGGTCGGCGTCCCAACGCATGCGGGCCACGCTGGCGGCCCCGGTCTTGTCGTCGGCGACGTGCGCGGGCTCGCCCGCGGGCAGGATCAGGTGAGCGCGCTCGCCGGCGGTCGCGTCGAGCCCGACGGTAATGATGTCCGCCAGCACTTCGCGACGGCCGGAACCGGGCGCGCCCAGGATCACATACACCAGCTGGCTGAGGGAGGCGGCGACATCGGACATGGGCGAAAAAGGACTTAGATCAAAATTGGAAAGTATGGTTCTGCGCCGAGTCGCGCAGCCAGTGGTCGAGCAGGACGAGCAGGGTCATGGCCTCGACGATGGGCACGGCGCGCGGCACCACGCAGGGATCGTGGCGACCCTTGCCCATGAGTTCGGCCGGCAGGCCGGCAAGATCGACGGTTTGCTGGGGCCGGAGGATCGTGGCGGTCGGCTTGAAAGCGACGTTGAAAACCAGTTCCTCGCCATTGCTGATGCCGCCCTGCACGCCGCCGGAACGGTTCGTGACGGTGCGCACACGACCCCCGCGACTTTCGAAAAGATCGTTGTGTTCGGAGCCGCGCAGAAGCGAGCCGCCGAAGCCGCTGCCCACCTCGAAGCCCTTGGTTGCCGGCAGCGAGAGCATGGCCTTGGCCAAGTCGGCCTCGAGCCGGTCGAACACCGGCTCGCCGAGCCCGACAGGGAGACCCCGCACGCGGCACTGCACGATGCCGCCGACGGAGTCGCCCTCGCTGCGCACGGCCTTGATGCGCTCGATCATCGCCGCGGCCGTGCCCGCATGCGGGCAGCGCACGGCGTTCGCCTCGACCGCCTCGAGCGTGGGAAAATCGACCAGAGCTTCCGCCGGCGCGGCGATATCGTGGATGCGGGTGATGTAGGCCCGCGCCTCGACGCCGCGCGTGGCGAGAATCTTCTTGGCGATGGCGCCGGCCGCGACGCGCCCGATCGTCTCGCGGGCCGAGCTGCGGCCGCCGCCGTTGGGATCGCGGATGCCGAACTTGGTCTGATAGGTGAAATCGGCATGCGAGGGTCGGAAAGCCGCCTTCATCTCGCTATAGGCGGAGGAGCGCTGGTCGGTGTTGCGCACCAGCATCGAAATCGGCGTGCCCGTGGTCATGCCCTCGTAGATGCCGGAGAGAATCTCAACCGTGTCGGCCTCCTTGCGCGGCGTGGTGATGTCGCTCTGGCCCGGACGACGCCGGTCGAGCTCGGCCTGGATCTCGGCGGCAGTGATGGGCAGGCGCGGCGGGCAGCCGTCCACGGTCACGCCGATGGCGGGCCCGTGGCTTTCGCCCCAAGTGGTGATACGGAAAAGGTGACCGAAGCTGTTGGGCATCGCGCGGGGAAAGTTGGACGCGGAGAAAGGCACCGCAAGGGGCAAAAACGTCTCGCCGCCCCGCCGCTTGGTGCCCCCGCCGTGAGTCGAACACGGATCAGTCGTTTAGGAAACGACCGCTCTATCCACTTGAGCTACGGGGACTTTAAAAAACGCTTCCGTAGGTTACCCCCGGCCGCCGGATAAAAACTCTATCCAATATCTATCCCGCCGATGGAAATCTGAGGAAGTTACACAAGGTCCAGACTGAGGTAAGCATCACGTTGCGGGTCCCTTCGCTTGGCAAGACCAAGTGCGGAACAGAGGCAGAAGCGCCAACTCAGCCACGGTGAGGCGCAGAGATCAGGGCTGACGCAGTTCCACCAGCCAGACGTCGTTCTCCCGCATCTCGAAACGGCGGGCAAGGCCACCGTCCGGCCCGACCTGCACCGGCTCGTCCACGGCCGGCGCATCGGCCGTGGCCTGCCGCAGGGCCCGGACCTGCGCGCGGGTAAGTTGCGTGGGGGACCCCAGGTCGCGCCACGCGGACTGCACGTCGTTGGCGCGGTAGCCGACCCGGCGCGCGAGCAAGCGGTAGGAGCCGGCGCGCAGGCCTGCGAGCCGCAGTTCGGCGTCACCCTTGGGCCCGGCAGGCTGGTCACGGGCGTAGAACTCCTGGTTGATGACCGAGGGACCGGGATGCGTGATCGTGAAATCCCAAAACAACGCCTGCACGCCGCCGGTGGCGTCGCGGCAAACGAAAGCATCGGAATCGGAGCAGGCCAGCTCGGTGTCGCCAAGGCGATGCAGATAGCGGTACGCAAAATAGGCCGGCTTGGGCAGGTCCTGGTAGTTGAGCAATCCGAAGCCGCCATGGAAAGGCGTCGCACGCGGGCCGGCCTCCTCGAAAATGTCGGTGAAAGTCCAATATGACATCGACACGGCCGCGCCGCCGACATGGCGCACCTTGTCCAGGATAAAAGCGGCGCTATGGTAGCTGTCGTGGATGGGGTCGGCGGGCGTGTAGGAGCTGCTCCACTCGGTGTAATGCAACTCCGCCCGGGCAAAGACCGAGCGGTCGATCCGCGCGCGCACGCTTTTCACGCCGGCCGTGATCGCCTGGCGATCCGACGAGAACACGGTGCCGGCACCGCCCGTCTCGTCGAGGTAGCCGCTCGTCGTCGCATAGGAATGGGTACTGACGAAATCGAGCGGCAGACCCTGCTCGGCGCAATACGCGAGCGTCTCGTCGATCCAGCCCTCTCCGGCCGTCGCCGGGCCGCCAACGCGGTAGGCGGGATCGACGGACTTCACCGCCCTGGCGGAGGCCGCGTAGAGTTTGTAATATTCGGCACGAGCCACCGGCGCGAATTCCGCGTCGCTCCTGCCGCCGGTGCTTCCCATCCAGAATCCGGTGAGGTTCGGCTCGTTCCATACCTCGAAGTACCAGGAGCGCAGTTCCTCCGCGCCGTAGCGTTCGGTCGCATGGCGCACGAAGGCCGCGATGAAGGCCTCCCATTTCGCGTAGTCCTTCGGCGGAGTCACATTCGCCCGATACCAGAAGACCGTGTGCGGACCGCTCGCGAGCGGTCCCGGCATAAAACCGAGTTCGACGAAAGGCTTCATGCCGATGCCGACGAGAAAATCGAAGAGTTCGTCCACATACTGCCAGTTGTAAACGGCCTGCCCCTCCCGGTCCTCGCGATAAACGCCCATGTCGTCGCAAAAGAGGCCATGAAAGCGGATGTAGCGGAACCCGCACTCCTCGTGCACCCGGCGAAGCTGGCGTTGCCAGTCGGCACGCAGACCCTCGTTGGCCCGGCCGGCGCCGACGCAGACGTTGTACATGCGGTTCGTCGGACCGCGGACTCCGGCGAGATCGGCCGCGATCACGCGCGCAGGGGCCTCCACAACCGAAGCAGCTGACGAAGGGATCGCCGGCATCAGCAAAAGCACGAAACTCAAGATCCTGTTAAACATAAAATTGCGTCTTAATCCGACGAATGGAAACGCCGCCGCAGACGGCGTCCAGCTCAGGCCCCGCGCACAGGCGACCCAAGCGCAGAGGGGAAGCAAAATAGACCGTTGACGACGCCCGCTCGTTGTGTATATACACATTCCATGCCCGAAGATCTCGATTTTTTAGTCCGCAAGAACTGCGTTTGCTTCAACATGCGCCGGGTGACGCGGGTCGTGACGCAGTTTTTCGATGCGGAAATGCGGCGCCACGGGATCCGCAGCACGCAGGGGTCGGTTCTCGCAGCGCTGCACGCCACCGGCCCATCGAATATGGCCGAATTGAGCGAGATACTGGGGATGGAGCGAACCACGTTACTACGAAACCTCCGGCCCTTGCAGCGGGATGGTTTGGTGACCATCGAAGGAGGCGGACACGGCGAACGCGTGGAATTGTCGCTGTCAGCCAAGGGCCGCAAGCAGATCGAAAAACTGACTCCGGCCTGGGAATCAGCCCAACGCACCGCCGTGCAAGTCCTGGGCGAGAAACGTTGGTCCGCCCTTCTCGCCGATCTGGAGAAGGTCGCGTCGGCCCTGAAAAATTAAGCGTGTGCAAGCCCCCGGGGTCGCAAAACTGCCCGCTAATGTGTATATACACACAAGACTCGCCGCCACTTTTAACCCCTCTACCTGGTTAACACGCGCGGTGCCGCCCCCTCTCCGCGACAACCCCCCGGCCTCCGGTAAAACTTCAACCCGACAAACCCGCCATGTCCCACGAACACCCAAATCAGTCTGCTGCCGCCCAATCCAGCCCCGTAGGCGCCCCTCACTCCGCGAATCAGCCCGGCAAGACGAGGGAAGGACCGGATGTGTCCGGTGAGTCATGGGTGCTCGTCACGGGAGCATCGGGCGGCTTCGGCGAGGAGTTTGCCCGGCAATATGCCGGGCAGGGGCGTGCTTTGGTCTTGGTCGCACGCCGGCTCGACCGGCTGCAGGCTCTGGCCGGGGAGCTCCGTCAACAGCACGGTGTTCAAGTTCTGGTGGAGCAAGTCGACCTCTTCGACATCGCAGAGGTGGTGCGACTGCACGAGCGGCTTCGCGACCGGTGCATTACGATCGATATCCTGATCAACAATGCGGGTTATGGTCTGCAGGGCCCGTTTGCCGATAGCCGGCTCGAGGCGGCGCTGGCGATGGTGCAGTTGGACGTCGCGAGCCTGACCGCGGTCACCCACGTCTTCGCGCAGGATATGCGTGCGCGGCACCGGGGAAAGATTCTGCTGGTCGCCAGTCTGCTGGCCTATCAGGGCGTGGAGAACTTTGCGGTTTATGCGGCCGCGAAGGCCTATGTGTTGCGCCTGGGTGAAGCCCTGCATCGCGAGCTCCGGCGCGAGGGCATCACGGTCACAACCCTCTGCCCCGGCATTTCGGATACCGGATTCGCCGGGACGGCACAGCAGAAGATCACGCCCACGTTGAAGCTCCTGATGATGCAACCGGGCCCCGTCGTGCGGGCCGGAATACACGCGCTTCGGGCCGGTCGCATGAGCGTTGTCCCCGGTTGGGCCAACAAAGCGGTCGCGATCTTCACCTGGGCGACGCCGCGCTGGCTCCACCAAGCCGCGATGTCGCAGACGATGAACGGATGAGTCCCGGCATCAGAGCATCATTCCGACGATGAACGCCTCCCCTATCCGCACTCATTTTTCTCTTTCTCGATCCACGCGGTCACGGAAAGAGACATCCCACCGCACCCGGCTGCTTCGCCGCGGCGCCCTGATCGTTTTGGGCTCCGTCGGAAGCTTCGCCTTGCCCGGCTGTGGTCGGGGAAACGCGCCGGTGAACACGAGCGCACCCCGCCTGGTCAAGGTGGTCGAGATCGATGCGACCCGCCACGGGCCCGCGGAGACGACCTTTTATACCGGTGTCGTCCGCGCCCGCACCGAGAGCAACCTGGGATTTCGTGTCGCGGGGAAGATCGCCGAACGACTGGTGAATGCCGGCGACACGGTCAAAAAGGACCAGCCGTTATTGAGGCTCGATCCCATCGATTACCAACTCGCGCTGCAGTCCGCGCGCGCGGCGGTGGAAGCCGCACGCGCCTTGCACACACAAGCCAGTTTGGAACAGGAGCGCGTGCGAACCCTCGTGGAAGAACGAGCCGAATCGCGAAACGCCTTGGAGAAGGCGACGGCCGCAGCCGAAAGCAGCGCCGCACAACTCCGCGCCGCCGAAGCGCAGGAAAAACAGATCGGCAATCAGGCCAGCTATACGATCCTCTACGCCGACTCCGACGCTGTGGTCATGACCACCTTGGCCGAGCCGGGCCAGATGGTTCCAGTCGGACAAACCGTCATTGTGCTGGCCAAGGACGATTCGCGGGAAGCCGCAGTCGATATTCCCGAGGGAGCGCTGGAGCGTATTCGCCATCAGGCCGCCACCGCACGACTCTACCTTGACCAGGCAGCCGCTGTCCCAGCGACTTTGCGCGAGGTATCCGGCGCGGCGGACCCCATCGCCCGCACCTACCCGGCTCGTTATGTCCTCGAAGGCCCGCCAGCCCAGTTCCCGCTGGGTGCCACCGTTACCGTTCGAGTTTCTTCCGCCGAAGCGGCCGCGCAGCCAACGGTGGAGATTCCGTTGGGGAGCTTGATCGACCGCGGCGACGGTGCGGCGGTGTGGGTCGTCGATCCTCACACGTCGGTTATTCAGAAACGCCCGGTCTCCATCGCCAGGCTCGGCGCTGAAACCGCAGTCGTCAGTCAGGGGCTCCAGCAAGGCGATGTCGTCGTTTCCCTCGGCGCCCAACTCCTGAATGCCGGCGAAAGCGTCCGCTGGGCGAAATTTGCCGCAAGGGGGGCCAAATGAACCGATTCAATATTTCGGCTCTGGCGGTCAGGGAACGGGCCATCACTTTGTTTCTTCTTCTCGCGATCGCAGCCGCCGGCCTGCTCGCGTTCGGCAGGCTGGGCCGCGCCGAAGATCCGACCTTCGTGGTGAAAATCATGACTGTGACCGTCGCCTGGCCGGGGGCCACCGCGGAAGAAATGCAAAACCAAGTCGCGGATCGCCTGGAGAAACGATTGCAGGAGCTCGAATACTACGACCGGACGGAGACTACATCGCGTCCCGGATTGGTGACGATGAAGGTGTACCTGAAGGATAACACGCCGCCGACCGAGGTGCCCGCCGAGTTTTACCAAGTCCGAAAAAAACTCTCCGACGAAGCGCGATTCCTGCCTCGCGGGGTCCTCGGGCCCATCTTCAACGACGAATACACCGATGTCTTTTTCTCCCTCTATGCGCTCAAGGCCGCAAATCTTCCCCACCGCGATCTGGTGCAAGACGCCGAACGCCTGCGGCAGCGGCTGACACGCCTGGCCGGGGTGCAGAAGGTGAAAATATTGGGCGAGCAGGATCAAAAGGTCTTCGTCGAAGTTTCCTATCAACGGCTCGCGACGCTAGGGCTGAGCGCGCAGTCCTTGTTCAGCGCCATCGCACGTCACAACGATGTCACGCCCTCCGGCTTCATCGAAGCCGACGGACCTCGCGTTTACCTTCGGGTCGACGGTGCGATCACGGATGTCGAATCGATCCGGTCAATTCCGCTCGCGGTGCCCGGCAAGACTTTGACCGTCGGAGATGTGGCCGAGGTCCGCACCGGCTACGAGGACCCGCCCAGCTACCTGATCCGTGAAGCCGGCGAACCCGCACTGATCCTGGGCGTCGTCATGCGCAAGCGTTACAATGGCCTCACCCTCGGCAAAGACCTCGCGGCTGAAGTCCGCCGCCTTCAGGAGGAACTTCCCGCAGGCATCTCGCTCACGCAGATTTCCGACCAAGCCTCCGTCATCGACGCCTCCATCGGCGAGTTCATGGTGAAATTTTTCACCGCGCTGGGCGTGGTGATTCTCGTCAGTTTGCTGACCCTCGGCTTCCGGGTCGGCATTGTCGTGGCCGCCGCCGTCCCGCTCACGCTCGGCGCCGTTTTCCTGATCATGCTCGTGACCGGCCGCGATTTCGACCGCATCACCCTGGGGGCGCTCATTCTCTCGCTCGGTCTGCTGGTCGACGACGCGATCATCGCCATCGAAACCATGGTCGTCAAAATGGAGGAAGGATGGGATCGCGTGAAGGCGGCGGGCCACGCGTGGACCTCGACGGCGGCACCGATGCTCACCGGCACACTCGTCACGATCGTCGGATTTTTGCCGGTGGGGTTTGCTCGTTCCACGGCCGGCGAATACGCGGGCAACATCTTTTGGATCGTCGCCTTTTCCCTGCTGGTATCCTGGTTCGTAGCGGTGATCTTCACCCCCTACATGGGTGTGAAACTCCTGCCGGATATTCCGCCCAAGGTGGATGCGCACCACTCGATTTACAGCACCAGGAATTACGAGCGGTTCCGTCGTCTCATCCGCATTTGCGTGGATCATAAATGGTTCACGGCAGGGATAACCGCCGGGCTTTTGTCCGCATCGGCTTTGGGAATGACGGTGGTGAAAAAGCAGTTTTTCCCCAACTCGGACCGAGTGGAGTTAACCCTCGAGATCAATCTGCCTGCCGGATCGGCCTTCTCGGCAACCGAGCGTACGGTTCGACGAATCGAGCAGGCGATGCTGGCCTTGCCCGAAGCGACGCACGTGACGAGTTACATTGGGCAAGGCGCTCCGCGTTTTTTCTTTTCCCTCAATTCGGAGCTGCCCAATCCATCCTTCGCCCAAGTGGTCATCCAGACCGGGAATCCGAGGCAGCGTGACATCCTCAAAAATAAGATTCGTGGTCTCGTGGCGGAAGGACGCTTCCCGGAAGCGCGCGTGCGCGTCACCCAGTTTCTTTTCGGGCCGCCGGTGCCTTATCCCGTGCTCTTCCGCGTGACCGGTGAGGATCTGAACGAAATCCGCCGGATTGCGAACGAGGTCAGGCAGGTCATGGAGAAAAATCCACACCTCCGGGACGTGCACCTGGACTGGGGCGAAAAGACACCCGTGTTGCACCTCGTCTTTGACGAGAAGCACCTGCACCTGATCGGCCTGAACCCGCAGGATGCGGCGCTCCAACTCCAGGCGATACTCCAAGGGGCAACCGTGTCCCAGGTGCGTAGCGGCGACCGAAGCGTCGACGTTCAGGTCAGAAGCCCCAGGCCCGAGCGGGACGATCTCGGCGCGATTGGCGATTTGATCGTTCGTAACGACCAAGGGCGTTCCATCCCCCTGCGGCAAATCGCCCGCGTCGAGACCCGCATGGAGGATGCCGTGCTGAAACGCTACAACCGGGAACTCTATATCGCCGTCCAAGGCGATGTGATCGACGGGGTCCAACCTCCCGACGTGACCGCCGAGGTGCTGCCGCAACTCGCCGCGATCAAGGCGCACCTGCCCGATGGTTACCGAATCGACACCGGCGGGTCCGTTGAAGAAAGCACCAAAGCGAACAAGGCCCTGGCACTGCTGTTTCCGGCCATGATCATCGCCACCCTGACGCTGATCATGTTTCAGGTGCGCTCGTTTTCCGCCATGTTTATGGCTTTCGCCACGGGACCCTTGGGCCTGGTGGGAGCGGTCCCGACCTTGCTCCTTTTCAACCAAGCCTTCGGATTCAACGCGATTCTCGGGCTCATCGGACTTTCGGGAATCCTGATTCGAAACACTCTCATTCTGATCGATCAAATTCAGCACGACAAGGCGGCTGGTCTTTCCGATTACGAAGCGATCATCGAATCCACCGTGCGGCGCGCCCGTCCGGTCGTGCTTACGGCCGTCGCCGCGATGCTGGCCTTCATTCCGCTTACGCACTCCTCGTTCTGGGGTGCGTTAGCCTACGTGCTGATTGGCGGCGTCGGCGCCGGCACGGTGCTCACGCTCCTGTTTCTCCCCGCCCTCTATGCCATCTGGTTCAAAGTGAAGAAACCGGGCGCGTGGCACGATGCTCTACCTGCGGCCCGACCTGCGATCTTATCGTGATTTGGCTGGCCGTCCGACGGGGAAAGACCCGGTTTGTACGGCCGGTTTGACTCTCCGTGATCGCTCCAATCGCTTGGGACCACACCCATGAACCTCGCCCCGCCCTCATTGCTGCGCCTCACGCTGACCGTCCTGGCCCTGGGTTTCTTGCCCTCGGCGAACGCCGCGGAACCGGCGGCCCCCGCTCCTATCCGCGCGTTGCTCGTGACCGGGGGCTGCTGCCACAACTACCCCCTGCAAACCGAGGCAATCCGCGATGCCGTGGGCCAGTACGCGAAGGTCGAGTGGACCGTCGTCAACGAGGGCGGCACCGGCACCCGTGCGGAGATACCGCTGTATGACGATTCCGCTTGGGCCAAACCCTATGCCATCGTGGTGCACAACGCCTGCTTCGCCGATACCGCCAATCCCGACTACATCCGCCGCATCACCGCCGCGCACCGGGCCGGCACCCCGGCGGTGGTGATTCACTGCGCCATGCATTCCTATCGCGCCGCTCAGATCGACGACTGGCGCGAGTTTCTGGGCGTCACCAGCCGCAGGCACGACCATCAGGCGAGTTATCCAGTGAAGACGGTGAAGCCCGACCATCCCGCGATGAAGAACTTCCCCGAGACTTGGACGACACCCAAGGACGAGCTCTACATCGTCGAGAAAACCTGGCCCGGCGTCACGGTGCTCGCCACCTCCGTCAGCGAGGTCTCCGGAGAAATGCAGCCCGTGGTCTGGACGAACGACTACCACGGCGCGCGTGTCTTCGGCACGACCTTTGGCCACTCCGACGAGACCTTCCTCGACCCGGTCTTTCGCGAGCTGCTCGCGCGCGGCTTTCTCTGGGCCTTGGGGCAGAATCCCTGAGTGTCCGCAAGCAGGGCCAAGAGCCTACAACCCGGCAGCGTCGGGCCTGTCATCCAGCCTGGTCAGCGAGAATTCTTCGAGCCGGATCATCGCATCGAAGCCTCCCACAAAGGCCACGCCACCGTGATCGAGCGTCTGGCCGCCGATCCGCTCGTCCATCTGTTCGTCCACCAGGTCCACCAACTGCCGCTCATCGAGCCACACCCGGATGCGTTTTCCGCGAAGTTCGATGCGGAGGCGGTTGCCTTCCGCCCGATTCAGCTTCGCGTCGCTTCCGGAAGCGAGCTTGCGCTCCCCGTCGCCTCCCCAGCTCCCCCAGCCCTGCGGCTGGCGGCAGTAGTTGTTGTAGTGTGCAGCCAGGCTCCAGTTCCCCTCGCCCTCGAAGCCAAGGATATAGGCGCTCGTGCCTCGTTCGTTAAAACTCTCCTTCCGGTCCACGACATGGAAGGCGATCATCGCGCCGTGAAAATCCAGCCCCAGCCCGTGCGGGTTTAGCGCCGGGTCAACCCCCGGCACGCGCAGGCGGGCCTCGATCCGGTAGTCCCGCCAGTCGGGGTTCCCGATGTTGGTGATGATCTCCGGTCCGCGCCCGTGCCCCCAGTGGCCGTAATCGAAGCCCGGCCGTACCCGTGGAAGGGACACCAGGCTTCCGTCCCGGACCTCGAACAAAGTCCGCCACGTCTGCCACTCGACCCCGCCGAAGGAGAGGGTCTCCGAGGCCGCAGCCTGAACGCCACCCGCTAAAACCGCTTCCACCTGGCTTGGCCCGCCGCTTTCCAGCCGCTCCCGAACGAAGGCCGGCACCGCCGTCCAGACCACCGCCGGACAAAATGCCCGCACGCCCAGGTCGCCCGCCGAGTAGCGGCCCCTGGGCGTCAGCGCATCCAACTGGTCCATCCCGTCGAAAATCCAAACCCGGTCAGCCGACTCGGCGTAGGCAAACCAACCGTCGCCTTTGACAAATTCCGGCAGCGCGACGGTCTCGCTTTTTCCCCCGTCCACCCGGATGAGAGAAAGAGTAAGACGCCCTCCGGAAGCCGGCGCGATCTCGATACGGCTGCCGCCGGCATCAATCGTATGGACGCCCGGCTCGCGAAGAAACCCCCGGGTAACGCCGTCGCCGGAGGCGTTGGTTTCCCACCCATCCGGATGGCCGGGAGCCTGGCTCCGACCCTTCGTCAGTCCAGCCGTCAGTTGGCCGACGCCCCCGCCAAGTACCTTCGTCAGTTCCTTGGCCGCCTCATCCATCTTCCCGGCCAGGCGGCTCGCCTCGTCGAACCAACCGGAAGGCTCGGCAGGCAGCTTTCGCAGGGCGTCCAAAAACGCCGGCGCCTTTGCCTTGAAATTCGCCACCGCCTCGGCCTCGGTCGCAGCCTCGGGCAGGTCCGCGCCGACGAAAATCCGCCAATGCCCATCACGCCGGCCATGTACCACGCTCGTCAGACCGCCCGGCTGCCGAGCAATCACGAGGGCCAGATCATCGCGATAGATTACCGTGCGAAGCACCCGGGCCTGGCGGATATCCGTTTTCCCCTGCTCCGTCAGCGTTACGGCTAGGCCGCCGGCGGGAACCGGCGGCACATCCAGTGTATACCGGCCCAATGCCCCGGCCGCGTCGCCCGCGAGAACCGCGAAGGCCGCCACCGCCTGCACCTTCTCGGGTGTATCCGGGTCGGCCGTTTTCGCCAATTCCTCGAACGTGCGGTCCACCGCGTAGTCGCGGAAGGCGCTCGTAATCTCGGCCGATCCCGGCCGGGCAGTCAGCGCGGAAGCCGCCCCGCCGCGCACCAGTTTGTAGCGGATCTTCATGCCCTGCCTGCCCTCGGCGAAGCCGGTGAGCTGGAGCAGACCGCGTTCACCGCGCGACGATGCGAAGGCCAGCGTCACGGGAAACAAGGGCTCCTTCGTCATCCAGTATTCCTGCTCGCCGGAACCCACCATCCGCCCAAGCCCCCACGCCTCCGATTCCAGCGCCCGGGCCAGGTCCGCCGGAGTCACGTCATCCCAGCGCTCGCCCGGCCAATCGGCCAGCTTCAGGCCGGAGACGACCGTCAGCCGACGATTTGCGACGAAATCGAGCAGCAGGTCGGCCTGGTTCGCCTCCATCCAACCGTGCCTCGCATCGAGCTGTCGCGCCGGTGCAGGCAGGCTGAGTACCCGTCCGTCGGCGAAGCTCAAGGCTTCGCTGCCGCGGTGCTCGCTGACGTCGGTCAGAACCCGCTCGACCACCGGACCGAAGGCGGTCCCCGCCAGGGTGGCCGAAGCCACGGCCGGCGCGGCGTTGCCCGACATTGCCGACCCCGGCACTGCCATCTCGACGCTGATCAAGGCCAGTTGCCGGCGCCCGTCCGGGAGTCCGTCGGATTCCATGGTCTGCAATTCGCCAAGCTGCAGGCTGTCGGAACGGATGGGCCGCCTGGTCTCGGAACCTTTCTCGGCGCCCACTCCGCTCACCAGCCCTTCGAGCATGTAGCGAACGTGCGCCGTGCCGGGTTCCAGGAATGGCTTCACAAACAGCGTCCTCGTCCGCCCGCTCAACACCGGCGCGCCCGGCGACCCTTCCCGGATCGGTGGAAGGGGAATCGTCCCTTCGCTCCCGCTGGCGACGACCACATACGGGGCGGCCAGGATTTTCACCTCGCCCGAATCGAGCAGCCCGCTGGGTCGCAGGAGCTGGGCCTCGTCAAAATCGGCCGGCACCTCGATCACGCGCACCGTGACACGGAGCAGGGGCTGGGTCGCCACCGTGGATGCGCTCGCCGGCGGCCGGGGCGATCCGGCCCTGAACCAGATCAAGCCCGCGACGACGAAGCCGAGACCGGCCAAAACCATCCCCGCCAGGACCACCCCCACCAGCGTCGCGAACGAAAAGCGGGAGACCGGCTGCGGCGGCGGGGGGCGGTCGCGGTCGGAAAAGGACCGCAGCACCGGTCCGGAACGCAGGGAGACCATGCGTGCGATCAGCACCCCTCCCAGGGCGAGAAGCGGCCAGAAGACCATGGCCAGACTGGCCAGAAATTTCTCCGCGAGCGACAATCCGCCTCCGGAGCCGCGCGACAACAAGGCACCGAGCAGGATGATCCCCACCGGCAGCGAGGGAATGAGCCACACCAGGGCCGCCTTCGCCGCCAGCGGCAGACGAAGGATACCTTGCGCGGGCGCGATGTCGCGGCCGGCGGCAGTCTGGATCGCCCCCCGAAGGGCCGCCAGCCACTCCGCCACGGCCAGGTGCGAACTGCCCACGGTCCGAAACGGGGCGACCCCGGGCAGGAAGGCGACACGGCGGAGCCGCCCGGCCTCCTCGTATTCCACAACCACATACCGGTGCCCCGCCGGGCTCCACCACGCCGGCGCCACCGCCTCCCCGAGGAGACGGACAGCGGCCAACGAAACCTCCCTCCGTTCGGGGCCGGAGGAAAGCACCAGCCGGTCGCCATGCAGCCCGACCTCGCCCGTGGAAGGCGCGATCATCGTTTCCGCCTCCCCGGTCTGCCAGGTCACGCGGGCGCGGGCGAATTTCAGCAGGCCGGCAAGCGGCGCGGGCCGGACCGAAGCTGCCGCCGGCGGGGTATGTGCCACCGTCTCGACCTGCGTTTTGAATTCCATGGCGCTGGCGTAGCGCGCTTCGGGCTGCTTCTCCAGCGCCCGCAGCACGATCTCGTCGAGCCGCACGTCGATCTGGACCTTGCGCGAGGGCGCCACGACTTCGCGGCCCGGCCGCTCGCCGGTAAGCATCTCGTAGAGCACGACGCCGAGCGCGTAGATGTCGGCGCGATGGTCGGCAGCGGGTTTGGCCCCACCCAGCTCGGGCGCCATGTAGGGAGGGGTGCCGGCGCTCTCGCCCTCCGCGCCCACGAGCGACGCGATGCCGAAATCGGCGATTTTCACCCGGCCCTCGCGGTCGAGCAGGAGGTTCTCGGGTTTGATGTCGCGGTGGACCACGCCGTGGTCGTGGGCGTATTGGAGCGCCTCGCAGACGGGAGGCACGATGGCCAGCGCCTGCCGCGGTTCGACCTTCCCCTCGCGCAACAGGTCACGGAGGTTCACGCCATCCACGAACTCCATGACGATGTAGAAAAGCCCGTCAGCCTGGCCGAAATCGTGGATCGTGACGATGTGCGGATGGCTTAGCCGGGCCAGCAGCTCGGCCTCGCGGGCGAAGCGCGCCGCGAAACGGGCGTCGTGCTCCCGCTCGGGTGCGAGGATCTTGATCGCGACCGTGCGGTTGAGGGATTTTTGCCGGGCCTTGTAGACGACGCCCATGCCGCCGCGCCCGAGACATTCGAGGATCTCGAACTGGGGAAACTTGTCCGCGATCGTCTCCGGCGAGGGCGGCGGCACGGCGCCAGGTTTCGCGCCCCCGGCGAGGACCGTGCCCGAAGCGATCGCCTGCGCCATCAGGCAGGCGGGGCAGAGCCGGTGCCCGCCGGCGGTCGGCAGGGGCTTTCCACATTGGGGGCAGGATTGGGGAGAAGCGGAGTTCATCGTGCCCTGCTCTTACGCGGAGGTTGCATTTCGTTACACCGGGGGAAGGGAAAACTCACGCACTGAGGGCGGCGAAGAGGGCGCGCATCTCCTCCTCCACCTGCTCCTCGCCGACGAGGGTGCGGGCAATCTCCGCGCGGAGACGGTGACGGTAGCGCTTGCGGACACGGTGGACGGCCACCCGCGCCGCGCCCTCGCTCAGGTTGAAACGTACGGCGATTTCGGCGTAGGGCAGGCGGTCGCCGCTGATGCCGAGGAAGGGCTTCCAGCGTTCGAAATCCCGCTCCTCCCGAGTCATCCCGTCGAGGACCTTGTCGAGCAGGGCGACCGCCCAATCGCGGTCGAAGAGCAGATCCGGCGCGCCCGGATCCGCCGGCTCGAGGCCGAGCCCGGCCTCGGCGCTGCGCCAGTCGATGGAGAGATGCGGGACGAAGCCCCCGCGTTTCTGCCGGTGCGCGCGTTGCCACTCGTTGGCCATGTAGTGCTTCAAGGCACCGAGGAGAAAAGCGCGGAAGCGACCCCGCTCCCGATCGGCCAGACGCAGTCCGTCTTTCTCCAGCAGGTGGGCGAAAAAGCCCTGCACAAGATCCTCGGCATCGGGGGCAGTCCGGCCCAGACGACGGACATAGCGGTAGAGCGGAGGCCAGTAGGTCTCGAACAAGCCGCCCAGCGCCGCGACCGCGCCGGCGTCGCCGCCGCGTGCCGCCTCGCAGACGATCGTCCAGTGCGTGGTCGCAAACAGGGTGGACTGCGGGTCGGAGGAGGAAGCGGGAGCAGACATGGTTCGCCCTCCCCTCTACCAGAAATCGGCGCGGAGGTTACACGCGGATCGTGCAAAATAGCGGGCTGGGGGGTGGGACGCGACCGCTGGGCGCCGGTTGGGCTTACGCAACCGGAGGCTGTTCGGGGCGAGGCCGGCGGATCCGCCGTGGTTTTCTCAACGATCCAAGGTCACGTGATCGAAGGTCGCGGTGACGAGCTGTCCGGGGTCTTGCGAACAGACCGCCAAGCCGAGAAGGCAGGAGCCGGGCAGGGAAAGCTTCGCGGGGGAGCCGATCTCGAACCAGGTCTCGCCGTCGGGCGAGTGGGCGGCGGTCACAACCCTGCCGACCCGCTGGAGCCGGAACCAGACCGGCACCCAGGTATAGTCGTTGCCATTCTGGTGGTCGGTGCGCCCGCCTTTCTCCGAGCGCACCCCGAAACGGGTCTGGCGCGCGCCGATGTCGCCCAGGGTAACAAAGGCAGTACGGGCCTCGGGATCGAGGCTCTCCCGCACCATCAGGCCGACGCGACTGCGTCCGCGCGTCCACTTCACCTCCGCGAGCCTCGCGGTCAGCACGAAGTCGCCCTCGGCCTTGCGGCCGGCGAATCCGAGGGAGTCCACGCGCCCGCCGATGCCGCGGCCGGCGCCGCTCACGATCACGGTGTTCCCGCCGGCCCGGGCGTAGCGGGCCGAACCCTCCTGGCCCGCTTCCCCGATATCCGCCTGGGCCCAGCCCTCGGGCAGAGGACCGGCTTCGGCCGGCCGGGCCTCCACCCGGTTGGAGGCGGGACCGCCGCCCCGCTGGTTGGCGGCGGAGACCTCGTAATAGTAACGCGTCCCGGTCTCCGCCGTGGTGTCGATGTAGGAAGTCGCGGTGTTTCGCGAAAGCCGCCCGATCTGGGTCCAGGGGCCGCCAGGCGAGGTGGCGCGGCGGATCTCGTAGCCTTGCGCGACATCCCCGGCGGGCGCGGTCCAGGAAAGCTCCACCCGACCCACGCCCGCCGAGGCGACCAGCTCCGTGGGCGCGCCAGGCGCCGGCAGGGGGGGATAGGGCGAGGCGGCGGCGTCCAGGGTGAAAGTGAGCGTGCCGTAGCCGAAATGGTCCTTGCTGCCGCCTTCGGGCCGGGTCAGCCGGGCCATCGCGGCGGTATTCGGAGCCTCGATACCGCACAGGACGGTGTAGTGGTTGTAAAGCAGCTCCCAAGTGGGGCGCTCGTCGATTCGGCAAAGCCCGTTGCGGGACAACCAGTGGTTGTTGGCCGGCTGGGAATTGGTGTAGAAAGCGTAGGGGACGGGATGGTTGAGGTTGGAGCGCGCCACATATTCGGCGCCGGCGAGCAGGCGCTTGTCCGCCACCCCGTAGAGGTCGAGCCCCTGGTTCCACGCGATCTGGCAGGCCTGGGCGAGCATGCCGACGCCGAGCTGGGCGTGCGGCTGGTCCCGCCCGCTCTCCTGCCACTGGCCCAGGCCGCCGGGGTGGATCTTGTACACGGCGTTCATGATCGAGCCCATGCCCTCGCCACGGAGGAAATAAGCCACGCCCTCGTCGTAGATCTCCGGCCGGTCGCAGAGTACGCCGATGGCAAGGAGGGCGCCGATGTTACAGATGTCCCAGTTGGCCCAGTGATTGGTAATGGGGGCGCCGTTGTGCCGTTCGAGAAAGTCGTGACAGACCGGATACAGGTGCGCGGTCATCATGCGCTGGAAACGCGCGAGATCCGCGGCCTTCCAGCTGGGCGAGGTGCGGAGCAGTTCGCCGACGATCGCGAACTCGGCGATCGGGATGCCGGCCAGGCCGGGAATATCGCCGCCTGACGGGACCTGGTCGACGGCGGCGGACCACTCGTTGCAGATGCGGATGGCGGCATCGGTATGCCGCTTTTCGCCGGAAATATACCCGCGGAGGAAATTGAGGTAGGCGGCGTGGGCATCCTGCGAGGCGCGCTGGCGGCTTACGCCCAGGTTGGCCTTGGGCGCGGGCCGGTAGTCGGCCTGCGAGAGCGGATCCTCGGCGAGCGCGCGCCAGCCCTCGACCCAGGGCGTTTCCGCGGCCGCGACTTTGGCCTTCATCCGGTCGAGATCGGCCTGGGTATGCAAACCGCCGGGATGCAGAAAAGGACCGCGGCGGTAAGGCGGCGGCGTGTCGAGTTTCGGCAGCAAACGGCCCGCCGCAGCGGCGTCACCCGAAGACGGCGCGGCGGAAAGTGCGGCGGCACTGGCCGCCAGGCCAAGCGCGAGCAGGCGGGGCAGGAATCGAAAGCGGCGGCGGGCTGCCGACGACGGCGCGGGGGCAAGGACACTTGTTCGCATGTCTGCCTCACGCACGCCTGGCCGGCGGCGCATGTCACGACTTCTTTCCGTTTCCCTGTTGCCGGCGACGGACCTTGCCGGTTCCGCCCTTTCGTCGTTCGAGCGGGCCGTGTTGTGATCCGCGCGGCCGCAGGAGTTTCTGGACATCGGTAGACGTTATAATTAACGCGTTCGCACGCTTCGGATTTTCCGGTGTGCCTTCCTTCTTTCGCTCGTCACCCCGCTCCGCAACGGACGCCTGTCCACGCCTCCGTCGCCGGCTTTGCCGGCGCCTCCTTCAACATCGTTTTGTTTTCCCATGCACCCCGCCACTCGTTCCCCCCGCACCCTCGCTACCGCCTTGCTCCTGCTGCCTCTCGCCGCCCCGGCCGGCACCGTCGCCTACTATCGCTTCGAAAACGGCGCGGCCGGCCAGGCCCTGGCCATCGCCGAGGACTCTTCCGGAAATGGCCGCCACCTCACGCCCTACGAAAATCCCGCCGCCGCGGCCGATGTCCCGTCCGCGCGCGTGCCCTTGAGCGGCGAGGCCAACCGCCTCTCCGTCCGCTTCACCGGAACCGAGGATATCTATGCCACGGCCGACGACAGCCTGACGCGGGTCGCGTTCGCCGACTTCACCCTCGAGGCTTGGGTAAAATTCGAATCGCTCGACGGCTGGCAGACTTTTATCGGCCGGGACGATAGCGGCAACCCCGGCGAGGGTCAGGGTCCCCTCGCCCTGCTCTATTTTTCGAAGTCCACCCACAACAACCCCGGCCCGGACCAGACGGAAAATGCCTTCCGCATCGAACTGGTCACCCGCGACAACCAAGTACTCGCCATCAACAGTTCATTCCAGGTCGTGCCCCAGACCTGGTATCACGTCGCTGCCGTCGGCAACGCAGCCGCCGGCACGCTCAAACTCTACGTGAACGGCGCCGAAGTGGGCGCCACCAGCGGCTTCAACGGGCTGCTCGTCCCGGCCGGCAACACGGCCTGGACCCTGGGCCGCGGCCAGTACAAGGGCGCTCCGATGGACCGTTTCAACGGGCTCCTCGATGAAGTCCGCTTTAGCGACGAGGCCCTTCCGCCGCAGCGTTTCCTGAACGCCGCGCCGCCTCCGCCGCCCGCCCCGCCCGCGCCCCCGGCGCCCGCCCTGAAGCCCGCTGCTCCCGAGCCTGCCCCGGCCCCGGAAAATGCGCCCGCCCCGGAAAAGACCGCGAAGCGACGCGGCTTCGAGAAGTAAGCGCCCGTGGCGCCGTCGGCCCTGGGTTTCCCCCGCGGCCGGCGGCGTCAGGGTTATGATTAACGCACATCGACGCTGGGTGCGTGCCGCGGGGCGCCCACGCTTTGCCCGCCCCTCCGTTTCGCCCCATGAGATCCCTGACTCCGCCCCGTTCGACCTACACCGCGCCGCCGCGTCAGATCTGGGCATGGGGAGCGGGAGCGGTGGCGAACCACATCCTGATCTGCACCTATGGGCAGGCCACGGCGATCTTCACCCTGGGCTTCGCGCTAAACGCGGCGCTGGTCAGCCTGGCCATCATGCTGCCGCGCCTCATTGACGGCATCACCGATCCCATCCTTGGGCACCTTTCGGACAACACCCATACGCGCTGGGGCCGGCGCAAGCCCTTCCTGGTCGCCGGCTCGGTGCTGGCCGCGATTTTCCTCGCCGCTCTCTGGTGGGCGGATCGCGATTGGAGCCCCACCGCGCAACTGGTCTATCTCTTCGTGGTTGGAACCCTCTTTTACTGTGCGTGGGGGCTCTACTCGATGTCGTGGAACGCCATCGGCTACGAACTCACCGACGATTACCACGAGCGTTCCAGGGTCTCCGCCATCGGCAGTTTCTTTCTCTATATCGTTCTGCTCGGCAACAGCTGGGTCTACTGGTTCGCCCTGCGCCCCCTCTTCGAGCACGGCGTGGTCGCCACCTTCAACGGCTTCGTCGCCGCAGGCTTGGACTGGGAAGCGTTCTCCGCCGTTTTCCACCGCGCCTTCGTCGCCGAACCCGGCGCCCCGACCAACGAAATCAACGGCATCCGCTGGATCGCCGCCGCCGCTGGCACGATCGCCATCGTCACCGCCCTGGTCGCCGTCTGCATCTGCAAGGAACGCTTCACCGAGGCCAACGCCCGGCGCGAGCACGTCGCCATGCTGCCCGCCCTCCGGGCCACCGTGCGCAACCGCCCCTTCCTGAGCCTGCTCCTCATCAAGCTCTGCCAGACCCTCGGCGAACGCGCCGCCGGCGGCATCCTCGTCTTCGTCGGCATCTATTACGTCTGCCAAGGCGACAAGAGCCTCGCCTCCAAGATCACCGGCATCGGCAGCACCGCCGGCGTGATCTGGGGCTTCGCCATGCTGCCCCTGATCAAGCCCCTCAGCCGCTGGATCGGCAAGAAAGGCGGCATCATCCTGGGCGCCAGCGGCAGCCTCGCCGCCGCCCTCGCCACGCCTTTCGCCTACTCTCCCGCGCACCCCTACTGGATGCTCCTGCCCGCCCTGCTCACCATCACCCTGCTGGCGGTCAGCAACACCATCGCCAACGCCGTCATGCCCGATATCTGCGACGTCGACGAACTCGAGACCGGCCACCGCCGCGAGGGGCTCTTCACGGCCGTCATGGGCTTCGTGCAAAAAATCGAGATCTCCCTCTGCGCCCTCCTGGTCGGCTACCTGGTCGTCTGGTCCGGCCTCGACACGAAGATCGCCGCGCAGTCTCCGGAGGTCCTTCGGCGTCTCTTCTGGCTCGCCGTCATTCCCAACATTCTCTTCACCTCCGGCTACTTCGTCCTCGCCCTGCGTTTTCCGCTCACCGAGGCGATGATGACCGAGGTCCGAAGCAGGCTCGACGCCCGCCACCGCGCCGCCTCTCTCGCCTCCCTTTCCGACGCGACGGAAAACGAAGCCAAGCCCCCCGCCGAGGCTACGATCTGATTTACTCGGACCCGCCGCCCGCCTGGTCGCGTTAGGATTAACGCATCGGGGAACTGGGCGAAAACCCCCGCACGGCCCAGGTTTCCCGCGCCGTGCCGTCGCGCCCCGACCCGTACGCCGGCCTGCCCCCTCCCGGAATGAGTGCCCATTTGCCCACCTTCGACCCCGCTGCGCCGTCCTCCGACGCCGTGACGCCGCGCCCAGGCCGGCGCGTCACCCAGCGTGACATCGCCCGGCATGTCGGCGTTTCTCATGTCGCCGTGTCGCTCGCTTTGCGGCGCAACTCACGCATCTCCCCGTCCCTCACCCGCAAGATCGAGGACGCCGCGCGGCAGCTCGGTTATCATCCCGACCCCACCCTGCTGGTGTTGAACAACTACCGGCTCACCGCCAAGGCCCGCCCCATCCGCGCCACCCTCGCCTGGATCTCCCCCGGCTCTCTGCCGCCCGAGGAGGCCTGCGAATCCGCGCTCCTCTGGCAGGGCGCTCGCGAAACAGCCGAGCGGAACGGCTATCACCTCGACCAGCTCGGCTCCGGCCTCAACGCCGGCACCCTCCAGCGCGTCCTCGATGCCCGCGGTATCCAAGGGATCCTCCTCGTTTCTTCTCTTCGCAACGGCGCGGAGGCCCCGTCCCCGCAAATCGACTGGCAACGCTGCCCCGCCGTCCGCCTGGGCCCGGCCGCAACCGGCCCGGGTCTCCACCGGGTCTCCAGCGCCGACATGGCAAACGCGATTCTCGCCACGGACACGATCCACGAACGCGGTTATCGCCGCGCCGGCTTCGTCTCCACACGACACTCCGCCCGCCAAGCCGGTTTCCTCGGCGGTTTTCTTCAGGCCTGCGCCCTGCGTTCCGGGGGCGAGGGCGACGATGCCCTTCCTCCGCTTCTCCTGGAAACCGGTCCGGCCCCCGAAAATCTCCGGGCTCTCGACGCCTGGCTCGGCCGGCACCGGCCCGACGCGGTCCTCACCGATCTCCCGCCGCTCCGCCGTTTGCTCACGCGGCTGGGTCTCTCCGTACCGCGCGACCTCGCGCTCGCCGCCCTCGGGCTCCACGACGGCGCAGCCGAGGCCGGCATCGACCAAAACCCTCACGAAATCGGCGCCGCCGCCTGCGAGGCCCTCATCGCCCTGGTCAAACAAGGAGCGCGCGGCCTCCCCGCCCAGCCGAGGCACCTCCTCGTGGCCGGGACGTGGGTGGATGGCGCCAGCCTCCCGCCCCGGCCCGCCCCGCCGGCACGTCCCCCTGTCTCCCGATTCTCATGAACATCTCCCTGCCCCTTCTCCGGCCCCTCTCCCTCCTGGGACTTGCCTTGGCCGCTACCACCGCCTTCGCCTTCGAGTGGCGCGGCAGCGGAGGTTCCGATTTCAGCTCCCCTGCCAATTGGAGTGGGGCTGCCCCCACGCCGCAGGCTTCGAACCAGGGCGACCTGGTCATCCTCAACGGCTCCGATTCCGCCCTCGTCTACACCGAGGCTTGCGGCCGGACCTCTTTCGACTGCGTCGACTTCAAGATCGGCAATTCGAAAAGCCCCGGCGGCTCCCTGCTGATCACGGGAGGCGAGCTCACCATCGTCTCGTTCTGGTCGCCCACCGTCGGACACAATAACAACCAGAGCAGCACACTCACGCTCACCGGCGGCAAACTGGTCCTGAAAAGCCGCTCGGACGCCAAGGCCAGGGAACGCAGCGTCCGCGTCGGCAACGACAAAGGCACCCGCACTCACGGCAGCCTCAATCTCACCGGCGGCATCCTCGAGATCGCTTGCCCGGGCGACATCGGGCTGGGGGGCCTCGTCATCGCCAACAGTGACGCCAGCGGCGAGGTCAACCTCGGCGGCGGACTGCTCGTGGTCACCAGCATCTTCGGCAGCTCCTTCCAGCCGTCCGGCGGCCGCGGCGTCGGCATGCTTACCTTCGGCCCGGGCGACGGGGTCTTCATGCAGACCGACTCCAAGCACATCACCTTCGGCACCGGCGGGGGCGAATCCTCCTATATCAACTTCCTCTCCGGCAGCGCCGGCCAGCTTTCTCTCGCCGGTGCCAAGGAGGAGGACTTCCGGCAGTGGGTCCTCGACGGAAAGATCCGCATCGACGGCCGCATCGCGACCCCCGACCGCTTCCGTTACCTCGCCTTGGAAAACCAGGGAGTCTATCTGCTGGCGCCCGCGAAATGAACGCCTGGCGATCCCACCGGCATTCCCGCCGGTGGGATCGCTGCCTTGCGCGGTGGGGCCGGGAAAGCCGCGGGCAGGATGGATGGTCCGCGTCCCGGGGCCGCTGCCGGCGGGCTCAGGCCTTCGCCGTCTTGCGCGCGCCGCGTTTCGCTCCGCCGCGTTTCTTTTTTCCGCCGCCTTCCTGTTTGTTGACGGTGGCCCAGGCCCGCTTTTCGGCGGTTTTTTTGGAGACGCCCCGTTTCCGGTAGCCCTCCTCGATGTGCCCGGCCTTGCGCTTCTGTTTGCTGGTGTAGGCGGTCTTGCTTCCTCGTGCCATCTTGGATGTTTGGTTCGCCGTCCATCCTAAGCCTCCCGCCGCAGGGCCGGAACCGGGCGGCAGCCCCGAGCCCGCCCCGGAAAGCCGGCCCGCCCGCGCATCGGAAAAAACCGGTTAGGAAAGATGCCCCATGCCCGGAGCCGGCCCCGTACCGTACGACAGCCGGCCCTGGGCGGGTTAGACTGGACTTCCTTCCTTTTCCGCCATGGGCCTCGAAACGATCCTCTTCATCTGCGCCTCGCTCATCGCTCCGGGCCTCTTCGCCGTGGTCCGACGGGCCGGGCGTCTTCCCGCCGGCCGCGGGACGGAAAATTCCGGCAACCGCTGATCCCCCACTCGTATGCAAGTCCTGGATACCACTTCCCACTGGGCCGACACCGCCGCGCTCCCGCATTTCCCCGCGGCGGAGCACGACATCGAGACGGACACCGTCGTGATCGGCGGCGGCATCACGGGGATAACCGCCGCCTACCTGCTGCACCGAGCCGGAAAATCGGTGGTGCTGATCGAGCGCGGCCGCTGCGGGCTGGTCGACACCGGCCACACGACCGCCCATCTGACCGCCGTCGCCGACCTGCGCCTGCACGAGATCATCCGCACCTTCGGGGCCGAGGCCGCGCGCCAGGTCTGGGACGCGGGCATGGCCGCGATCGAGCGCATCGAAACCATCGTGCACGAGGAGAAGATCGAGTGCGGCTTCCGCCGCGAGCCGGGCTACCTGCATGCGCCGCCGGGCGAGGATCCCGCCTCCCATGTGAAGGAGCTGAAGCGTGAGGCGGAGGCCGCCGCGCAACTGGGCATCCCTGCCGAGTACGTGGAGAGCGTGCCCTTTTTCGGCACACCGGGGCTGCGCTTCCCCGGCCAGGCCTGTTTTCATCCGCTCCGTTACCTCGCCGCGTTGCAGGACCGGATCGCGGTTGCGGGCGACAACTGCCATATCCTGGAGGAGACCGAGGCCGGCGAGATCACCGATCAGCCTCTGGTCGTGAAAGCCGGCGGGCGCCGCATCCGCGGGCGCTACCTGGTCCTCGCCACGCACACGCCCCTGCAGGGTCACACGAGCACGCTCAAGGCCTTGCTGTTCCAAACCAAACTCGGCCTGTACACCTCCTATGTCCTGGGCGGACGTCTCCCGCGTGGCGTCTTGCCCGCGGCGCTGTTCTGGGACACGCGCTCCCCTTATGACTACCTGCGCGTGGACGCCCAAGCCGACCACGACTACGTCATTTTCGGCGGCGAAGACCACAAGACCGGGCAGGAGCCTCACACGGAAGAGCCGTTTGCCCGGCTGGAGGAACGGCTTCACCGCCTTTTGCCCGAACTGCAAATCGACCATCGCTGGTCCGGGCAGGTCATCGAGACCCACGACGGCCTGCCTTACATCGGCGAGATCGCCGAGGGCCAGTTCGTCGGCACGGGCTACGCGGGCAACGGCATGACCTTCGGCACGCTCGCGGCCGTGATGGCGGCGGAGGCCTCCTGCGGACGCGAAACCCGCTGGAAGGAACTTTTCGACCCGCATCGTCGCAAGTGGATCGGAGGAACCTGGACCTACCTGAAGGAGAACAAGGACTACCCCTGGCATCTGCTGAAGGACTGGCTGACCAAGGGCGCTGCCGAGCCGCTCGAAAACCTTCCGCCGGACTCGGGCAAGGTCCTGATCTTCGAGGGCAAAAAAGTCGCTGCCTCCCGGGACACGCATGGGCGGATCACGCTCTGCTCTGCGGTCTGCCCCCATCTCGGCTGCATCGTGGACTGGAACGAGGCCGAACGCACCTGGGACTGCCCCTGCCATGGCTCGCGTTTCCAGCCGGGTGGAGAAGTCATTTCCGGGCCCGCGGAATCCCCCCTCGAGCCGATCGCCACGCACACGAAGGCATCCTGATCCGGGGCGGCCCTGCCGGGGCGGCGCCGCTCCCGTGGATTTGCCGGGCGTCCGTCCGGTAAACCGGCCGATGCCCGGCCCGAGCCCGATCTGCGAAAATCGGGGCATGGGCCACCTCCTCGTCTTCCTTCTCTCCTTCGCCCTGCTGGTCCTGCTGGTCGCAGGCTTGGCCGGCCTCAAAGCCCGCAAAACGAGCTCGGGCACCCTTCCTTCCGAGCGGCCGGTCGCCCGCGACAAACCTTCCGCGGACGAAGCGACGCCCGCCGCCTCCGTCACGGCCAGTCCGGAACAAAGGGAAAACGCCCGCCGCCACACGCCTCCGGCGTGAGGCTCGAAAGACTCTGCAACGACTCGACGTTCGCCTCGGTGCGCGGCAGCAGCTCGAAGCGGATGAGCTCCTTGCAGGCCGCCGAAAGGGCCTCCTCCTTCAATGCCTCCCGATGCGTCTCGCACCATCGCGCCTCGTTTCGCTGCAATTCTTGAAAGACGATCGAATCGCCGAAGACCGACGCGACGTCGATCTCGCTCCAGGTGCCCCAGCCGCCGGGCTCCGCGGCATAGCCGCCGCCCAGTTCCCGCATGTGTGCACGGAGCAGTTCCGCTGCCCGTTCATGCTCGTCGCGCACTTGACGAAGCACGGCCGCCGCCGGATCGCCCTCGTGGCGCCGAAGGATCCGGCCGTAGATGTCGACGGCGGCCAGTTCGCCGCCGAGGAGGCGCTTGCAGATGGAAAGACTGGTTTCGTTGCGAAGGAGGATGGGCATGGATTTCATGGGAAAACGAAAACCCCCTGCCATCGCCGGTCCGGCGGGCATGAACGGGGTTCATTTCGATGGGAACGCATCGGCGCGCCGGAGTGCCTGGGGGAATCCCCGACGCCATCATCCCGTAAAGGCCGGGCGCGGAGCCCCCACCCGCCGGTCCCCATGGCCGCCGCCCCCCCTTCCCCCATGGCCCCCGAAACCCGCCTGAGCTATCTTGTACCCCCTGCCAGAAACCCAACCCGAAAGGACCTCCCGCCATGTTACGCAAAGCCGGCCATCTCCATAACTTCGAACTCCGCGCGCGCGACGGCGTGCTCGGAAAGGTAAAGGATTTCTACTTCGACGACTTCCATTGGGTCATCCGCTACCTGGTCGTTGAAACGGGATCGTGGCTCGGCAGCCGCAAGGTGCTGCTCGCCACCTCGGTGCTCGGCGTCGCGGATTGGGAGGCGGGGCTTCTCTCCGTGGATCTTACCCAGGATCAAGTCCGCCACAGCCCCGGCATCGACACCGAGCAGCCGGTCTCGCGCGAACAGGAAACCGGCCTCCATCAATACTACGGCTGGCCCGCCTACTGGCTGGGCGCCGGCTACTACGGAGGCCTCTTTACCCCGGTTCCGGAAACGGGCCCGGCCGGTCCGCCGTTTATGGTCGGCGTCCCCGCCACCGATCTGCCCCGGGGGCGCACCGCGCCGGATGGGGACCCGCGGCTCCGCAGCGCCCGTACCGTGACCGGCTACCATATCGAAGCCATCGACGGCCCGGTCGGGCACGTGGAGGACTTTCTCATCGAGGACGCGTCATGGGCCATCCGCCATATCGTCGTCGACACCCGCAACTGGCTCCCCGGACGCAAGGTCGTCATTTCCCCCGACCATATTTCGGAGGTGAACTGGACACAGTCCCGCGTGTATGTGGACCTCGAGCAGGATCGCATCAAACACGCGCCGGAATACGACCCGGCGCTGACGTCCTACGACGATTACGCCGGCCGCCTGGACGCTTACCACGAGGAGCCGCCCGTTTCCCGGCGGTGAGGCGGGAAACGGCGCGCCCCGGGGCAAAGGCTTCCACCCCCCTGTGCCCGGGTCGAGCCCGGCCGCCCGGCTCCGGACCTCCGCTCAGGAAGCGCGGCGCCGGCGGCGGGCGGCGAGCATTTGGTCGTGCTGCGCCTCCTCCACCCCTTCGAGCGCCAGCCGTTCCGAGATTTCTTGTTCCAACGGCTCGTTTTGCATGGGCGACCGCACTCCCTCGATGGAAAGCGGGTCGCTGGGATCCCGGCTCAAGCGGCCCACTCCCTCCGCGTCATCGAGCGAGGTGTCGGGCAGGTGTTCGCCGCGGAGTTCGGCACTGCTGCGCTGGCGGTCTTCGTCGGTGGGCTGCTCGCGACCTTCGATCAGCGCGAGCTCGCGTGCCCTGGCTTCGATGGCCTCGGCCGTTACCTCGGAGGCCGGCGCGCCGTGACGCAGGATGCGTCCGGAAGAATGGGAATGGTTTTTCATGGTAAGAGGGGGGACGAGGGGGGACGCACGCCGTGCCGCGGATGATAGGCGCCGGCCGGCGCCCGCCCAATCAGGCCTGCGGCCCCGGCGGGCGTCGGGCTCTTCCCCTGGGGTAAAGCCCCTCCTGCCTTCGGCATTCGTTTGTAAACCGGGCCGCTCCGCCGTGCCCAAACTCCCCGGTGACCGCATCGGGGACCCGGCGGATGCCGGGTTCGGGGGAATCGGAGCGGCCTCCGGATTGCACGCGCGTCCTCCCCGGCGAAACGTCGGCTTCGCGCCTTTCAGGCGTATCTGACAACCAACTACAACCATAACCAGACCCCCGATGAAAACCTCCATCCTTGCGCTCAGCCTGGCCCTCCTCGCCGCTCCGCTCGGCCTCTCCGCCCAGACGTCCGACTTCGGCACCCACGCCGGGGACTACGAGTTCACCCTCTCCGGAAACGGCGCGTCCGACAAAGATATCGACAACTCGTCCGGCGGCTTCGGTGCCTCGCTCGGCTATTACCTGAACGACACCCTCGCGGCCGTCGTCCGCCAGACCTTCAACTTCGTCTCCGTCGACGAGGGCGGCGACAGCTGGATGGGCTCGACCCGCGTCGCGCTGGACCAGCATTTCGGCTCGGATCGCCTGCAGCCCTTCGTCGGTGTGAACGCCGGCGGCATCTACGGCGACGACGTGGAAGAAACCTGGGTGGCCGGCATCGAAGGCGGACTCAAGTTCTACGTCCAACCCCGCACCTTCCTCTTCGCCATGGCGGAATATGCCTGGGCCTTCGACGACTCGGACGACGCCGACGATACTTTCGACGATGGCGGCTTCCAGTGGACGGTCGGCATCGGCTTCAACTTCTGAGCCCGACCGCAACCCTCCCGCGCACGACCCGCACCGCCCTCCGGCGGCGCGGGTTGTTTTTGGAATCGGCGCTTTCCCGGGGGTGGACGACACGTCCGCGCCCGATGCCGGTCCCGCGCCACAACGCGTAAGCTGGCAAACATGCAAACCGCATCGCAAAACGAAGATCCCCGGACCAATTCCTCCGTCCACGGCCAGATCGCGCGCCGCGCCTACGAACTCTGGGAGCAGGACGGCCGCCCCGACGGCCATCACGACCGCCACTGGCTGGAGGCCGAGCGCCAGCTGCGAGGCACGCCTGCCGGCGAACAGGATGCGCTTGCCCATCCGCAACCTGACCGGCACGGCAATCCCGCCTACCCCTCTCTCGCCGCGCGCACGTCCATCGTCGCCAACCACGCCGGCAAGGACGAACCCGTGAAAAAGCTCCCGGCCGACGCTCTTCATTGACCATCCATCCACCCGGCCTGCCCGCCCCGTCCCCGGCTTTCGGGCCGGTGGCCCGGTGCGGAGCTCGGGTCCCGCTCCGATGGAAGACCCGGCACGCGCCGGTCATACTCGTGTCGCCGACCTCCCCCTCTCCGCTTCAAAGCTTATGAACATAGAAAAAGCCATGACGCCCGCCGTCCGCTGCATACCCGTCGATGCCACGCTTGTGGAGGCGGCCAAGGTGATGCGCGAACTCGATGTCGGCGCGGTTCCGGTCTGCGAAGCCGATCGCCTCGCCGGCATGCTCACCGATCGCGACATCGTTCTGCGCTGCGTTTCCGAAGGCCGGGATCCGAGACGGACTACGGCACGGGAAATCATGTCGGAAGGTATTATCTATATCTACTCCGACCAGGAAGTGGAGGATGCCGCCGAATTGATGGAGCAAAAACAGATCCGCCGTCTGCCGGTGCTCAACCGGGAGAAGCGCCTCGTGGGCATTCTTTCCCTGGGCGACGTGGCCATCCACACTTCGAACGAGCTGAGCGGCGAAGCCCTGAAGGTCGTCTCGCAATAATTGCCCCTCAGCCGCCTCGTGGACAAGGACCTAGGAGACGCCATCCCCTGCTCCCCCGTCACCATGCCCTTCGACGAAAATCCTCCCAGCCCCGCGCAGCTCGTAAATCCACGAAAACGCACGACCAAGGTGAACATCGGCGTCGCCGTGGGCGTGTTGCTTTTTTTCGTCATCGGAGCGGTCGCAGTGTGGTGGATGGCCCGCAATGCGCCGTGATCGCATGTTTTTCCTGAGATGCCTCCCCCGCGCCGGGCCAAGGAAAATTCCCTAGGTTAAATTTATTGGTGGCGAGGGCTTCGCCGAGCCCCTAAACGAGGCCCGCGCGTTACCTTATCCCGGCTGGCGCGCAGGATGAGCAAACTTCGCATTTTTATCGCTGACGATTATGCGGTGATACGAGAGGCCCTGAAGCGCCTTATCGAGGCCCAGGCGGATATGAAAGTGATCGGCGAGGCCGGAGACGGAGAAGAGGCCGTCATCCGCATACCCTCGCTGCAACCGTCTGTAGCCGTGGTGGATATGTCCGGACCCGGATCGGATCCCCTGGAAATGACCCGACGCCTCCGCAAGACCGCGCCCAAGGTGAAGATTGTGGTCCTGACGGCCCATGAAGACAGAAATTATTGTCGCGCGCTGCTCGATGCCGGCACCTTGGGCTACGTACTCAAGCGGGCCACGGCGGACGAACTGATCGAGACCATTCGAGAAGCGCATCTAGGCAGGCTCCGCATCGATCCGCGCCTGGGACTTCCGCCCGAAAGCCGGCTGTTCGCCACCACTCTGGAGGCGGAGGGCGGCGCGGAAAGATTGAGCGAACGCGAAGCGTCGGTACTTCGGTTGATCGCCCAAGGCTACAGCAACAAGGAGATCGCCCATAAAATCGGAGTAAGTGTTAAAACCATAGAAACTTACAAAACACGGTCCATGGAGAAACTACAGCTTCGCGGGCGGGTGGACATCGTCCGGCACGCGATCCGGCAGGGCTGGCTGCTCGATGCCTGAGCGTTGCCTCCGCCTGAGAGGAAAAAGCAAAACTTCTCAAAATCCCGACACGCGGGCCCCCTCCCGCCTGTTGTGAAATGTAAAAACATCCGCGCATGATCCCGGGAATGCACCCCGCTAAGACAGTCCTGTTGGTGGACGATGGACCCAACGAACAAACGCTTTTTGCCATGGCCGGAAAGAAAGCGGGCGTATCGTTTGGCCTGCGCTTTGCCAGCGACGGCGTGGAGGCGCTTCGTTATCTCAACGGCGAGGAAAAGTTTGGGGATCGCGCCAAATTTCCCCTGCCGGACCTGCTGGTCCTCGATCTGAACATGCCGCGCATGTCGGGCTTCGAAGTACTGGAGTGGATCCGTCAGGATTCGCGCTTTCGCGAGCTGCCGGTGGTCATTTTCACCTCCTCGTCGCTCGAAGCGGATATCCGGCGAGCCTATGGCCTGATGGCCAACTCCTACTTGGTGAAACCGATGAGCCTGCTCGTCCTCGTCGACATGGTGCGTTCGCTCGACGAATACTGGTTCAAGTTCAGCCATCTGCCCCGGAACGGAAACCCGCCCGAGAGCTGAGGGGCGAGGGACAGGGAAACGAGGGTGTGAAAGAGGCCGCCGCCCCGGGTGCGGCCCCCGCCTCGTGTGCGGAAATTTTCGACCGTCCCGGGCCACTCGACGCCGGATACTCCCGAGCCCGCCGACCTGCGAACCTGCCCCCATGCGACTACCCTCCCATTCGCTCGAAGGCAAAATCGCCCTGGTCACCGGCGCAGGGTCGGGCATCGGCAAAGCCACGGCCAAGCTCCTCGCCTACGCCGGCGCACGGCTCGTTCTCGTCGGGCACACGCGCGACGAACTCGACGCCGTGCGCGATGAGATCGAGGGTGCCGGCGGCAAGGCCCTGGCCCTGGTGGCGGACGTCTCGGACGCGGTCGCGATGGAAGATGTGTTCACGCATCTGGACGACACCTGGGGCGGGCTGGACATCGTCGTCGCCAATGCCGGGGTGAACGGCGTCTGGGCCCCGCTCGAACAGATCGCGCCCGAGGAGTGGGATCGTACCCTCGCGATCAATCTGCGTGGCACCTACCTGACGGTGCGCGGCGCGCTCCCCCTCCTCAAGCGCTCCGGCGGTGCGATCGTAGTCGTGTCCTCGGTGAATGGCACCCGCATGTTCAGCAACACCGGCGCGAGCGCCTACGCCGCGTCGAAAGCGGCTCAGGTCGCCTTCGCGCGCATGATGGCGCTGGAGCTGGCCACTTTTCGCATCCGCGTGAACACCGTCTGCCCGGGCGCCATCCATACCCGCATCGCCGAGAACACCGAGCATCGCGGCCAGGAGGAAATCGGCGTGAAGGTCTCGTTCCCCGAAGGCACCGTGCCGCTCACCAAGGGGGAACCCGGCACGGCCGGACAGGTGGCGGAGCTGATCTGGTTCCTGGTCGGCGAAGCCGCCTCCCACATCACCGGGACCGAGGTGTTCATCGACGGCGCCCAATCCCTTCTCCAAGGCTGAGCGACCCATCGCGTCTTCCTTTCGCGGCCGCGACCCGCTGGGCGCTGTCGTCGAAATGGATCAGGCCGGCGTGGGAGCAAAACCTGGCTCGGCCAAGGCGGCCGAGGTGGAGGTGGGCCGGAGGCCCATGCCACCGAGGACAACGCCGGCCCAGCCTGGTTTAGCTCTCACCCGCAGGGCTCGGCGGTCTGAGGTATTTTGAAGACAGCGCCTAAGGCCGACATTCGCGAAACCGACGGGCGGCGGCACCAGAGCTCCGGTTAAAACCTGCGCAAGTACCTCGGGCCCCGGCCCGTGCGCGAACCCGGAGCGCGCCACTGGAATCCGCCCGATACCCCCCTGCCGGTCGCTCCGATACGTTCAGGCCCCATGAACCGCCTCGTCTCCGCTCCCCCGGCCCCGGCCGCGCCGCGCGTGCTCGCGGACATGATCGCCGCCCTCCACGCCCTGCGGGAGACCGTGGCGAATGCCTGCGAGCTTCACGCGCGCGAGCTCTCCGTGGTGGAAAACGACGAGACCTCCGCCCTGGTGTCCTGGATCAACGATCTCTTCTGCTGCCAGAACGAACAATTGGATATCCTGCGGGAAAAACTTCCGGAACCGCGGGGCCCGCGGGCACAGGAACGCACCGCCGGCAGCTCTGCCAAGGTAGCCGACTTCTACACCCGCCTCCGCACCGAAGAACGCTCCTTCATCCTGCGGGATCTGTTCACCCTGCTCAACCTTGCCGCGAGCGAGTGCGCCATGCTGCACAGCGCGGCCCTGGCGCTGAAGGAGGGCGAAATCGCCCGCGCCGCGCTGACCCAGCTCCGGGAGATTCCGCCGGTGCTGCTGGAAATCGGCCGGCTGCTTCCGGCGGCCACCATCGCAGACCTCTCCTGCCGCGGCACCGCCGCCGATCCGCTGGCCGCCGAAACGGCCCAGGACGAGATCCAGAAGGCCTGGCTCGCCCCGGCCTGAGGGGGTTGAGAAGCGCGTTGACCTTGCTCAACGCGCTCCACCTTCCGCGCCGACGGACCTCGCTAGAAACCGGCCGGCGCGGCGCGTTCCAATTCCTCCGTGCGCACGCTCGCCGTGAGACCAAGGGTTTTCACCGCTTCGCCCCAATACAGCCCCGAGACCGGCATCACTCCGCGGGGATGGTTGCTCACGCCCGCCACGATGTGGCTCGCGGTGGTGGGCAGCCCCGAGGTGGCGTCATAACCGCGCCAGCCCAGATCCGGCACGTAACCCTCCACCCAGGCGTGCGTGGTCGCCCGGCCGGCCCGCGAGGCGGCGCACTCGAGATAGCCGCTCGCAAAACGCATCGCCAGGCCGAGCGCCCGGCCTCCTTCGAGAAAGAGCGCCGCCATGTCGCGGCAGGAACCGGTGCGCAACGCCAGCGTCTGCGCGGGCGTGAAGACGCCTTTCTCCTCCCGGCGGACATAGGCGATCTCGCGCTGGATGCGCTGGCACAGCCCGTCCAGCGCCTGCGTCGCCGAGGCGGGCCGCGGCCCGCCGCCGGCCTCGAGCCAGGCCAGCACCGCCGCCTGGTCCTCGGGATAAACCGGCGCGCGGTAGGCCTCTGCCACGACCGTCTCCAGAACATCGTACACGACCGGCCAGTCTTCCGCTTCCGGGGGACGCGGCGAGGGATTCGCCAGCGTGCGCCACAACACGGCCTCGCTGACGATGGCGAGACGCGGGGTCGCCACCTCGAAATCCACCCGCGCCACGGAATTTCCGAAGATGTCCCGGCACCACTCCACCGTACCCGCCGGCTCCGTGCGCAGGGAGAAGGAATCCACCCGCAGGTCGTGTCCCTCGCGCGGGCGCACCACGAGCCGATGCGGGCCCAGCCGCACCGGCCGGGCATACTCATACACGGTGCTGTGGGTCAGCCGCAGCCAGCTCATGACTCGGACTAGGACCTGCTTCGAGCCGGCTTGTTCGGCCGGCAGCCGGCGCCGCGATCCTCCGTTTTTCTTCCCGGCAGGCGGCACACCCACCCTGGCTACCGAAGCACGCCCGATGGCGAACCGGCCTGGCTCCCGCTATACCTGCAGGTCCATGAAAACCGCCAATCTTTCCTCCTCTTCTCCCGCCGCGTCCGCTGCCGGCTCTTCACGTTCCGAAAGGCCTCCACACCAGGAAATCGCCGAGCGCGCACGCGAACTCTGGAACAAGTACGGCTGCCCTTCGGGGCGGGACGAGCAAATCTGGTTGGAAGCCGAGCGGCAGCTGATGGGCAACGAGTCCGAGGCCGGCATCGTTCGCGCGTCCCGGGCGGCCACGGCCCCGTCTGCGGCCGCCGCCACGCCAAAAACCGGTCCCTCCGGAGGCGGGCGACGCGTGGCTCGTAACGAGGAGGAGGAGCTCGCGATTGCCGGCCAAGGCGCCGCCGCCCGCGGCGGCCGCCGTCGTTCCGTCTGAGCCGGGCCGGCCGGAAAGCGCCGCGAAGCCCGCCGCCACATCCCGCTTTCCTGTCCGGAGATAACCCTGGCTGGCCCCATGGAGGCCTCGGGAAATCCCCGATACCGGAAAAGGTGACAAGCCGCCCCCGTGCCGCACGCTGGAGCCCAGCTCTGGTCCATGCGGCTTTTTTTTCATCTCCTTTCCCCGCCGACGGCCCGATCCGCGAGATTCCGCACGCTAATCGTTCTGTTCTCCGTGGCGGTGGCGCTGGCCGTCCGACACAACCTGCATCCCTGGCTCGGCATCCGCGCTCCTTACGCGATGCTGATCCCCGCCGTGATGGTGAGCGCCTGGATCGGCGGATGCCACGCCGGTCTGTTCGCCACGCTCCTCGGCGCGCTGGTGGCCTCGTGGCTTTTTATCGGCCCGACCCACAGCCTGAGCTTCGAGGCGCCGGGCACCTTCATCGTCGCCCTGCTCTTCGTCTTCGAGGGCGTGATGATCAGCGTCCTCTGCGGAGTGATCCACCAGATGTTCACCGCCTGGCAAACGGCCACCCGGCAGGCGGCGCAGGATTTCGAACACATGGCCGACCACGCCCCGGGCTTCGTGTGGACCACCTCCGGGGATGGCTCGCCCGGTTTCGTGAACCAGCGCTGGCTGACCTTCACCGGGACGGATCCGCGCAGCCCGGAGGTCGATCGTCTGGAACGCCTCCACCCCGCCGACGTCGGGCGGGTGCGCGCCGCCATGGCGGAGGCGCGACAGCACCGCGTGCCCTACCAAATCGAGTACCGGCTGCGCCGGGCCGACGGCGTCTACCGTTGGATCATGGAACATGCAGTGCCCCGTTTCGACGCCGACGGCACTTTCGAGGGTTTCATCGGCTCGGGCGCCGACATCACCCCCGCCCACCAGGAGCGCGAGGAACTGCGCTTCATCGGTGAACTGCACCAGGTTCTGGCCTCTTCGCTCGACCTCGACAAGACGGCCGATGCGCTCGTGCAATCGATCGTGCCCGCCTTGGCCGACTGGTGCTGTATCCAGATGCTGGACGAGCGGGACGGCCACCTCGTCCAGATACGCACCCACCACAGCGAACCGGAAAAAATCCGGCTGGCGCGCTCGCTGGGGCATGCCGGGGCGCTGTCCGGGGCGCACCAAGACGCGGGTGCCGCCCGCATTCTTCGGGACGGCGAACCCCGGCTGGTGAGCGCCGTGGACGAGGACTTCCTGCGCAGCCTGGCCGAAAATGAAGAGGATCTCGTCCATCTGCGCTCCTTCGGCCTCGTTTCGTGCCTCGGCGTGCCGCTGCGCGTGCGCGGACGCATCATCGGCGTGCTGTCCCTCGCCACGGCGGAGTCCCAACGCGTCCTGGGGCACGACGCCCTGCAGCTGGCGGTAAGGATCGGAGGCATCGCCGCCTTCGCCCTGGAAAACGCCCGCCTCTACCAGAGCGTGCGCCGCTCGCTCGCCGCGGAGGAGCAGGCCCGCCGCGAACGCGAGCACAGCGAGCGCCGTTTTCGCTCCGCGTGGGAGGCAGACATCTTCGGCATCTGCATCGTCGAGCGCGACGGCCACGTCCGCGCCGGCAACGACGCGTTTCTCCGCCTCTTCGATCACACCCGCCAGGAGCTGGAGGCCGGAAGCGTCAATCTCCGCGCCCACATCGGCGACCGCGAGGCGAAATTCGGCACCTTCATCTGGGAACATCTGCAGGGCGCCGGCCATCGTGAACCCTTCGAGAAGGTCTGCATCCGCCGCGACGGCCGGCGGGTGCCCCTGCTGGTCGGTGGCAGCATCCAGCCCGACGGCGAGTCCTGCCTCGTCTTCCTGCTCGACCTCACCGCGCGCAAGGCCGCGGAGGCCGAGCTCGAACGCCAGCGCAAGCTGCTCACGACCATCATCGACACCGTGCCCGCGATGGTGGCCTACCTCGACCCGGACGAGCGTTTCGTGGTGCACAACCGGCAATACGAGCGCTGGCTCGGGGTCGGCTTCGACGACATCCACGGGAAAACCGTGCGCGAACTCATGGGCGAGGAGCGTTACCCCGAGGCCCGGCCCCATCTCCAGGCCGCGCTCGCCGGCAACCGGGTCCGCTACGAAAAGACGATCGAGGCCCCGCACAAATCGCGCGACGCCATGGTCACCTACCGGCCCGACGTGGATGCCGCGGGCCGGGTGGTGGGCGTCGTCATCCACGCCTACGACATCACCGAATCCCGGCGCCTGGCCATCGCCGTCGCCCGCAGCGAAAAACGCTACCGCACTCTCATCACCGCGAGCGCCGCGATCGTCTGGACCGCCGACGCCGACGGAGCCATCCAGGAGGCGAACGGCTGGCAGGCTTTCACCGGCCGCCCCGCCGGAGCCGGCATAAACGATCTTTGGCTGGAACTCATCCACCCGGACGACCGGCGCCGCGTGGACCAGGAAGGGCGGCGCGCCTGCCGCGAGGTCCTCGGCTGGGACTGCGTCTACCGCCTGATGGCCCGGGACGGGCGCCACCACCACGTGCATTCCCGCGCCGAGGCGATCGCCGACCCGGA
>CBINGR010000050.1:0-39849 GCA_966250295.1 uncultured Akkermansia sp. | reverse complement strand
CCACCCGCAGGGCTTCAGCAGAGCGCTGGATTATTTCGAAGACAGCGCCTAGAGCCGGCCCCCGATGCTGTCACCTATTGGGTGACAATATCGGTGTACGGGGGCGCGATTGACCGCGGGGATGCCTGCGCCGACGCTCGTGGTACGCATGACGCCCGCCGCCGCCTACATCGACGCTCACGAGGCCGACCTGATCGCCCTCCTCCGCCGCCTCGTCCGCCTGCCGACCGTCAATCCCCGCGGCGAACACTACGATGCGATCACGCGCCTGCTCGTCGCCGAGCTCACCCGCGCCGGCCTCGCCGCCCGTCGGCTCCGCGTACCCGCCGCCCTCGCCCGGCAACACCTCCCGCCCGGGCAATGGAACCTGCCCCGCTGGAATGTCCTCGGCCGCCTTGCTGCGCCTCGCGCCGCCGCCGGAGGGACTGCCGACCGGCCGAAGACCCTTCACTTCAATGCCCACTACGATGTCGTGCCCGTATCCGGCGAATGGCGACACGGCTCCGCTTTCTCGGGCGCGGTAGAGGACGGCTGGATCTTCGGCCGCGGCACCGCGGATATGAAAGGCTCCATCGCCAGTCTGCTCCTCGCCCTGCGCGCGCTGCGCGCCACCCGCACCGCGCCGGCGCTGGAGGTGGAAGTCTCCTTCACCGCCGACGAGGAAACCGATTCCGCCCTCGGTGCCGGCTGGGTCGTGGAGCATGCTCCCATCCGGCCCGACTACGCCTTGGTCATGGAAGGCGGCGAAGGCCGGCGCATCGGCTGCGGTCACAACGGCGTCGTCTGGCTCGAGGTCGCGGTGCATGGCCGCGCCGCGCACGGCAGCACGCCGCACAAGGGCGTCAATGCCCTGGAGCACGCCGCCCGCCTCGTCCTCGCGCTCCAGGAACATGCCGCGCAGCTTGCCTCGCGCAGTTTCACCGCGCCGAACGGCGAAGTCCGCCGCCCCACGCTCAATGTCGGGGGCGTTTTTTCCAGCGGCGAGGGCGGCAAGATCAACACCGTGCCCGCCCTGGCCCGCTTCAGCATCGACCGCCGCGTACTGCCCACCGAGAGCGTCGCCGCCGCCGAACGCGAACTGCGCGCCTTCCTGGCCACCGCCGCCCGCTCCATTCCGAAGTCGCGCATCGTGGTCACGAAGGTGTCGGAAAACCATGCCTGCTTCGCGCCGCCGGACCACCCCTTCGCCGCCGCCCTCGCCGGACACGTTTCGCGCGAGCGGCGCTGCCGGGCCGTCTTCGGCTGCTCGACGGGCTTCAACGACATGCATTTCTTCGCCCACCATTTGAGGATCCCCGTGCTCGGTCACGGCCCCGGCGGAGAGGATTGCCACGCGGTGGACGAGCGCGCCTCGATCCGCGAGCTCCTCGCCAGCGCGCGCATCTACGCCGGCCTCATCGCCGGCGGCATCGCCTCGCCTTGAGCGCGACGTGGGGCTCCAGCCCCGCGCCACGCTTGCCGTCGCGATCCGTGCAGCGCCCGCCAGAAGCGCGGGCACACGGCTTCGCTTCGGTCATTGGAATCGGAACCCCTTGTTTCCAAAACCGTCGCCCGGGCTTGTGCGAGCCGGGCCGATGGCTTGGCTGCGCGGCCGGCCGGGCCACCCCGATCGCTCCGGCTTCCCATGCAAGACCTGCTCCTGTTCCCCATCGGCGACTACTGGTGGTTCTACGGCCTCTTCACGCTGTTCGTGCTCGGCATGCTCGCGCTCGACCTCGGCGTGTTTCACCGCGAGGCCCACGAGGTCACGGTGAAGGAGGCCGCGGCGTGGAGCGCGGTCTGGATCTCGCTCGCGCTGCTTTTTTGCTACGGCTTCTGGCACTATGCGCGTTGGAAATTCCCCCACTACCCACCCCTGCTCGAGGCGCTGGCCGCGCAAGGCGTCACCGATCCCGCCGCGATCGCGGCCGAAAGCGCGCGGCTCGCTCATCAATCGGCCCTCGAGTTCCTCACCGGCTTCGTCGTCGAAAAGTCCCTGTCGGTGGACAACATCTTCGTCTTCGTGGTGGTCTTCGGTTACTTCGGCATCCCTCGCGCCTACCAGCACCGCGTGCTGTTCTTCGGCATCCTCGGCGCGCTCCTCTGCCGCGTGCTCTTCATCGCCGCCGGCGCCGCGTTGATGCGCTACCACTGGGTGCTCTATCTCTTCGGCGCCTTCCTCATCTTCACCGGCATAAAGATCTTCTTCACCGACCAACAACCAATCGAGCCGGAGAAAAACCCCTTCGTGCGCGCGCTGCGCAAGTTCCTCCCGATCACGGAAAAGCTCGAGGGCCAGCACTTCGTCGTCCGCCGGGAACACGTCCGCTACGGCACGCCGCTGCTGGTCTGCCTGGTTTTCATCGAGGTCACCGACATCGTCTTCGCGGTGGACAGCGTGCCGGCCATCTTCGCCATCACCAAGGAACCGCTGATCGTTTTCACCTCCAACATCTTCGCCATCCTCGGACTGCGAGCGTTGTTTTTCCTTCTCATCAATGTGATGCACAAATTCCACCTGCTGAAATTTGGCCTGGGCGTCATCCTTACCTTCGTGGGCCTGAAGATGGTGTGGCTGAACGACGCTTTCGGCGGGAAATTCCCGATCTCGTGGTCGCTCGGCATCATCGGCGGCGTGCTCAGCCTCTCCGTGGCGGCCTCCCTTCTCTTCCCCAAAAAGGCGGAGGAAACCGAACCGCCGCAAGCCGCTGCCTGAGGCGGGCTCGGAGCGGGATTGCCGTGGCCACGCCGTTGGATAGTCGGTTGCGCATCGCATCATGCCTCCGCCCGACGACGATCCCTTCCCTGTCCCCGCCGCCCTGGTCTGGCGTCCCGCCGGGCTGGTCGATACGGAAGCGGTGCTCGGCTCGATGCGCGCCTTCTATCGCGAAGAGCAACTGCGTTTCGACGACACGGAACAGGGGACCGCGCTGCAGGCATTGCTCGCGCGGCCGGCCTTGGGCGCGGTGTTCCTGGCGGACGCGGGTGAAGCGGGCCCGCCGGGGCCGGCCGGTCATCTCGTGCTCACCTGGGCCTGCAGCCTCGAGTTCGGCGGACGTTTCGTGCTGCTCGACGAGCTTTACCTCGTTCCCGGAGCGCGCGGACGCGGCGAGGGACGGCGAGCGGTGGATTTCGCCGTCGCGTGGGCCCGCGCGCACGAAGCGAAGGCCCTGCGCCTGGAGGTCGCGCATGAAAACCCCCGCGCCCGCCACCTCTACCGCAAGACCGGGCTGGAGGCGCAAACGCGGGACCCGATGACGCTTCGGCTCGCCTAGCGGGCCAGATCGGCAGACTGCTGCCCTCATGGATCATGCTCCGAAACCGATCGTTCGCGTGCCCGGACCCGACGCCGCAAACGGCCGTCCCTGCATCCTGCTGCTGAACGCGTCGCTCGCCGGCCCGGAGGGAAACTCCGCGCGCCTGCTCTCCCGCGTGGAGGCGCGGCTAGCGCCGCACGCGAGCCTGCTGCGCGCGACGCTCGCCGGCCCGGGAGCCCGGACTTTTTCCGAACTGGAGCCCCTGCTGCATCAGGCAAACGCCTTCGTGTTCGCCACGGGTACGCATTGGGACGCCTGGAGCTCCTCGCTGCAGAAGTTCCTGGAGGATGCCACGCCGGCCGAAACGACCGAGCTCTGGATGGGCAAGCCGGCCGCCGTGCTGGTGAGCGAGCACAGCACGGGCGGCAAAGGCGTGCTGTCGCGGCTGCAGGGCGTGCTAGTAACGCTCGGTTGCGCGCTTCCGCCGCTTTCGGGCCTGGTGATCGCCAAAAGCGCCCACCTCGCCAGCCGCGCCGTACCGGAGGAGGCGGAGGATTTTTGGTGCGCCGAGGACCTCGCCGTGGTCGCGGACAACCTGCTGGCCGCCGCATGCCAGCCACGCGTGGCCTGGCGAACCTGGCCGGTGGACCGCACGAATTACGCCAGACCCTGGTTCGAGGCGTGAAGGGACCTCGGGTGGCGCCGCGCGTCTCAGGTCCCACCGGCCCGCAGGTGCGCGATCAACGCGACGGTGCCCTCGGCCATGCTCACGCGTGGAGCGTAACCGAGATCGCGCCGCGCGGCGGCAATGTTGAACCAGTGATGCTTGGCGAGCTCGGCGGCGACGAACCGCGTCATCGGCGGCTCGCCGCGCAACGGCAGCACGGCCCAGGCCGCTTCGCAGGCGGCGCCGAGCGCGGTGGCGAAGCCGAGCGGGAGGTGGCGGGCGGGAAGCGAAGGACGGCCCAGCGCGACCAACAACCCGTCGATCCAGCGCCAGAGGTTCACCGGCTCGCCATTGGTGATGAAATAGGCCCGCCCGCCGGCGGGACCGGCTTTGTCACCAGATTGGTGACAATTTGCGCCCCTGCTTTTCGAGGCGGACGAAGGCGGGTTGTCACCAGATTGGTGACAAAAATCGAGGGCTCGCTCGGCTTGGAGCTGGGCGTCGGTGGCGTTTTCGACGTGGACCATATCCACGAGGTTTTCGCCCGCACCGACGACACGCAGCCGGCCGGCGGCGGCGCGGGCGAGGATGCGGGGAACCAAGTGCGGATCGCCTGCGCCCCAGATCAGGTGCGGACGCAGGGCGCAGGTGCGAAATGAGGAGCAATGCGCCGCGAGTACCTCGCGCTCCGCGAGGGCCTTGGTCAGCGGATAAGGCGAGGGACAGGACGCGGTCAGCGGCAGGGATTCATCTGCGTCGGCCAGATCGCGCCCGTTGTAAACCACGCTGGGGGTGCTGGTGTGGACGAAACGCGCCACCCCGGCGGCGCGCGCGGCGGCGAGCAGGGCGCGGGTGGCGAGGACATTGTCCCGATAAAAATCGTCGTAGCGCCCCCACACTCCAACCCGGGCGGCGACGTGAAAAACCGTGGCCGCACCGCGAACCGCCTCCGCGCAAACGGCCGGATCGTGCAGTTCGCCGACTACGACCCGCAGTCCCTGCGCAGCCAGGGCGGGCCGGGGGGAACGCGAGACGATCGTCACCGCCCGTTCCCGCGCGCGCAGCCGGGCCAGCAGATGCGAGCCCAGAAAGCCGGTGGCCCCGGTGACGAGCACCGGGGAATGGGGGGAATGGTCGATGTCCGATGACCGATGTCCGATGGCGGATGCCGACACGGATTCCTTTGGGATTTGGTCCATTGGGATCTAGGACTTCGCGGCGCCCGCGCCTCAACGTTTCGGGTCCGACTCGTAGCCGACCGCCCCGCCAGCCACCCAGGCAGCGAGGGTAAGGCGGTGGATCTTGGCGTTGTGGCGCACATCCACGGGCAGAGATTCCCGGAAGTAGAATACCTTGATCTGCGCGGTATGGACGTGGCGGAGCGCGAGGACGCGAAGTTCGCGGGCGAGGCGGCGGCATTCGCAACTGTCGCCCACCAGTTTCGGGTCGACGGGCTCGACGACCATGCAGGGCCGCTGCCGGCCGGCGGGGCCGGAGCCGACGAGGGCGGTGCGGCGGACCTCGGCGTGAGCGTCGAAAAGCGGCTCGACTTGGGCGGGATAAAACGGTCCCCGCTCGGTGCGAACGGTCTCGGCTTTGCGGCCGACGAACCAAAGGCGGCCGGCAGAATCGAGATAACCCAGGTCGCCCATGCGGTGAAAAACCGCCCCCTCCGGCGCGGCGACGCCTGCCGCCAGATCCCAGACTTCCAAGGAGGGCTGCTCGGCCGGCGCCGGGATAGACGGCGAAGCGAGCGTGAGGTCTTCTCCATCCTGCGGTCCGGCCGCCGGCCTCCGGCGCCTTCCGAGGCGAATCTTCGAGACGGCCGTGGCTTCGGGGAGACCGTCGTAGGCGGTGGTGACGGTGGGCCCAGCGACGACGATTTCTCCGATCTCGCCCGGAGGAAGCTCACGGACGAGGGAGATATCTGGAATGGCGCCGTCTTGGGGCGCGATGATTTTCACCACGTTCGGAGCCAGGACCCGGCCCACGCAGACGCCGGCGCCCTCCAGGGTGGCGAGGGCGGTGCCCTGCACTACATCCGGGGCGGCGATGGTACTGACGGGCAGTGCCTCGGTGGCTCCGTAGGGGCTGTGGGGGGTACCGCCGGGCATGAGCGCGGCGAGCGATTCCCACAGCCAGGGCGGCACTGGCGCGCCGGCGCAAAGCACGCGGCGCAAAGCGGGAAGTTTTTGCCCCCTGCGGTGGCAGTAGGCGGCGATGTTGCCCCAAAGCGTGGGCGAGCCGAAGGAGGTGGTGACCCCTTCCTGAAGGATCGCCTCGACGAGCCTGGCAGGGTCGGCCCGGGCCGGACGCGAAGGATCGAGCTCGGGCACGATCGTGGTCAGGCCGAGCGCGGGGGCGAAAAGGGCGAAAAGCGGCAGCAGCGGCAGGTCGATCTCGCCGGGCTGGATATGGTAGGCCTCGCGGATCAGGCGGACTTGGGCGTCGAACTGGCCGTGGGTGTAACAAACTCCCTTGGGGGCGCCGGTGGAGCCGCTGGTGAACAGGATGGCGGCGGGATCGGTTGCCGCGCGCACGAGGGCGCCGGCATCGGCCGCAGCACGACGGGCCCCGGGTGGAGTGAGCCGCGCGGTGGCGGAACCGGAGACGCCAACCCGCACCTTCACCGAGCGGAAGGCCTGGCGGAAAAAGAGGGACGCCAGCCGGGCGACCGGGATGCCGACGAGGACGCGGGGATGGCTGTGCGCCACACAACGCAGAAAGTTTTTCCGGCCCATGCCGGGATCGATCACGATGGGCAGGGCACCGAGCTCGAAGAGGGCAAAGACGACCGCAAGCAGGGGCAGGCCCTGCGGCACCATGACGAGGACCCGGTCGCCGGGACGCAGCCCGGCTGCCGAAAGCCGGGTGCGATGGGCGGCGACCTCGGCGGAAAGTTCGGCGTAGGAAAGGGCGAGGTAATCGATCCGGCCGGCGCTGCGACCGCGGGGGATCTTCAGCGCGGGCTGCTCCGGATGCGCGGAGGCGTGGGCCGCGAGATGGCGGGCGATATTGGCGGAAGCGGGCAAGGCGGGAAAAGCGGGTGACAAAAGCGCAACGACGCGGGCGACGGAAAGAGCAGATGTCAAAGTCACTTGCAATCGACACACAAAAAAGCCGCGCCCGTTGCGGGGCGCGGCCGAGAGGGTGCCGAACGCGTTGTTGGCTCAATAGTCGTTAAAGCTGAGGAGACCCCAGAGGACCTTGGTCTGGGTCCCGGAGACCTTGCCGGAGTCACCGAAGTACTCGTTGGTGTTCATGTCGGCGGAGGTGACGGGGGCGGGCTGGTAGGCGCCGCGCTCGACCTCGACAAGACCCAAACCGTAGGTGGACTTGCTTCCGGTACGGGTGGTCTGATGGGCGCAACCGGTGAAACCGGTGGCCAAAACGATCAGGACGAGGGGCAAAAAGGCCTTCTTGTTCATAGGGGAGGACGGGGAGAGTTGGGTATGGCGGGACGCTTTGGCAAGCCTCGCATCTCAGGGAGTGGTCGCGGAGCTTACGGAGGGTTGAAGATCGGGCGAATCGCGGAGGAGGTCGGCCTGCCAGGGGAGAAGGATTTCATCGAGCCGGCCGGGCTCGCGGCAGAGGGTGACGAGGGTGCTGCGCGGGGCGATGAGGGTGGGATCGAGCTCGAGGCGGGCGGCGACCGCGTCGCGATGGGCCTTGATGCGATCCTGGCGGGCGATCTCGGCGGCGCCGAGGTGAATGCGTTCGGCGCGCGGACGGCGCGGAAGCGTGGCAGGATCCCGTGCGAGCCCCTCGCGAAGCGCGGCGGCGAGGGACGGCGCGAGGCGGGACTGGCGTTTGCCGAGGTTGACCTGGGCGAGGACCGCCTCGGACGACTCGCCCTGCTCGATGGCGGAGGCGATCCGGACGAGAAGGTCGTTGTTGCAGACCTTGAAGGGGGGAGTGTCGAGCTCCTCGGCCCATTTTTCGCGCCAATGCCAGACCGCATGCAGAACCGAGAGGCCCCGGCCGCGCAGGCGGTCGGCTGGCCCGACGCGCCAGGCGTTTTCCTCGTCGCGGGGGAACCCGGTGAGTCCGCTTTCGATCTGCCGGCGGCATTGCTGGTCGAGCCAGTCGAGACGATCGAGGACGACGAGTTCGCGGGTGAGGAGGTCGCGCAAGGCGGGCAGGTGCCAGACGTCGAGGGCGGCGTAGTCGAGCAGCTTCGGCGTAAGGGGGCGTTTCGACCAGTTGGCCTTCTGGCCGGACTTGTCGAGCTGGAGGCCGAAGTGCTGCTCCAGCAGCGCGCCGAGGCCGACACGGGGCCGGTTGAGGAGTTGGGCGGCGAGCATCGTGTCGAAGATGCTGCGAGGACGGAAGCGGCAGAGATCGTGCAGGAGGCGGATGTCGAAATCGCTCCCGTGCATGATGAGGTGTTTTTCCGCCAGCCGCGCCCAGAGCGGTTCGAGCGGCAGCGGGGTCATGAGGTCCACCAGGTAAACCTCTCCGTCCACGAGGAACTGGAGCAGGCAAACGCGGGTGCGGTAGTGGAACATGTTGTCCGCCTCGGTATCCATCGCGACCTCGTCGACGCGGTCGAGCGCGGCATAGAGCGGGGCGAGGCCGGCGGGGGTGTCGATGAGCACGAAGTGGGGCGGGCGCTCGCCCGAGGTCGGGGCGGCGATGCGCGCGGGCGCGGGCGCGGCCGGGGCCATCACGGCGCGGAGCCGGGGCTCGGTCCGGGAAGCGGCGGGCGCGGGAACTACGGCGGGAACGGCCGGTGAACCATCGAAGGGAAGTTCGGGCTGGTCCGGGCGCGGGCCCCGGCGGCGGCGGGAACGGGAGCGGGGCCGGCGTCCGGGGGCAGAGCCCTCGTCCGGAGGCGGCGGGACGGCATCCGTGGGGGCGGCGCCGGAATCGGAACGGGTGAAAAGGGAGAGCAGTCGCTTGAGCATCGGGCGGCCTGCGCGGCAGGGGGCGCGGTGGGCGCGCTTGCGGCGGGGCCTGGTCCGAGCAGAAGCGAGGCGCGGGCCGGGGGAAAGGATGAAAACGCCTCACGCCGCGCTCCGGAGGCGGCTCCCGGATCGGCGCGGCGACTCACTCCTCGCCGTCGAAATAGTGCGTCTCCATCATGCGGAAGAGCTTCCGCTGGGGTTTGATCTGCCATTTCCCGGATTCGGGGTAAAAAGTGCTGTCCACCGGAAGGTTGTCGGCGATGACGAAAAACACCAGTTCCTCGGCGCCGGTGTTCGTGATCTGGTGCGCGGTGCCGGGCGGCTGGACGAAGGCATCCCCGGCGCGGACCGGGGTTTTCTTCCCGTCGCCGGTGCGCACGGTGGCGGTCCCGGCGGTGACCACGAAGAGTTCCCATTGCCCGGAGTGGGCATGGAGCGGGCACACGCTGGCACCCGGCGGCACACGACGTTGCTGGAGGTCGAAAGGATGGCCGCCTCCCCAGGGGCCGGTGTCCTTCACGCCGCCGAGGGCGAGGGAGACATCCTTGCAGTGCGATTCGTATTTGCCGGTCGGGGACTTCGCGTGGATCTCGGGCAGGTCGGGAATATGGACGGTTTTCATAGGAAAAGCGGATACTGGCAGGTCTGAAAGGGATGCGGCGGCAGGATTGCCTCGGACGGACGCAGCCTGCAAGGGTGGCGGGCTTTCCTTCATGAAAGTCGTAGTCCTATGTTCAGGCGGGATGGATTCGGTGACGGCGTTGCACTGGGCGGCGCGCGCCCACGAGGTCGTGGCCGCGATCAGCTTCGACTACGGGGCGAAACACTCGGCGCGCGAGCTGCCGATGGCGGCGGCGCAGGCGGCGGAGCTGGGGGTGCGCCACGAAGTGGTGAACCTCGATTTCGTGGACCGGCTGTTTTCCTCCGCGCTGCTGCGCTCGGGCGGAGAAATCCCCGAAGGGCATTACGCGGCGGAAACCATGAAGCAAACGGTCGTGCCCTTCCGGAACGCGGTGTTCCTGAGCATCGCGTGCGGCTTTGCGGAAAGTACGGGGGCGGAGGGCCTGGTCATTGCAGCGCATGGCGGCGACCACGCCATCTACCCGGACTGCCGCGAGGAATTCATGGCCGCGTTGGGCGAGGCGATGCGGCTCGGCACCTACGCGGGGGTGCGGCTGCTGCGGCCCTTCATCGCGATGACGAAGGGCGACATCGCGGCCGAGGGCGCGCGTCTGGGCGTGGACTTCGCCAAAACCTGGTCCTGCTACAAAGGCGGCGCGCGCCACTGCGGGCGCTGCGGCACCTGCGTGGAGCGGCGCGAGGCCTTCGCGGAGGCGGGCGTGCCGGACCCGACGGACTACGAACACCGCGACCCGCTGCCGCCGTCGCCGCGCAAAGCCTGAACCGCGTCCGCCATGCTGATCTCGGAGACCTTCTATTCGTTGCAAGGCGAGGGCGAGCTGACCGGCGTGCCCTCCTTTTTCATCCGCACGAGCGGCTGCAACCTGCGCTGCGCCTGGTGCGACACGCCCTACGCCTCCTGGGAGCCCGAAGGCACGCAACGTTCGGTCGCCGAACTCGTGGCCGAGGCGCAGGGGCATCCGGGACGCCACGCCGTGCTCACCGGCGGCGAACCGATGATCGCGCCCGAGTTGCCCGCGCTGGCGGCCGGGCTGCGCGCGGCGGGTTTTCACGTCACGATCGAGACGGCGGGCACGGTCGCGCCGCCGGCGGGGCTGGCCTGCGACCTGGCCTCGATCTCGCCCAAGCTCGCCAATTCCACTCCTTCGGCCGAGACCGCCGGGCCAGGCTGGGCGGCGCGGCACGAGGCGACGCGCCGCCGGCCCGAGGCGCTGCGCGCCTGGCTCGATGCCGGCCCTGGTTATCAATTCAAGTTCGTGGCCGCGGCACCCGCCGATCTCGACGAGATCGCGGCGACGGTGGCGGAGATCGGCCGGCCCGTACCGGCCTCGAAAATCCTCGTGATGCCCGAGGCGCGAACGCTGGAGACGATGCGCGAGCGTTCCGCCTGGCTCAGCGAAGCCTGCAAGGCCCGCGGCTGGCGCTACGCCCACCGGCTGCACATCGAACTCTACGGGAACAAACGGGGGACCTGAACCGTGGCGGCACGCAAGCGAAGGCACCTGCGCGAGCGGGCGCGAGCGGCCCTTCGGGCGGCGCGGCACGAGGCGCGGCTGCGGCCGGTGCCCAAAAAACTCTCCGAGGAAATCGCCGCGCTGCGCGACCGCTTCGCGACCGGTCCGCTGACCCTGGGCGAGGTGGTGACGGTGCTCCAGGGCCGTGCCTGGACCCTGGTGCTCGTCCTGCTCACCCTCCCCTTCGTCACCCCGATCCCGCTGCCGTTCCTGTCCACGCCCTTCGGGCTGGCGATCGCGCTCATCTCCCTGCGGATGGCCCTGGGACAGAAGCCCTGGCTGCCCGAAAAGCTCCTGGCCAAACCGCTTCCGCCCGGCTTCTTCGGCGCGGTGCTCCGCTTCTCCGGACGAGTCCTGCGGGTGCTGGAAAAATTTCTCCGCCCCCGCATGGCCTGGCTGGCGGAGACGCCCTGGCTGGCGCGAACGCATGCGCTGGCCATGGGCATCGCCGCGATCGTGCTCCTGCTGCCGCTCCCCATTCCCTTCTCCAACGCCTTCCCCGCCTGGCTGATCCTCCTGGTCGCCGGCGGCCTGCTGGAGCGCGACGGCGGGGCGATCCTCGCCGGCTACGGCGTGGGTGCGGGCGGGATCGCGTTCTTCTATTTCCTGGGCGAGGCGGCGGTCCGCTTGCTCGAGGCCGCCAAGGGCTGGTTCGCGGGGTAATGGATCGACAAGCATGTAGGCCCAGCCGCTGGCCGGGCTGCATCAGAACCGCACACAAACCGGCTTCGGCGTGGCAAGCGCCTGCTCCGTCGGCGTAAGCGCCCCGGTGCCGGGATCCACCGCGAAAACCGCCACGCGGCCTGCGTCCTGCCCGGCAGAGAGCAGCCAGCGTGCGTCGGGACTGAGCGCGAAGTGGCGCGGATTGGCCGGCACCGCCACGTGCCCGCGGGGCGAAAGCTCTCCGGTGCCGGGATCGCGCCCGAACACCGCCAGCGTATCGTGCCCGCGATTCGAGGCGTAGACGGTGTGGCCGGCCGGGTGCACCGCGATCTCGGCGGTCTTGGTCGCGCCGGCGAAACCCTCCGGCGGCAGCGTGGACACGGTTTGCACGAGCGTCAGCCGGCCGGCGGAGGCGTCGTAGGCCGCGACCGACACGGTGTTGGCCAGCTCGTTGACGACGTAAAGGTGGCGTCCGTCGGGCGAGAACTGCGCGTGCCGCGGCCCGCTGCCGGCGGGCAGCTCCAGCCAGGGCTGCCCGACATTCCCCGCGAGCGTGGCGGCGGAGCGGTCATGGGAATACAAATACACCCGGTCCCCTCCGAGGTCGGGCACGAGAAGCAGCCGACCGTCCGGCGACCAGGTGACGCCGTGGGCATGCGGTTCTTTCTGCCGGCCGGGAAACCGGTCCGCGGCGTGCGTATGCTGGAAAAAGGCGACCTTTTCGCCGAGCGAGCCGTCGGCCTGCACACGGTAGGCGACCACGCTGCCGCCGCCATAGTTGGCCGCGGCCACGAGCCCGCCGTCCGGAGAGAGCGCGAGGTCGCAGGGCCCCGCGCCCACGCTGGAGACGGAGTTGAGCGCGGTGAGCGTGCCGCCGGCGGCGATGGCGTAGGCGTGGAGGCCGCCCGGCTTGCCCTCGGCCACGGCATAGAGAAAGCGACCGTCGGCGGATTTCGCGAGAAAGGACGCGCGTGAGAGGGCGGCGGCGTCGCGCGGGGCGGACAGCGTCCCGCTGGTCGGGTCGAAGTCGGCGAGCTGGATGGCCGGCGCGTAGTTGCCGAAGTAAACGGGCAAGGCGGAAAGAGGCATGGCGGGGAGCAGAAGGGTGGCCAGGACGATGAGGTGACGCGGCTTCATGCAGGGTCCCGCCAAGGTGCGCGCTGCGGGGTTGCATGCAAGCGGGGGGATTTTCAGGGTGGCGGGTTCATGGCCCTTTTCAGTCTCCTCGATCTCTCGCATGCGTTCGGCGGCGCGCCCGTCCTCGACCACGTCAACTTCCAGGTGGATCCGGGCGAGCGCGTCTGCCTCGTCGGCCGCAACGGCGCGGGAAAATCGACCCTCATGAAGCTCATCGCGGGCGACATGAAGCCCGACAGCGGCCAGGTCTTCCGCCAACCCGGCGCCCATTTCGCCCGCCTGGTCCAGGAGGTGCCCCAGGACCTCGCCGGCACCGTGCACGACCTCGTGGCGGGCGGCGTGCGCCGCGACGAGGCCGGTCACGAGGAGGACTGGGAAATCGACGTGCGGATCGAGGACCTGATCGCGCGCCTGCAGCTTCCGCCCCACGCGGAGTTTTCCACCCTGTCCGGCGGCCTTAAGCGCCGCGTGCTTCTCGGCCGCGCCATCGCGAGCAAGCCCGACCTGCTCCTGCTCGACGAGCCGACCAACCATCTCGACATCGAAAGCATTCTCTGGCTCGAGGAGTTTCTGCTCGGCGAGAAGATCGCCCTCTTCTTCGTCACCCACGACCGCGCCTTCCTGCAACGGCTCGCCACCCGCATCGTCGAGCTCGACCGAGGCGTGCTGACCAACTGGGCCTGCCCCTACGACGTGTTTCTCCAACGCCGCGCCGAACGACTCGAGGCCGAGGAGCGGCAACGCGCCGCCGCAGACAAGAAACTCGCCCAGGAAGAGGAGTGGATCCGCCGCGGCGTCCGGGCCCAGCGCAAGCGCGCCGGCGCCCGCATCGAGGCCCTTTATGCCCTTCGCGCCGAGCGCAAGGCCCGTCGCGAGCGCGCGGGCAGCGCCGCCATGCGCATCTCCACGGCCGAGGAATCGGGCGTGAAGGTGATCGAGGCCGACAACCTGTCCTTCGCCTACCCCGGCGCCGCTCCCCTCGTGCGCGGTTTCTCCACCGTCATCACCCGCGGCGACAAGATCGGCCTCATCGGCCCGAACGGCGCGGGCAAGACCACCTTCCTCAAGCTGCTTCTCGGCCAGCTCGCGCCCACCGCCGGCACGCTCAAGCACGGCACCCGGCTCGAGGTCGTGTATCTCGACCAGCTCCGCGCCCAGATCGACGACAACAAGACGGTCGCGGACAACGTCTCCGACGGAAACTCGCACGTCACCGTCGAGGGCCGCTCCCGGCATGTCATCAGCTACCTCCAGGATTTTCTCTTCGAGCCCGAACGCTCTCGCACCCCGGCGCGGGTGCTCTCCGGCGGCGAGCGCAACCGCCTGCTGCTCGCGCGGCTCTTCACCAAGCCCGCCAACGTGCTCGTGCTCGACGAGCCGACCAACGATCTCGACGCCGAAACGCTCGAGCTGCTCGAAAACCTGCTGGTCGAGTTCCAGGGGACGGTACTCGTGGTGAGCCACGACCGGCGTTTCCTCGACGAGGTCGTCACCAGCACCTTCGTCTTCGAGGGCGACGGCCGCATCGGCGAATACATCGGCGGCTACAGCGACTGGGTGGCCGAAAAGGCCAGGCAGGCGAAAACTCCCGTCGCCCCCCAGAAAGCCAGCGCCCGCGCCATCGCCGCGCCCGCCCAGTCTTCGGCCGCGCCCGCGAAAGCCGGCACCCGCAAGCTCAACAACCGCGAGCAGCGCGAGTTGGCCGAGTTGCCCGCGCGCATCGAAAAGCTGGAGGCCGAGCAGGCGGAGCTGGCCGCGAAACTGGGGGACCCAAAGTTCTTCCGGCAGGAGGCCTCCGTCGTCCGCGCCGCCGAGGCGCGTCTCGGCCAGATCGAGAAGGAGCACGCTGTCGCCTTTGCCCGCTGGGAGGAGCTCGAGGCGGCGAACGGGGGCTGAGCCTCTTCGCAAAACGCGCCGGGCCACCGGGCCCTTTCCCTTCGTCCGGAAAGGCGTCTTCACCGATGGCCGCGGGGGAACCGGGGGAATTAGGATGGAGGGGACACGACCGCCGTCCCCTTTTCCGCTCCCTCCGCTGCCCATGGAAAAACAATCACCCGCCAAAGGGAACGACCGTTCCGCCCCGGCCCCCGCGCGCGCCGCCCGCAGGCGCTGGTGGCGCATCCCGGCCTGGACGCTCGCCGTCGTGCTCGGGCTGATGCTGGCGGTGCAGTTCGGCGGCTCGCCCCTGGCCACCGGTTTTGTAAACCGCAAGCTGGGAGATATGCCCGGCTACGCCGCACGCGTGGAGCGCCTGCGCATCCTGCCCTGGCTCGCCACCGTGAAGCTCGAAAATTTCGTCCTCTCGGCAAGGGAGGCGAAATCCGGCGATCCCATCGTCCGGCTGCCCCGCGCCTCGCTCGCGCTCTCCTGGAGCGACTTGATCCGCGGCCGGGTCCACGCTCGTGCCCTCATCGAGGACACCGCCCTCGCCATCCGGCCGGAGCCGATCACCGAGGAGCCCGGACAGTCGGAGGAGGAAAAGGAGCGGATGAAACAAAAGCGGATTGAAGACGCCCGCCGCTGGCAGGAAACGCTTCGCCACACCTTCCCGATCGAACTCAGCCGGCTGGAAATGCGCGGTCTGCGCGTGCATTATCTCGATACCTCCGCGGAGCCGGACGCGGAGCTGGTCATCGAAGGCATTCGCCTCGTGATGAAAGGCCTGCGCAACCGCCCGCAACCGGGCGAGGGCCTGCCGGCCACTCTGGTGCTCGACGCGAATTTCTCCAGTGGCGGCACCCTGCATGTCACCGCGTCGGCGGATCCGTGGGCGAGGCCGCCCCGCTTCGCCGCGAACATGGAGGTGCGAGGCCTGGCCCTGCCGCCCCTGGACGGCCTGGTGCGGGACCAGGCGAGCGTAAAAGTCACGCGCGGAACCTTCGAGGTCTTCGCCGAGGTAAACGCGGCCGACGGGCGCTACACGGGATATCTCAAGCCCTTCTTCCAGGATCTGGAAATCGATTCGTTGCCGGAAAAAAACGTCGTCCAGCGGGCTGCGGTGGCGGTCGCCGACGCCGTTTCCTCTGTCCTGAAAAACGACAAGGACAAGATCGCCACCAAGATACCCTTCGAGGGCAACTTCGACAGCGCGGAGGTGGAGCTATGGACCGCGGTGGAGAACCTGCTCCGCAACGCTTTCGTGCAGGCTCTGCGCGAAGGCCTGGACCGGCGGTAGGTGGCGTGGCCAACGGCTCCCGGCCGCCTCGCCGCTCCGCCCCATGGGGGATTTCAAACGAATTCACGACCCGACCTTGGGGCTGGCGCCCTATGACGCCCGCGGCCGCCAAGTGCTAGGCTCCGGATGTATCGACAACATCAACCCTCAACCCTGACCTACCATGTCCAAACTACTCACTCCCCGCGACCTGCTGGTTCACGAACTCAAGGACCTTTACAGTGCCGAAACCCAGCTCATCAAGGCCCTGCCCAAGATGGCCAAGGCCGCCACCAACGAAGAGCTGAAACAAGCCTTCACCACCCACCTCGAGGAAACCAAAGTACATGCCGAACGCCTCGAGCAGATCATGACCCGTCTGGACGAATCCCCGCGCGGCAAGAAATGCAAGGCCATGGAAGGCCTGGTGGAGGAGGGCAAGGAGACCATCGACGAAAATGCCGCCCCCGAGATCAAGGATCTCGCGCTGATCGTGGCGGCACAAAAAGTCGAGCACTATGAAATCGCCGGCTACGGCTCCGCGCGTACGCTCGCCGATCTCTGCGGCGAGACCGAGATCGTCGGCATCCTCCAGGAAACCCTCGATGAGGAAGGCGCCACCGACAAGCTGCTCACCGACATCGCCCAGACCGTGAGCCTGGAGACTCACGCCTCCGTGGAGGAGTAGACGAATCGAGGAGGGGAACGCGTTGTCTCCAACGCGTTGGCTTGGGCGCGGCTCGGCCGCGTCAGCGCGTTGGGTCAACGCACTCCACCATCTCCTTCCCGGCCGCCGGCTTTCGAGCCGGCGGCTTTTCCGCGTTCACGGAAGAGCCGGCCCGCTCCTGTCGCCTTTGTTTTCGGCCGGCCCCCGGGTCTTTCGGCCACTTCGGCGACCTTCCAACGCGGCCGCGTAATGCCGGTGGATTTTCCCGAATTCGGCGGTGTAACGCTCGAGTTCCTCCTCGGTGAAATTCTCCAGGTCGATCAGCTCGTTGCGCGCGCCCTTGAGTGCCCGTATGAGCTCGTCCAGCTTCACCTGCATCGCCTTGGAATCGCGGTTCTGGGTGTTTTGCAGGAGGAAAACCATCAGGAAGGTGGCGATGGTCGTGCTCGTGTTGATGATCAACTGCCAGGTCTCGGAGTAGCCAAAGACGGGGCCGGAGAGCGCCCAGACCAGCACGCTCAGCAGGGCAAAGATAAAGGCGACGGGATGCGCGAGCCAGCGGGCGACGAAACGGGAAAAGCGGGCGAATTGATCGAGCATTGCAAAAGTAGTTCAGCCCGCTGCGGCCGGAGCGGGGACGGCGGCGGTCCGCGCCACTCCAGGATCGCGCGCGCCAAACTCCTCCGACTCCTTCCATCCCTTGATGGGTTTGCCCTCCTCGCGCGCCTTGGGCAGGCACTGCGGGTAACGCAGGTGGATGAAGTCGATCGCAGCCTCGCGCAGCTCGCACTGCAGGTTGAAGGCGTCGCCCGGCGTCGCCGCGCCGGCGATGATGCGCAGCTCCATGCTTTCGTGATGCGCGTCCACCACCTGGACCGCGAAGGTCTTCTTGTCCCAAAGCCGGGAATTTCGCACCAGCGTCTCCAAATGCGCGCGAAACGCGGGGACCGGCAGCGTGAAATCCGCCCGCAACAACACCGCGCCCGTCTGCGCCGAAGAGGTGCGGGTGTAGTTGATCACGGAATTCTCGATGAGGAAGGATATCGGCACGATCTTCCGCCGCTGGTCCCAGAGCCGGATCACGACGTAGGTCAGGGTGATCTCCTCGACGATGCCGACGTCGCCATCGACGCCGATCTGGTCGCCGAGGCGGATCGGCTGCGTGAGCGCGATCTGCAGGCCGGCGAAAAGATTCCCCAGGGTGCGCTGGGCCGCGAAGCCGAGGATCACTCCCGCGATCCCGGCCGAGGCGAGGATGCTCCGGCCGATGTCCCGCACCTCGTCGAAGAGCATGAGCGTGGCCGACAGCGCGAAGGCGCCGATCACCACCGTAGCGACCTTGCGCAGCACGCTCACGCGCGTGACGAGTGCGCGTCCGGCGAAGTTTCCCGGCGCCCGCAGTTCCTTGTGCACGAACACCGCCTGCTCCGTAAGCTGCACCGCCCGCCGCACCAGCCAGGCCATCGCCACGATGAGCGCCGCCGCGATGAGCTTGTTGAGCAAGGCCACCACCGATGGGGAAAACTGCCACAGCCGGACCAGGAAAAAGAGCGCCCCCAGCGGCGGCAGCACGCGCAGGCCCGAACCGAGCAGCGGCAGCAGGACATCGTCCGCGCCGCCGGGGGAAGCCTGCGCGCGTCGCCGCAGGCTTTCCGCCATCAGCCGGGTGACCCGCTGCAGCATCCAAATCAGGCCGATGAAGGCTCCCGCGCCAGCCAGCCGGTCCAGCCAGCCGACGAACCACACCCGTTCCGTCGTCATGGGCAGGTAGGTGACGAGCACGCGCGCGACGCCGTAGGCGCCGTAGTACCAAACCAGCAGCGTCAAGGGCGCGGAAAGCGCGACAAACCACTCGCGGCGGCGGGAGACGGAGGATTCCCCCGCCCCGGCCTCCTCGCCATTCGCGATGGTCTCTGCCAGGGCCCGCCGCAACATCCGCCGGACTAAGATATTCAGCAAAGCCGTTATCAGGAGCAGACCTGCCACGAGTTGCACCGTGGAATCCGTTAACAGCTCTCGCATGATGGTCACTCTCGCAGGCCGCTCCGCCCCGCGCCATCCGGCCCGGTTCGGGTGGGGAAAGAGGGAAATCCACTTGGCCCGGCGAACCGCGCCGCTCAAGGTCGGTTTTATGGCCCTGCCTCCCGTCCCGCGCGCTCCCGGCCGTCCGCGCCGCTTCTCGCGGCTTGGCGGCATGCCTCTCTTTTGCCTCCTCCTTCTCGCTTCCGCGGGCGAGGCGGGCGAAATGCGCGTCTGGACCTCTTCGGACGGCAAGACGGTCACCGCGGAGCTGGTGGACGCGACCGACAGCACCGTCACGATCAAGAACGAGGCTGGCCGCGAGTTCATCCTGCCCCACGAGCGGCTGAGCGAGGCCGACCGCGAGGTGATCCAGGCCCACCTGGCCAAAAAGAAGGCGGAATACGATTCCATCGTCTGGCCCAAGGCCAACGGCCAGGAGGCGATTCCCGCCCCTTACCTAAAAAAGCTCCACAGCCTGGACGCCAAAAAGTTCAACGCGACCTATACCGGACGCGTGCTGGCCATCCGGGGCAGCGTGCTCGACGTCCGGGAGGATCGCGCCTCCTCCACGCCCGGCATTCTCGTGACGCTCGACACCGAGAGCAAAATCCCGGTCGAGCTGAAGTTCAACAAGGCCAATTACGACAAGGACATCACTCTTCTGGTCGGCCCTTCCTACAACCGTTACCGCGGACCCTACAACATCGACGACATCCGCGTCGGCATCGCGGACAAAAGCATCGTAGTGGAACGGCGCTACGTCGCCAGCCGCGAGATCGACTACACGGATACGATCAGCGGCTACCGTTACCGCGACAAGTGGTCCGCCTGGGAGGTGGTGGCCAAGCCGGTGGCGCGCGGCGAGACCGTGACTATCCGTGGCGAATTCGTCAGTGTCTTTAATTCGGTCATGTCGTTCAAGGCCGCCAGCCTCGCCGCTTCCGACACTCCGTTGGCCACGCTCTCGCGCTGAGTGTTTCCGGTCCCTTCGCCCCGCTCATGAGCTCCCGACGGCTTTTTCCCGCTCTCCTCGCCACCCTCGGTCTGGCCGCCGCCACGGTGGCAGCCAGCGAGGCAGGCCGGTCGAACATCGGCACAGGTCCCGCCGTTGCGCATGGCCCCGCGAAAAGCGCGCTGGCCTGGGCCGACCTGCTGACAAGCGGCAGTCCGGCGGAAATCGCGCCGTTCTATACCCGGGTCCTCGGCTGGACCTCCGAAAAGACAGAGGAAGGGCGCGACGCCTACGTGCGTTTGTTCAACCAGGGCCGGCCCGTGGCGGGCATCGCCCACCGCCCCAGCGGCTCGCCCGGGATGCCCCGGACGCGCTGGCTCGGCTTTCTCGTCGTTCCGGACCTGGCAGACGCAACCGAACGCGCGACCGCGCAAGGCGCCACGGTCCTCATGCCGGTCCGCCCCGCTCCGGGCGGCGGGGTACAGGCGGTGCTCGCCGATCCCGAGGGCGCGACCTTCGGGCTCCTCGCGGTGGCCCCAGGCGAGAACCTGGAAATCTGCGCCGCACCGGGCGAATGGCTCTGGCCGGCACTGCTCGCGGACGACCCCTTCAAGGCGGCGGATTTTTACGGCAGACTACTGGGCCTCCAGACCATGGACGACATGCGCACGCCAATGTTTACCGGCGACCTGTTGCTGAGCGGAAGCGGCCACGCGCGAGCGGGCGTCGTCGCCCTGCCCAACCGCGCCGGCAAGCGCCCCGGCTGGCTGTGGTTTGTCCGGGTGGCCGACCTCGACGCGACTGTGCGCGCGGTGGAAAAGGAAGGCGGCCGCGCGCTCCACCAGCCGCGGATCGACCTGCTGGGCGGCCGTCTGGCGGTGGTCGCCGATCCCTGGGGCGCGGTCTTCGGGTTGATCGAAACCACTCCGGCCAAGAGTTCCATGCGCGTCCCTCAAACCGTCCTACGGCCATGAAAACCCCTCCGATCCCCCCTCTGCTGCTGGCGGGCGCCGCGCTGCTTGCGGGGGGCTGCGCGTCCCCCTCCCCTTCGCCCATCGTCCCGCACGGGGGAAGCGCTGCCGGATCTTCCTCCGAATTCCCGCGGTCGGGCTACGCCTGGAACGATCCTTTCTTCTACGATCCTTGGTATGACCCCGCCGCCATCGTGCTGCCCCCACCCCTGCCCGGGCTGGCGGCCTCCGGCGTCCGGGCGGGTCCCGCCGGCACGGATTCCGCCGGCGTGAAGGAAGTGGATTACCGGTGAACTGGTGTGGGATGTAGCAGCGGGGAGCGCCGGCGACCCGTTTTCGAACCCGGATCGCTCCGCGCTCGCCGCTACACGGTCTGGCGTCGCAAAAAAGCCGCCCCGGTTTCGGTGCGGCTTTTGCGCGATATGTCCGGCCCAGCCTGCTCACACCATCTCGCGGTCAAATATATGAAAACAAGCGCCTGAGGTAGGGACGGACCGCCGGGCCGTCCGTGTCGCGTCTCGGCGGGCCCAGCGGTCCCGCCCTACCTTGATGCCACAAGGCAACTTGGTATCAGGCGCGGCCCATGTAGGAGCCGTCGGCGGTGGAAATCTTGATGGTCTCGCCCTCCTTGATGAAGAGGGGCACCTGGACGATGAGGCCGGTCTCGAGCTTGGCGGGCTTCTGGACGTTGGAGGCGGTGTCGCCCTTCACGCCCTCGGCGCTCTCGACGATCTTGAGGGTGACGGAGGAGGGCAGCTCGATGGTGAGCGGCTTCTCGTCGACGTAGAGCACCTCGACCTTGCCGTTGGGCACCAGGTAGTTCTTGGCGTCGCCGATGAGGGTGGCGGGCAGCTCCACCGTCTCGTAGGTCTCGGGATCCATGAAGGAGAAGGTGTCGCGGTCGGCGTAGGAAAACTCGAGGGTCTTGTGCTCGGTGGGCAGGACTTCGACGGTATCGGTGGAGTTGAAGCGCTGGTCGAGGGACTTGCCGTAGCGCAGGTTGCGCATCTTCATCTGCACGAAGGCGCGCAGGTTGCCCGGCGTGCGGTGCTGGGTTTCCATGACGAGGTGGGCCTCGCCGTTGAATTTGATGACCTGACCTTTGCGGATATCGTTGGCAGCGGGCATGGAGGGAGCGGGTTTGGACGGTGGGTTTTGTCTTGCGAAAAGGGAAATGCCTAGCCGCCGCCGCAGGGGAGTGTCAAGGGCGGCAGCCGTAGGCCCGAGCCTGAGCCCAACGGTGCGGTAAGACGCGACCTGGTTCCACACCCAAACCTACGCCAAGTCCGCGGGCAGCTCTTCAGCGAATGGCCCCCCTCCCTGGCTGCCCGACATGGATTCGAACCCGGGGCGGAAAATTCGGAAGTTGTTGTTGGTAAGCTGCGTGAGTGGCTCCGTTCAACGGGGCGTGTAGCAATAGACGCACAAACCAGGGCTGGGGTTCTGGCGCTGAGGGTCCTGCGGCAGGCTGAGTTGGCGGACGGGTGCGTTAATGCGATGAACGCGCCTTGCGCTAAGCTGACGGAGGCGGAAGCCGTCGAAACCGGGCGACGCGAAGCGGCGCGGACTCCGGGAAGGCGGAGCGATGGTCCTTCGTTGTCCAGCGTCGGGGAGGCGTTGTCCACCTCGCGTTGTGAGGACGGTTCTCCAATCGCGGGAGGGTTCCCCTCCCCAGCGGGGAGGGGGAAGGGGCGAGGGGAGAACGGTTCGGATTTCGCGCAGGGTGGCGGAAATGAAAGGGAATGCTCCTTGGCGGGAGCGGCCGGCATCCTGCGCGAGCCGGGGGAGGCTAGCGCGTGAAAGAGAACGTCTGGGATACTGCGTTGATCCTTCGGTCCGGCGCGCGGGATTTGCATCGGTGGGGTGGCTCCGTACACGCGGTCGGGCAGCTGCTCGCGCTGGCGGACGTGGCGGAACAGTACCCGGCGCAGTTTTCCCGGCTCGCCGGAGCGGCGCTCGCGGCGCTTCCCGGCGAGCCGGAGAACCCGGAGCCGGGCCCTGTGGAGCTGGCCGCTTATCAAAAGGAATTCGGGCCCATCGTCGTGTAATATGGAACTCCGCCCCTACGCTCCTCCGTCCATGTTCACTGTCCAAGGGGCACGCGCGAAGCGTCGTCAATTGGAGCGCAAGGGTTTTCCCATGGATTTGTCTGGCTGGCGTTTTATTACCCTTACAATCGATCCTAAGGAATACCCGGACCCTTGCATTGCGTGGCTTATCGGCAAGCGCCACCTGCGCCAGTTCATTTACGCACTTCGCAAGCGCTATAATATTAAGCGCTGGTGCTGGAAGCTGGAATTCCATGAGCCGGATGACGAGGGGCGAGTTTACCCTCATTGGCATCTGCTTTTGGATTATCATGTGCCAATTGACAAAGACGAGATTCTTGCCCTGTGGGGCAAGGGACGCACGAACATCAAGCGCGTAGGCAATCAGGATTTTGAGTATATGTTTAAGTATGCCGCGAAGTCTATCGAGACCATCCCGCATTGGGTTTTGGACCGGACGTGTGTTCGGCTCTTTCAGACTTCGCGCGGGTTCCTCCCCGCGCAAAACACTTCGGCCGGCGACGTAGAAGAAAATAAAGATGAGGTGGCGTCCCCCCGCCATGGGGAGACGGGACCCAGCCCTGACACAAAAAACAGTTGGCTCAATGATGAGACGATTGGGGAGAGATTACAAAGGTGGTCCCGCTACGTCGTCGGTCGATCCGTTTTGGATGACGGTTCAGTCCGTCATGCCTTGTATGAAACCCATTTCCCCTCTTGGGGGCAACTTCTCGTGGCAGTCTGCCGCGTGAAACTAACCAACAACGTTCCAAGCTCTGACTTGGACATAACAGAAAACCGTATCCAAACATCATGTCTCAATCACCTATCATTCCTGCCGGTATCTTCGTAAGCGCTACCGCTATCGGCGATTTCTCCCTCGAGTCCGGAATTGGCGCGAAGTCCGGCCGTCCGTGGTCCAAGGTCCTCGGCCGTGCCGTCGCCGGAGAGCAATTCGTCAAGGTCCAGCAATTTATGGAGCCGGGCGAAACGCCCGTGCTCGTGAAGGCTGGCGAAAAGTTCACTGCTACCGTCGTCGGCGTCGATTTCCAGGAGAAGGGCCGCGAGGTCCTTTCCCTTATGGTGAAGCTCAATCGCCCCTCCCTTGCGACTACGGAGGTGAGGAAGTGATGCGGAGTGCCGCGGGGGCCCGGCCGGATGCGCCGGAGGCGCGCCGGCCGGCCCCCGCGGCACCTGTCCTTGTTCAAAGGTTTACTAAGTGTCAATGAACGCGAGAGACGAATCCCGGGCGGAATACCTCCGCCGGACAATCGAGGCGCACCGGCAGACCATCGGCGCTTTTGAGATGCGCATTCTCCTGCCCCCGCTGGGCGTTTCTAACGTCGATCTCTACCGGGAGACGTGTCGGGCCGGCATCGTGCAACTTGAGGCCCAGATTGCGGCCTGTGAGGGGCAGATTGCGGCGCTTTCGGCGCAACTGGAACTCGCTCTTTAGAATTTCCCGCCGCGTGCACGGTAGGCATGCGGGCCGGGGTTTAAACCTCTACCGCCGAGCCGGCGTAATCCGGCAACCGAGTGCGTGCCGGCCGCGTTCGGGGTTTGAAGTCCGGCATTCCTATATGATCTGTAAAGTCAAAGACTGTATCGTTTCCATTGCGCCCCGCGCCCGCACCGCCGCCGCTCTCGTGGTCGGCTCTGTCCTCTGCACGGTTGCCCACGCCGAAGTCCCCACGGAATTCTCCACGCCTGTCACTGATGCTACTACCTTTTGGGCTAGCATCAAGGTGCTGGCGCTTAGTATCACCGTGTTCGTCATCCTTCGCAAGCTCCTCCGTAAAGCCACCTGATTGGTGTTTTGGTAAACTCAACGCCCCGGGCGGATTTTCCGCTCGGGGCTCTTTATAAGGATGCAAAATGGAATTTATCGTTTTTTGCGCTGGTGCTATCTTTGCGCATTTGCTTTTTCGGTCTTTGTTTCGCTAGCGCCTGCTGTAACCGTAATAACAAATTATTCCGGCGCCAATGCTACTTTAAATGTGACGTATAATGCCGGGAGCAATGCCCTTGCCTATTCATACTCGGCAAATAAAACCTCTAATGGTTCACACAATTATTGCCCGGGGCTGTGGCTAATGCGCGTTTCCTCAGATGGCGCCACAGACTGGAACACTTACATTCCTGCCGGCAGGGCTTTTGATGTTTCGGTTACTTCTGGGTCTGTAACGCAAACAGGGTCTTTTAATTGTGTGGCCGGTGCTTGGTATGCCGCTGCTGTTCGTGTCATAGACCAGTATGGTTCGTCGAATGATGTGATTGCTGGTCCGGTCATTGCTTGGATACAGGCAGTCCCTCAAACGTATTGTGTTAGTTGGGAGGTATATCAGGGCGATTTGAATGCCGCGTTTAGTATGGTAGATAGGTCTACCCTGGATACCTATCAAATGTTGCAGGATGGAAATGTCATTTTTACCGGGACGGCCGCTTGGGGGGAGCTTAAACAGTTTACTAAGTCCGGTCTTGCGACTACTCATGATGTTACCCTGCAGAGGAAATACGTGAACCGTGAATACGCATGGAATCCTGATCTTCAAATTTGGGTCAAGGACCCTGTGGATATTGAATGGTGGGTTACTGTTGATGTCCAAACGCCGACAGATCAGTGTCAGAATGGCGGAAGCGGCGGGGGTGGCCCTAAGCCGGTTGTCACTAGCAATGACAATAGCAAGACTAGGACCACGCCACTTGTTACCCCCACTCCCCCTAATGCTCCGAATACGACAAATAATTATTACAATAATACGACCATAGGCGGCGGCGTTTCCAATACAAACACAGGTGGAACTGTATGGAGTAACGATGTTGACGGTAACGCTCTGGATAAGCAGACATATATTGAGGGCGTGGGTAAGCTTGAACGTCAGTTAATGGAGATTAACGGCACGCTGCAGGGCATGGATAACGCCACTACTGACCCTAATGGTGCGGCTATAACTCAGGCTGCCGCAAATGGCGCCGGTGCAACGGACGGAAATGGCCATGGCAACGGCTCTCAGGCTGCGGCTTCTTCTGTGTCGTCGGCTTTCTCATCAGGCAAGGACGCGCCTACCTTTAGCCTTCCGTCCGGTTCGTCTGGTGGGTTCTTCTCTTTGGCGGCCGTTGGGAGCTTCATGCCAGCGGTGAATTTGGATCCCGCCGCCGACCCTTCTGTTTCCTCTGCCGCTGATTTTCTGAAGTCGTTTATAATTTGGGCTACTTCTATTTTTTTCGCGTGGTTCTGCTGGTCGGAATTCTCCGAAGTGGTGAGGACTCTTTTGTCCGCGCAGCAGGCTCAGGGCAATGCGATAGTCGGCGGGACCGGAGCCCAGGCTACTGCTCTTATCGCAGCAGCTGCTATCACCGCGATATTGATCACTGTGCCCTTGGCTTATTGGTCTATCGCTACGTATAGCATAAATCCGGTTTCTTCGGTTTCGGGGGTGGTATCTGCCGCTCTTTACCTTCTGTTTTTCTTCTTTCCCGTGGCGCACGTCCTCTCCCTGGCTGCCGCTGCGTTTCTGGTCAAGAAAGGCTCCCTTGTCCTCGTCGCGACGACCGCAACCCTTATTCGCTTTGTTGTCCCATGATTCCTAGCACTCCCGAACAGCTTCTTTATTGGCAGGAGTATTTCATGTATGGTTTTTACACTGTCGGCACCGCAAATGTCGTCGGTTTGATGATCCGTATGCTTCGTGTTATCGCTTCGCATCGGGGGGAAATATGATCCAGACAACTGTAGGCATGCCAGGCGCGGGTAAGAGTCTTTATTCTACTCTGCACGCAATCGCCATTTTGACAGAGACGGATAGCTCAATTTGTGCGAACTCCGCGCTCAAGCTTCCGGAATTACATGCTTATCTCGCAAAGCATCACTCGCAGAAACATATTGATACCCCAAAGCGTGTCCGCATTTTGACCGAAGAGGAGAGCCGCAAGTTTTGGCTCTATCGCCTCGACTCTGACGGTAAGCATGTGGATCTTCAAGACGTTTCTAAGAAGGAAGAAAAGCAGGGGAAGCGAGTCAATTACGATGTAATCACCGAACCGAACCGCATCGCATTGGAGAAGGGTCTTCCTCGTCCCTATCCTGGAATTCAATATATCATAGACGAATGTCATGTGTTCTTTGATTCGCGCGCATGGGCGCTCACCGGCGTTGGCCTCACTTACTATAACTCACAGCATCGCAAGCTAGATGACGACGTGATGTTCCTGACGCAGTTCCTTGGGTTGATTGACACTCGGGTTAAGGATTTTTCCCAAGAGTTTATTTACCTGCGAAACCACTCGTTGGAAATGTTTCTTACGCTTTTTCGCCGTCCTCCGTATTTTACCGCGAAACACTATAACAAGCCGCCTACCCTTCTGCATGATTTCCCAAATGAGACGCACCGGTTTCTTTTGGATAAGGAGGTGGCTAACTGTTACGACACCTCTGCGGGTGTCGGTATCAAGGGCGTAGGACGTGCCGAGAGCAAAAAGAAGCGAAAGGGTCTCCCATTTTGGTGCATTGCCTTTCCCATAGGTGTCTTTTGTTATGTGGTATTCATGGCTCCGGATTGGCTCGCAAGGGGGGTCTTGCACACCGGTGCCGGACGCCGCGGCGCCGAATCTCTTGGGGTCGTCCCCGCTGGATCTTCGCCGGCCCCTGCGGCGGTGGATCTTAGTGTTTCGCCTTCGTCTGCTGTGGTGCCAAGTCCGGCCGCCTTTGTGGATCAGGCTGCCCCCTACCCTGTCGGCTATGTGGCTTCCAATACTCGCATCACCGTCTTCATGTCGGATGGGACGACGAGGAATGAGCGCGATGCCGAGTTGACCAGGGTCGAGCGCAACAGCGTCACCATAGATGGCCGTAAGCAGTTTTTCCGCGCCCGGCCGCGTGATCCTGCCGTCATCCCCACCTCTGCCCCATCGGCCCCGCCAGTGCCTCAGGAATCTGCTCCGGCTGCTGTCCAGGCTGACGAGGTCACGCGCTTCAATACGGCCGGCGAAGTCCCGGGGAAGTCCACTTACCGGCTCTGAAGGAATGAGAGACCTTGGTCTATTGCGCCGTAGGCGCTCACCTCGAGAAAAGAGTGATGCTCAGCTCCGGCGTAGCTGACTGCTCTCTCGGCCGGGTAGCTGAGTGTCTTAGCTTACTTGGTCCTTTTCGTCGGCAATTCGGTTTATTATCTCGGCGATTTGGTCTCGCACTTTGGTTTCGTCGTAATCCCGCTGCCAGTTTATGCGTAGTAGATTTAGGCCCGCCTCTTGGGTGACGTTATTCTTTATGGTGTCGTTTTTGATTTGGCTGCGAGACCATGAGTGGGACGAATCGTCTAGTTCTATTGCTAGTAAGGGCTCAAGTGTGATTGGGTGGCAGATAACCCAATCGAAGTGTTTTTGGGAAATGCGGCGGAAGTCGGTGATGTGCGTGCCTGGTTCTGTATCGATTACATCAGCCATTCTCATTTTTGGGAGAATGGGTGCCTCTGGGACGGTGCGAGTTAGTAGATTGTGGAATTTTAGTTCCGCCGCTGTCAGAATGCTTTTTTTTACCCGGTATCGCTTCGGTTTTGTCGCCGGATTTTTTTGATCTTTGTAGTTCAGTGGCGGCGGCACCCCCTTTTGCCCTTCATCAGGTTGCGCCAAGGCGGCTTTTGCTGCCACTATCAGCAAGCAAACGGCGATTAGGAGGATGAGACTTCCCATTTTATTATTTATGGTCGATCTTATGCCGTAGCTTGTAGTCGAAGGGGATGACGTTGTCAGGCGGACCGCTTGGCGGCTTTGGATTCCTGCAGGCGGCGTTCTTCGGCGCTTACTGCTGGTGAACCTTCCCCGTACCACCATCGGATAATGTCGGCGGCGTATTCTGTTGGGTTGCTGCCCAGCGCTTTGGAGCGTCGTTCAAGTTCCTCCGCGATGTGTTCCGGCAGGGACACGGTAAATCGGCGTTTCTCAGACATGGGCAAAGGGTTCTAAAAGTGCGTGTGCTTTTGCACTTGATATTTTGAGCAGCATATGCTGCTAATCTTTGCATGGTCGTCCAAGCTGCTTCCTCCGGTCAATCTCCTGCGGTTTTCCGCCGGCTCCGCCCGGGTTCCCTTGCTGCGTGGGCCTTGGCGTCCGCTGTCGGGTGGAGGGACCTTGATCGGCAGCTACCGACGGGGTTTTCCGAAGCAAATCGGGTCCGGGCAACGATGCGGGACCGTGCTTTGGAATTCCGCCGGCTTTATGCTGAGGGGCTTTGATCGTATCCCATGACTGAATACGTTTACCGTCCTGTCCGAGTGGTGCGAGGGGTGCGCAAGCTGGCCCGCTTGTACTCCGGCCGTTATTCTCTCGGGACTGGTCAAAAGGTGCGGACTGTCGCGTTGGGTACGCCCGATAAGCAGGTAGCGCAAACCCTCCTCCGGCGCATCGTGGTGGAAAAGCAGAGGGAAGCGGCCGGTATTATCGCTCCGGCTGTGATGCGTGAGGCGGCTGCGGCCGCGTTGGCTGACCTGGTTGCGGAATACGCCGTCGATCTCCGGTCGCGGACTACTCCAGCGCATGCTGCGGAAAGCGAGGCGCGAATCCGCCGGGTGTTGGTGGGGACAGGGTGGAAGAGGCTGGCCGATGTAAGTCCGGCTTCCTGGGTGGCTTTCCGGGCGTCTCTGAAGGGCGCTGCAAAGACGGTTAAGGAGTATCAGACCTCCGTGATGGCCTGGCTGAATTGGCTCGTTCGCATGGAGAAGCTGGCCGTTAACCCGTTGGCGCGGGTGGGCGCGGTCAAAATCAAGGGCAAGGCGGTGCGGCAAAGTCGTGCGTTTACCCAGGCGGAGTTTTCCGCTCTTCTCGCTGCTGCTCCTGCCCATCGGCGCATCGTGTATCTTTTTCTTGGATACACAGGGGCACGTAAGAGTGAGGCGCGCACCCTGCTTTGGTCGGACGTCGATTTTGGGGAACGTCCGTGTGTGCGTTTCCGTGAGGAGGAGACGAAGTCGGACACGAAGCGAACCGTGCCGCTTAAGGCAGAGTTGGCCCAAGCGCTAGCGGTGTTTGCGCAGTCCCCCCGGGACCCTGTGGTTGCGGATGTGGTTTTTTGCCCTTTCCCTTCCGATGACGCGTTGCATGCCGATTTGGCCAGGGCTGGGATTCAGCGAAAGGATGCAACCGGCCGGGTGGTGCATTTCCACGCCTTTCGTAAGACGTTTCAGACCTGGGGCGCGGTCGCCGGGGTCGGACAACGGAGCGCGCAGGAAATGCTCGGCCATTCGGACCCGTCTTTGACCGCTGGGGCGTACACAGACTCCGCGGCTTTGCAGCTGCACGCAGAGGTGGCCAAGCTGCCTTGGCTTGGTGCCGAAAAACCCGCGCTGGATCTCGGCGGCGTTTCTGCGACGCACAAAGGCGCGCACATGGAGCCGGAAAAAGCGCACAAAATCGCTGTGTCTTCGCGCTTCCGCGAACTCTTGGGCGAGTTGATTAACCTCGCGCAAGTGGTTGTTACCGAGGATAAAGCCCTTGCGATTGGAGCCCCCTCCCTGGCTGCCCGACATGGATTCGAACCATGACTAGATGAGTCAAAGTCATCTGTGCTGCCATTACACCATCAGGCAAGGAAGGGACGGGAAAACGTGCCGGCCGGTCTTCGGCGGTCAAGGCCTGAGATTCGGCTTCCGGACACCTGCACGTGGGGATGAGTTGGCCACAGAGGACACAGAGCGCCGACACGGAGTTCACAGCGCCAATCCCGAATCCAAATTCCGGCCTCCTTCTCTGTCTCCGGCACTCCGTGTCCTCTGTGTCCGAGCTCTGTGTCCTCCCGTGTCCAAAGAGAGTCGCGGCCGGCCGGTTACCGCGCCAGCGCGAAGGCGTTGAAGGGGGCCTGCTGGTTCGGAGGGATGCGCACCTTGAGGAAAACGCCTTCGTCGCGCTGCTCCTCGTGCTGCACGTGGCCAATCTGATGGGCGCGGGCGATGAGATCGTAGCGGGTGTGCGGAATCAGCACCGTGAGCTGGCCAAAGGCGTCCGCAATCAGCTCCAGGCACTGGTCGACCAGCGCGGAAAGTCCCTCGCCGCTGCGGGCGCTGAGGAAGATCCCGTCCGGGGCCAGAGCACGCGCGCGCAGGATCTGAGCCTCGTCGGCGGCGTCCAGCTTGTTGAAGACCGTGAGCATGCGTTTCTCGTCCGCGCCGAGCTCGCGCAACACGCCGAGCGTGGTCGCATGGTGCGCGGCGACGTTGGGCGCAGTCACGTCGAGCACGTGGATCAGGAAGTCTGCGACCAAGGCTTCCTCGAGCGTGGCCTTGAAGGCCTCCACCAGGCCGTGGGGCAGGCGGCGGATGAAGCCCACCGTGTCGGTGACGAGCAACTTCTGGTTGCCGCGCAGCAGAAGCTGGCGCGTGGTCGGATCGAGAGTGGCGAAAAGCTTGTCCTCGGCCAGCACGCTCGCGCCGGTGAGAGCGTTCAACAGGGAGGATTTGCCGGCGTTGGTGTAGCCGACGATGGCGGCCGTGGGCACGGGCACGCGCTGGCGCTTATGGCGCTGCACGCCGCGCTGCTTGCGTACGTCGGCGAGTTCGCGCTTCAGGCGGACGATGCGGTCGTTGACCAGGCGGCGGTCCTGCTCGAGCTGCGTCTCGCCCTCGCCGCCCATGCCGCCCTTGCCGCGCTGGCGGGAAAGGTGAGTCCAGGCCCGGGTGAGGCGCGGCAGCGAGTACTCCATCCGCGCCAGCGCCACCTGCAGCACCGCCTCCCGGGTGCTGGCGCGGTCGGCGAAGATGTCGAGGATCACCTCCTCGCGATCGATCACGGCCAGGCCCGAGGCCTTCTCCCAGTTGCGCTGTTGCGCGGGCGAGAGCGACTCGTCGAATACGATCAAGTCGGCCTCCGCGGCCTTCGCCGCCCCGATGATTTCCTCCGTCTTGCCGCTGCCGATGAGCGTGGCGGGCGTGGGCTGGCGCAGGTTGACCAACTCCGTCCCGACGACGTCGATGCGTAGGTTCTGCACCAGCTCCTCCAGTTCGGCCAGCAGCTCGAGAGCCTCGCCGGGCACCATTTCGGAAGTCTGGATGCCGACCAGAAAGGCACGCTGGCAGCGTTTGGATTCGGTCGCGGGAACCTGATCGAGAAAATCGGCCATGAAGAATGCGGGAGCGAAGGAGTAACGAAAAGCGCGGGCGGGGCAACCCGGCACGGCAATTCACTCTTCAACGGCGGCTCGGCACCCGCACCACCTGCATGCCCGCGGCGCGCGCGGCGCGCACTCCGGGCTCCGCGTCCTCGAACACGAGGCACTTTTCCGGCTTCACGCCGATGCGCCGCGCCGCCTCCAGGAACATGTCCGGATGTGGCTTGCCGCGGCCGGGCGCGACATCGAGGGGCGTGACGACCACCTTGAACAAGTCGTCGAGCCCGACAGCCTTGAGCGAGGGAAAGGCCACGTCCGGCGTGCCGCCGGTCGCGATCGCCACCGGATGCGTGAGGGCCACCCGCCGCGCGAAGCTCACCACCGGATCGATCGGCGACACCATGGCCTCGGCGAGCTGCTCACGGTAGATGTCCTCCTTGCGCTCCGCCACACCCGCGGAGCAGGCGATCTTGAGCCCGTGCTTGGCGGCCATCAGCTCCGCCACCTGGATGGAGGGCACGCCGCCGAGCGCGTAAAAATAATCCTCGTCGAGATTGCCCGCCAGCCCCTCGTGCCGCAGCGCGGTTTCCCACGAGCGATAATGCACCGGCATGGTGTCCACCAGCGTTCCATCGAGATCGAAAATGTAGCCGTCAAAATCGCCGGCGGGGATGTCGAGCTGCATAAACCGGAAACGCTCAAACGGCGGCCGCCCCGCGCGCAACCGAAACCTCCCGACCCGATGCCTGCGTGTTTCCGCGGTCACAAACCATTGCCGGAGCTCAGGCCCGAGCGTAGGCAGGGCGCAGCGCCAGGCGCCAGAAGCCGCCGCCGAGCAGGCCGCCGGCGACCGGCGCGAGCACATAGACCGCCCACCAGCCGTGGCCGTTGGCGGTGAAAGGCACGCCACCCCATCCGGCGAAGGCGCTCCACACCCGGGGCGCGAGGTCGCGGGCGGGGTTGAACCCGGCCATCGTCAGCGGACCGAGCAGGGAAATCAAAATCGTCACCGTCAGCCCGATCATCGCCGCGGTCAGCTCGCGCGGGCGGGAGGAGTTGTGCTCATCGGTCAGCCCCAGGATTGTCGCGACGAGCAGCGCCGTGCCCAAGGCTTCGATCCCGAAGGCCCGGGCCAGGGAAACCAGCCCCGACGCGCGCGATGGATCGAGCGGGGCGCCGCCAGGATTGGGAAAAAACTCTCCGAAGATCATCGCGCTCGCCTCGCTGCCCACGGCCCCGCGCACGATGCCGTGCGCCACCTCGTAAGCCGTCAGCGCCCCGCCGAAGACGCCGTGCAGAACCGCCGCGGCCGCCAGCGCGCCCGCGAATTGCGCCGCCACGTAGCCGGTGACCCGCCCCCAGCCGAAACCCTTCCAGACCGCGCAGGCCAGGGTCACCGCCGGGTTGAGGTGCGCACCGCTCAGGCTCCCGGTGAGGAAAATCGCCAGCGCGATGCCGATGCCCCAGACCACCGCGACCTGGAAAATGCCGACCTGCGCGCCGAGCAGCACGGCCGTCGCCACGCTGCCACAGCCAAAGAACACGAGTAGGAAGGTGCCGAAAAACTCCCCCAGCCAGGCACGCGAATCGCTCTTCATCCAGGTCTCCTCAGGTCGTTTGCGCGGCAGCCTTCAACTGGTCTCGCCGGCCGTCGGCATAGGCGGTGAAACGCCGCCGGATTTCGTCCCGCACGCGGCGAAACACCGCCATCTTCTCCTCGTCCGTACCGACCGCGTGCGCCGGATCATCGAAAGGCCAGTGGTGGCGGTTCACCTGTCCCGGATAGATCGGACAGGCCTGGTCGGCGTTGCCGCAGACCGTGATGACGGTCTCGACCGGCCGGTCGAGAAACTCGTTCATGTGCTTCGACCGGTGTCCCGAGATGTCGATGCCGATCTCCTTGAGCGCCGCGATGGCCATGGGGTGGACGTAGCCAGCCGGCTTCGAACCCGCGCTGGCCACGTTGAACAAGTCGCCGGCCGCCGCGCGCAGCAGCCCCTCCGCGAGATGGCTGCGGCACGAATTACCCGTGCAAAGGATGAGGATGGTGGGTTTTTCAGGATGCATAGAAAATCAGCGGCAGCCGCGCCCTCGCCCGGCCTCCCCGGCCCCGGTCCCCGCGATCCCCGCCGGGGCCGGCGCGCAGGCGAGATCCAATTTCCGCAGCCGTGCGAGATCACGTCCGAACACCGCCGATTCCGCCGCGCAGTCCTGCAGGCAGGCGAGGTTCGCCTTCAGTTCGGGCGGACGCTCCCGCTCCGGCGGCAGGGCATAGACCATCCAATTGCCCCGCCGCTCCGCCACCACCAGGCCGCGCGCCTTCAGGTAGCCGAGGTGCTTCGAAATCTTTACCTGCGGCTCGCCCAGCACCGCCTGAAAATGGCACACGCACAGCGGCCCGTGCAGCAACAGGTGCAGCAGCCGCAGCCGCGTCTCGTCGCACAGGCAGCGGTAGATTTGCACGAGCTTCACGCCGCATCCATATTCTCCTCAAGGAATATAGCTCAAGCCGGATCGTCGGCGTCACCCGAACGTTGCCTGGGGGAGCCGGCGCCGGGCCGAAGCGACCGCGCCAACCTGGGCCTGTGCAAAAGGACTTTTTCTTCCGATCCCCGGCCCTCCGACATTCCGCCAGCATGACTCGCCAAACCTCGCGCCCAAAAGCCTCCTCCAAGTCGGGCAATGCCCGGCGCAAAACCGCCGCCGACGAACTCCCGCCCGCGACCGATTGGCGCACCACCGACGATCAGGAGGTCCTCAAGCGCCGCCTCCGCGCCCGCGAGGACAAAGCGCGCATCGTCAATCTCGACCCCGGACACCCCGTTTTTTCGAACTTCGCCGTCCACTCCCCCAGCGGCCTCGCCTACCAGGTCGAGATCCGAGACCTCGCCACCCGACGCCACGCCTGCACCTGTACCGACTTCCGCATCAACGGCCTCGGCACCTGCAAACACGTCGAAGCCGTCCACCTTCACCTCACCCGCCGCGAAAAGACCGCGCTCCTCGCCGCCCGTTCCGCCGGCTCCGGCCGCACCGACCTCGTGCCCGATCCCGCCGCGGGCACGCTCCGCATCGAGCGTCACCTCGACCGCCTGCCTGCCCGTCTCCGCGCCTTTTTCTCCGCCAACGGCCTTCTGCTCCCCGGCCAGGATCCCGCCGAGATCGCTGCGGAGATCGCCGCCTCAGGCTCCACGCCGGTCCCGGGCCTCCGGGTCTCCCAGGAAGTCAGCCCCTGGATCGAGGCCCGCGCGCGGGCCCGCGAACGTATCCTCCTCCGCCGCGATTACGAGACCGGCGTTGCCTCTGGCCGCCACCCCGGGCAGGTCACCACCCACCCCCTTTTCCCCTACCAGCGCGAGGGCATGCTTCATCTCGCCTTCACCGAACGCGCCCACCTCGCCGACGAGATGGGCCTCGCCGACGCCCTTCGCGAACTCCGCCACGATGGCGAATTCTACGCTCATGGTGTCCTTGAGACGCCCATGCCCTCGCTGGCGGTCGAAGGCGTCGGCCGCGTCGCCTTCCCCGTCCCGCCCGCCCAGGCCGCCTCCCTGGTCACCCACGCCGCCGTCCGCGCCCCCTACGGCCGCGGCGCCGAAACCTTGATCGACTCCTCCGTGCGCAACGTCTGGCAGATCGCCCCCGAAAAAATCGCCCTCGGCGGCTCCGGCTGGGCCACGACTCTTCAGGCCCTGACCGCCGCGTGGCCCGCGAACTCGGCTGCCTCGACACGCCCGTGAACGCCGAGTTCTACAAACTCCTCGTTTACGAAACCGGCGGCTTCTTCCTCGCCCACCGCGATTCCGAGAAGGCCGGCGGCATGTTCGGTACCCTCGTCGTCACCCTTCCCTGCGAACACACCGGCGGCGAACTCTGCGTCCGCCACGCCGGCCGCGAGGTCGTTCTCGACCTCCGCCCCGCCGAGACCGCCGAGATCCGCTACGCCGCCCTCGCCCGGGCGCTTCGTACCGCCGCCTCCGCCGCCGGCTGCGAACCGCGCCTCGCCCTGGTTCATATCGAGGAATCCGGCTGGGCCGAATACACCGGTTACGGCAAACCCCGCCGCGGCCGTCGCTGGGATGAGGACGAGGACGAGGACAACGACGACGACTTCGAGATCGGCGAGGTCACAGACGGCGACCGTTACATCGACACCTGGCGCACTCCCGACGAGACCGCCGCCGGCGACGACCTGGGCCGCATCCCGCTCGAAGACGACGAGCTGTTGCCTCGCGGCGCGCTCGACGGCGAAGATCCCGACCAGGTTCACTTCTCCGAGGCCACCGGCAACGAGGGCGCCTCCTTCGAACGCACCTACCTGCGCGCCGCCCTCGTTCTCTGGCCCCGCGCCCGGACCGATGCCCTTCTGCTCTCCGCCGGATATGCCCCCGCCCTCGCCGCCCTCGCCCGGCGCGCCGAGGAAACCGCCGCACCCTCCGGCCGTGACTCCTTCGCCCGCCTCGCCCGTCTCATCGTCGACCGCTGGGCGGCCGGGGTCACCCCTCACGAGCACGCCGAGTTCACGCCGATTCTCCTTTAACTCCTCGCCCGCGCCGCCACGCCCGAACTCATCCGACACGCTTTGCGCGCCATCCCGTGCCTCGTCCTCGCGCCCGGCGCCAACGCCCCCTTGCTCGCCTGCAGCCTTCGCCTCGCCCCGTCCGAACGCTTCGACCCGATCTCCGCCCAACTCGTCCGCGCCGCCTCCCGTCATCCGGCAGCCGCGCTCGATCTCTGGTGTCTGCTCGCCGAAGCCGATGCCTTCCCCTCCGCCATGCTCGGCGACCTCGTCTCGTCCCTTCTCGCCGCCCCGCCGCCACCCCACGCCCCGGCCTCCGATCCCTTCGGGGTCCACCCCACCCGGCCTGCCCCGCCCGAGCCCGCCTTGGCGGCCCGCTTTCTCGCCGCCTTGCTCGCACGCGACCTCGCCGGTCCGGCTGCCGAAGCGGTCGCCGCTCTCTCCACCCGTTCGGCCGACTTCCCGCCCGATCTCACGTGGCTCGATACCCTCGCCGGCCTCCCTCCCGCCGCGCTCGCCAGTCCGCCCGCCGCATCGCTTTGGGCGGTCTGTGCCGGCCACTACCTCGCCCGTAGCGAACATCCCCCCGTCGCACCGACCGACTGGTCCCTGCCCTACACCATCCCGGCCGGTTTCGAAAACGACCCCGAAATCATCGCCATCGCCGCTTTCCTCCGTTCCCCGGTCCGCACCAAGTTCCGCTACAAAGCCGCCGAGGCCAAACGTCAGCGGATCGAACATCACTTCAACCGTACCCGGCTCGATCTCCTCTGCACCGTCGAACGCAAAGGAACTCCTTACACCCTCGTTTGCACCAAAACCCGCGCCACCCATGAGCGTGCGGTCAAGCTCCATGGCAGGGACCTCGCGGCCATGCGCCGCCTGCTCGCGATGGGGGATCTCGCCCCCCCGCTCGCAACCCGCCTTCGGGAGGCCCTGGCCCGCGGCGGCGGATCGACCGGATCCAAACCAACGCATTGATCGACATGCTCCGCCCGGGTCTCTCCCCGCGCCTTCCGTCTTTCCTCCGGCCTGCCGCCGCGCCAAGGTCCCCGCGCTTCATCCTCCCAGCGTCTATCCGTTTATGAAAAAATATACCGTCGAGTTCATCGGCACCTTCTTCCTCGTCTTCGTCATCGGCATGTCCGTGCGGGGCGGCGCCGCGCCTGCCCCCATCGCCATCGGCGGCGTCCTCATGGTCATGATCTTCGCCGGCGGCCACGTCTCCGGCGCGCATTTCAACCCGGCGGTCTCCCTCGCCGCCTTCCTCCGCGGCGCCCTCGCGAAGGCCGACCTCGTTCCCTACTGGATCGCCCAGCTTGTCGGCGCGTTAATCGCCGGCCTGATCGTCACCGCCATCCATGGGAGGCCGATGCGCCCAGCCTCTTTCGAGCTCGTGCCGTCGCTCACGGTTGAATTCCTCGCCACCTTCGCCCTCGCCTGGACCGTTCTGAATGTCGCGACCTCGCGCGGCACGGCCAACAACTCCTTCTACGGCCTGGCGATCGGCGGCACCGTCATGGCCATGGCCTTTGCGGTCGGCGGCGTCTCCGGCGGCGCCTTCAATCCCGCGGTCGGTTTCGCCCTGCCGCTCATGGGCCTGGTCAAATCCGGCCAGTCCCTCGTCTACCTCGGAGCCGATCTCGCCGGCGGCGCGGTCGCGGGCCTCGCCTACAACGCCCTCGTTCGCTCGAGCGAGCCGGCGGCCTGATAGCGCTGCTCAAATCGTTCGGATTTTTGACGCGAAGACCTCGCAAAGGACACAAAGGCGGAAGAGGCGTGTCCCGGGTCCTTCCCCTTCCTTCTTCGCGTTCTCGGCGATCTTTTAAAAATCCGACGCGGACGGCACCTGCTCAGCGCCGTCCGCGCGGGCCGCCGCGGGTGCCGCGCATGAGCCGGCCGGCCGGCTTCGGCGCCGCCGCCTCGGCCTCCGCCAGCGCCGTCTCGTCGAAGAGCGCGGAATAGATATACGGAAAACCCTCGAGCTTCTTGCGCTCGATGCTCGCGCCGATGAAGCGCTCGATGGAACGCGCGTCGCGCACGTCCTCCTCCGTCACCAGCGTATAGGCGTCGCCCGTGCTTTGGGCGCGCCCAGTACGGCCGATGCGGTGCACGTAGTCTTCCGGGTTCTCCGGCACATCGTAATTCACCACGTGCGACACGCCCGCGATGTCCAGGCCGCGCGCCGCGATGTCCGTCGCGACCAGTACCTCGAAACTGCCGTCCTTGAAGCCCTGCAACGCCTCCACGCGCTCGCGCTGGCTGCGGTCGGAGTGAATCACGCCCACCGTGTGAGATTCGCGCTGGAGCCGGTGCGCGATGCGATCCGCGCCCATCTTGGTCCGGGTGAAGATGATCACGCTCTTGAAGTCGGTGCGTTTGAGGAGCTCGAGCAACAGCTCGAACTTTTGGGTGGCCACCACCGGATAGAAGGCGTGCGCCACCGTCTCCGCCGCCGAACGGGTGCGGCCGATCTTGATTTCCTGCGGGTCGCGCAGCGCCCAGCCCGCGAGTTGCGCCAGCTCAGGCGGCATGGTTGCGCTGAAAAAGAGCGTCTGCCGCGCCTGCGGGCACTTTTGGATGATTCGCTTCACGTCGGGCAGGAAGCCCATGTCGAGCATGCGGTCCACCTCGTCGAGCACGAGGATCTCCACGTCCGCCAGGCTCGCCGTGCCCTGCTCGAGGTGGTCGAGGAGGCGGCCCGGCGTCGCCGCGATCACATCGACGCCGCGCGCCAGGTCATCGCGCTGCCTGCCGTAGCCGACGCCGCCATAGACCACGGTGACCGTGAGGTCGGTGTATTTCGCGTACTTTTGGAAAGCCTCCTCGACCTGCAGGGCCAGCTCGCGCGTGGGTTCGAGCACGAGGCAGCGGGTCTTTTTCCGGTGCGAGCCGAGGCGATGCATGAGCGGCAGCGCGAAGGCCGCGGTCTTGCCCGTCCCGGTCTGGGCCGAGCCGATCACGTCGCGCCCCGCCAACACCACGGGCACCGCCTGCGCCTGGATGGGCGTGGGCTCGGTGTAGCCCATCTCCGCCACCGCGAAGGCGATCGCATCGTTCAAGCCGAGCTTGGTGAAGGCGGTGTCCTGCGGCGGGATGACGACCGGCGTCTTCGGCTTGATCTCCTCCGTGCGCGGGTGCTCGTAACCGTGGTCCGTGCGGGGTTTTTCGTGGCGGGCGCCCGAGCCGCCGGAGCCCGGGCCGCCGCGGCGCTCGCGGCCCCGTCCGCCGCCGCCCTGGCCGCCGTGCCGGCCCTCGCCGCCCCGGCCGCCGCGATGTTCGCCCCGGCTCTCACCCCGTCCCGATTGCCCGCGATCCCGCGGGTGCGCCGAATGCTCTCCGGCGGGACGCGGCGGACGCGGCGCGTGGCCCTTGGCGGGATGGGCGTGGGACTTGGCAGCGGGGGCGGCCTCTTTTTTCTGGGCGGACGAAGGCGCGATCACGGCGCGCAGCTTCGAGATGATTTTCTTCAGCATGACTTTGAGGTCACGGTCTCGCCCCCGCGCCGCTTTGGCAACTCCCGACCTCGGCCTCCGCTGACACCAGCGGGGATAGCCTGCGTAGCACGGCACCTTAGCCCGCGAACCCGCGTGGTTGGGTGGGCTAGGCGCTGTCTTCGAAATAATCCAGCGCTCTGCTGAAGCCCTGCGGGTGGT
>CBINGR010000049.1:0-39940 GCA_966250295.1 uncultured Akkermansia sp. | reverse complement strand
GAAGCGAATCACTCCGCACCACCGAGGCGCTCCGGCTTCGCGTAGCCGCGGGAGGAAGGCCCATGCCGCGAAAGCGTCCACTTTCGCAAAATGCCAGCGGGGGACGCGGGCGCTTGCAAGCTGCACGAAGGCCGCGGCGCGGACCGGGCATCTTGCCAAGGCCCGTTAATTTTTAAGCGCTTGCGCCAGCAACGGTAACGTTACGGCGCAGGGAGGCGGCACGCGTCGTGGTAAGGGGAGCCCGTTCCGCAACCTTTCCCAAGCACACCTCCCATGAACACGCTCACGCTCAGCCCCGACACCGTCACCCTCACGCCGGACGCCCCCGCCGCCAACCGTCAACTGCCCGGCCAGGACCGGCAGGCCCGCCGCGCCGCCTCGGCCGCGGAGGCCGAGTACGACGCCGAGCTCGTCCGGCGTTTCAACCAGGGGGACGAAAGCGCGTTTCTCGAAATCATGGAGCGCTACCGCGAGAAGACCTACGTGATCGCGCGCGCGCTGCTGCGCAACCACGCCGACGCCGAGGAGATCACCCAGGACACCTTTGTCCGCGCGCACCGCGGGCTCGTCCATTTCCGCGGCGATTCCTCGCTGGCCACGTGGCTGCACCGCGTGGCGTTGAATCTCGCGCGCAACCGCTACTGGTATTTTTTCCGCCGCCGCCGCTTCGACACGCTGTCCCTCGACCATCCGCTCGGCGACGAGTCGAGCGCGACCTTCACCGACCTGGTCGCGACGGATGCGCCCGATCCGGCGCGCGCCGCCGCCTCGGACGAGTTTTCCCGCCTTATCCATGTGTGCATGGAAAAACTCCCGGCGGGGCAGCGGGAGATCCTCATGCTGCGCAACACGCTCGACCAGTCCTACGCGGAGATCGCGGCCACGCTCGGCATCACCGTCGGCACGGTGAAAAGCCGCATCGCGCGGGCTCGGGAGAACGTGCGCAAATTGATGGCTGCCACCTGCCCCGAGTGCGGACCCGAGGAGCCGCTGAGCGACTGGTTCGAGACCCCGCGCAAGGCCGGGCTGCTTTCCCGCGCCGTGGCGTGAGGCGCGGCGGCGCATAACGGGTAGGGCGGGACCGCTGGGCTCGCCGAAACGCTGCGCGGACGGCCCGGCGGTCCGTCCCTACCTTTCCCGTTCACGACCGGCCCGGCTCTCTCAGGCTTTCGAATTCTTTCAGGAATTCGCCGAGGAAGCGAAGAAATGCATCGGCTCCGCCGTCCGCGTGGCTACGGAGAACCTCGTCCTCATGCGCTCGCTGAGATGGATATCGCCCGCGAGCACGCGGCGAATCGCGCCCAGGATGACATCGACCGGCTCGCGTTTCATCACGAAGCCGCGTGCTCCGGCCCGGAGCGCGCGCTCCGCGTTGAGACTCTCCTCGTGCATCGACAGGGCCAGGGTGGGCAGCGCGGGCACCAGTGTCTTGAGCTCCCGCACCAGGTCGATGCCGCTGGCCGTATTCAGGGCGACGTCGATGATCGCCAGGTCGGGCATGATCTCGGGGATAAGCTCGATCGCCAGCGGCGCGCTGTCGGCCTCGCCGCACACCACGAGGTCGGCTTCCTGCTCGATCATCAGGAAGAGGCCTTGCCGCGTCACGGGATGGTCGTCCACGAGGAAGATCCGGTGCGCGGCGGGCAGTTTCGGGACGGAGAGACGGGAGACGGACCGAGATGACTTCATGGAAAATCCCGTAGGCGGGGGGCGTGGCCATAGACCGATGTTGTGCCTGCCAGTGCCGGTCCGGCGGTGTTTTTTTGGTAAAAGGCGCCTGGTCGCGGCAGGCCTGAATTCACTCCGGGCGGCACAGGGAGATCCGCACCCGGATCCTTCTGGTCCATTCATCCGGGGATTCCCTGATTTTCACTCCATTCGCCTTGGGCCTTTAATGCCGGGGCCCGGTGAAAAAACGGGCAGTTTTTCATGCGGGCGGCCACCAACATCCTGATCGTCGACGACGAAGTCCGAAACCTCAACGTACTGGAGAGCCTCCTCTACGCGCCGGGTTATCGGCTGGTGCGCGCCACCTCGGGGGAAGATGCCTTGCTGGCACTCGTGCGCGGCGACGATTTCGCCGTGCTCATCATCGATATCAACATGCCGGGGATGAACGGCTTCGAGCTGGCCGGCCTCATCAAGCAGCGCAAGCGTACCCAGCACATCCCGATCCTTTTTCTCACGGCCTATTCCGACGACGACGAGAAGGTGCTCAAGGGCTACAGCGCCGGCGCGGTCGACTATCTGACGAAGCCGGTCGTCCCCGAGATCCTCCGCTCGAAAGTGGGCGTGTTCGTCGAACTCCACCGCAAGACCCAGGCGCTCACCGCCATCAACCGCGCACTCGAGCAGGAGGTCACCCAGCGCCAGAAGGCCGAGGCCGCGCTGCACCAGGCGAACGAGGAGCTGGAGGCCTGCGTCCGGCAGCGCACGGATGAGCTCACCCGGGCCAACGAGGCCTTGCGGGAGAGCGAGGCCCACCTGCGGCTCGTGGCCGACCACGTCCCGATTTTCATCGTCCACCTCGACCGCCGGCGCCGCTTCCGCTTCGTCAACCGGGCTTACGCGGAGCGCCACGGCCTGCCGCGGGAAAAGATCGTCGGGGCCCAGCTGGCGGAAATCGCCGGACCCGAGGCCGGCCAGATTTACAGCGCACTCATCGCCGAGGCCTTCACTGGCCGGCGAGTGGAGTTCGAGCGCGAGATTCCCTACGCCGGGCTCGGCTCGCGCTGGGAACACGTCGTCTGCCAGCCGGAACACTCGGCGGAGGGCGAGGTGATCGGGATCGTCGCCGTCATCGCCGACACGACGGCGCGCAAACAGTTCGAGCAGGAGATCGCCCGCGCGCGCGACGAGGCGCTGGCGGTCTCGCGCGCCAAGGACGATTTTCTCGCGATGCTTTCGCACGAGCTGCGCACGCCCTTGAACCCCGTGCTGCTGCTCGCGAGCGACGCGGTGCAAAACCCCGCCCTTTCGCCCGAGGTGCGGGCGGATTTCGATGTCATTCTCCGGAGCACGACGGTCGAGGCGCGGCTGATCGACGACCTGCTGGACGTCACGCGCATCACGCACGGCAAACTGACGATCGAACCACGCCTGCTCGATGTGCATACCGTCCTGGAGGAGGCGCTCGCGACTGTCCGCACCGAGCGGGAGGCGAAGCGCATCGAGCTCGCACTCACCCTCGGCGCGGGCGAGCACCGCATCCTCGGCGATCCGGTGCGCCTCCAGCAGATTTTTTGGAACGTGCTCCGGAACGCGGTCAAGTTCACCGGAGTCGGGGGCAGGATCCACGTGCGGACCTCGCTCTACGACGCCCGCCTGTGCGTAACGGTCCAGGACAACGGCTTCGGCATGACGCGCGCGGAGCTCGAGCGCGCGTTCGAGCCCTTCAAGCAGGGCGGGCGCTCCGGGAACGGCGGCAACGGCTTCGGCGGTCTCGGCCTCGGGCTGGCCATCACGCACACCCTCGTCGGCATGCACGGAGGCCGCATCCGCGCCGAAAGCCCGGGGCGCGGGCAGGGCGCGGCCTTCACCATCGAGCTTCCCCTGGCCACGCCCGCGCAGCTGGCCGGCGCCGAGGCGGGCGGCGCGCCGGCCCCGGCGCGTCCCGAGACCCCCGCCGCGGAGGGCGGTCCGCGCGGCCGCGTGCTGCTCGTGGACGACCATCCCCCGACCCTCGCGATCCTGGCCCATCTGCTGCGCCGGAGGCGCTTCGAGGTGATTCCCGCCGGCACGGTCGCGGAGGCGCGGGAGATCGTGGCGTCGCAGCCCGTCCGGCTCCTGATCTCCGATGTCGGCCTGCCCGACGGCGACGGCTGCGCGCTCATGGCGGAGCTGCGAGCGAGGCGGCCCGACCTGATCGGCATCGCGCTCAGCGGTTATGGGACCGAGGAAGACCGGGCTCGCTCCCGCAGCGCGGGTTTCGCGGAGCATCTTACCAAACCGGTGAACGTGTCCGTGCTCGAAGGCGCGATCTCCCGCGCGCTGGCGCGGCAGGTCCCCGACGAGGCGGCGGTCTGATGAGGCCCGGCCGCGGGCCGGGATTTTCCGCTTCGGTCCCAAATCGCCCGGCCAGCGGCCGGGCCTGCAATCACTAGGACAGCATCTTTTCGGGCACCGCCGGCAGGCGCGGGGCGGGGTGCGACAGGCGCGCGGAGGCGGACAGGGCCGGCGTGCTGATGGTGATTTTGCCGTAGTCGAGCTTCACCAGGCGGTCGGCGAGCGGGAAGTATTTATCGTCGTGCGTGATCACCAGCACGGCCTTGCCCTGGGCGCGCAGGTCGGGGAGCAACTGCGTGTAGAAGACTTCCTTGAACAGGGGGTCCTGGTCCGAAGCCCATTCGTCGAACAGGTAGAAGGGGCGGTCTTCCATGTAGGCGCAGAGCAGCGCCAGCCGCTTGCGCTGGCCCGAGGAAAGCTGAGTGGTCGAAAACGCGTCGTCGGTGATGGTGACCTTGTGGTCGAGGTGCAGTCGTTCGAGGTAGAGCTGGGCGCGTTCGGCCCCGCCAAGACGGCCCACGCCGATGATGCGGTCGAAAAGATGATAGTCCGCGAAAACGGCCGAGAAATACTGCCGGTAGTCGTCCCGGTTGGCGTCGTCGATTACACGCCCGTTGAGCCGGATGTCGCCGGCCGCCGGCGGGTAGAGCCCCGTCACGACCTTGGCCAGGGTGGATTTGCCGCTGCCGTTGCCGCCCACCAGGAAGACGATTTCGCCGGGGTGGAAAGAGAGGGTGATGGGCCCGAGCATGAAATTCTCCTCCTCCCGCTCCCGGTGGTAGTGATGCATGACTCCGATGAGCTCGAGGCGCTCGAAACGCTCCGCCGGCGCCGGGGCGGCCGGGGCCTGGTCGTCGCCGGGCTGGGCGGCGAGCGCGAGGCCGAGGTCCTCGACCTTGCGCAGGGAAACGTTGGCGCGGGAGAAGACCGAAAGGCAGCCGAGCAGGCCGGCCAGCGGTCCCATGAGATAGAGTGTCGCGATGATGTAGCCGGTGAGGGTCTGCGCGCTGAGGTCCTGCAGGCGCGGGAGAAGGAACAGGATGCCGCCGATGAGCACGAGGAGCAGCAACTGGTTCCAGTTCTGGGCGACGATGAACCGGATCTCGGCCGCGACGTTATGGTGCGCGCAGACGCGGGTGGCGGCGGCGATATCGTCGCTGAGGAAGGATTCGCGGCGGGCGCGGTGGAGCTTGAGTTCCTTCACCCCCTCGGTGAGCGCGCGGAAGTGCCGGAACAGCGTGTCCTGGCCCTCGCGGGCCGAGTTGAGGTGACCGAAGCCGGCCCGAATCATCATCCGGTAAGTGACCGCGCCCACGAACATGAAGGCCCCCATGGCGGCGAGCACGGGCAACGAAAGATAACCGAGGTAGACCGTGCCGCCGAGGAGCACGGCCGCGTTCATCGTGAAAACCGGGATGCTCAGCGTGGCCTGGGTGATCTCGCCGATGTCGGAGGTGAGCGTGACGAGCAGGCGGGCCGCGCCGATGTCCTCGAAGTGGCGCAGCGGCACGTGGAGGATCTTCTGCACCAGGTCCCGGCGCAGGCGCGCGGTGGTGGCCTGTGCGAAATGGGTGAGGCACACCTGGGCGAAAGCGGTGGCGAGGATGCGCCCGAGCCCCAGCGCGACGAACAGCGCGAGCAGCACCGTGCCCGGGTTTCCGGAGGGCGCGTGCAGTGCGCGGTTGATGAGGGCGATGAGGCCGGCGCTGCACCCGCCGCTGAGCAGCGCGGCAAGGGAGGTCCAGATCATCATCGAACGGGAATAGCGGAACAGGAAGCGGATGAGCGTCATGGCGTTGGGCGGCGCGATGCAGACCGTGCGAACGGACCCCGGTTCGGTGGGTCGAGACCCCAGGCGCCGCGGCGCGGGGCCGGCCTCCACCCGGGTTTTGGGGCGAGCACCTCCCGGGGGAAAGGGGCCGGCCGCCTGTCGGTGGCGGCATGAACTCCGTGTCGCTCTGCACTCCTGCGGCCCCGGCGGCGGCCGCGCGTGGCTCCGCTCCCGGATTGCCGATTTCTCTGCTGGGCGTGCCCTTCGATCCGCTCACTCTGGCCGGCGCGGTCGACCGCATCGACGAGATGGTGGACACTTGGCGCCCGCACCATGTGGTGACGGCCAACGTGGATTTCCTCGTGCAGGCCCTGCGCGATCCCGAGCTGCGCCGCATCCTGGCGGATGCAGACCTCGTGCTTTGCGACGGCAAGCCGCTGGTTTGGGCCTCGCGCTGGCTCGGCAATGCGCTGCCCGGGCGGGTGGCCGGGGCCGACCTCGTGCCGCTGCTCCTGCAGCGGGCCGCGGTGAAGGGCTGGAAGGTGTTTCTGCTCGGGGCCGGGGCCGGCGTGGCCGAGGAAGCGGCGCGTCGAGCGGCCCTCCAGTACCCGACGTTGCCTCCGATCTCCTTTTATTCGCCGCCCTTCCGGCCGCTGGAGAAGATGAACCACGCCGAGATCGTGGCGCGCATCCGCGAGGTGCAACCGGAACTGCTGCTGGTCTCCTTCGGCTGTCCGAAGCAGGAGAAGTGGATCGCGATGCACTACCGCGAGCTCGGCGTGCCCGTGGCGATAGGCGTCGGCGCGACCCTGGATTTTCTCGCCGGCCGCGTGCGCCGCGCGCCCCGCTGGATGCAGCAGAGCGGAGGCGAATGGCTCTTCCGCGTGGCGCAGGAACCGCGCCGGCTCTTCCGCCGCTACGCCGACGACATCCGGCACTTCTTCCCCGCGTTGCTCGCGCAGCGGCGCTGCCTGCCGCCGAGCACGGGCGCGGCCTCGCCCGACTATGACCCGCTCGGGGAAACGACCGACTATGGGCTCCGGGTGCGCGCCTCCGAGCAGTTCGACCGCCGGGCCCTGCAGGAGAAGGCCGACTTCTGGCAGCGCGCGCTCCAGCAGCGGGGCCACTGCCTGGTCGACCTGGGCGAAGTGCGCGTGATCGACAGCACCGGCCTCGCTTTCCTCGCCTGCTGGCAGAAACGCCTCGCGAAACGCTCCCGGAACCTGGTCCTGTTCCGCCCCAGCCCCGAGGTGCGTGAAAAACTCCTGCGGTCCGGGCTGGCGGAGCGGTTCATCGTGACCGACGGGACCCCGCCGAAGCCGGAGCGCGCCGCCCCATGAAGATCGCGTTATCCACGTCCGTCATGCAGCGCGGGCGCTCGGGCGTCGGCCAATACGTCCTCGCCCTGGTGCGTGCGCTGCTGCCGGAGGCGAAACGCCACGAGTTCACGCTCTATGTGCTGGAGGAGGATCTGCCTCTCTTCGACTTCGCGCGGCAGGCGATGCGGCTCGAGCCGGTGGACGAGCGCCATCGCCCGGCGGTGAAGAACATTTTCTGGCACCAGACGGTGCTTCCCGGGCTCCTGCGCCGCGCGGGCACGGAGGTGCTGCATGTGCCGAGCTACCGGCGCATGCTCTGGCCCCGGTCCTGCGCGCTCGTCGCGACGATCCACGACCTGGCGCCTTTCCACCTCGCGGAAAAATACGACCGGGCGCGGATGTTCTACGGCCGCGTGGTCGCGCGGCGGCTGGCGCGACGGCAGCACGAGATCGTCGCGGTCAGCCGCCTGACGGCGGACGGCATCGTCCGCCATTTCCAGATCCCGGAGGAGCGCGTCACCGTTGTGGCCAACGGCCTGGACCACGACCGCTTTCATCCTGTCCGCGCGGATGCCGCCGGCTCGAAGTCCGCCGCCATCGCCCGGGCGGTGCCCGGGCCGTTTTTCCTGTATGTGGCGCGTTTCGAGCACCCCGCGAAGAACCATGTGCGGCTCATCGAGGCCTTCAACCGCTTCAAGGCCGCGACCGGCTCGCCGTGGCGGCTGGTCCTCGGCGGCGGCGACTGGCACGGCGCCGGGACCATCCACGCGGCGGTTCTGGCCTCGCCCTTCGCGGCCGACATCCATCGGCTGGGCTTCGTGCCGGACGCCGACCTGCCGGCCTGGTATCGTGCGGCGGGTGCGCTGGTGTTTCCCTCGCTCTTCGAGGGCTTCGGGATGCCGCCGCTCGAAGCGATGGCCTGCGGCTGCCCGGTCCTGTCCTCGCGGCGAGGAGCGCTGGCCGACACCGTCGGCGAGGCCGCCGGCTTTCTCGAGCCCGAGGAGATCGGCCAGATGCAGGCGCAGCTCACCCGAGCCGCATCCGACCCTGCGTGGCGCGCGGAGCTGAGCGCCGCCGGCCTGGCCCGCGTCCGGGCCTTCGACTGGCGCGACACTGCCGGAGCCACCCTCGCCGTCTACGAACGGGCCCTCGCCCGCCACCGCTCATGAAGGGGATCAAGATGCGCCTCACGCGCGTGGACCGCGCCCTCCGCCGCTCGCTTCGCGAATTGCACGAGTATCGCAAGCGCGAGCGCGCCGGGGAACAGTTGCGGGTTTCCCACGGGGAGCTCCGGGCACTGACCAACTACCTCCAGAAAGTCCGCGAGGAGGAGCGCACGCGCATCGCCCTTCAGGTCCACGACGACCTGGGACAGGCGCTGACCGGCCTCAAGCTCGACCTCTCCTGGATCGCCGGGAAGCTCGCCGGCGAGCGCGAGCTCCTGCGCAAGATCAGGGCCATGTCGGCGCACATCGACGACACGATCAACACCGTGCGCCGCATCGCGACCGACCTGCGGCCCGGCGTGCTCGACAGCCTCGGGCTCGTCGCCGCGATCGAGTGGCAGGGGGCCGACTTCCAGCGCCGCACCGGCATCCCCTGCCAGGTGCACAACGAGCTCCCCGAAGCCCCCTTCTATCCCGAGTTCACCACCGTGTGCTTCCGTATTTTCCAGGAGACGCTCACCAACATCATCCGGCACGCCAGGGCCTCCAAGGTCGAGGTGCGCTTCACCCGCGATGAGGACAACGTCGTGCTGGTCGTGCACGACAACGGCTGCGGCATTTCCGAAAAGGCGATCAACAGCCCCTCCATCGGCCTGCTCGGCATGAAGGAGCGCGCGGCGCAGATCGGAGGCAGCCTGGATTTCTACGGCCAGCCCGGGCTCGGGACCATCGTGACCCTGCGCGTGCCGATCTCGGCGGCCATCGTCGCGGAGACGACCAGCGGAGGCCTCCCATGAAAATCCTGATCGCGGACGACCATGCCATCGTGCGCCTGGGCATCCGGCAGATCCTGGCGGACGCGTTCAAACGCTCCACCTTCGGCGAAGTCTCGACCGGTCAGGAAGCACTCGAGAGCGTGTGGCGCGAGCCCTGGGACGCCGTCGTGCTCGACGTCACCATGCCGGGCCGGGGCGGCCTCGAGGTCCTCAAGGAGATCAAGCGCTCCCGCCCGAACCTGCCGGTCATGATCCTGAGCATGCATCCCGAAGACCAGTTCGCGGTGCGCCTGCTGAAGGCCGGCGCCTCCGGTTACATGACGAAGGAGAGCGCGTCCGCCGAGCTCGTGGGCGCGATGCACAAGGCCATGGCGGGCGGCCGCTACGTGAGTCCGGCCCTGGCGGAGAAAATGGCGGATTTCATCGGCACCGACGTGCAGACCCAGCCGCACGAGCGCCTCTCCGACCGCGAGTTCCTTATCCTGCGGCTGATCGCCTCCGGGAAGCCGGTGGGCGCGATCGCGCGCGAGCTCGGCCTGAGCGTGAAGACGGTCAGCACCTACCGGGCGCGCCTGCTGCAGAAGATGGGGCTCAAGAACAACGCCGAGCTGGTGCACTACGCCTTCCAGCACCGCCTGACTTCCCACCTGTCCGACAAGGACGGTCCGACGCCGCCGGCCGAGCCTCCAAAGTAGGTCCACACCCCATACCGCGTGCCGGGCCTGATGGCGCGAACGCGAGTCAAAGTCCACGCCCACCGCCCTTCGGCGCCGGCTATTTTTATGAACGAAACCTCCGGTCTATCCTCCTCCCCTTCGGCACCTTTCGATACCTGGGCGGTGCTCGATTTCTGGCTGCGCCGCTGGCGCAGGGTCGCCTTCTGGACGCTGCTGCTCGGCGCACTCGGCGCGCTGCTCGCCCGCCTCGCCTGGGGCCCGAGCTTCACCGCCAGTGCGCAATTGATCCACTATGCGCCGAGCGCGGTGGACGCGGCCTACCACCCGCGCGAGCTCGCCGCGCCCAGCCTGGTGGTGATGCTGCAGTCGCCCAGCGTGTTCGAGACCGCCGGCGCGATGCACCAACCGCCCCTTTCCGCGAAGCAGCTGGCCCGCCGCCTCGAACTCACGCTCGACCGCTTCAACGACGTCGCCACCGTGACCGCCGAGGCGGCCGACCGCGACGAGGCGGTGAATCTCGTCAACAGCTTCACCGCCGTGGCCATCGACTACACGCGGTCGCTGCAGAAGGAGGAAGCCCTCGCCGCCGCCGCCTCGGTGAAACAGCAGCTCAAGGGAGTCGAAGCCGAGCTGGCCGCCTCGCGTTCGGCCGTTCCGCCCGCGTCTGCCGAGATGGTTTCCGCCATCGCCTCCGTTCCCGACGCCGAGGCGCCCGGCGCCGCAGCCCTGGCCGGCGACTTCGCGCTTCGGCTGCAAACCGCCCGCGAGCGGCTCGACGAGCTCCTCGTGAGCTACACCGAGGCGCACCCGCTCGTCCGCGAACAGAAGGCCCGTATCGTTTCCCTCGAGGAATACGCCCGGCGCGCCACCGAGGCCGCCGCCTCCGCCCCCGCCGCGCGCCGCGCGGCCCCCGCTCCGGCCGCCGCTCCTTCGGTTTACAGCCGCGCCACGCCGGAAGAAATCTGGATGGGCGAGCGCCTCCGCACCCTCGAGACCAGCCGCGTGCAGCTCACGACCCAGCAGAATGCCATCCAGCCCTTCATCGACGAGCCGCCCGGCTATTTCAGCGTGCTCATGCCCGCCATGCCGGCGCGCGCCATCGAGCATCTCCACCGCATGAAGCTGGTGCTCGGCGCGCTTTTCGGCGCCTTCCTCGGTTTTGCCCTCTCCACCGGCCAGATCCTGGTGAGCGAGTTCCTGGACAATCGGGTGAAGACGCGCTCCGACGTCCGCCGCGTCACCGGCCTGCCCGTGCTCGCCACTCTGGGCGACGTCCGGCGGCTCTCCCCCGCCGAGGCCGACCAGTGGGCCTTCCGCGCCTGGACCGCCCTGCAGCGCCACCTCAGCCTCACGCCCAACCACGGCATGGTCTGCGGCATCACCTCGGCCCATGCCGGCGACGGGCGCACCACCTGGATCAATCTCCTCGCCCGCGCCGCCGGCGCCTGCGGTTTCCGCGTGCTCACCATCACCGCGCAGAAACCCGCCGGCCTCGCGGTCGATCAGATGCTCCACGAAAAAAGCCCGTCCCTCGGCGCTCCCGAGGACCCCGTCCAGCCCGCGGCGTCCGTCGGGGCCGACGCAAGCCTGGCCCTCAATTCCAGCGCGCTCAGCACGCCCGGCGCCATTGCCGAGCGGCTCGCGGGCGTGGATGCGCCGCCGATGGTCAACATCCCGCTCCCCGGCTGGGTCTGGAACCTCGAGCGGCGCAAACAATGGCAGTCCGCCCTCGATTGCTGGGGCACGATCGAGAACGTCGTGATCTTCGTGGAGCTCCCGCCCGCCTCCGAACCCGAGGCCGTGCTGCTCGCGGAAAACATTCCCAACCTGCTTTGGCTGGTCGACAGCGACAAGTCCGACGCCGCCGAGGTGCACAACGGGCTCGAGACCCTGCGCAACGCCCGCTGCAACCTCGTGGGTTCCGTGCTCAACCGCGAGCGCGCCGTGCCGATCCGTGGCCGCTTCAGCCGCTGGATGGGCAGCAACGCTTTCCTCCTTCCCTTCGGACTGGCCTTGCTCGCCGCCACCGCGGCCGGCTCCCGCGCCCAGGCCGCCGCCCCCGCGCCCGCGTTTCCGGCTGCCGCGGCGCCGGCTTCGGCGCCGGAGACCTTTTCCGTCGTCGCCCCCGCACAGCGCGGCGACTGGCAGAAGCGGCTTACCCTCGGCCCGGGCGACGTCCTGAACCTGCATCTTTTCGGGGCGCCGGAGCTCACCCGCGAGGAGGTGCCGATCGGTCCCGACGGGCGCGTCTCCTACCTCGAGGCGGAAAACGTCATGGCGGCCGGGCTCACCGTGGACGAGCTGCGCGCCCGGCTCGACGAAGCGCTCGGCAAGTTCCGCCGCTCGCCGCAGACCTTCGTCACGCCGGTCGCCTACAACAGCAAAAAATATTACGTGCTCGGCAACGTGACGCAGAAGGGCGTGTTCACGCTCGACCGCCCCATCACCGTCATCGAGGCGGTGGCCCGCGCCCGTGGCTTCGAAAGCGGCGATCCCGCCGCAGGCAACGCGGAGGCGACCGATTTCTCGCGCAGCTTCGTCAGCCGCCGCGGGAAGCGCCTGCCGGTCGATTTCGAAAAGCTCTTCGTGCAGGGCGACCTGACCCAGAACGTCGCGCTCGAGCCGGACGATTACCTTTATTTCCCGACCGGCTCCGCCGGGCAGGTCCACGTGCTCGGCGAGGTACGGACGCCGGGGGCCGCTTCCTGCGAGCCGGGCGCGAGCGTGCTCTCGGTCGTCGCCGCGCGCGGCGGCTTCACGGACCGGGCCTGGACGCAGCGCGTGCTCGTCGTGCGCGGCGGGATGGAGAAGCCCGAGCTCTTCAAGGTGGATGCGGCCGATGCGCTGAAGGGCCGGGCCGCGAATTTCGCCCTGAAGCCGGGCGATCTCGTCTTCGTGAGCAATCGCCCGTGGATCCGCGGCGAGGAGCTGCTCGATCGCGCCGCAAGCGCCTTTGTCGAGTCCGCCGTCATCACCTGGACGGGCCTCAAGGTCACGCCCTGACCCGGCCCGGCTCCCTCCACGCAACCCATCTCTTTCCCATGGACTCTTTCCTGAAGCCCGTCGTCGTTTCCTCCCTCGCCCTGGCCTTGCTCACCGGATGCCAGATCCTGCCGAAGCGGAAGTCGAAATCCGCCGGCACCGGCGCGCCGCTGAGCGGACTGGTGGTGGTGAAACCGGCCGAGCCGCTCGATCCCGCGCTGCTCGAGCCCAACGGCGATTTCTTCCGCCTTGGCCCGGGCGACAAACTCGAGATCGAGGTCATGGGGCAGGCCGACACGCAGTCCACCGCCACCGTCGGGCCGGATGGAAAGATCTACTACTACATCCTGCCTGGCATCGACGTGTGGGGCCTCACGCTGGCCGAGGCGCGCGAACGCATCGGCCAGGAGTTGAGGCGCTTCATCCGCTCGGACCCGGCCGTCGCGATCTCGCTGCGCTACGTGGCGAGCCAGCGCGTGTGGGTGCTCGGCCGCGTGAACACGCCCGGCATCCATACGCTGGGCGGCCCGACGACCCTGCTCGATGCGATCGCCCAGAGCGGCGGTCTCGCCACCGCCGGCTCCGTTTCCGGCGCGGCGGCCCGCTCCGGCGCGGCGTCCGCGCCAGCCTCGGGCGGCGGTCCGGAAACGGCGGATCTGTCGCGGGCCTTCGTGCTGCGCCAGGGCAAGGTGCTGCCGGTCGATTTCAACAAGCTGCTCCGCGAAGGGGACGTCACGCAGAACATTTACCTGGAGCCGGACGATTTCATTTTCCTGCCCGGCATGCGCACGAGCGAGGTCCACGTGCTCGGCGCGGTGGCGCATCCGCAGTCCGCCCGCATGTCCGGCTCGCTGACGCTGGCCCAGGCGGTGGCGCTCGCGGGGAGCACGGTCCCGGATGCCTATGTCTCGCACGTGGCGATCCTGCGCGGTTCGCTCGCCGAGCCCCGGATGGGAATCGTCGACCTGGGCGATATCGTGCGCGGCCGCGCCGCCGACGTGCGACTCGAGCCGGGCGATATCGTCTACGTGCCCTACACTCCCTATCGCACGCTCAACCGCTACGCGAACCTCGTCCTGGATACCTTTGCCCGGACCGTCGGGGTGAACCTCGGCTCGAAGGCGGCGGGGGGCGAGAGCGCCTCGGTCAGCGTAAATGTTGCCGCGCCCTGAGCGCGGGTTTGGAAGGTTGTTGAGAGGCAGGCCCCTGGCAAAGCCAGGGGCCTTTTTTTGGGCCGGCGGAGCCGAGGGCGCTTACGGCGCGAGGAGCGAGGTCCCTCACGGCTTTCGCCGGTCGAGGTCCGGGGAGCGCCCGCGTTCCCCGGGCTGGCTCGGGTGTTTCGCCCGAGCCCTTCGAAGTGTCCTCGGTCGTGGGTACGGAGCGACGCTGGGGCGCGTCGTTCTCAGTGCAGCGGAGAGCGCCGTCGACCCGTTCCGAGGCCGGTTCGCTCCGCGCCCGCCGCTACACCGTCTTTCGCGGCGGCCCCCGGCGCAGACGGCGGGCAGGAACGCCGGCGCGTCCGGAACCAGGCGCAAAAAGGCCGGCCGCTTGCGCGGCCGGCCTCGGAAGGGCGGGGAATGATGTCGGTCGAACCTCGCCGGGCGACTCAGGGCGTCACCGCGGCCCTCGCGACGGTGATGGTCTTGGAGACCGCTTTCGCGGGCTTGTATTCGAAGCTGCCTTCCTGGGTGGCGCGAATGACGACCTTGCCCGGGCCGGTGACGGTGAGCACATGCTCGTCGAGCGTGGCCGGGCCGCTGACCACCGTGAGCGTGACCGGCAGGCCGGAAGACGCGGTGGGCAGGAGCAGCAGGGGATCGTCGCCCTCGGTCATCTTGGTCGGCGCCGGGAAGCTGATCGTCTGCGTGGATTGGACGAAGCGGTGGCCCGCGTCGAACTCGCCCTGGCCGCCGGTAACGCCGCCGCGCACGGCCGCCACGCGGTAGTAATAGGTCTTGCCCGGCGAGGCCTTGAGGTCGTCGAAGGTCGTGCCCAGCACCGGGTTCTTGCCGCTGATCGCCGTGGTGCTCTTCCCCGCGGTGGCGGAGGCCAGCGTGGTGTAGCGGTAGACACGGTATCCCGTGGCCCAGGGTTCGGCATCCCAGGTGATCTGCACCTTGTCGTTGAAGGTGCCGTCGGAGGCGGCGATCCCGGCCGGCACGAGCGACTTCTTCAGGTCGAAGGCCGTGAAGGTGTAGTTCACGGGATCGTTGTCCACGATATCGTAGTTGATGGCCCAGCCGCTGAAGGGGTCGCTGTAGACGAGGTCCATGCCGGCGAACGTGTCCGGCTCCGGCGTGGTGTTTTGGAGGGTGAGCACGCCGATGTTGGGCTCGGTCTTCGAGTAGTTCCAGAGGCCGCTGTCGCCCGGCACGGCGGCACGGGTGTAGTTCGTGCTGTCCACGAAGGTGATCCCGTTCAGGGTGCGTCCGGGGGCGGCGGCGGCGAAGACGGACTCGGTGAGGGCGAAATCCGGCTCGAGGGCGGCCCTCACGATCAGGGCGAAGCGCAGGGTGGGATAAGGCTTCGTGCCGGTGACGGCCGTGACGGTGATGAAGGCCGTCTTGGCCTTGCTGGTGGGATTGGCCGTGAGCAAGCCGGTCTTGGAGTTCAGCTTGGCCCAGGAGGGCAGCCCGGAGGCCTTCCAGGTGGTCGTGCCGGCGCGCAGGAACTGATGCTGCCCGGGGACGCCGCGGGTGAAGATGGCGTAGTTATCGCCGCCGATATTGTTGGACGGAAGGATGACGAGGGAACCGGCGTCGACGAGGAAGGAGCCGACCTGGACCTGATAGTCGCCGGCATCGGCCTCGGTCACGCTGGCGATGGTGTAGCTGGAGCCATTGGCGCCCGCGATCGGCTCGCCGTCCCGGAACCATTGGTAGCTGAAGGAACCGCCGGTGGCCGTGACGGAGAAGGTGACGCTTCCGCCGAGGGCGACGGTCCGGGTGCTGGAGTCGGCGGTGATCTGGGTGGAGGCGGCCGCGCGGCTGATGCTGTGGTTGTCGCCGTCGGCCACATAGACGTTCCCGCTGTTGTCGACCGCGATGCCCTGCGGGTAGAAGAAGCGGGCCTGGGCCCCGGTGAGGGTGGTGACGCCGCCGGTGGGCGTGATCAGGCGGACGACGTGGTTGAAGGTATCCGTGGCGAGCACATTGCCGGCGGGGTCCACCGCGAGGTCGTAGGCGCCGAAGAACCGGGCCGCGGAGCCGGTGCCGTCACGGAGACCTTCCTGCCCGGCCTGGCCGGCGAGCGTGGTGACGACGCCGGCGCTGGTGATCTTGCGAATGGTGCTGTTGTTGAAATCCGAGACGTACACGTTGCCCGAGCTGCCCACGGCGACGGCGAAGGGGCTGCTGAAGCGCGCGGCGCTTCCGGTGCCGTCGGTGGAGCCTGCCTTGCCCGCGGCGCCGGCGAGGGTGGAGACCACGCCGGAGGGCGTGATCTTGCGGATGACCTGGTTGCCGGTGTCGGCGACGTAGACGTTGCCGGCGGAGTCGGTGGCGACGCCCTGCGGGTTCTTGAAGCGTGCGCTGCCCCCGGAGCCGTTCGCGAAGGCCGGAGCCCCCGCGCGGCCCGCGAAGGTGGTGACGACGCCGGCCGGCGTGATCTTACGGATCGTGTGATTGGTGCGGTCGGCGACGAAGACATTGCCGTTGCCGTCCACGGCCACGTCGAAGGGATCGTTGAAGCGCGCGGCCGCGCCGGTGCCGTCCTGGCTGCCGGATTCGCCGGCCGTGCCGGCGAGCGTGGTGACGGCCCCGCCGGGAGCGATCTTGCGGATGGTGTTGTTGCTACGGTCGGCGACGTAGACGTTGCCGGAGCTGTCGGCGTCCAGCCCGTAGGGGTAGAAGAAGGTCGCGCCGGAACCGGAGCCGTCGGCGGAGCCGGCCACGCCGGCGCCCCCGGCGAGGGTGGAGACGCCGCCGTCCGCGGCGATCCTGCGCACGCCGTGGTTGCCGCGGTCCGCGACATAAACCGCGGCGCCCGTGCCGCTGCCCAGGACGGCGATGCCGAAGGGGAAGGCGAAACGTGCGGAGGCGCCCGAGCCATCGACGCGGCCGATCGAGTAGCCGGCACCGGCGAGCGTGCTGACCACGCCCTCGGGCGTGATCTTCCGGATGGTCTGGGTGTTGGTGTCCGAGACGTAGAGGGTGCCCGCGCTGTCCACGGCGACTCCGCCGGGATGATCGAAGCGAGCGGCGCTGCCGGAGCCGTTTTCGACGCCCTCGACGCCGGCCTTGCCGGCCACGGTGGAGACGACGCCGGCCGGGGTGATCTTGCGGATCGTGCTGTTGCCGAAGTCGGCCACGAACAGGTTGCCCGACGCATCGATCGCCAGCCCGGAAGGCAGGTTGAAGCGGGCGGAGGCGCCGCTGCCGTTGGCGCCGCCGGGAGCATTGGGCGCGCCCGCGAAGACGGAAACGCCTCCGTTGGGGACGATCTTGCGGATGACGTGGCTGTCGGTGTCGGCGACGTAGACCGTGCCGAGGGCGTCGACCGCGATCCCCTGCGGGGCATTCAGGCCGATGCTGGCATCGGCCAGCGTGGTGACGACCCCGCCCGGGGTGATCTTGCGGACGGTGTTGTTGCCCATGTCCGCGATGTAGACGTTGCCCGCGCCGTCGACCGCGGCCGCGGCCGGGTAGGTGAAACGGGCGGAGCCGCCGCCGCCATCGGCCGAGCCGACCACGCCGGAGGCCCCGGCGAAGGTCGTGACCTCGCCGCCGGGCGAGACCCGGCGAACGGTGTGGTCGCCGGTATCGGCGACGTAGACATTTCCGGACGCGTCCACCGCGAGGGCGTTCGGATTCAGGAAGCGGGCGTTGGTGCCGGCGCCGTTCGTATGGTCGAGGAGCGCGGGCGCGCCGGCGAAGGGCGCGAAGTTATACGTGGCGACGTTGCCGTCGGCGCGCAGGAGGGCGCAACCGAGGACGAGCAGCAAAAGCCGCGCGGGCCAGCGGAACACCGGGTTGGCGATGGTTAGGGGAGTTTTCATGAGCGTCATTTTGACGGGAGGCATAGACTCCTTTGTTCGCGGACCGGCCCTCCCGCGGGCATGGGCGATAGCCCTGCTTCTTCGGCTGGCCGGGGTCGTTGCCGCCGCGGGGGGTAGGTGGTCACCCCAGATGGCGGTGACGAACAGGTGAAAGGCCCGGCCGCGTCTCAATCCCCCAACAGGCTGGGGTAATCGCATCCGATTGCGCGTCGGATGCGACGCAAGGTTGAGATCAAAATGGTGATCTGCCCCGCCTCGATTTTTTGCACCGTCCGTGGCGCAAGGTCGGCTTTTTCGGCCAGTTGCTCCTGGGTAAGACCCGCCTGTACGCGCTCCTGTTTGATGCGTTGCCCAACCACGATAAGCCACGGATCGCGTGGGGGGGATGGAGGGCGTTTCGGCACGCCCCATTACGGCGTTTTTCCGTCTTGAGCAACACGACCCAATGGGGCGTTTTCAATTGCATCTAAATGGATTGATCGTGTCCTCTTTCCGAGCTTCGCACTTTTTTCGTAATATTTCCGCTCCCGCCGTGTTATCCGAGTAGCCGCTTCAACTTTCTCCACCGTGCCCTCCAGCCCGATTCGCGCCCTCGCCTTCGCCGTCCTCTTCGCCCTTCTGCCACTCCCGCCGTCCGTCCTCGCCGCCGAAGCCGAAACGCTGAACGGCGTGCCGGTGGAGGTCTTGGCGTGGAGCACCGTGGAGGTGGCAGGAGGTACGGTCACCTTCGTTCGAATCCGCCCCCCTGCCTTGTCCGCCATGCCGCTCGCCGCGCCCACATCCGAACCAGCTCCCGCGCCCGACGCCGCCGCGCTCGCCGAGGAGGCCCGCCTCGCGGCCAAGGCCTGCGTGGACTGGCAACCCGCCGTGATCGTACACCTGCGCCCGCCGGTGGTGAGCGAGCTGCATTTCCAAGTCGCCGGCCGCCCGGTCACCGTCTGGACCAATGTCGATTTCCGCGTCCTGGCCTCGATCAGCCAGTGGGAGAACGCGTCCACTGTGTTCGTGGGTTTCCCGATCGTCACCGAAATCGGCCCCGAGGACGACGTCCGCCCCGCCGACCTCAACCTCACGCCCGGGCCGGCCGAATACGTGGTCGAAGCCACCGCCGCCGAGCTCGCCGGCCACGAGGCCGATCTCACCCCGCTCGATGCGCTTCTCGCCTACCACGACCTGCACCGCGAGGCCCTCGTCGCCGAACAGGCCCGCCGCGAAGCCCTCGCCGCCGAGCTCGACCGCCAGGCCGCCGAAGCCAGGACCAAACCGACGGCCACGACGATCTACTTCTGGAAAAACGAATAGTCCCCTGGGCGCGCCGGCTTTCAGCCGGTATCTCCGTCCCGTCCGTGCAACAACTCCCCGACCATCCAGCCTCAAACTTTTTAACGCGAAGACCGCCAAGGATGCGAAGAAAGACCGGGAAGAGTCGCCCCGTGCCTCTTCCTCCTTCGAGCCCTTCGCGTCAAAAATCCGAGAGTCGTCTCCGCTCCGTCTTCCCGCCGTCCTTCCATGCTTCGCCTTTCGCCGTCTCGCCCCCGTCCTTCTGCCTCCGCTCCTTTTCGCCTCCAGTCCGGTCCCGCTCCGGGCGCAAGGCCCCGGCGATCCCGAGTCGGGCTTTCGTATGGTTCACGATCCCGCCGTTCCCGGCGCATTTGAGCTACGCTACTGGGGCGTGACGGGCCGCGACTACTACCTGGCCCGGAGCTGGGACCTTCTCAGCTGGCAGTATTTCCCCGTGATCGAGCCCGGCCAAGACGCGGTCGTGAGCTACAGTTTTATCGACCCCGCCCCGCAGGTCTTCGTCCGGCTCGTCCACGAACCGGCTTCCGGCCCCAACCCCTACGCGGCGGATTCCGACGGCGACGGCCTGACCAATCAGCAAGAGATCGATCTGCGCACCGATCTGTTCTCCACCGACACCGACCACGACAAACTGCCCGACGCCTGGGAGGTCGCCCACGGCCTCGACCCCCGCAACCCCGCCGACGCCCTGGCCGATCCGAACGGCAACGGGTTGAACGACCTCGAGGAATATCAAAACGGCAATGACCCGCACTTGCAGGCCTACGGCGGAGTCCAGCCCACCATCGCGATCATTTCCGGCGATGGCCAGCTTCCCGTCCCCGGCCAATTCCTGCCTTTGCCCATGCGCGCGCGTATCTACCGTCCCGACGGCACACCTTGGGCTGGGGTTCCCGTCCATTTCCGGGCCGACGCGAACGAAAGCATGCTCTCCGCCGCACCCGACGGAAGCGCTCCGCTCCGCACTACCCTGACGGTGATCTCCGATCAAAACGGCTACGCCCAAGCCTGGGTCAGCATGCCATGAACCCGCGACGCTTCCTTTTCCTTCTCGGGCTGTCCGCAATTCTCCTGGGCTTCACACCCTCCTCGCGGGCGACCTCGATCATGGCTGGGGACTCCGGTGTTCTAGGGCAGGACCAGTTCGTTCACCCCGAGTCGCTCTCCTTTGCGATGGTGGACCTGCTGGCCGGGCATCCTTACACTACGCTCTCCGTACTCAAGGTTACTGCCTCCGGAAAAGTCCTGCTTGGCGGGCAAGCGGTCGTCTCCCAAGAAAGTGACCCGGCCAGCCGCCCGGTCGGTTATATCTGGGACAAGGGAGCGCTGACCGAAATCCTTTCGCCCACGTGGCCTTGGATTTATGGCGACGCCGGCACCGAGGCCGCCATGACCTTCACCGTTTCGGACATGAACGATGACGGCACGGTCGTTGGTGAATGCGCAGGGGGCGTGCGCGGTCCCAATGGTTCTCTGTATAGCGAACAAATCTGCATCCTTTGGCCCGCCGGTTCGCCGGCCAGTCCCAAAGAATTGAATCCTGGCGTCGCCACCCCGGCCGGCCGAGTCAATAGCCTCCACTCAAGCTGGTTTCGGAATCCGCGCATCGATGGTGCGGGAGTTTGTTATGGAGTCGGCACGCTCGGAAAAAACTACACCGATGTTGAGGCTTATTTCGAGGATGTGGTGCGCTGGACGGATCCGGATACCGCTCCAGAGAATCTCACCGACAACATCGACACCTATCCTATTCTCAATACGTCGTCCAAGCTGCTCGACCTCAGCACGACCGGCAACCTGTTGCTTTCCACCTACGAAGACTTCAGCGAGAGCGAAACCTACGAAGCGCTCCTTGCCGATCCGTCCGGAGTTTTCTCACCGAGTCCCACGGATGGCGCCTCGCCGTGGAAAATCACGGACACAGGAAAGGTTGTCGGCAAGACCTCGGATAAAATCTATTTATGGGATTCGTCCCGTCTCCCCGATCAAATCTCCGGACTGTATAGAGGCATCGGCAGCCAAGGAAATATCGTTTGCCTGCATTCGCGAACCTTGCTTCCGCTGCTATGGCTGTGGCAGCCGACCCAGTCCGGCGTTGACGCTTACGTCCCTCGCGGCATCACCTCCTCCCAAAACCTCCTGCTGTCAAATATGATGCAGTCGGGCATTCGGACGGGAAGCGAGGGTGCGTTCGCCGGCATTGGTTCCCTTAGCACCGATTTTCAGGGCACGCCCTTCCCCACCGGTCAAAACTACCGCCCCCTTCTCTTCATACCCGCCTCCCTCGCTGTTGACGCCGACCGCGACGGCTCCATAACCGACCGCGACATGAGCCTGAATTCGCAAGCCACGCCTTTCGGGTTCTGGCCCAATGATGATGATGATGACCAGTGGGTCGATAGCTCGATACCGATGGTTTATGACGAGTGGGAGCAGGATGATAGAGACATCACCAATCCCAATATGGAAGATTGGCGGGATCGTCGCATCGACGACACCCGCGATATGGAGGACCTTGCCAGACTGCGGATATATTTTGGCGGGCTCAATGACGCCATCGCCTCCGGAAATATCAAAATCGGGCTGAAATGGACGGACGTCAGCCGGGGCACGCCGGCCATCAAGCTGCATAACAGCATCGAGGAAGACGGCGGGACGGGATACCTGTTCAATCCAACGGTGGCGGCGGACCAATACGCCCGAGATTATGCAGCCATATCCGATGCCCGTTACAGCGATCCCGACAATAATCTGATCGAAGGTTCATCCGTCTTTGTTCTGCCACGCTACATCTTCCAGCACCCGGCTTATCAGAACTACCGTGATACCGCCCACTTGCTGTTTGAAGGCTGCAAGACCGGGGCGGGCCAGCTTAAGTTGGTTATCTTGAATCAGAACGATCAGGAAATCGGCGAAGGTCCCGGCGTGTGGATGGACATCAAGCAGCCGCACGAATTTATCGAGCGTTTCAGCTGTGGCGACGCCCATCTGGGGGATGTGGTGCCGGTTTATCGCCACGCCGGGTCAACCGATTTTCGGCCCCGTCTCAATTTCACCCGCAATTTTTTGGCAATTATAGGCCAAAAAGAAGCGCGCCGCTGTGAGCAATTTGCGCCTGAGTTGGGATTGCAGGAAAAATGCAAGAAATCAACATCCCCGAATTATCGCAACTATATAGCCAAAAGCGACTCTCTATAGCTCTTTGGGAAGCAATAGAAAGTGATTCAACGATTACGGAAGGTTTCTTGATAGAAGTTGAACGGGAGGGAAAAGAGATCGTCGCCAATAGAATACTCAAACGATTTCTTCAGTTACTAAATAAAGAGGAAGTAATGGGCTGTCGGCGTCTCTAGTTAAAATTCCAGGATCATTCCTGTATTTACTCAGGACAAAATCAACAAAGCCCCAAGGATCTAAACAAATAACTCGCTCACCTGATTTGGTTAGCTTGTACTTCGGCAAAGCTTCGTATCCTGGCTCTTTCCTAAGACTAATTTTTGGCAGTATCCAACTATACTTGCGAGCGCTTTTAGAATCTTCAAAGGGCATTCCAGAATGTAGTAATCCATCACGGAAAATATTCCAGAATTGATCGGCATCGGTAGTTGGGTCCTCTGGCAACCCTAAGTCTCGCGCTCTAAATTGAACGAAAGTTAACCCTAGAGTGGATCTTTTGAACGCATCATTCAAATATCGCTCATAAAGAGGAAAGATAGCCATCAAAGCTATAATCGCCCCATTCCCGTCTGGTATAAGGCCACTATGTTCTATCACGCCCAAAGGTTGATCAAACCATCTTTTACGAAGCACCTCGGGATCATTTATTAGTGTAGTTTTCATATTTTCAGTGTATCAGATAATAAATCCCCATGTCAGCTAATAATATCGGGCCCCCGTCTCAATTTCATCCCGATATAAGGTAAACCTCCTTTCGTGTAATCCTAATTATGCGAAAGATCATTTCACACTTGGTTAGCCCAGCACTCTTCTTCTGGGAGTTCTTTTTAAATTTCCCGTCCAAGCATATATGGGAGCGGAAGGAAAAGAATCGAAAAACCTTTTGGTTCGGCTAACTCATAATAACTTGTCTCGGCCCAGAATCGTTGGACATGGTTTGATTTAACCACTCTTCGGCTTCTGGACTATCCCAAGATTTGGCCCAGTTATTGGAAGCCCACGGAATAACGGTGAATTCATCCTCGAAAGCTTTTTTCAGTTTCTTAAGTAAGATGTGGGATGAATGATCGGTATCAATAAGAGCCGACGAACCGATAATTAAACATCGCTGAGTCTCGGGAATATCCAAGGTTTTCTTAAGTAGGGATGGATCTGGGGTTTTATTCTGGAATAATATAATAATTAGTGACATTTTTGTTAGTTCCTGAAGGTGGTGGGCTTAGCGGTGCCTCGGTGGCGAGAGTTGCGCGATTTTTCTGCGTTTATCAAGCTAATTTCATGCGATTCGCAGCTTATTTTTTCGCTAGTAGTAACTACTGCCCAACGACTATTAATTAATGGGCTGTCATTGAATACTAATGGAGCCGAGTAATATTCATCAGGTGCCGAGTGATAACTAAACCTTCGTGAATATGCTTGACCGCTCACGGATTTCGCCCGACTCTGAAGTGTTATGCCAAAAAAAGACTCTAACCAACTAGCGTACGATATTGTGAGACTAGCCACTGGGGAAGCCCCCGAGAAACCCGCCAAAGACCCGGCCGCAGTTGCCCTAGGTCGCAAAGGTGGGCTAAAGGGTGGTGCCGCTCGTGCCGCCAAGCTCAGCAAAGAGACCCGGTCCGAGATCGCCAAGAAGGCAGCCAAAGCCCGTTGGGACAAGAAGCCCGGATAGACACGCCAATTCACCCACGCAAGTCCTTGGTAGCTAACGGGTAAAGCTACGTAATCGGGCCAAACTGCTTGCTATGCTTGAGCGGTGAAGCATGCTTGTGGCCATGAACCAGCTCTCACTCGCCCGCCGCGTCCAGATCGCCAAGTGTCTCGTTGAGGGGATGTCTCTCCGAAGCACTTCCCGCCTTTGTGGGGCGGCAATAAATACTGTTATGAACTTCGCTAAAGATTTGGGCGAAACTTGTGAGAAATATCAGAGGGAAGTATTTAAGGATTTGGACTGTAAAAGAATCCAGTGCGACGAGATTTGGTCGTTTGTTGGTCGTAAAGAAAAGCGGGTTACTCCCGAACTTAAAGAAATTGGGGAGGGCGATGCCTGGGTTTGGACGGCAATTGATGCGGACACCCGCCTTGTTCCAAGCTGGCATGTTGGTTTGAGGGATGCAGAATCCGCCAAGATATTTATCACTGACTTGGCCTCTCGTCTTAAGAGTCGGGTTCAATTATCTTCCGATGGCTATAAGTCTTATCTAACGGCCGTGGAGGATGTGTTTGGGGAAGATATTGATTTTGGAATGTTGGTTAAAATTTATGGGGATAGTGAACATGATACTGCGCCGAGGCAAAGTCGCTCGCCTTGGGCACGATTCCGACCGAAGGCGTCTTCAGCAGCTTCACCAACCTCCGCACTACCCACGGCTACGCGGAACATCACCGCTTCCACAGCGGCCAGTTCCGCTCGTCCTTCTCGACGCGGTATCGGTATTGGGACGATCTCCTGACGCAATTGGGGCTTCCTTCACTGGCACCATGAAAAAGAGAATACTCCTCCTGCTCGTTGCGGCGCTCCTGCTGATTTTGGTTTGGTGGTTGTTACGCGAACCAGCAGCCCAACCTATTGCGGTGCCTCCTGCCCCTCAATCCACTCAAACCGCGCCGAGAGTTACCGCACCTGCCGCTTCGACCGCCCTCACCCAGCCGACCAGCGAAGAGGCATATGAGGCCAAGCGACTCGCCGAGACGCGTCAGCGTGGACTGAACGCCAACCAGCCAATCCGTTTTTACGGCAAGGTCATTGATCAGCACGACAAGCCGATTGCAGGCGTTAAAGTCGTCATGGGCCTTCGCACGTTTAAGGAGCCGATCTCCGGCGTAATGGGCGATGGTTCGGATGCCGTGGTGCTCACCACGAATGCCGAAGGGCGTTTTGAAATCACCGACGCTAAAGGCTCCGTGCTTGAAATGCGCTCGCTGGAAAAGTCCGGCTACGAAGCTTCCGTCACCGGCATCAATCGGGGCTCATATCGATATTGGGCCCACCCGAGTGAAGGCCCATATCGACCAAACGCCGACGCTCCAGAAATCTTCCGCATGTGGAAAAAACAGGGCGCGGAGACGCTCGTGGTGAAAAGCATCGGTCGAGTGATTCCCTACGATGGAAGGCCCACAAGCTACGACTTAATGACCGGGCAGCCGTCTCCTAACGGCGACGTGCGCGTCACCTTGTCGCGCACGCCACAGAAAATTACATGGGGTCAAACCAACTACGATTGGGAGGTGACAATTGAAGTGCTAAAAGGTGGGCTCATCGTCTCCGAAGAAGAGCAAATGTTCCTCGCCCCGGAAGACGGATACCAATCCAAGTTTACCCTGCGCGTGCCGGCGCACGCGCAGGATTGGACCGACACAAAAGAGGTGTCCGCTTATCTCAGGTTGCGAGAGGGCAAAATTTATGGCCGGGCCACCTTTGGGTTCATGGTGGGCTCTGACCGCGAAGGCACTCCGATCAAAATTCGTTCCTTCGTGAATCCCTCCGGTTCGCGCAACTTGGAATATGACCCGGCGCAAAGCATAAGCCCCACGTCGTCGAAGCCTTAATGCGGGCGCAACGTGCCGCAAACCAGACCCTCGCAGACTCGGCGGCACGTCTCGCGCCAGGCGTGCCGCCTGTCACGAGCCCTGCTTGCTCCTCCGCACGCGGGGCGTGCTTCGTCCGCTGGAGTCTGCCCCGCCGGGCCGGCCACGCGCGAGGAATCGCGCGTAGGAGCGGCGCTCCTGTAAGACCCGCGCCGTCGCCGTCACGGCCGCCGTGCGCGTTGCTCCCGTCGGCCGAGTCGGCGCCCGGCTGAGGTGGACCGGCGGGGACCCCGCTGCGCCCGGCAGGCTGCCAGCCGCCGCACGAGGTGCGGCAGTCGGCCGCGGTGGCGGCCTTTGTGCCGCGCGGCGGGTCGGCGCGCCCGCTCGCGGCTGGCGCCGTCTCAGCCCGCGGCCGGGTGCGAGCCGGTGTCCGGCGGGATTGGCCCGGCCTTTCGACCCGCTGCGCCCGGCGAAACCGCCGGACGCTTCTCAACCCCCGCGCGGCCGGTTGAGGAAGGCGGCGAGTTCCGCGGCGGCGGGCAGCGCGGGCCAGGCTCCGGGGCGGGTGCAGGCGAGGGCGCCCGCGGCGGAGGCCTGGCGGAGCATCTCGGAAAGCGGCAGCCCGAGCGCGAGGCCGAGGGCATAGGCGCCGTGGAAGGCGTCGCCGGCGCCGGTCGTATCGATCGCCTGAATACGCGGGGCGGCGCGCACCTCGTGCGCGAAGGGGGTCTGCCAGGCCACGCCGCGTGGGCCGAGGGTGACGACCACGGTGGCGCCGGGGCGCGCCAGGGAGGCCAGGTCGGCATCGCGGTCGGCGGGGTCGCGTCCGCCGAGGAGGGCGCGGGCATAAGTCTCGCTGGCCACGACATGGTCGGCCGCGGCGGCGAGTTCGCGGACGGAGTCGGTGGGCGAACCGGCGTCGAGCACGAGCGGGATACCGAGCGCGCGGGCATGGTCGAGGAGGGCGGTGTTCCACTCGGGCCGATGGCCGTCGGCGAGCAGGACGCGGGCGCGGGGAAAATCGGGCGGGGTGGAGGCGCATGCCGCCGGAGGAGCGGGCCGGTGCGAGACGACGGCGCGGGCGGCATCGGGTTTGACCAGGATGGCGGCCAGCGGGGTCTCGAAGCCGGGCGCGACGCGCAGCGAGGCGGTGTCGATGCCCTCGGCGACGAAAGAGGCGCGCAACTGCCGGCCGAAGGGATCGTCGCCGAGCAGGCCGGCGAAGGCGGCGCGCCCGCCGAGGCGAGCGACCTGGGCGGCGGCCACGGCCGCGGGGCCGCCGGGCGCGGTGAGGCGCGAGGCGGCGCGAAGTTTTTCGTCCGGCGCGGGGTGGTGCGGGATCTCGAGGACGAGATCGACGCAGACCAGGCCGACGCAGAGCACGTCGAGAGAGGGCGGATTCACGGTGAAGAAGCGGGAGAAAAACGGATCGAACCGGAGGCGGCGGCCCCGCCCGGCAGCGCCGGTACCAGATAGGTGCCGAGAATGAGCGCTTCGGAGGGCAGCACGACCGCCGAGTAGTTCACCACCCGTACAAGGGTGCGGGCGGGATCGCGAGGATCGGGATCGAAAAGCGCGAAGCGGCCGGTGACGAGCCCGGTGGCCGGGTTGGCGGTCGTGCTGAAACGGGGGGCGTTGGGGGCGGCGATGGCGATACCCTGCGCGGCCGTGGCGGTGAGAGTCGGTTCGGCCAGGGTCAGGGGTTCGCCGTCGTCAATCGCCGGGCACTCGAGCGTGACGGCCAGGCCCGGGGAGCCGGCCGGGACGCCGAGCAGGCGCTCGCCTGTCGCCGGTCGGGCATAACGTCCGCCGAGGAGGGCAGCAGGCCGGCTGGAATAGAGCAGGAGGCTGTCGGTGAGCGTATTCCCGAGGGTGAGCCAGCCTTCGAGGAGGGGAGTGCCGGTCTTGTCCGTCGTACGGACAAAAAGCGGCAGCAGGCCGTCGTCGGCGAGCAGGACGGAGCCGGCAAGCTTCCTGGCCTGACCCGGCGGGTGGACAAACCACTTCACCCGGCCGGCGGCGGAGACCTCCAAGGTGGCGGCAGCATGACCTAGCAGAGGAGAAGATTCGGAAACATCGGTGGCGGCGAACGTGTATCGGCCGGAATACGCTGTGGCGGGGTTTTTGGACGAGAAGCGGGCGCGGCGCAGCACAATGGGGTCGTCGGCCGTGGGCAGGGGCAGCACGGGGACCGGCGGGAGAAAGACATTGGCCGCGCGGCCGCGGGCGGGGGAACCGTCGAGCGGCAGGCGGAGCCGGATGGTTTGGCCCGGCGCCACGAGGGCTCCTTCCGTGCTTCGGGGCGGAACCGTGATCGGAAGCTCGAGCGCGGTCTCGTCGAGGCGGTCGATCAGCCCTTTCACGGGGTTGGTGCGCCCGCCGAAAGTCCAGGTTCCGGTATAACTGCCCTTGGCGGAGAGCGTGACGGAGAGCAGGCCGTGAGGGCCGGAAAGCTGCGCTTCGTCCAGGCCGACGAGGCCGACATAGGTGGCGACGATCGCGGCCGGCAGCGGATCGACGACGAAGCGGAGCGGGATGCGGGTCACGATGCCGTCTGCGGACGTGGCGGTGACGATGGCCGCGGTGGTCCCGGACTTGCGAGGGCGGCCGAGCAGATGGCCGGTGGCGTGGTCGAGGGTGAGGCCGGCGGGCAGGCCGGAGGCGCTCCAGGCGACGGAAGCGCTCGTATCGCCAAGGGCGAGGTCGGTGGTGGCGGCGATGCGCAGGGTGTGGGTGGCGCGGGGGGTGTCGTCCGCCGTGACGGCCGCGGCCGCGGTGGACGCGGAGCCCGCGGCGTTGGTGGCGACGCAGACGTAGTCGCCGGCGGCCTTCGCGGTGTAGTTATCCAGGCGATACACGGGGCCGTCGGCGCCGGCGATGGGCTCGCCGTCGCGTGTCCATTGGTATTCCAGGTTGGCGCCGGAGAACGCGGCGGTGAGGACGAGGGTGGAGCCGGTGGCGAGAGCCTGCGGCGCCGGGTCGGCGACGCGGACGGGAGGGACGATCCGGGTGCCGTGGAGGGTGAGCCGGGCGTTGTGGAGGACGCCGCTGTCCTTCCGGAAGCTGTCGCGCACGGAGATGCGCCAGCCCGCGGAGCCGACGGAGGTTTCGCCCCAGTGGCGCACGCTGGAGAAGGTGTAGCCGCCGGCACCGTCCGCGCCTTTGTAGTCGTTGCCGAAATCCGCCCGCGTGGGGGCGGCAAAGAGGCTGACCGTGCCCGCGGGAGAGATGAGCTTGATCTCGAGGTCGCCGCGGTAGGGATGGGTGACGTCGAGGGTAAGTTCGACGTGTTCGACGCGGAGGACGGTGGGATCGGGGACGATCGGGTTGTCCGGCGAAAAAAAGGCCGGCGGGGTAAGCACGAAGGCCAGGCCGGCGTCGGGAATGGCGGCCTCGGGTGAAAGGAGCCCGGAGGTGAGGGTGAACTCGCCGCCGAGAGGCGTCCAGGCGCGGGCCAGCGCGAGCGCTTCCTGCGCGTTGACGAGGCCGCCGCCCAGGCGCGGGTGATGCTTGATCGGATGGGCGGCGTCGCCGGCCGGTCGGGTGACCCAGTCGATGCTGCTGGGCTGAAGCCGGGTCGAGCTGCGCAGGAAAATCTCCTTCAGGTCGCGCAGGCCCAGTTCGGGGCGGGCTTCGAGGAGCAGGGCGACGACGCCGGAGACGACGGGAGCGGCGGCGGAGGTGCCGGCAAAGGCCTTGGTATAGTCCGTCTCGGCCGGATAGTCGCCGGGGTAGCGGGCGATGCTGGTATTGTAGCCCTTGTCGCCGGAACGGTCCGTGGTGACGAGCCCCACGCTGGCATCGCCGGGGGCGGCCACGACCAGGTGGGGGCCGCCTTCGCTGAACGAGGCGATGGCGCCGCGGTTGTCGACCGCGCCGACGGCGATGACGTCGCGGAAGCACGCGTAACCGTCCTTGGAACCCTGGTCGCCGTCGGCCTGACCGTTGCCGGCGGCAAAAACGAAGATGGTGCCGTGATGGCGGACGGCATCGGCGACGGCCGCCGACCAGAGTGCGCCGGGCGGATAGAGGTCGGCGGGATAGTCGTAAGAGGCGTCGGGCGGACCCCAGGAGTTGTTTTTGACGAGAATGGCGTCGTTGCGCCAGGCCATGGCCCCGGCGTCCTCGGAATCGTCCGTAGGGGCGGAGATGAGGCGGAGGCCGGCGAGCGTGGCGGAGGGCGCCACGCCGGCGACGCCGAGGGAATTGCCGCCGCGCGCGGCGACGAGCCCGGCGACGGCGGTGCCATGGTCGTCGTCGCCTCGCTCACCGACGCCGGGCGCGGGGTCTTCGTCGCCGCCGTTCCAGTCGTGACCGAGAGCGGCATCGTGGCCGGGGGCCAGGTCGGGGTGGCGGTAATCGAGGCCGTCGTCCACGATGCCGACGACGATGCCCGTGCCGGTGCCGCCGTCCCACGCAGGGACGGCGCGGATGTCGAGGCCGGCGATGCCGCCCTGCTGGCCGGTGTTGCGGAGATGCCACTGATCCTTGAAGAGCGGGTCGTTCGGGATGGCCTTGCGGGACCACTGGCGGGCAAGGAGCGGCCGGGCGAAGACAACGCCGGGCGAGCCGGCCAGCGCGGCGGCGGCGCGGAGGGGCTGGGCGGGATCGCCGGCGATGCGGGCCAGGGCGCGGGCGGGGGCGTAGGCGGGCCGTTCCCAGGCTACGATACCGAGTTCGGGACGAGGTGCGGGCGTGAGAGCGCCGGGCGAGGCGAGCGCGACCTCGAGGGCGGGGTTCAGGATGCGGCGCGTGGCGGCGTTGCGCGGGCCGCCGGCAGGGTAGAGGACAAGACGAGGCGCGGGCGCGGGAAAGGCGGCCGCGTAGGCCAGCAGCGGGCCGAGGCCGGGCTGGGTAGGAATGGAGACGAGACGGGCGGCGGTGGGGCCTTGCGGAAGATAGAGCTCGTCGAGGGCCACCGCGAAGGAGGGGGCGGAGGGCCCCGAGCCGAGATTGAAGACGGTGCCGGCCGGAGGGGGCGGAAGGGCGGGCGCCGGAGGCCGGAACTTGGTCTCCGCAACCGGCGGAAGGACAGGTTCCCGGGGCGCGGGGGGCCGCGGGCCAGGGGCGAGCCAGAAGGCGGTGGCGAGAGCGCCGAGGGCGAGACAGAGAACGAAGGGGCGGCGCATACGGACGGGCGGCGGGGACGCGATTCAGGCGGTTTCAGGCGAGCAGCCGCTGGCAGAGGCGGACGAGGCGTTGTCGGAGGGGGAGGGCACGCCCCGCGAAGACGCGCTGGTGGCGTTCATAGTCGGCACGTCCCTCGGCGGTTTCGATTTTCACGGGCGGGAAACCGAGCGCGGCGAGGTCGTAGGGGCTGGCGCGCATGTCGAGTTCGCGGATATCGCGTGCGAGCTCGAAGCAGTCCGCGATGAGTTCGGAAGGCGCGAAGGGGGCCAGTTTGAAGGCCCACTTGTAGAGATCCATGTTGGCGTGGAGGCAGCCCGGCTGTTCGTGGTCGGGCGCGGTTTCGCGGGCGAGTTGGAGGCGGTTGAGCGGCCGGGCGGGGGCGGTGAAGAAGCGAAAGGCGTCGAAATGAGTGCAGCGCGGCGGCTGCGCCTCGACGATCGCGGCCAGCTCGGCAGGCGGAAAGCGCAAGGGATATTGGTTGTGGCGCACTTCGTCGGGTGTCTGGCGGTAGACCATGGCCCATTCGTGGAGGCCGAAGCAGGCGAAGTGGGCGGGGCGGTCGATGACGGCGGCGAGGAGGCCATGCAACCACGAGACATAGGGGCGACGCTTTTCCGGCAGAGCGTCCGGCCGGAGGGCGATGCCTTCGCCGGTTTCCCGGTACGCGGGATCGTCCAGAAAGGCGCGCGCCTCCGTGCCGGCGAGGACGAGGTCCGGCCCGGGATGCCAGCGGCGCAACCAAGCGGGGCGGAAGGAATAGTAGGTGAACAGGAAGTCGTAGACGGGGTGTTTTTCGCCGCGGGAGGCGCGGGCCTGATGGGGGTCCGTCCAGACCCGCACACGGTCCTCGTGCGCCCGGGCACGGGCCTGCCAGTCCGCGGCGGAAAAAACGAGAAGCGGAGGGTTTGCGAGGGGCGCGGAGGAAACGGACATGCGGCGGAGAAAAATCCCGGTGGGCTCCGGGGAAGGACCGGCGGCCTGGGCTGCGGCTAGATTGTGACGGCTTCGAGCATGTCCCGAGGCCTCTTCGGCGGTCCCAGGCGTTCGTTATCCGGAAGCGGTGTGGCTCCGGCCCTCGCCGGCGGGACGGCGAGTGAAAAAACGCGGAGACGAAAAGGATGCATCGCCGGAGTACGGGGGCGGCCGGTTCGGTTTGCAATCCGGCGGGAGCACGGCACGGACGGGTAAAATTGCGGCTTCGGCATGGCTTTTCCGGGCAGCCGGTGATGGGCGAAGCCGGCTATTTCAAACGCGCGGTGGCTGGCCGCTGGCCTGCGGTCGGACAGGCACGCGGGTGCCCGTCACACCCCGAGGGCGCTACGGACCGCAGCCACCTGGTCCCCGATCGTGGCGGAAATGTCGATGCGGACGGCGTCGGAAGGGGCCTCGAGCGTGGCCAGCTGGCTGTCGAGCAAGGTGGGGGGCATGAAATGGCCGGCGCGCGCGGCGAGGCGCGCGACGAGCAGGTCGCGGGAGCCCTCGAGGTACACCAGCCGCATGCGGGGCCGGTCGGCCCAGAGCGTGTCGCGATAGGCCTGCTTCAAAGCGGAACAGGCGAGCACGAGCGGCCGGCCGGCGGCGAGGGCCTGCTCGATGCGGGTGCGAAGGGCGGCGAGCCAGGGGGCGCGGGCGATGTCGTCGAGCGGCTGGCCCGCGGCCATGCGGGCGATGTTGCCCGGGGGATGAAAGTCGTCGGCGTCGGCGAAATCCCAGCCGAGCGCGGTGGCGAGGGCGCGGCCATGGGCGGATTTGCCCGCGCCGGAGACGCCCATGACGACGACAACGAGGGGTTTTACCTCCCAGGCGCGGGTGGCGACGGGATCGCGGCCTTCGTCGAAGTCGAGGTAGTCGAACATCGTTTCGATGGGCCGGCTCTGGAGGCCGGACTCCGCAATGCGTTGCTCCAGGAGGGGACGCCCCTGGTCGCGCCAGCCGCGCTTGCTCAGGAAGGCACAAAAAATCTCGCATTCTTCGTCGCTGCGCCGTCCGCCCCTTTGCTCGGCCCAGGCAAGATGATCGGCGTCGGAGTCGCCCGGGCGGGCCAGGACCCGGGCCTGCAATTCGGCGTAGGCGATGCGCAGGAAGCGGCAGATCCTGCCGTCGAAGACGGTCGGTTTGGCGTCGCCGAGGTTCGCGACGTAGTCGGGCGGAAGGGCGCCGGCGGCGTGGAGGCGGATCTTGTCGAGCATGCGGCCGAAGTAGACGAGACGACCGACGCGGGCGTAGGGACTGCGGAGACCGGGGATGGCGGGCATGATGGTCGGAGGGATGCCGGGATGCGCAAAAAAGGAAAGGCCAGGCAGCGCAGCCGGCGCGGAATCGCCGCCTAGTCGCGGCGCCAGTAGACCATGGTGCAGAGGGTCGCAAACATCAGGGAGGGAACGATGATCCATCCGGGACCGAACTTGATGCGGTCGGGATAGAGGCGGCAGAGCCACCACACGGCGGCGCATTTCGCCAGGATGAGAATCCAGCCCACGACGAGCGCCCATTCGGAGCGCCTGCTGCGGGGCTCGCGCGGGTGGGAGACGCGCAATTCCGCGACGAAGGCGCGGTCGGCCTCGGCGGGATCGGGCCGGCGGAAAAAGCGGGAAAACGGGGCGAACATGCGAAGGGTGGTGAATACTGTTTACGTCAGCCGCCCCGCGGGCGCAATCGGACGGTGTGGAAAGCCCCCGTTTTGCCGCCGACCTTGACGATGCCCGCCTGGACAAGTGGCTGTGGATGGTGCGTGCCTACAAGACCCGCGGCGAGGCCGCCGAGGCCTGCCGGCAAGGCCGGGTGGAGGTGGACGGGCGTCCCGCCAAACCCGCGCACGCGGTCCGGCCGGGCCAGCGGGTAGCTGCGCGGCAGGGCTTGGTGACGCGGCAACTGGTGGTGCTCGGCGTGCCGCGCGGCCGGCAAAGCGCCGCGCGAACGAGGGACTTTGCGCGCGACGAAACCTCGGCGGAGGAGATCGCGGCGGCGCGGGAACAGCGCGTCCAACACCTCCTTGCGGGCGGGCCGGGAAAGCCCGACAAACGGCAAAGACGAGCGTTGAAAGCGCTCCGGACCGGCCAGGGAAGGCCTTAAAAAGCTCCGAAGGCCGGCGAGTTGCGAAAGCGACTCCATCAGATTGTCCTTGCCAAAAGGGTTTCGCGCGGTGTTGTGGCGCGAATCGTTAGCGAAACGTTAGATGACAGGAACTGGTGAGTCGTCAGGAGAGTTAGCTCTAGTGATGATTTGAAACCCGATGGTCGGGAACGGACTGGCAGAGACGCGTGAGCGACGAAAACCAAACATCATGAGCAATTCCAAACTCTACGTCGGCAACATGTCCTTCAAGACGACCGAGGACGAGCTTCGCGCCGCTTTCGGCCAGTTCGGCTCCGTCACCGACGTCTACGTCGCCATGGACAAGATGACCGGCCGCCCCCGCGGCTTCGCGTTCGTTACCATGGGCACGCCCGAAGAGGCCAAGCTCGCGGCTGAGAAGATGAACGGCACCGATCTCGGTGGCCGCGCCCTCACCGTGAACGAGGCCCGTCCCAAGGAAGAGGGCGCCGGCCGTTCCTTCGGCGGCGGCGGCGGTGGCCGCGGCTTCGGCGGTGGCGGCGGCGGTCGTGGCTTCGGTGGCGGCGGCGGTGGCCGCGGCTTCGGCGGCGGCGACCGTGGCGATCGTCGTTACTAAGTGGCGACGGGCCCTGTCTTTTTAGGGGCCCTATAAATCCTTGCGAAAACGGCGCACCTTTTGGTGCGCCGTTTTTTCTTTTTGAGCATCGACGGCAACAGGCACACCATGTGGAAAATCACCTTATGAGCGACGAGCCAGCCAAAGACGTTTCCCCGCTGCGCTTGAAACGTCCCGTGCCGCCCGCGCCACCGCCGGCGGGGGAGGGGCAGCCGCTGCCGCCCGCCACGATTCCCCCGACCTCGCCCGCCACGATTCCACCGACCATCCCCCCGGCCCCGGTGGCCACTATCCCGCCGACCCCCCTTCCCCCGGCGACGATTCCCCCCACCGCTCCGCCGGTGCTGTTTGCGACTATTCCACCGACGGAACCCGCGCCGGCGGCGCCGGTTCCGGAAAATGCAGGGGCGGCTACGATTCCCCCGGCCGTTTCTCTGCGCCGGCGTCCTTCGCTTTCGGCGGATAGCCCCGCGGCGTCTGAGCCCGCTCCCGCTCCTCCCCCCCCTCCCGAGCCGGAAGTAATCGCTCCGGTGAAGCTCAGGGTGGGCGCCAAGCCCCCTCCTCCGCCATCGGGCGTGGATGCCGGTTTGCCGGACAACCTTTTTCCGGAGATGCAGGGCGCTCCCCTCGTCCCTCTGCCCGGAGTTGTCCCTTTGGGCACCCCGCCTCCTTCCCCGCCTCCCGGGACACCGCCTCCGCCCCCCGCTCCTGGTGGACGCCTTCCTGGCACGGCCGTGATCGGTGGGCCGACTGCGTCCGGAACGGGATCGGCGGCCCCTTATAAACTAGGCGGCGCCAACGCGGCCTTGATGCCGATGGTTCCCGCGGGCGGAACGCGTCCGCCTATGCCGGTTTCGGCGGGCGAGGCGAAAAAGCAGGCGGCCCGGGCCAGCCCGGCTCGGCGCGACATGTTGATTTTTCTGCTTATTTTTCTCCTGGTCGCCAGTTTGGGTGCCGTAGCCTACCTCTATCTGACCAAGCCCGATGCCTCCGCCGAGGCACTGGCCAGCATGAAGGAAAAGCTGGAAAAAGCGGCAGAACTGCCGGGCAAGGCGGTGAACAACGCCAAGGATAGCATCGCCGGAGCGCGCAGCAGCGAGCAGTCGCGGGTGGACAACGTGATCGAAGGCAAGGAGCCGCCTGCCGAGCGTACGGTCGGGGGAGTTTCGCCGGCAGAACTTGAAGCCAAGCTCAGGCAGGAGAACGCAAAGCCGGAAAACGCGAAAACGGAAAAACCGACGCCCCCCGAGGTCGCCAACAAGGTCACCTCCGGAACCGAGGCTTATAGCGGCGTCGGCACCGGGCCGAATACGACTCCGCCCCCACCGGCCGCAAGCCCGCGGTTCGTGCGGTATGCGGAAGGGCTGAGCGTCAGCGGGGTTTTCCAAGGTTCTCCAGCCCGCGCGCTGGTGGATGGGCGGCTTATCCGGGCAGGAGAGGTGATCGAGCCGCGCCTGGGAGTCAGTTTTGTCGGTGTGGACGCCGAGACGAAGCACCTGATCTTGCAGGATTCGACTGGCGCGCAACTGCGCATCAAATACTGAACCGTGATCCGTAGCCCGGGGGAGCGCCGGGCTCTCCGGCGCGCTGCGGTTAGGGCGCGCCTCGGCGAGCAAGGAGCGAGCCGGGCTGGCAAGGGGTGCCGGACCTTCCCGGCCACCGCTCAGCTTGCGGCGACCGGCTCATTTTTTAACCCCACGCTAATCATCGAGACCGATGCGGATGGCGTAACGCACGAGGCCGGCAGTTTCCTGGATACCGAGTTTTTGGCGGATGGCGCTCAGCTGGTTTTGCACGGTCTTGGTGCTGACTTTGAGCTGTTCGGCGATCGCCTTGGGGCAGACTCCGGCGGAAAAGTGACGCAGGACTTCCAGCTCGCGATCGGTGAGGCCGTCTCCGTTGGGACGAGCACGCGTGCGCAGGGCCTCGAGCAGCATGGTGGAGCTGAGGGGACAGTAGTAGGTGCCACCTTGGCTGAGACGATCGATGGCCTCGCGGAGCGCAGCCAAGTCCGACTGCTTCATGAGGAAACCGTGGGCTCCTTGGGCGAGAGCGGATTGTACGATCTGGCCATTTTGGCGGGCACAGAGAACGAGCCAGCGCGTGGAGGGAAGCTCGGTCACGAGGGGCTTCAGCAACTGCTCTCCGGTGCCATCGGGCAGGGTCCATCCCAGGAAAACAAGATCGGGCCGGTGTTCGCGACAGGCTGCGAGTCCTTCGGCTACGTTTGCGCATCCAGCCACGACCACATGGCCGGCGAGATTTTGCAGGAAGGCCGTAAGGAGCTCCCGCAGCAGGGCGTGGTCTTCGATGATAACGACGCGAAGGGAAGCGGCGGAAATCGACACAAACCCGAACAGTGTCAAAAAAATCCTATAGTCCAGCAGCCCTATTCGAAACAAGGCATCAACCCTAGTCCGGACGGGATTTTATGGAATCGGGAGCGGCCGAAGCCGTGCAGAAGAAGGGGCCCGCCGGCCCCAGGGATGCGGCTCAGGCGCGGACCTGACCTTCGCCGTCGATCAGGTATTTGTAGGTGCACAGTTCCTTCAGGCCCATCGGTCCTCGGGCGTGGAGGCGATCGGTGCTGATGCCGATTTCGGCGCCGAAGCCGAACTCGAAGCCGTCGTTGAAGCGCGTGCTGGCGTTCCACGGCACGACGGCGCTGTCCACCGCGGCCTGAAAGCGGTGCGCGGCGGACGCGTCGGCGGTGATGATCGCGTCCGTGTGGGCGGAGCCGTCGCGGTTGATCGTGGCGATGGCGGTCTCGAGATCGGGGACGATACGGACGGCCAGGATGAGATCGAGAAACTCGGCGCGGTAGTCGGCCTCGGTGGCCGCGACCGGTGCGGGTGCGAGACCCGGGGCGGCGGCGAGGATGGCGAGCGCGGCGGGATCGCAACGGAGCTGCACGCCCCTGGCCGCGAGGGCGGAGGCGAGGCGGGGCAGCACGGTCGGCGCGACGGCGGCGTGGACCAAGAGCTGCTCGGCGGTGTTGCACACCCCGGGCCGCTGGGTCTTGGCGTTGAGGAGGATTTTCTCCGCCATCGCGGGATCGGCGGCCTGGTCGACGTAGACGAAGCAGACGCCGGTGTAATGCTTGATGACGGGGATGGTGGAGTTTTGCGCGACGAAGCGGATGAGCGATTCGCCGCCGCGTGGAATGATGCAATGGATGAGCTCGTCGAGCTTGAGCATCGTGTTGAGCGCGGCGCGGTCAGTCGTGGGGATGAGCTGCACGGCGTCGGCGGGCAGGCCGGCCTCGGCGAGGGCGTGCTGGATAAGCGCGGCGAAGGCGGTGTTGGTGTGGAAGATTTCCTTCCCGCCGCGAAGGATGGAGGCGTTGCCGCTCTTCAGGCAGAGAATGGCGCAGTCGATGGTGACGTTGGGGCGTGCTTCATAGATGATGCCGATGACGCCGATGGGCACGCGGACCTGGCGGATGCGCAGGCCGTTGGGACGGGTCCAGACCTCGAGAGTCTGGCCGACGGGATCGGGCAGCGCGGCGACCTGCGAAACGGATGCGGCGAGGTGGGCGAGTTTGGCGGGGCTGAGGGAAAGGCGCTCGATCTGGTGCCGGGCGAGGCCGTTGGCTTCGGCCGCGGCGAGGTCCTTGGCGTTGGCGGCCAGAAGTTCGGCCTCGGCGGCCGGGAGGAGGCGTGCGAGGGCGTGCAACGCGGCGTCCTTTTGCGCGCTGGACGCGGTGGCGAGGACCAGGGATGCGGCGCGGGCGCGGCGTGCGAGGGCGGTGACTTGGGCGGCGAGATCGAGGGTGGCGTCGGACATGGCGGAGCCGCGTCCCGGAAGACGCGGAGTGAGCAATGACGAATGAGCCGGCACCGATGGCAAGCATGCGGGGCAAACGAAGTCCGGCCGGAGAAGTGCCCCCGGGAACGCCCCCCCTGCCGACCGGAAAATCACAGTCTGCGGATTTGTCACCAAATTGGTGACAAATCCGCTCATACCACCGAATTTTGAGAGCAAGCGCGGTTTCAACCTTTGTCACCAAATGGGTGACAAAATCGCCAAAGGGCCAGACAGACGAGGCGGGCGACGGGATTGGCGGAAAACGGGGGGAATGGGCAGACGGCGACTTGTCAGTGGCTGGTGGCGCGGGTTTGTTGGCCACATGGCTGACCCGAAGCTGATCGAAACCTTCCCGAATCCCGCGCCGCTGCGCGACTACGTGATCGCCCACACGCACCACGAATTCACCTCCTTGTGTCCGATGACGGGTCATCCGGACTTCGCGCACATCACGCTGCGCTACACGCCAGACAAAACCTGCGTGGAGCTGAAATCCTTGAAGATTTACTTCCACGCATTCCGCAACGAGGGCATTTTCTTCGAGGCAGTGACGAACAAGATTTGCGACGACCTCGGTGAGGCGCTGCAGCCGCGGAAGCTGGAAATCGTGGCGGATTGGAAGGCGCGGGGCGGCTTCACCTCGGTCGTAACCGCGGTCTGGACACCCAAATCGTCCGCCCGGCGGAAAAAGTAACCCGGTACGACGCCCACGGGAACTGCGGCCGGCGGACCTGTCCCCCGCCTAGGCGAGGCACCCTCTCGGGATAACTAATTTTCCTGGCCGGCCTCCTCGGTCCACCTGCCCGTGGTGGCAAGGGAGGGCGGGGACGCCGTCTCCAAGACGAGCTGGTCGTCTCGGTAAATGCGCAGCCAGATGCCTTCGAGGCTGTCGCGGGTCTTTTTGTCGCTGGTCCCCGACCAGACCAAGCCGTCCTTGAGTTCGGTTTTAGTCGTGGTGACGGCGTCGCTTCGGGTGGCCAGGCGGCCCTGGGCCGGGAGCACATCGAAGGTGAGGGAGAACTTCTCGCGGCGAACGCGGGGGATCTCGGAGCTGTTTTTAAGCGCGTCGACCTTGATGTAGAGAAAGTATTCGGCGCGGAGATTCTCGATCGGCCTGCTGGTCTTGTTAGTCAGGGTCAGTGTGTAGCCCCAGTCTTCCTCGGTGATGGCGATGGCGTCGCGGATGGTGGTGCCGTCGACCTCGATGTCCTGCTTGGTCTTGCGCGACTCGAAACGCAGCCGGCTGAGATCGAGCATCACGTCTCCTTTCTGGAGGGCAACGGGTTTGGAGGCGGCCTCCGCCGCCTCTTTGCGCAGCGCCTGCTGATCGGCTTCGGCGAAAGTGGCGAGAGGGACGGTGAATGTCTGGCCGGTGTCGGCGCGTTTGATCCGGACTTTTTCGAGCCCCTCGAAACCGAGGACCTCGGCTTCAATGGCTCTTCCGTCGGCGGCGGTAAGGGTGCGACCCGGCAGAACCGCCGGGCCGGCGGCCAGGAGCGCGGTCAGGCAGAGGGAGAGAAGGACGACGCGGCGCATCCAGGGATTTGTGATGCAAGTGCCGTCGGATGGCAAATTCGCCCTAGGCGCAATGCCGTTAAGGCATTCGTAGCTGTACATCACCTGCGATAGCGGGC
>CBINGR010000048.1:0-40119 GCA_966250295.1 uncultured Akkermansia sp. | reverse complement strand
TTCTACGACCGCTACCGCGACCGCTACGACCCCAACGTCCGCATGCGCATCGACCGCGCGCGAAACCTCACCGCCGCCGACGTCGCCCGCGCCCAGGCCAACCGCGATGCCATCACCGCTGCGTGGGCCGCGCTCTTCCGTGACTACGACTATATCGTCCTTCCCAGCTCGCCCTGCCCCGCGATCACCAAGGCCGAGTGCACGGTGGAGATGCGCTCGCGCATTCTCAGCCTCACGGTTCCCGCCAGCATGGGCAGCCTGCCCGTCCTCGCGCTGCCCGTCCCGCTGCCCGACACCGGCGGCCTCACCACCGGCCTGCAGGTCGTGGTGCCCTCGATCCACAGCCCGGCCATCCGACACGCGCTGGAACTCCACGGATAGCGCACGCCCTGCCCGCGTCCTCATGCTGCCCTCCATCCGCAATCGCGTGTTGTCCACCCTGCTTTGGCTCGTCATCACGGCCGCCGCCTTCGCCTGGATCGTTCCCGGCGCGGCCCAGCTTTCCCATACCTCGCCCCGCAGCCTGGCCTCCGCGAACCTGCGCCAGATCGGCCAGGCCACCCTCATCGCGGCAAGCGCCGACGCCGGCCGTTTTCCCCAGGCAAACGATGTCTGGACCTATGCCCGCGAACTGGCGCTCAGGGGCGGGTTGAACGATGCGCATATCTGGACCTGGACCCCATCGGATCGCGCAAGGAGCGATCTGCCGCCGGTCTCGACCGTGCTCGCCGCCGACAGGCAATCGTTGGAGCCCTCGTTCCTCGCCAGCAAACCGGTGTGGGCCGTGGCCCTGATGCCGCCCGGGCTCGTCGTGAATTCGCTGCCCGACACCATTCCGGTCGCGTGGACCCGGGGCCTGCGGCCGGACGGCGCCTGGACCGCGTATTCCCCCTTCGGCCGCCAGGGTGGGCACATCGTTTTCCTAAGCGGCAATGTCCGCTATTTCCGGGAAATCGGCGGCGGGCTGCACGTGTTCGGAACCGAAAAAACCACCAGCGACGTGCGCGAGGCGCTGCCGCCCGGGACGCGCATCGCCGAGTATCAACCCACCCCGCAGGAAACCGAAGAGTGGACCCGGCTGGCCCCCAGTCTGCTCGACGGGATACGCGAAAACCTCGCGTGGTGGCCGAAGCAGCCGCGGCTCCTGGCCTTGCTGCTCGGCGGCCTCGGCACGCTTTGGGTCCTCAATCTCACCCGCCGGCTGGGCACGATTCCGATGGTCTTGTTCAGCCTGGGCTTCGTGCTCTGCGCCAGCCTTCCCGCCATGGTGTACTACCATTAGGCGGCCTTGGCGGAAGCCCCGGCTTCCTCCACCGCTCCCCGAGGTAGTTTCACCTACCCCGGGTGGGTTGCCCGGCGGGAAAATCGGCCTAGTTTTTCGGTCATGCAAGTGCCGGAGCTTCCTGCGGAACGGCTCATCCCGGCCCGGATGCTGTTCAAGCGCCTCATGGAGACGCTGCCGGACCATGTGTTTTTCAAGGACGTCGACGGCCGTTTCCTCTGCATCAACCGTTCCCTCGCCCGAAAATTCGGGCTAAGTTCCCCGGACGACGCCGTCGGACGCAGCGACTACGACTTTTTTCCCGAAGACCTCGCCCGCCAAAAGGACGCCGACGAGCGCCGCATCGTCCGTACCGGCGAGGGCATCATCGACTTGGAGGAGGCTGACTGGACCGACCCCACCCGCCGACAATGGGCCGTCACCACCAAGCTGCCCCTCCGCGGCGAAGACGGCACCATCGTCGGCACGTTCGGCATCTCCCGCGACATCACCGAGACCAAGCTCGCCCGCGAGGAACTGGAGGCGCAGCACCGCCTGCTTCGCACCCTCATCGAAATCCTGCCCTGCCGCATCTTCGTCAAGAATCGCGCCGGCCAGCTCCAGCTCACCAACGAAGCCTATCGCCGGGCCATCACCCCGTCCTCGGACGAACGCATCATCGGCCGCACCTTGTCCCAAATCGTCACGCCGGAGCGGGGCGGCGCGGCCGCCCTCGACGACCAGGCCGTGCTCAGGCAGGGAACCTCGATCCTCAACCGTGAGCAGCGCGACACCACCTCCGGCCACGACGAGCGCTGGATCCTCCTGTCCAAGGTCCCGCTGCGCGACGGCGATGGCGACATCCGCGGCCTAGTGGGCATGGCGGCCGACATCACCGCGCAAAAGGAAGCCGAAGCCCGCGCCAATCGCGCCCGCCTCGAACTCGAGGCCCAGAATCGTCAGATGGAGGCCGAACTGGCCGTGGCCCGCGACCTCCAGCGCGAGCTGATGCAAGCCGGCCTGCGCAGCGCAAACGAAGTGCTCGACCGTCCGCGGGGCGGCTTCGCGCCGCTGACCCTCTATTACGAGCCGAGCGAGCGGCTCGCCGGCGATTTCGTGCACGCCTTCGCCCTTTCGCCCAGCCGCCTCGGCATCCTCATCTGCGACGTGATGGGGCACGGCGTGCGCGCCGCCCTCGTCACCGCCCTGATCCGAGGCCTTATCGGCGACCCGCGCATGCAGGATCTCGCTCCGGGCGAGGTCCTGGCCCGGCTCAACGCCCGCCTTTGCACCTTGCTGGACCAACCGGTCATGCCCCGTTTCGTCACCGCTCTTTACGCCACGCTGGACCTGCAGGACGGGACGCTCACCATGGCCAATGCCGGCCACCCCTGGCCCCTGCTGCAGGGCGTCGGCGGCGTGCGGACGGTGGATGCAGGCGCTTGCGATCCCGCGCTCGGCCTGGTCGCCAATGCCGCCTACGCCTCCTCGCCGCACCGGATCGCCCGCGGCGATCGTCTGCTGCTCCTCACCGATGGCTGGCTGGAGGAGCCGAACGCCACCGGCGAGGAGTTCGGCCGCTCCCGCCTCGCCGCCCGCCTCGCGGAAGCGCCGGCCGACCCGGTCCGGGCGCTCCAAGACCTTGCCGGTGTCCTCCGAAACCACTCGGCCTCGCACCACTGCCAGGACGATCTCTGCGCGGTGATGGTACAAACCTGAGCGGCGTTTCCCGTGGCGCAGACATTCCCGCCCGTGCTTCGGCGGGTGGGGAATCAAAGGGCTCCCTCAAACCGCGCGGACAAGCATGTCCGCGCCGCTCGTTCGCGGCTTCCTTCTCGCCCCCTTCTCCTGATTCCGCTTCATGGCTCGCGGCCTGCCACCCCTTACGGCTCCCGAACCCGCACCGCCATGCCGCTCAACCGCTTCTCCGTAAAACCTCTCCACACGCTCACCCGCAGCCTGGCCGCCGTCGCCATGGGCAACGCTGCGCCCGATCTCGTCATCACCGGCGCGCGGGTTCTCTCGACCTACACCGACCGTATCCACCCCGGCCGCGAGGTCTGGATCAAGGCCGGCCGCATCGCCTGCGTGAAACCCGTCGGCGCCGCCAAAAAACACTTCGCCTCCATCGCCGGCGCGAAGTTCGCCACCTTCGACGCCGCGGGCGCCATCCTCGCTCCCGGCCTGGTCGATCCCCACGTCCACATCGAAAGCAGCATGATGACGGCCTGCGCCTACGCCGAGGCCGCCCTTCTCAACGGCACCACCACCCTCTTCTGCGACTCCCACGAGATCGGCAACGTCTGCGACGCCGAGGGCGTCGAGTGGATGCTCCGCGATGCCCGCCAGGCCCCGCTCAACATCTTCCTCACCGTTCCCAGCACGGTTCCCGCCACCTCGCCCCGCTTCGAGACCGCCGGCGGCGACCTCACGCCGAAGAAAATCGGAGCCCTCTTCGACCGCTGGCCCGAGGCGCTCGCGCTGGGCGAGAAAATGGACTTCGTGCAGGTCGCGTTGGGCGACAAACGTTCCCATGCCGTCCTGGCCGAAGCCTTGAAACGCGGTCGCCCCGTCTGCGGTCACATCTACGGCCGCGAGTTCGTCTCCGCCGGGGCCGCTTCCGGCATCACCGACACCCATGAGGCCATCTCGCGCGAGATCTCGGACGATTTCCTCGAGGCCGGCGTCTGGGTCTTCCTCCGCGGCGGCAATCCCTCCACCCCCTGGCATTCCCTCCCCGAAGCGATCAAGACCGTCACCGAGCTCGGCGCCTCGCCGAAACGCGTCTGCGTCTGCACCGACGACCGCGACGCCGACGATCTTTTCCTCTTCGGCCTCGACTGGGTCGCGCGCCAGGCCGCCTCCGCCGGCTTTTCCAAGCCCCTGGCCTGGTCCGCCGGCTCCCTCCACCCCGCCACTCGCTACGGCCTCGACGGCGAATTCGGCGGCATCGCCCCCGCCCGCCGCGCCGACCTGGTATTGCTCAACGACGAACTCGTCCCGCAGTCCACCTGGTATGGCGGCGAGCTCGTGGTCAAAAACCGGCGGATCACCCCTCTGCTCGACCGGGCTCTTTCCAGGCGTCATGCGTATCCCCAAAAGGCCTACGCCACGGTGAAGCTTCCCCCGGCCGCCAAATCCGCCCCGCTCACGCCCGCGCTTCCCGCCAGGCGCGTCATCGCCAACTGCCTCCGCGCCGCCCTCCCCGGCATCATCGTCTTCCACGACAGGGTCCGCCTCGAACCCGCCGCCGACTGGTCCGTCCATTTCGCGACCCACGGCCTTTGTTTCGTCTCGGTCCTCGAACGCCACGGCAAATCCGGAGCCGTCGCCCATGGCCTGCTCAAGGACTTCGGCCTCCGCTCCGGCGCCGTCGCCAGCACCGTCGGCCACGATGCCCATAACCTCATCGTCGCCGGCACGAACGAGCCCGACATGCGTCTCGCGGTCGAAACTCTCCGCAAGCTCCGCGGCGGCGTCTGCGTGGTCGACCGCGGCACAGTCCTCGCCTCCGTCGCCCTGCCCATCGCCGGCCTGCTCAGCGACCAGCGAGCCCCGATCGTCGCCCGGCAGACCACGAAGCTCAAGAAAGCCTGGCGGGCCGCCGGCTGCACCCTGCCCTACATGGGCTTCAACCTCCTCCCGCTCTCGGTCATCCCCGAGCTCCGCCTCACCGATCGGGGGCTCGTCACCGTTCCCGGCATGCAACAGCTCCCGCTCTTCGAACCCGCCTGATCGCATTCCACTTTAACAGATGTCCCGCCGCCGCCCCGCCCTGCGCCTTCTGGCCCTCCTCGCCGCCGCCGTCCCCGCCTCGCTGCCCGCCCAGCCGGCGGAAGACGAAGTCGTGACCCTCGATCCGCTCGACGTCACCAGCGTTCCCATCGAGGAAAACATTCTCCCCACCTCCCGCCCCTTCGACTCGGTCTATGGGGACGCACGCAGCATCCTCGATACCCCTCGTAACGTCACGATCATCTCCCGCGCCCAGCTCGACGCCATTTCGATCCAGGACGTGCGCGACTTCTCCAGCCTCACCTCCTCCAGCTACACCACGTCCAATTTCGGCGCCCCGGCCAACGCCTCCATCCGGGGCCAATACGCCGACATGTTCCAGAACGGCATGCGCCGCGCCGTCACTTCCAACGGCAACGGCCTGCCCCTCAGCTTCAACTCCGTGGAATCGGTCAGCATCCTCAAGGGCCCGGCCACCGTCGTGCAGGGGCCGTCCTTTTATGTCGGCGGCTCCGTCGATCTCGCGACCAAGCGCCCGACCTTCGATCGCGCCAAGGGCGTCGTCACCGCCACCGCCGGCTCCTACGGGCAGCGCCGCTGGACCGCCGACTACAACGTCCCCGTGTCCAGCCGCACCGCCCTGCGCGTCTCTTATTCCGGCGAGGATTCGGACAGCTATTACGTGAACGGCTACAAGCGCACCGAAGCCCTCTACGGCGCCCTGGCCTTCAAACCGAGCGAGACCTACGATCTTTTCCTCAACTCCGAGCTCTTCTACGCCGACTACACCGAGAATATCGGCATCAACCGCGTCACCCAGGACCTCATCGACCACGGGACCTACATCACCGGCGTGAACAACAACCCGGCCGGCCCGGTCTACGTCGACGGCACCGGCGCACCCATCACCCCGGCGAATCCCGGCATCCCCGCCGGCCCCGCCGCGCCCGTCTCGGGCGGCAGCCAGAACGCGGGCAACGTCGTTTCCGGCTTTCCGGTCGTCAACCGCATCGTGCCCACGGGCACGGTGCAGCTCAGCCGCCGCAAACGTCTGCTCTCCCCGGGCGACAACTCCCTCGGCCGCACCGGCAATCTCCAGGCGATCCAGACTTGGAAGGTGAACCCCGACTTCGACGTGGTGAACAACACTTACTTCACCTGGCTCAAGCGCGACACCCACAGCTCCTACCACTACTCGGAGGTGATCGACCACGCCTGGAGCCTCGAAAATCGCACCGAGTTCCACGTCCGCGCCGAACGCCACGCCCTCAACGCCGGCCTGGCCCTGCGTTACCAGTCGGTCGAGGCCTACAACCACTTTTTCTTCGAGCCCGCCAGCGTCTGGGACCTGAGCGGCTCGCTCGCCGACGTCGAGGCGTCCCGCGCGTCGACCTTCCCCGGTTTCGGCGCTTTCGAGGTGCCCGGCTACCCCGGACGCTACGCCGTCGCCGGCACGGTCGAGGGCGACACCAACGACTCCACGCTCTTCACCGCCGGCCCCTTCGTCCAGGACCGCGTGCAGCTCACCGAAGCCCTCGCCTTCGACGCGGGCGCCCGCGTCGACTACTTGCGCGCGCGCTCGAAGGATCCCTTCGCCGAGCTCCTCGGCTTCCCGGCCGCCTCCTACGACGACGACTCCTTTCTCGCCAGCCTCAACGGCAGCCTCAGCCGGGCGCTTCGGGCGGGCCTGACTGCGTATCTTACCTATAACTACAGCGAGAACTACGGCGGCGCGGTGGGCAACGGCGGCGGCATCCAGCCCAACTCCACCCGCGACGACTTCCGCCAGCCCAGCACGCTCTGGGAGGCCGGCATCAAGCAGTCCCTGCTCGATCAGAAGCTCTTCCTCGGCGCCGCCGTGTTCACCCAGGAACGCATCGAGACCCAGCTCGACGGCACCTCGCGCCATTTCACCTACGACGGCTTCGAATTCGAGGTGAACTATCAGCCCAACCGTAATTTCTACCTCACCTTCAGCTACTCCTACCTCGACGCGCACTCCGACCGGCCGCAGTTCGACGTCGGCAACATCGCCTACTACGACGGGGTCGGCGATCCCGACGATCCCGCCAGCTACGCCGCCCACCCCGACAACGTCCTCGGCTCCGAGATCGATCGCGGCAGGGGCAAATACCGCATCCAAGGTCTGCCGCGAAACCTCTGGAACGCCCTCGCCACCTACAAATGGGACAACGGCTTCGGGCTCTCCGCCGGTCTCCAGGTGCACACCGACATCAACAACAATGTGGCCGGCACCCTCGTGATTCCCGCCCAGTATACCCTCGATCTCACCGGTTTCTACGAGACGAAGACCTGGTTCGTCCGCCTCGCCCTGCTCAACGCCACCGACGAGGAAAATTGGGGCCCGCCCAACTACGTCTACGGCAACGAGACCATCCTCGCCGAGCTGCCCTTCCGCGCCGAGCTGACGCTCGGCTACAAGTTCTGACGCGACTGGGCCTGGGACCGCCAGCGTCTCGCCGGCGACTCTTGCCCTGTGGTTGGCGTGCAGGGCAAGGTCGTCACCTTCCAGCTGGCCCCTCCGCCGCGGTTCACCGCACGATCAGCACGCGGTAGAAGGCCCGGGGCGAAGCGGGCATGGCGGGCAGGCTCAGGAACAAATCGGCACCGGTGCCCGGCTGAGGGCCACCGAGGTTGGTCCACGGCTCCAGCAGGTCATCGGTGTATTGCACCTGGTAAGTGTGTCCGCGCACGGAAGCTGGCACGCTCAGGGTGGCCACCGAGTTCCGATCCTCGCCCTCGCCCACCGCGATCGTGACCCGCGTCGAGGCGCGTTCCTCGTCGGTGATCAAAGGCGATTGCGGCGTGGCGGCGACGGGCGATGACGCGGCACCGGTCCCGGCGGCCGTCGTGGCCTCGACGGTGTAGTAGTAGGTCTGGCCGAAGCTCAAGCCTCCATGCGTGTAGGCAGTGGCCGAAATGGCGGAAAGAGTCGTATAAGGCCCGCCGCTCGCGGTGGCCACTTTCACGATGTAACTCGTGGCGTACGGCACCGCGTTCCAGCCTAAACCGATCTCCAGCGGCCCGGGGCTGGCGACGACGTTACCCGGCGCGGGTGGCGGGCCGGCGACCAGCGCGGCGATATCGGCGGCGGCGAGTGCATGGTTGTAGACGCGAAACTCGTCCACCAACCCGTTGAAGCCCGGATCCGCATCGAATTGGCTGTCGCCGATGTAATTCAGCACCGGACTAAAATCGGAGGGCTTGATCGTGAAAGCGCCCGAAAAGGCCACCTCGACGCCGTTGACGTAGAGCCGGGCGGCGGGGCCGGCGAGCGTCACCGCGACGTGAGTCCACTGCCCGGTCGGGAGCGCGGGGGCGTTGAGCTGCTGTTCGCCGCCGCCGTTCTTGATCGCGAAGCGCAGGCCGGCGCCGGCCGCCGCTGGGGTAAGAAAAAGGTATTGGTTCGTGTCGTTGCCGAAATCGAAGATGCGCTGCCAAGTCGCGCCGCCATTCCAGTGGACCCAGGCGGCGACGGTAAGCTGGTCGTGCCACGCCACCGTGGGCGGCAGGTTCACGCGCTTGGCCGAGCCATCGAGGACGAGGGCGCCGGAACCGACGTGGCCGACGCCGTAGGCCGCGGTGCCGGTGGCTTCGCCGTCGTTGCCGTTGCCGGACTGGTCCCCCGCGTGGCCGTCGAAGGGGTAACGTGCCACGAGCGTGGGCGCGCCGGTCGGCGTGGCGGAGACCTCGGCGGAATAGGCCGAGCGGTTGAGCGAGCGATCCACGGCGCGAACCACGTAGTAATAGGTGCGACCTGGCTTCGCCGACTCGTCCACGTGGAAGGTGGCGGCGAGATCGCGCGCAATGATCTCGTAGCCGGATCCGGGAGTCTCGGAGCGGAGGACGGTGTAGCCCGCGAGGTCGGGCGCGGCGACGGCCTCCCAGGCGAGGCGTACCGAGACGGGGTTGGCCACGGCGGCGAGGCCGGCCGGCGCGGCGGGGGCGGTGAATTCGACGGCCGCGCCCACGGGGAGAAAACGCCACTGCTGGCTGAGCCGGTTCGCGAGGGTCCACTGCCAGATGTTCGCGCCGTCGGCCGGCGAGTTGCCGGCCACGTCGAGGCACTTTCCGCTCCAGCGATTGCGGACGTAGAACCAGCCGTCCCCCGCGTATTCGAGAAACCACGACTGATTGGCGGCGCCGCCGGAGGACCACTGGATGATGTCGCCGCCATCGTTGTAGGTCCAGTTGAGGAGGTCGGCGGCCTTGCCGGAGTGGGCGGCCTTGAGGGTGAAGTAACTGTAATCGCCGCCGCTGCGGGAATCGAGCGGGGCCACATCCCATTGCTGATAGGTGGCGCCGGCGTAGGTGTTCTGGCGAATGTCGGCGCCGTCGGCGGTGCTGCCGGAGCCGACCTCCATGACCTTGCCGCTGCTGCGGTTGACGAGAATGTAGCGGCCATCGATCACGGGCTGCACGTCCGCGCCCCAGGCGATGTTCACCACTCTTTCGGCATTGGGCTGATCGGCCGTCATGTAGCCGGTGCCGCCGGGGATGGTGACGGTGTGGTCGTAGCGCGGTCCCCGGCCGTCATAGAAGACCTTCCGGTCGCGGTTGACGAAGCGGTAGCTGGTGGTGGCCGCCTGGCGTTCGGAAGCGCCGACGAAGGCCTGCACGTAGCCGGCCGGCGCGCGGTAGACGGCGGCGGCAGTCCAGTTGGGGCGGTGTTCGGCGTAGCCCAGGCGCATGCCCTGGCTGGCCTTGACGAAGCTGGAGCGGGCGAGTTCGGCGGAGGCCCACCAGATGCCGGTCTGCACGCCGTATTCGGCGCCGACGATGGCTTCACAGACGTTGTGCAGCTCCTCGTTCACGGCTTTGTCGCCGCTGGCTCGAACATTTTGGTAGAAGGCGGCATAGGAATCGAACCCCCCGGCGAGTTGGTGGGTGGTGCCCTCGGTGGCGCGGGACTTGATCGGGTTGTACCACGTGTTGGCCTGGTCGCAGTTCAGGGTGCTGCCGCCGGCGAAGGCGACGCCGGAGAAATCCGCGTGGGTCTGGAGGAGGCCGAGGATGTCGTAGAGATTGGCGACGGTGCCCTGATTCCAGCCGTAGTCCGGCTCGTTGAAGGGCGCGGCGGAGACGATGGTTTTGCCGTGAGCCTCGAAAGCCCGCACGGTCGCCGCCATGGCCTCGACCCAGCGGCTGGGCACGACCTCGGAGCCGCTCTTGAACCATGCGTCGACACCCGCGCCGGTATCGGCCGTCATGGCGAGGGGCTTGTTCGCCCCGGCGAGATTGGCGAGGCTCACGCGGTAGGCGACGTCGTTGAGCTGGGCGGCGGTCAGGGTGCCGTTCACCACCGGGGCATTCAGCGGAAAGGTCACGCGCACGAGGTCCACCTGATCCGCGCCCATGTAGATCACGCCGCGGCGCACGTTGTCGTAACTCGGCCAGGCGGTATCCAGGCCCCACTCGGTGATTGCCTTCGAGACGCCGGCATCCTTGGTGCCGAAGAGGACGGTGCGATCCTGGGCGATGGCGAAAACGCCGGCCGCCACGCCGAGGCCGGCGAGCAGCCAGCGGATAAAAACGAGGAGAGACGAAAACAGGGAACGGAGCATGCGGAACGGGGCGGAGTATAATCGGGAAAGAGCGGGGCGACAAAGAGGGAGAAGCGTTGTCCGCCCGGAAAGTGCGCCAAGGATAGACTCCGATCCGTGGAACCGCGCAGACGGCAAAAACCATAGGTCCTATAGGACCCATAGGACCTATAAAAACGCCGGCCTGGCCCGGCGATCACCGGGCTTTGCCCGGTTGTGAAAATCCGCTGCCGGCATCGGTCCAAGTCACCAGATTTTCCAAGGCCTGGTCGCGCACCGGCCCCTCCGGAAAGCGGCTCACCCATTCGGTCGCGGCTGCGGGATCGCGCGCCGCCCAGCATCGCACCACGGCAGGCACGGCCTCGCCGAGCAGCTCCGGCGACTTCACCGCGGAAACCAGCCACTCCGCCGCCTGAGGCGCATCCCTTTCCGCACAGCCCTTCGCTCCCCACGCCGCCAGCCGCTCCCGCAGATCGGGATCCCCGATCTTCTCCACCCATTGCCTCGCCGCCTCCGGATCGCGGCGCCCCCACTCGAAGGCGGAGCTGCGGACCAGGGCGGAGCGCGGTTCGCCGGGTCCCATGCTTTCGGCAAAAATCAGCGCCTGCTGCGGGTCGGTCGAGACGACTTCGAACCCGGCCGAGCCCAGCAACTGCTGGCGCCGGCTTTCGTCTTTCACGCCATCGAGATAACTTTGGAACCGCCCCGGGACCTCGAGCAGCTTCCTCGCCACGAGCGTAGCCTGTTCGCCGGGGATCGCCTCCCGATCCATGAGCCAGGCGACCGCCGACTCGGGATCGAGCGAGAGCCATTTCTCCAGCATCAGAGTGCCGGCCCGGCCTTCCGCCTCCCCAGGCGGCAGCGCATCCATGACTTCCCTCGCGCTACCGGCATCCATTGACGCGACGATGTCGCCCAGCTCGCGAATCGCCTCCCGGTGATCGGCGGTCAGCCTCCACGCGCGCAAACGCTCCAGGATCCGCCCGACCGCCGCGTTTTTTTCGCCGACGGGAGGCGCCGGCTCGCGAGAAGACGTGGCCTCCCGGCCGCCGGCGGAAAGCGGCGTGGAACGGGCGGCGGGCTGCCGCGGCGCGGAAGCGTGAGACGCCACCTCGTGCGGCCAAAAGGTCGCCAGCAACCCTGCGGCCGCCGCGATCGCGACGACGATGACGAAGCGGTTTCGCATTCCTCAGAGCGGCGCGTCCGCACCCTTCGCCTCCGGCAGCAGAATCTCCACGCCCGCCTCCTGTTTAATCCCCGCGAGGTAATCCGGCATTCGTTTGCGCACTTCCTCGCCCACCAAAAACTCCCGCAGCCGGCCGGCGACTTCTTCGTAGGGCAGGCGGCCGGCAGGCTCATGCCGGGACACCCGGATGATGTGGTAGCCCAGCGGAGTCTCGATGACGTCGCTGACTTTGCCCACCGGCAGGGAAAACGCGGCGGCGTCGAGGTTGGGCGGCAACTGCCCGCGAACGTAAAGGAGTTCGTCGCCCTCCGTCTCCTTTTTGGCCCAAGCCTCTTCCGAGTATTTCTGGTAGAGCGCGAAGAAATCCTCGCCCGCGTCCAGACGGGCTTTGATTTCCTGAATCCGCTCTTTCTTTTCGTCCTGCCGGTCCTTGGGCAGCGCTTCCTCGGACTCCGCTCTCCGAGTCGCCAGATAGATCTGACGCATGCGCACCTGCTCGGGCTTGGCGAAGGCAGGGAGATTCTGTTGATAGTATTTTCTGACCTCATCGTCGCTGACCGAAACCGAGGGTTTCACTTCGCGGTCGATCACCAGTTCGCTGATCCGCTGTTCAATCATGCGGCGGCGATAATCCTCGGGGTTTGTGCCCATCGTTTTGAGCCAGTTTTTGAAATCGTCCTCGGTTTGAAACCGCTTGCGGGAGTTCGCCAGGAGCCCTTCGACGTCGTTCAACGCGCGCTCCTTTTCCCCGGCGGCGGCTTTCTGCAGCAAGATCTGGGTTTCAACTATATGGTTGACCAATCTGGCTTCGACGGCGGCGCGCGGCTCGTCCGGCAAGCTGCCGCCACGCGACATCTTGGCAACGTAGATGGTCCAGACCTCATCCAGTTGTTCGCGCCGCACCTCAAAATCTTTCCCGCGGGCCAGGACGGGATTGGCCGGGGATGCGGTTTCCGCCGCGATCGCAGAAAGGGAACCTAGCAACGGCAAGCCCAGCACAAACAGTTTCAAATATCTCATGGTCGGTATGGGTGTACAGAATCTGGAGTAGGGCGCGACCTCTGGGCGCGCCGGTTTGGAACAAGCACGGCGGGCCCAGCGGTCCCGCCCTACCCACGAACCACATGCATGAATAAACAAAGGACGCGGGCGGGCGCCCGCGTCCCGTCGGTTATCGATTCGTTATTGCGCCGTTCGCGTCCATTGCTGGTTGGTACTGCTGCCGCCGGTGTACTGGCCGAGAATCGACCCGGCAGAGGTGCGGCCCATGCCATCGACGAACAGGCCGGTCGCGCGGTTCTGGTAGCGGTAGTAACCGCCGGACACGGTCTCGGTCCACTGCTGGTTGGTGCTGCTGCCGCCGGCATACTGGCCGCAGTTCGAACCGGCGGTGGTGCGGCCCATGCCATCCAGGAACAAGCCGGTCGCACGGTTTTTCAACTTCACGTAGCTGCCTTCGGGAATGATCGCCCATTGCTGGTTGTAGCTGCTGCTGCTGCTCCATTGGGCGCAATCCGCGCCGTTGGTGGTGTAGCCCAGGCCGTCGATGCAGAGACCGGTGGTGCGATTCGCCAATTTATAATAAGTGGGCGTGCCGTAGCCGACCTCGATGGTGCCGCCGAGCAGGGATTTCTCGGTAAACTGGGCGGGGCTTCCGGAAGAACCTTCCGTCTGCATGTCGACGATCAGCCACATCGGCTTGCCGGTGAAGTTGGCGGTATCGCGCTTGGTCCAGGTGCCATCGACGTAGTAGTCGATCGTCACGTTGGTGGAATCGACCCGGTTCATCCAAATCTTGTAGCGATGCCACGCGCCGATCGGATTGTTGACATACGTGGTCTTGGTATAGACCTGCGACGAAGTGATGAAGGTATTCTGCCAGACGTAGGAAGTGCCTTTGAACTCCATGATATCGATTTCCGGCGGCCAGGTCTGCGTACCGTCCAGCCACATGGCCGGCCAGGCCCCGACGGCAGCCGAGGCCTTGAACTGGCCGTCGATGGTCCAGTTGGGATGCTCATCGTCGACCTTGATGATCGCTTTCGCCCAGATCGTGCCGGACACGAAGTTGTAGCCGGGATAGGCGGTGGTCTTCGTGGCGCGCAGCTCCATGGAGCTGCCATTCAGGAACACCTGGCTCTGCTTCATGATGGCCGAGCCGTTGTGGTGATCGCTCCAGGGGTAAGCGTTATTCCACTGTGACCAGTCCCAGGAGTTGGTCACGGTGACGTAGGCGGCGCTGGCGACCTGAACGGCGCCAGCAAGCACCGCGGCCAGGACAGTCAGGGGCCGGAGGGAACGACAGAGATGTCGGAGGGGTAGGAGGTTCATTGTATTTTAGCTATGGTTGGGGTGAGAAAGCCTGCCGACCATGGTCTGGCCGGCGCCTTCCTCGGTTTTTCGCGCCGTGCAAGACGACGAGATTGGTTTCGAAACCGGTCGGGAAAGCCAAAAGCGCGGCTGCGGCTCCAGACGGTTATGAAGTTTATATAAAATTAATTCCTGGGGCCCGATAACCAGACGTGCTGCGAAGGGGGTTTATACAGCTCGGAAAGAGGGAGCTGAAAAACCGCCAGAAATCACAACCTCGCCGCAGGTTTATCGTATAATTCGAACCGGCTCAAACTACCTAAAATTTGTTATATAAGTTACGTCCAAAACCTGAAAATTTGGCCTAAACCATCCCGGCGCGGTTCGAATTGAGCCGCAGTCGCCTTTAGCTGCTAAAAAAACGGCCGCCCGAGAGAAGGGGGCGGCCGACTGTACCGGGCTTGGTTCGCAGGAGATGCTAAACGAATATCAATCCACGAAACGCCACTGCTGGTTGGTGCTGGAGCCGCTGGCCCAGTTCTCCATCACCGAGCCATTTGTGGTGGCGCCGCCGGTGTCGAGGCATTTGCCGTTGGCGCGGTTGATGAGCTTGTAATAGCCCGAATCCGTGTGGGTGAAGGTCCATTGCTGGTTGTTGCTGGAGCCTCCCGTCCACTGGCCGATCGGCGTGTCGTCGGCGGTGTTACCCAGGGTATCCAGGAACTTGCTTCCGGTAAGGCACTGGAGCTTGCGGTAACCGCCGGTGACGTTCGTCACGATCCACTTCTGGTTGTTGCTCGGGCCGCCGTCGTACTGGCGCACGGTGGCGCCGTCGGTGGTGGCGCCGTAGTTGTCGAGCATCTTGCCGGTGCTGCGGTTTTGCAGACGGTAGGTGCCGGGCGGGACGCCGGTGGCCAGCTCGGCGACGGCGCTGGCGGCGAGCGCATGGTTGTAGATTCGGAAATCGTCGATCCGGCCGTTGAAGAGCGGGTCGGGCCACTGCGACTTGCCGATGTAATTGAGCACCGGCTTGAAGTCCGAGGGTTTGATCGTGATCGCGGTGGAAGTGGCGACCTGGGCGCCGTTGACGTAGAGCTGGGCGCTGGAGCTGCCGAGGGTGACGGCGACGTGGACCCACTGGCCGGTCGCCAGGGCGGAGGCGTTGAGCACCTGCTCGGCGCCGCCGTTCTTGATCGCGAAACGCAAGCCCGCGCCGGAGGCGGTCGGGGTCAGGAACATATACTGGTTGGTATCGTTACCGAAATCGAAGATGCGCTGCCAGGCCGCGCCGCCGTTCCAGTACACCCAGGCGGCGACGGTGAGTTGGTTGAAGCTCGCGACGTCGCAGGGCAGGTTCACGTGCCGGGTGGAACCGTCGAAGGTGAAGGCATTCGTTCCGACTCGCGCGGCGCCGTAGGTGGCGGTGCCGTTGACCGTGGCGTGGTTGGCGTTGCCGGAGCCGTCGGAGGTGTTGCCGTCGAAGTTCAGGCGCGCGACGAGGGTCGAGGCGCCGCTCGGCGTCGCGGCGACCTGGGTGGAGTTGACCGAACGGTTGAGGGAGCGGTCCGCCGCCTGCACGACATAGTAGTAGGCCCGGTTCTGATACGCCGACTTGTCGGTGAAGGAGTTCGTGGCCAGGCCGCGCGCGATGAGCGAGTAGGGCCCGCCGGAGGTGTCGGCGCGGAGCACGTTGTAGCCGGCAAGGTCGGTGGCCCCGCTGGCGGTCCAGCTCAGGTTGACCGAGACGGCGTTCGCGGTGGCGACGAGTCCGGTGGGCGCGGAAGGCGCGGTGAACTCGATCGCCGCATCCACGGGGAGGAGGCGCCACTGCTGGCTGAGCCCGCCGTTGCTGGTCCACTGGAGGATGTTCGCGCCGTTGGCGGTCGAGGCGCCGTCCACATCGAGGCATTTCCCGCTCCAGCGGTTGCGGATGCGGAACCAGCCGTCGGAAACGTATTCGAGGAACCAGACCTGGTTGGCGCCGTTGGCCGCGCTCCACTGCACCACGTCGCCGCCGTCGTCGTAGGACCAGTTGTAGATGTCGGTCGCCTTGCCGCTGTGGACGGCCTTGAACGTGTAGTAGCTGTAGTCGCCGCCGCTGGTGGAGGCCATGGGCGCGATGTCCCACTGCTGGCTGGTGACGCCGGCGTAGGCGTTCTGCTGGATGTTCGCGCCGTCGGTGGTGCTCGCGGAAGCGACCTCCATGACTTTGCCGCTGTTGCGGTTGACGACGATGTAGCGGCCGTTGACCGCGGGCTGCACGTCCGCGCCCCAGGTGATATCCACCACGCGCTCGGCGTTGGGCTGGTTGGTCATGTAGCCGGTGCCTCCGGGAATGGTCACGGTGTAGTCGCGCTGGGGACCGTTGCCGTCGAAGAAGACTTCGCGATCCTTCGAAACGAAGCGATAGCTGGTCGTGGTGGCCTGGCGTTCCGAGGCGCCGACGAAGGCCTGCACGTTGCCGCCCGCCGCGCGGTAGACGGCCGCCGCGGTCCAGTTCGGACGGTGCTCGGCGTAGCCGAGGCGCATGCCCTGGCAGGCCTTGAGGAAACTGGCGCGGGCGAGCTCGGCGCTCGCCCACCAGATGCCGGTCTGGAGCCCGTACTCGGCGCCGACGATGGCCTCGACGACGTTGTGCAGCTCCTCGTTCACCGCCCGGTCGCCGCTGGCGCGCACGTTCTGGTAAAAGCTGACGTAGTTGTCGAAGCTGCCGGCGAGTTGGTGGGTGGTGCCCTCGCTCACCCGGCCCTTGATCGTGTTGTACCAGGTATTGGCCTGGTCGCAGCTCAGGGTGCTCGCGCCGGCGAGGGGCACGCCGGAGAACTCCGCGCTGCTCTGGAGCAGGCCGAGGATGTCGTAAAGGTTCGTGACCGTGCCCTGGTTCCAGCCGTAGTCGGGCTCGTTGAAAGGCGCGGCGGAGACGATGGTTTTGCCGTGAGCCTCGAAGGCCCGCACCGCGGCCTCCATGGTCTCGACCCAGCGACTCGGGATGACTTGGGAACCGTTCTTGAACCAGGCGTCGACGCCCGCGCCGGTGTCGGCCGTCATGGTGAGCGGCTTGTTCGCGCCGGCGAGGTTGGCGAGGCTGACGCGGTTGGCGACGTCGGCCAACTGTGCGGTGGTCAGGGTGCCGTTCACCACCGGCGCGTTCATCGGGAAGACCACCCGAACGAGGTCCACCTGGTCCTGGCCCATGTAGATCACGCCGCGCCGCATGTTGTCGTAGCTCGGCCAGGCGGTATCGAGGCCCCACTCGGTGATGGCCTTGCTGACGCCGGTATCGGCGACGCCGAAGACGATGCTGCGGTCCTGGGCGCGGACCGGGCCCGAATGCAGGACGCCAAACGCGGCGATCAAGGCGAGCGCGGTGGCGCGGCTGAGGGGATTTTTGGGGAACGAGTCGCGGGGCTGGAAGGAGCTGACGGGGCTGGGATTCGTTTTTTGGGGGGTCATGTTGTTTTGGGGTTTCTGCCGAAACCGTCCACGGCGGCGCAGGGGATCGTCGCCGCGGACGAAAAGGATCCGCTCTCAGCGGCCGGAGGCGGCGGGAGCGGCCTCCGGGAAAGCAGCGGCGCGCTTGAGCCGTCCGCGCCGCGGGGCTGCCGGGCAGGTAAAGACGACCGGGCCCGGAGAGCTTCGCGTCCCGCCGCGGGTTTCGGCGGCGGCCCCCGGCCAGGAGCCGGGCCTGGACGAAACCAGCTCCATGCGCTCGCCCGTCTTCGGAGCGGGAGCCAGGACCGAGGGCGGCAAACCGGGCATCAACGCGGGCGGCGGGACGACAAAAACCGGGTCGGAAGGCAGGCTCTCGCCACCGGCGTTCATCGCGGTGATCACGCAATGAAAGGGCGCGCCGCCGGCGCGCAGCGGCATCTCGTGGCGCGGGGAGCTGAGGGCCGAGGCCACGTCCTCGAAGGGTCCGCCCGGCGTCAGGGCACGCTTGAGCCGGTAGATCACGCTCACTCCCGGCTCCTGCCAGGAGAAAAGCACACGCCCGGGCTGTACCGTGGCGCCCAGGCCAGCGGGAGCGGCTGGGCGGGCCGGCGGCCTGGGCACCTGCAGCCGGAGTTCCTCGCCCTCGTAGACGACGCGCAGATCCGGACGAGCGGGCGCCAGGTGGCCGATGCCGCGGCCAGGACAAACGAGTACGACGTCGAAACGCCGTGGCCGGGCCGGCACCGGCTCGGCGCCCGCGCGGCGTCCGATCCGCAGCACGCGCGCCCGGTCATCCCAGGTGAAGGGGATCCAGGTCTCCGCGGCCTTGCCCGCCGGCCCGGGCTGGGTTTCCCGGAGGTTCAAGGTGCCGTTCGCCCCCGGATAGATGCGTAGCTCCATCGGATCGTCGGCTTCGCCATCGGGTTCCAGGACGGTGGCCAGGGGAACGATGGCACCGGCGGACACGAAGATCGGCGACATGTCTGACGGGGCGGGAATCCGAAGCGCTTGCCCGCCGGCATAGGACGCGCCCGACCAAAAATCGAACCACGCGCCGCCAGAATCCAGGTTCACTCCGAGATCCGCGGTTTCCGTCGCCGCCACGGGATGGATCCGCAAGGACGGCCCGAAGGCGAAGGCCGCGAGCCGGCCCCGCATCGTGGCGCGGGCGTATTCGCCCATGTCGATCGGAGGCAGATTCACGCCGGGGCCGCCGACCGCGCCGGTCGATTCGACATAGGGAACCAACCGGCGGCGCAGGCGGATGAAATCGACGATCACCCTCTGGGCTGCGCCCGGCCGGCCCCAGGGGGTGTTCGGATCGCCTGCCGGATAGGGGCGAAAATCGGGCATGAAAACACGGGACTGGAACCAGCGGTTGAAAAGAGCGGTGGCCATGGGGTGTAGAGAGGAGAAGCGCAATTCCCCGCCCTTTTGCGCCAAACCCGGGCGATCTTTTCGCAACTTCGCCGCCGGACACGCCTAAGCCTCCAGTGCACGAGTGTCTTGCATATTTTCCATGGGTTGGGCGGGACCGCTGGGCCCGCCGAAACGCTACACGGACGGCCCGGCGGTCCGTCCCTACCTCGGGAGGCGCGCCCGTCTTTACCCGCGGCCGGGGTCGGAGGATTCGAGCCGCGCCGCCGCTTCGCGCAGCAGGAGGCGGGCGTTGATCCAGTCGAACCACAGGACACGGGTGGCTGGGTCCCACGACGTGAGCGGGCCGCGGAACGATTGCTCCACCAGGAGCCGGTTTCGCTCCACGAGCCGGGCCGCCTCCTCGCGCCGGCCAAGCTGCAGGCAGGCCATGGCGCGGACCAGTTCCACGGAGATTTCGCGGGGGAGATTCACGTTCTGATAATGCAGGGAGCGGTCGCACCAGTTCAGGGCACCTTCGGCATCGCCCCGACGGACATCCAGGAGCGCGAGCGCGAAACAGCGCCAGGCGCCCAGATAGGGGTCGTCGCTGTTGCGCGGGTCGGAACGTTGCAACGTGGCCGCAACCACGTCCGCCAGCGGGGCGAGCTTGGCCCGCAAATCCGGCGGCAGAGGCGCGAACACGCTGGCCTTGAGGACCTGCTCGCAGGGCAAGGGATTGCGGCTGCCCTCGAACCGGGCGATGGCCTGCCGGCGGAAGACCTCGTATTGCGCGAGGTCGCCGCTCTCGAGGATCGCCGACGCGGCCGGCATCAGGAGAAAGGAAACGTTGTCCGAATCCGATCCGTCCACGCGGATGAGCACTTGGGCGAGCGCGAAGTGGCGCCGGGCGGATTCCGGCCAGCGGCCGGCCAGGGCATGCCATTCACCCAGCTTGCGCAGCACATTGACGCCCTCGAGCGAGGGCCGGAGCAGGGAGTCGGGGATGCCGGCCACCAGGGCGTCGGCGTCCTCGATTTTGTCGTAGGTCAGCAACACCGCGGCCTGGGCCATCTTTTCCCCCGCCTCCGCCTGGGCGAGCAGCCGGGCTTGTTCGCGCCGCGCCTCCCGTTCGCGCAGCAGGAGCCAGGTCGAGGTCCCCAGCCCGGCCAGGAGGGAGAGCAAAACCAACGTGCCGGCGACGAACACGACGCGGTTGCGGCGGACGAGCGTGCGCAGGCGGTGGAGCCGGCTGGGCGGGCGTGCCGAGACGAGTTCGTTGGCCAGATGACGACGGATGTCCAGGGACAGGCCGTAGGCTGTCTCGTAACGACGCCGCCGGTCCTTCTCGAGCGTGGTGGCGACGATCCAGTCGAGGTCGCCGCGCACTGCGGCCACGAGGCGCGCGGGCTCGCAACGGTGCTGTTCGGCGAGCGCGCGCAGTTCCGCCGGCGGCAGAGCGGCGAGCACCGCGGAGGGACGCGGCGCTTCGCGCTCGCGCAGGATGCGGCGCATCGAATCCCAGCCGCCGGCCTCGAGCTCCTTCGGATCGAAAGGGGTGCGGCCGGTCAGCAGTTCGTGCAGCAACACGCCGAGGCTGTAGATGTCGCTCCGCGTATCGAGGTCGGGATTGCCGGGATCGGCCTGCTCCGGGCTCATGTAGGCCGGGGTGCCAATGAGGTGCTGATGGATGGTGAGGCCGGCCGGCTCGTCGGCGCGGCCCTCGATCGCCTTGGCGATGCCGAAGTCGATCACCTTGGGCAGGGGCACGCCGTCCTGCTCGGAGACGAGGATGTTGGAAGGCTTTATGTCGCGGTGGATGATGCCCTTCTGGTGCGCGTGCTGGATCGCGTGGCAGATCTGGACAAAGAGCCGCAGGCGCTGCTCGGTGCTCAGGCGGTGCCGTGCGCAGTAGTCGGTGATCTTGATGCCCGGCACCAGCTCCATCACGAAATAGGGCCGGCCCGTGTCGGTCGCGCCGGCATCCAGCACGCGGGCGATGTTGGGATGGTCCATGATGGCCAGCGCCTGCCGCTCGCGTTCGAAGCGCGCGATGACGTTCTCCGTGTCCATGCCCAGGCGGATAACCTTCAAGGCGACCTGGCGCCGCACCGGCTCCTGCTGCTCCGCCAGATGGACGACGCCGCAGCCGCCCGCGCCGAGCCGGCGCAGCAGCCGGTAGCGGCCGATCTGTCCGCGTTCCTCACCCGTCGCCTCCTCCGCGGCCGCGAGCAGGTCCTCGTCGCCCGTGGCGGACAGCGGGCGCAGCAAGGTGTCGGCCGGTTCCTGCATCGCCAGCAGTTCCTCCAGCTGGCTGCGCAAGGCCGGGTCCTCGCGGCCCACTTGTTCGAGCAAGGTTTGGCGCCGCGCCGGATCATCCAGCTCGATCAGCTGCTCGAAAAGCGCCTTCTCGTTTTGCCGGGATGCGTTCATGGCTCGCCGGCCGGGACCTCCCCGCCCGTCGGGTCGCCGCCCTGCCGGATGAGCCGGTAAAGGGCAGCTTTGGCGTAAGCCCACTGCCGGTTGAGGGTGCGCTCACTGATCCCGAGCATCTCCGCCGTCTCCTGGTTGCTGAAGCCGCCGAAAAACTTGCAGGTGATGAGGCGGGCGCTCTCCGGATCCTCCGCCTCGAGCCGCACCAGGGCGTCGTTCACCAGGAGCACGCGTTCGTCCGGCTCGGGGCTGCTCAGATTCAGCTCGGCGATGTCCACCCGCTCCATTTTACGGCCCCGCTTGCGGGTGGCCTTTTTTCGCGCGAGATCCACGAGGATGCGACGCATGGCAAGGGCGGCGGTCCGGAGGAAATGCTGGCGGTCGTTCCACTCCCGCGCCCCCTGGCTGGCGAGGCGCAGCCAGGCCTCGTGCACCAACGCCGTGGGCTGCAGGGTGGCCGCGTCCGCCTCGTGGCGCAGCCGGCGCGCGGCCAGGCGCCTCAGCTCATCGTAAACCAGCGGCAGAAGCTGTTCCGCCGCCCCCGCTTCCCCTCGGTCGGCAGCGTGCAGCAGTCGGGTGATCTCGCTCATGGCGGCTGGGTGGCGAAAGAAAACAAAAAGGGTAACGGCCTCCGCGGAAGGCACGCACCGGATGGAACCGGCGGGCTCCGGACGGGACAACGCATTTTTTCACCGCCCGGCCGCGGCCCTGCCTGCCGCCATTCCGTTACAATTCTCGCCTCCCCGGCCGGCCTGTGCCCTGCTCGCCTCCTTTCCGGACGCGATTCCAAGCCACGGACTCGCCCGCATCCCCCACCCTTCCAGTTCACCTCCATGAGCGACAAACAAACGGTCGGCGGAGTCACCTATGTCCGGACCGATGGCGGCTATTTCGAAAAGCGCGGCCTGCGCAAACACGCCCGCGTCTGGTCGCTCTGGGCGCTCGGCGTGGGCGCCGTCATCTCCGGCCAGTTCGCGGGCTGGAACCTCGGTCTCGGTCAGGGCGGCTGGGGCGGGCTCTTCATCGCTTCCCTCGTCATCGCGGTGATGTACTTCGGACTCGTTTTCTGCCTCGCCGAGATGTCGCCCGCCCTCCCCCACACCGGCGGCGCGTATTCCTTCGCCCGCAGCGCCATGGGGCCCTGGGGCGGCTTCGTCACCGGCCTCGCCGAAAGCATCGAATACATCATGACGCCCGCCGTCATCGTTTACTTCGTCGGCTCCTACCTCGGCACCATCTTCGGAACCGGGTCCGGATTCCAGCCCTGCTGGTGGATCGGCTGCTACGCCCTCTTTGTCGTTCTCAACGTCTGGGGCGTCGAACTCTCCTTCAAGATCTCCGTCATCATCACCCTGCTCGCGCTCGCCATCCTCGTCGTATTTTGCCTCTGCGCGCTGCCCCACGCCGATTTTTCCCGTTGGGCGCTGAACATCGGCACGGGCCCCGACGGCTCCCTCGCCGAGCTGCCGGCAGGCGGCGGGGCCTTCCTGCCCAAGGGTTGGTCCGGCGCCTTCGCCGCCCTGCCTTTCGCCGTGTGGCTTTTCCTCGCCATCGAGGAGCTGCCCCTCGCCGCCGAGGAATCGCACGACCCGAAACGGGACATGCCCCGCGCCCTCATTCTCGGCATGTGCACACTCCTCGCCACCGCCTTCCTCGTGATGTTGCTCAACGCCTCCATCGGGAGTGAAGCCGAGGGGAAAATGCGCGGAGCCTGGTCGCTCGCCACTTCCGCCGAACCCATCCTCGACGGCTTCCGCGTCCTCTACGGCGCGGGCGTCGCCAAGCCTCTCGCGCTCTGCGCCGTCATCGGCCTCGTCGCGAGTTTCCACACCATCATCTTCGCCTACGGCCGCCAGATCTACTCGCTCTCGCGCGCCGGCTACTACCTGCCCTTTCTCTCCCTCACCCACGGCACGCGCAAGACCCCGCATGTCGCCATCTGGACCGGCTCCGCCATCGGCCTCGGCGCGCTGCTGGCCATCTGGTTCACCCAGGGGGCCTCCGAGGGGGGCGTCATTATCGGAGGCACCCTGCTCAACATGGCCGTCTTCGGCGCCATGATTTCCTACGCGCTCCAAGGCCTCTCCTTCATCCTTTTGCGGCTAAAAATGCCCCACATCCCGCGTCCCTACCGCAGCCCCTTCGGCATTCCCGGCGCCGTCGTCACCATCGCCATCGCGCTCTGGACTCTTTATTACCAGCTCCAGGACCCCGCTTACGTGAAGGGTGCCTACGCCGCCCTCGCCTGGTATGTCGCCGGCCTGGTTTACTTCGGCCTCGTCGGCCGCCACCGCCTTATCCTCTCGCCCGAGGAACAGTTCGCCCTCGCCAGAGGTCGGCCCCCCGCGGCCGGAGCCCGCTCCGCCACCTGAACGCGGCGGGCCCGGAGACGCGCCGGATTCGCCGCCGTTAAAAGACGTTGAGTCAAAGCCCCGCGTTGCCGTTCCTTGGCGCCATGCTGGTCCTCCTTCGCCGCCTCGCGCTCGGCCTCTTCCTGATCGCCGCCGCGTCCGCCCTCCTGCTCTTCTCCGATCTCGGCTCGCGCACCAAAAAACCCGCCGGCGTCGCCGCCCCCGGCGCGCCCCTGGCCCCCAAGGCCAAACCCCGCGTCGCCGTCCTCCAGCACGCCTCCCAGTTTGTCCTCGACGAGCTCCGCGCCGGCCTTCTCGCCGGCATGGCCGAGCGCGGCTGGGAAAAGGACCGCGACTACGAACTCGCTTATTTCAACGCCGAGGGCGACATGCCCGTCGCCCAGACCATCGCCCAGCGCATGGCCTCCGGCGGCTACGACCTGCTCCTCTCCATCAGTACGCCCTCCCTCCAGGCCGTCGCGGGCGCCAATCGCGAGGGCCGCACGCCCCACCTCTTCGCCGGCGTCACCCTGCCCTCCGCCGCCGGCGTCGGTATCAGCGCCACCGATCCACTCGACCATCCCGCCCACCTCGCCGGCTACGGCACCCTGCAACCCGTCGCCCGCTCCTTCGAGATCGCCCTTCAGCTCAACCCCCGCCTCAAGACCGTCGGCACGCTCTACAACGCCGCCGAATCCAACGCCGAGGCGCAGATGAAAGTCGCCCGCGTCACCTGCACGAAGCTCGGCCTCACCCTCCTCGAGACGACCGTCGAGAACTCCGCCGGCGTCGGCGAGGCCGCCAACGCCCTCGTCTCCCGCGGCGCCGAGGCCATCTGGGTTTGCGGCGACACCACCGTGCTGGGCGCGGTCGATACCGTCGTGGCCGCCACCCGCAAGGGCCGCATCCCGATGTTCACCGTCATCCCGCCCAACGCAAAGAAAGGAGGCCTCTTCGATATCGGCGCCAACTACACCGAAGTCGGGCACCTGGTCGGCCACCTCGCCGGCGATGTCCTTTCCGGCAAGCGCAAGCCCGCCGAGATCCCCATTCTCAATGTCGTTCCCGAGAACCTCGTCCTCAACTTCCGCGCCCTCGCCGACCTGAAGGACACCTGGACCGTCCCGCCCGAGCTCCGCGCCGCCGCCGCGCTCGTGATCGACGAGGCCGGCGTCGAACACAAGGCCCCACCCAAGCCCTTCCCCGACCCGCTCGCCGACTCCGACTCGGCCGCCGTTTCGACGGCGACACCCCCGCCGCCGAAGCGCATTGCCCTCGCGTACTACGCCCCCGAGCCCAGTTGGCAGGACTGCGCCGACGCGTTCCTCGACGAGCTTCGCCTCGCCGGCTACGTCGAGGGACAAAATCTCACCGTCGCCCGCGCCCACGCCCAGGGTGAAACCGTCAATATCGTGCCGATGTTGCAAAATTTCGCGCACTCCGACGTCGACGCGGTTGTCACCTTCAGCACTCCCGTTCTCCAAGGCGCGCTTACCGCGGTGAAGACCAAGCCGATCGTTCTGACTTATTGCACCGACCCCATCGCCGCCGGCGCCGGCCGCAGTCTCGCCGACCACGATCCGCGCCTCACCGGCATCGGCACCAGCCTGCCCATCGAGGCCACCGCCGCCACCATCCGCCGCGTCTTTCCGAACCTGCGCCGCCTCGGCACCCTCTACAACGCCGGCGAAATCAATTCCGTCACCTCCATCACCGCCCTGCGCAAGGCCTTCGAGGCCACCGGCATCGAGCTCGTCGAACTCACGCTCGCCACCCCCGGCGAAGCGATCCAAGCCGTCCAGGCCCTGACCGCGCGCAACGTCGACGCCGTCTACCTGCCCGACGACAACACCGCCTACCAGGCCTTCGACACCATCGTCGGCACCCTCACCCGCGCCGGCCTGCCGCTGGTCATCTCCGATCCCGCCTACGTCGAACGCGGTGCCCTCTTCGCCGTCGGTACCGGCTACGGTCCCGCCGGCCGCGCCGCCGCCCGCAAGCTGGTCCGTGTCCTCCAGGGCGAATCGCCTGCCGGCATCCCGATCGAAAACGTCACCAGCCCGACCGTCGTTTTCAACTCTGCCGCCGCCGCAGCCCTGGGGCTGAAATTCGATCCCGCATTGATCAAAACACTCACCGCCCCCGCGGTCTCCGGAACTGCCGCGCCGCTCCCTGGGGCCGCTGGCACTCAGCCGACTTCCGTCGCCTCCGCGCCTCGCCCCGCCAAACCCAATCCCACCGGCAAACTCTGGCGCATCGCCCTCGTCCTCTACAGCGAGACTGCCCCCGCCGAAGAAACTCTCGCCGGCATGAAGGACGCCTGGGCGCGCAGCCCCCTCGTCGAGGGCCGCGACTACACCGTGAAGATCCGCAACGCCCAGGGAGACATGGCCACTCTCGGCGCCCTCTACGACGCCGCGCTCACCGAGGGCGCCGATATCCTCGTCCCCGTTTCCACCCCCTCCCTCCAGGCCGCCGTTCACCGCGTGAAGGACCGCCCCGTCGTCTTCACCATGGTCGCCAACCCCATGGCCGCCGGCGCCGCCCAAAGCTACACCGACCATCCCGCCAACCTCACCGGCATCGCCGTCCTCGGACCCTTTCACGAAATGCTCGACCTCCTCGCCCGCCACTACCCCGGCTACCGCCGCTTCGGCACCCTTTTCTGCCCCGCCGAGGCCAATTCCGTCGACTTGAAGGACCTGCTCGCCGCCGCCTGCCAGGCCCGCGGCTGCATCCTCGAGACGGTGGCCGCGAACACTTCCGGCGAGTTGCCCGACGCCGCCGCCTCTCTCGCCGGCCGTCGCATCGACGCTATCCTCCAGATCTCCGACAACCTCTCCAGCGCGGGCTTCACCAGCATTGCCCAGGCCGCCCGCCGCGCGCAAAAACCCCTCTTCAGCCTCAACAGCACCACCGCCGCCCTGGGCGCCCCGCTCGCCCTCGGCCGCGACTACCACAACGCCGGCGAAGCTACCGTCGCCCTCCTCGAGCGCGTGATCGCCGGCACTCCCGTCGCCGAAATCCCCATCGCCCTTCCGCCCCGGGTAAAGCTGATCCTCGCCCCCGCCAACGCCACCGCCCTCGGCATGGAACTTCCCCCCGCTCTGCTGAAGGAAGGCAAGGTCGTCGGCCAGTGATCGGGCCCTCGCCCCAATCATAAATCATCCATCATAAATCATAAATTTTCCCGCGATGGAAATCACCTCCACCCGCTCCGGCGATTTTCTCGTCCTCCGCCTCGCCGGCCGCCTCGACGCCAACTGGTGCCAGACCGTACAGGACGCCATCACCGCCGCCGTCCGCTCCGGCGAGCACCGCCTCCGCCTCGACATGGCCGGAGTGCCCTATGTCAGCTCCGCCGGCCTCCGCGTTCTGCTTACCGCCTACAAACAGCTCCGCGCCATCAAGGGCGCCTTCGGTGTCGGCCCGGCCTCCCCGGAAACGCGTTCCGTCCTCGAACTCGCCGGCCTCGCCATGCTCCTCGTGGCCGACACTGGAGGCGCCGGCGTCCCGGCGGCTTCCGTTCCGGGAGCCGCCAGCCTTCAACCGACATCCCCGCCCGCTCCAGCTGCCGCCGAACCCGCGCCGCTCGCCCACGAGTCTTCCCACGCCAGCTACGAGATCCATTCCCTCGCCGCCCCCGCCCCCGCGCTGAAACTCTCCGCCCTCGGCGAACCCGCTGGCCCCGGCCTGCCCGTATCCGTCGATTCCTTACAACCTGCCTTCGCCTTCGGCCCGGCCTGCTTCGCCCTCGGCCTCGGCGCCCTCGGCCCCGAACCCCGCGAGGCTTCCGCCCGGCTCGGCGAGTTTCTGGCCGTCTCCGGCGCGTCCGTCTTCCAGCCCACCGACGGCTCGGCCCGCCCCGACTTCGCCCTCTGCCAGGGCGGCTTCGTGCCCCGGGGCCATCTTCCCGTCGGCCTGCGCGGCGAGGGGCCGTTCCACCGACTGGCGCGCTTCGCCGTCCGACCTGAGGCGCCCGGCGTGCCGCTCTCCGAACTCGCCGCCACCGCGCTAGAACTGTCCGGCGCCGAGGCCGTCGCCCTCGTGCTCTATGCCGAAACCGCCGGCCTCGTCGGCGCCACCCTTCGCCGCCCGCTCGACGCCTCGTCTCCTCCCGATCGCTTCGCTTTTCCCCAGATCCGCGACTGGCTCTCCTTCACCCCGGAACGCGCCCACCGCGACGGCACCTCGCTGGTCGTCGGCGTCGCCGCGCGCCCCGGCCACGCCCTCTCGCCCTGGCTTCGCCCTCTCCGCCCCGACCTCCCGTTGCGCGGCCATTTCCACGCCGCCGCCTTCCCCTACCGTCCCATCCGCAAGGGCCGCCTGGAGCTCCCCGCCACCATTGCGGAGCTTTTCGAAAACGCCTCTCCCCAGGCCGTGCTCCACCTCCTCGCCGACACCCGCGACATCCACGGCGCCGGCGAAAGCGAATTCCACCGCGGAGCCCTCTGGTTCGCTCCCGTCGCCTGACCGCCTCCGCCGCGCTTCGGCTCCATCATACATCGTCCATCACCCATCCCACATCTCCGATGACCCTGCTTCTCGGCGCCTTCACCATCGGCCTCATCCTCGCGCTCCTCGCGATGGGCGTGCTCATTTCCTTCCGCATCTTCTCGATGCCGGACATCACCACCGACGGTTCCATCACTCTCGGCGCCGCCGTCGCCGCCGTCCTCCTCGTCAAGGGCTGGAATCCCATCCTCGCCACCGCCGCCGGCGCCGTAGCCGGTGCCGTCGCCGGTGCGCTTACCGGCGTTTTGCATACCAAATTCAAGATCAACGCCCTCCTCTCCGGCATCCTCGTCATGACCGCGCTGTACTCGGTGAACTTGAACATCATGGGTCGCTCCAACGTGCCCCTCATGCAGCAGCGTACCTTCGCCACGTGGGGCGAACAGCTCGGCCTCCGGCTCTGGGGTGTACCCAATCTCGACGTCTTCGGCTGGCGCGTGGCCTCCGCCGACGCCGCCATTCTCGTCCTCTCGCTCGCCGCCGTCGCCTTCGTTGGCGTCGCGCTTTTCCTCTTTTTCCGGACCCACCTCGGCACCGCCATGCGCGCCACCGGCGACAACGCTCAGATGGTCCGCGCCCTCGGCGCCAATGTGGAAACCCACCTCATCCTGGGCCTCGCCCTCTCCAACGGCCTCGTTGCCCTCGCCGGCGCGCTCCTTGCCCAATATCAGGGCTTCGCCGATGCCCAGATGGGCATCGGCATGATCGTGTGGGGCCTGGCCAGCGTCATCATCGGCGAGGCGCTCACCGGCGCCCGGAGCCTCGGCATCACCCTCATCGGAGCCGTCATGGGTTCCGTGCTGTTCCGCCTGCTCGTCGCCATTGCCCTCCGCTGGGGCCTCAATCCGAACGACCTCAAGCTCATCACCGCCGTCTTCGTCTTCGCCGCCCTCGTCCTCCCCGGGCTGATCAAAAAACTCCGCCGCGCTCCCATCGCCGTCTGACCATAAATCCCATTCGTCCCATCGGCCCCACAGGTCCCATGCTCACGATCGAAAAACTCCGCCAGACCTTCAATCCCGGCACGGTCAACGAAGTCCGCGCCCTCCAGGGTGTCGACCTCGTCATCGACGAGGGCCAGTTCGTCATTGTCCTCGGCATGAACGGCTCGGGTAAAACCACCCTGCTCAACGCCGTCGCCGGCACCTTTCTTCCCGACGCCGGCTCCATCCGCTTGGCCGGCCACGACATCACCCGCTGGCCCGAGCACCGTCGTGCCGCTCTCATTGGCCGGGTCTTCCAAAACCCCTTCAGCGGCACGGCCCCGCAGATGAGCATCGCGGAAAATTTCGCCCTCGCCGCCCGCCGCGGCCGGCCGCGTGGGCTCACCTGGGCCCTTTCCGGCGACCTCCTCGCCAGCCTGCGGGACCGCGTCGCCACCCTCCGCATGGGCCTCGAGGGCCGCCTCGACAATGCCATCGGTTCTTTGTCCGGCGGCCAACGCCAGGCCCTCACCCTCCTCATGGCCACCTGGCTGCGGCCAAGCCTGCTCCTTCTCGACGAGCACACCGCCGCTCTCGATCCCAAAAGCGCCGACCAGGTCATCGCTCTCAGCGACGAAATCATCCGCCGGGAAAAACTCACCACCCTCATGGTCACGCATTCCATGCAGCAGGCTGTGAGCCTCGGCGATCGCATCATCATGATGCACCGCGGCCGCATCCTGCACGACATCCGGGGCGCCGAGAAAAAACGCCTGCGCCCCGAGGACCTGCTCGACCGCTTCGATGAGGTCCGCCGCCGCGAACAGCTCGACGAATCCGCCGCCGCGCTGCTCAACGAACTCTACGTCTGAGTTTTTTCGCCATAGGGAACGCAGAGCGCGGACACAGAATTCACGGAGTTCGGAAGCGAAAAACTCACTCGGGCACCCTCTCTCCTTCTTCGTCGGTTCGTCTCTGTGCCCGAGTTCCGCCCTCGGTGACTAAAAATCCGCCACGTCCCGCTTCACCCAAACGAAACATCTCCCGGCCTCGCCAAGACGACTCCGTCCCTTAGCGTCCTTCGCGTCCTTCGCGGTTTCAACCTTCCATGCCATCCTCCGCTTCGCAGCTCCTCACCCTGACCAACGACCTCGCCGAGATTCCCCGCCTCGCCGAAGCGGTCGAGGTTTTCTGCGAGCCCTTCGCCCCGTCGATGAAGGACCTGCTGGCCATCCAGCTCGCCTTGGAGGAGACGGTGACCAACGTCATCAATCACGGCTACAAGGAGCATCCCGCCGGCACCCGCACTTTCACGGTCGAGCTCGCCGCACCGACCCCGGACCGCATCCGCGCGACGATCACCGACGAGGCCCCCGCCTACGATCCTCTGGCTCGCCCCGAGGTAGACGTGAGTCTCCCCATCGAAGAGCGCCCCATCGGCGGCCTTGGTGTTCATTTAGTAAAAAAACTCATGCACCACGCCAGCTACGAGCGCCGAGACGGGAAAAACGTCCTCGTCCTCGAGCTCGGGCTCACCCGGGGCTAAAATTGGCTCCGATATTGCCCGGGCGGAACAGGATCCAAACGGGGTCCTTACGCCCGGTCGCCGCATATTGCGTGAGGAATTCCGGGCAGCCTGCTCTAAGTTGGCATGAGCCCCCGAAGAAAACCTCTTGCTCAGACCAAGTCGCATCGTGGCTTCGCCCGTGACTCGCGCGAAAATAAAAGTCCTAAGCCCTTGGCTGAGAGCCGGCCATACGTACCTGCGACCGAATTCACTTTCTAGTCCCCCTCAGTTCATACAATAAATTACGTAGGTAATCCGCCCGGAGCGCCCTAACCAATTTCCATAAATGCATACTGTTCCATCCCCCCGTCGATCCAACCTGACCCGCACCGCAACGCTCGCCAAGACCCTTCTCTGCGTCCTTGCCACTCTGCCCGCCGCCTATGCCGCGCCCTTGGTCTTGGGCGACACCACCAGTGGAGATACCCCGGGTACCAACGCGATCGATATCCAGACCGCTCGCGACTCAGGCCAAAGCTGGCAGGCAGCGACGGGGAGCACGTCGATTGCCTTTGGCACGGCCAACAGCGCCAGTGGTTCGCGAACCATGTCCTTGGGCCAGCACAACGAAGCGACCAACGACCTTTCGATGTCGATCGGAGCATTCAATGTCTCAGACGGCTTCGGGATGGCCTTGGGTTATTTCAACACGATCAGTTATAGTTCAGACGCATACTCCCTTGATGGTCCATCCTTCCTTCTGGGCTGCGCGAACTCCGTAAGCGGTTTCAGCAGCTACGGCGTGGGTGGCTACAACGCGCTGGGCAGCGAATCCGCCGTCCTCGGCTCCTTTAATAACCTGGCCAACGGCAGCCGCAGCCATGCGCTGGGTTATAGCAACGAGCTTTATTATGGGGTCGGGTCCGTCGCCGTCGGCAACTATAATACCATCAATTCCAGTGAATCCACCGTCCTTGGCGCCAATAATACGACTCACGGCGCAAATGCCACTGTCGTAGGCAACAACAACTCGGCCTACGAGACCAATACCACCATCTTCGGTTCCGGGATCAGCAATGCCACGGTCGGTTCCATAATGATCGGTTCGTCCGACGCGGCCAAGGTCACGATCCTCTCTGACGGCAAGGTCGGCATCGGCCTGGGCGCCAACTCTCCGACGGAAAAGCTCCACGTCGGCGGCAATATCAAAGTGACCGGCAACCTCGTGACCTCCTCCGGAACGCTTTCCTTGCCCGCCTCCGGAACTCTGCTGGCCACCAGCGGCAGCGGCTCGACCACGCGTCTGGCCGTCGGTGGTACCACCGCGCTGAATTCTTCCTGGGGCGGCAGCACCGCAATCGGTGCGGACGGCCAGAACAAGGTCGTGGCGGGTTACCTGGGCGCCTCCACCAACGGCGCCGTCATCGGAAGCCATAACTCTGCGCTCACCGCTTGGACCGATCTTAACCTGATCGGCCAGAACCTGATTTTCCGTGCGGGAGGCGAAGTCGAGCGCATGCGTATCAACAATGTGGGCAACGTCGGCATCAACACGTCCTCGCCCCTCCAGAAACTGCAAATTTCGGGATCAGGACAAGGCACCCAGGGAATCCTTCTGGAAGACACGTCCCAAGCGGCTGGCAACAAGCTGTGGATCACGCAACTTCGCACCGGGCCGTCCACTTACCAGATAGCCCCGGCAAATGATTCGGGATATGCCAACATGGCGGGATTTGTTATGGATCGTTCCGGCAATGTCGGCATCGGAACCACCGCTCCCGGTGCCAAGCTTGTTGTACAAGGCAACGGCGCTCCGGTTTCCAGCGCCGCGACGCCCAACGGGCTTCTGATTTTGAGCGGCCAAGGTACCACCAATACCGTCCTCACAGCGGGAGTGGATAACACCGGCGGCAACGCGCATGGCTGGTTGCAGGCCCGCCACGCGACGAGCGGCCCGTCTTACTATCCCATCGCGCTCAACCCCAGCGGAGGCAATGTCGGGATCGGGACCGGCACGGCTGTCCCGGCCGCCAAGCTTGAAGTAAACGGCACCACCCAGCTCGCCGGCAATGTGACAATTAAAAACGTGGGGGGCGTCACCAGCGTCATCCGTATCTCGCCCGCGGGCGACATCGGCATGGGTAGCTTCACCTCCGGCACCAATCCCAACTAAGCACGTCCATGCCTTACTTCCGCGCCGACAAGGGGCTGGGGCTTTGCCTTGCTCTTCTACTTCCCGTTTTCGCTAACGCCAGCCCCGTGCCGACCGGCAAGCCGGCTGCCTACCCCGACTGGTGGTTCGAATTCGATGTCATAGCACGCAAGCCGGCCTCCGCCAGTAATCCGTCTCCGGCATGGCCGGCGGATTATCCGACGACTGACGACTTCGCGGCCGTAAATATCGGACAGCTCAAACAAATCTCTTTTCGTGCTGCCTACGCGATGGATCGTGACTTCGCCTTGGGCGTGAGCCCGGAGATTGACGATCTTCTCGATACCTGGGCCCTGCCCGAACCGACCGCCGGCCTTCGCGGCGAATATTTTCCCAATACCACGTTGGCAGGCGCCGCCTCGTTGGTCCGGCAGGAAAACGTGTCGTTTAACTGGGGATCAGGATCTCCGGGCGGCACCTTGTCCGCAAATGATTTTTCTGTTCGCTGGATCGGGTTTCTCGTTCCGTCTGAAACCGGAAGCTATACGTTTCAAACCTACGCGGACGATGGCACCCGGCTTTGGCTGGGACCCACAAATCTGATCGACGATTGGAATGAGCATGGAACCACGGAGAGGACCAGTCAGTCAATTACGCTGGCCGCCGGCCATCGTTATGCCGTTCGCCTCGAATATTTTGAATCCGGCGGAGATGCGGTGGTCGAACTGCGGTGGAAACGTCCTGGGCAATCCGTCTTCGAGCCGATCCCGCTTGGAAAAGTACAAGGCGTCTCCAGCGCAGACTACTCCACCTTACTGGTATTTAACGATACCGCTGTCCCATCGCCACGAGACGACTTTGCGGCCCTGAATCAAGGCCAGCTTAAAACGGTCGCCAAGCTGTACTATGACTGGCTGAAGGAAGCCAATTACCAAGGCATCCCCTTGAGCACCGGGCAGACCTATCCGTGGACCGCCACCGACACCGACGACAATTCCTTCTCCTTGGTGAACATTGGACAGCTGAAGCGCGTATTCAGCTTCCGCTTCGACGCGCCCGTTGCAACCGACGCAGATGCCGACGGCCTGAGCGATGCCGAGGAAATTGCGTTCGGCACCTCCGGCCTGCCGGTGGCTCCCGATTACGACGAGGATGGCACCCCGGACGGCTCCGACGCCTATCCGACCGATCCTACGAAGCAGACGTTTACCGGGACGCTTTCCGTCACGCTGATCCTGCCAATCGGAGCCACGCCCGCGCCTTGATACAGCAGACAAACCTTTAACGCCAATTCCGATTCTACCCATGTCTCGCCTCTTTCTTCTTACCGGCATGCTGGCCGCGACCAGCGGGCTTTTGGCTATGCCCTCCGCCGATAAATCCGAAACCTCCCTCCGCACCACTGTTGATCGGCCAGTCGAACTCGACCGCCTTCGTCAGACCAAAAGCGAATTTAACCCGGAACAAGCCACTAAAGCCGATCTCCTTGCCACGCAGGTATTCGATCGTCCCTTGGCTGTCGTTGGCGAGCCTGACAAAGCGGACAACATCGCCTTGGCCCACGCTCTTCGCGCCTACCTGCGACAGGCGGATCCCACCGATCAGACAGTCCTTGAAAATTTCGTCCAAGACCATCCGGCTTCCCCGTACGCTCCCTCTCTTCTGGTTCAAATCGGGCAGGCCTATTACAACCAGGGCCGCTATACCCGCGCCCTAAGCGCCTATCAGGCCGCTTGGCGGCAAGCCAAAGGCGCTCGCGACCAAGCCGCCTGGCTGCTCGCCATGGACGCCGCGGCCGGCTATGCGAAAATGCTCTCCCGGGTCGGCCGCATGGCCGAGCTTGAGGCTTTTTTTGCCGATGCCGACGCCAAACGCCCGATGTGGGGCCATGCTGCAGAGCGTTTGGAACAAGCCAGGGAGGGCCTGTGGTTGATGAAAAATCGTCCGGGGACCTCTTTCCGTTGTGGCAGTCTTGGATTGATATCGGTCGCGCTTTCCTCTGGGCGGTCGATCGATTCCCTTAAGTCTTTGCTAGATGCGCGTTCCACGCCGCGTGGGTTCTCCCTCGCCGAGCTCGAGTCGCTCGCCACCGAAGCCGGCATCCCCGCTGTCGCGATTCACGTTTCAGAACAGGCACCCATACCGGTCCCCTCCGTTGTGCATTGGAAAATCGGTCACTACGCAGCCATTATCGGCCGTTCCGCCGGATATTATATTGTCCGGGACCCCACGTTCGGTGAGGGAATGGACGTTCATGTAAAAGAGAGCAGCTTGCGCGAAGAATGCAGCGGTTACTATGTCGTTCCGCTCCGCGGAGCCTTGCAAAGTGGCTGGATTCCCGCTGTCACCGAGGTCAAAACCACGACTTTTGGTCGCGGGCAGACCTTTGGCAACAACCCAGACGGAACGCGGGACGGGGATCATGAATGCCCCGATTGCCCCCCCCACGAGGAGGGCAGTCCCGCTATGGCGACCTACGGTATCAAAAGCATGTTGGTCAGCCTCGTCGTCCGCGATACCCCCGTATATTACGAAGCACCTTACGGGCCCAAAATGCAATTCACGCTCACCTACAATGAGCGGGAAAACAATGAGATTACGAACAGCTTCGGCAACTTCGGCCCGCGTTGGAGTTTTAATTGGCTCGCTTGGATCAATGAGACGGGCGGAGGCACCGGCACTGGAGATTTTAAAATCGGAGCAGCGGGCGGAGGCGCAATTCTCTATCGGGAGGCGCCGGCGGTTGGCGGTCAGGCTTCGCTTCCGTCCCCCGGCTATTCCGGTTTGGCCGCGCTCGGCACCGGCTTCAACTCGTATGGCTCCCTAGAAGCGCGACGAGGGCTTATTTTCGGCGATGGGGGCGAGCCGCCCGGAGAATATATGCCTTTCAATTTTACATCTATATTCGACACCACTCTGACCACTCGCACCGGTCCGGGATTCTATCGCATTACGAAACCCAACGGCAGCGTCTATCAGTACGACCATCCGATAGGAACGAGCTCCGAACGCAAGGTGTTGCTAACCAGGATCGACGATCCTTCCGGGAACAAAGCGCTTATCGGCTATGACTCCAGCCATCGTATTACGACAATCACCGACGCCGCCGGCAAGGTCACAAACTTCTATTATGAGCTGACGGCGTTTCCCAATCGTATAACAAAGATTCAGTTGGCAGACGGCCGCCGTGCTCTCTTCCGCTACGACACCGCCGGGTTTTTGATCGAAACCGAGGATATGCTTGGAATCATTTCTCACTATACCTATGGTGACGCAGCCCGGCCCGATCGTATAACCAAGCTAAGTACCCCGTACGGCGATACCTCGTTCGCCTTCGGCCAGTCGGAGTCTTTTTACGGCCCGTCCCGTTATCGCTGGATCGAGGCAACCGACCCGCTGGGCGCGCGGGAACGTGTCGAATTTAACGAACGGGATGATACAGGGATTCCTGATGGCGATGCCGTGACGCCCGCGATGCCCGTGAGAAATACGATTCTCTATGCGCGTAATACCTACCACTGGTCAAAGAAAGCCTTCACCCTGGCGCCTTCTTTGGTTGCCTCGTCGGCGACCTCTCCCGTGGACGCGCCCGGCCTGACCGCAGCCGATTACTCCAAAGCCCGGGTTCTCCATTGGATTCATTCGGCGGACTATCTTGCCGCCGACGACCACTTGGAAAGCGAAGTTCGTCCGGGTGAGAGCCGCATCTGGTACAATTACCCCGGGCAGAATCACGGCGACTATAGCGATCCGTTCAAGCCGATGGAATTCCCATACTATTCCGAGTCTGCAACTCTACCTGGCGATTCCCGACAGCCAGCCCGCATCGGCCGTCTGGTCCCGGATCCCACCGGGGCGGTTGATTCCGGCACCGGACTGCCCGTCCTGGTCTCGCAAATTCAAGCCTATGCCTATAACAACCGAGGCAACGTCACCCGCCACAGGGATCCGGAGGGGCGTGAACTTCGCCTGACCTATGCAGCAAACGGGATCGATCTGACGAAAGTCGAACGGGTGACCTACCGTCCGCCCGACGAAGAAGATCCAGCAGAATGGACTTATCAGACACTGCTGGAAGTGGATTGGAATTCGGGCGTGCCGCACCGTCCGCACTCCATTACCGATGCGGCCCGGCAGACTACCACCTATACCTACAATATCAGCGGACAGCTACGGACGGTCACCAATGCCAAGAATGAAGTCACCACCTATTGGTATCACGCAACCGGCCAGGGCATAACCCCAAGTACAACTCTGAGCGCGACCGCCACCGGCTATCTCGTGCGTGTTGATCGACCGCTTTCCGGGTCCACCGACAATTTGCACTTAACATGGGACGAGGAGGGCCGTGTGCATACCTTCACCGACGAATCTGGTTATACGCGCACCTTCACTTATGACGATCTAGACCGAATCACACGAGTAGACTACCCTGATTCTACCTATGAGGAAACGGATTATCCGGAGGGTAAGCTTGATCCTGAATCATTCCGCGACCGCGCCGGGCGTTTTACACTTTTCGACTATGACGCATTGCGCCGTCCGGTCAGCGTTACAGACCTCGCTCAACGCGTCACTCAATTCGAGTGGTGCGGCTGCGGTGCTTTGGAAAAAATCATCGACCCACGCAAGCGAATCACCCGATTCGAATACGATGTAAACGGCCGCAAGACCCATCGTCACTTCGACGGCGACGTTTCCTCTCCAACTCCGCAAACCGATACTTACACCTACACTTATGATATTGCGGGGCGGCTCGCCGGACAAACCGATCCCCGCGGCCAAACCACCAACTACCGCAGAACCTTGGGTAATCGACTGAGCGCAATTATTCACACGGGGCAAATCGAGGCGACACCCGATACTTACCTCGTCTATGACCCATTCTTTCCCCGAGTAACTCGGGCCGAAGATAAGCAGGGGAACACCACCACTTCAGCTATTGATTATACTTACCACCCAATAACGACACCAACAGGAACCTTGGGCGCCGGAAAATTGAAAGAAATTGACGGTCCGCTTTCTAACGATACCGTTGGTTATACCTACGACGAATTAGGCCGCCTCGCCGGTCGTACCCTTCCCGGCCAGTCAGAATCGTGGACCTATGATGCCTTAGGCCGCCTCGATCAGGTGGTAAATCCATTGGGAACGTTCGCCTACACCCACGTCGGAGCCTCTAAGCGGCTTGAGTCCATCAGTAGATCGGGCGGCCTTGAGACGGTCCTAAATTACCGCCCAATCACTGAGGACTACGTGCTAGATACGATCGAAAGCCATCGCCCTAACCTTTCTGTGGTGTCCGCGGCCGACTACACGCAAAATCACTTGCTTGGTCAAGTATCAGGCTGGTCCCAGACACGGTCGGACGGCTACACCGATACCTGGGACTTCTCCTACAACGAGGCCAACGAGCTTAAAACGGCCCGCCGGACTGGCAATGCTCCGGCCAACGGCCAATCCTCCGAGTATGCGTATAACTATGACAACGCCGGAAACCGCCTTTCCGAGCAAGCTGGCAGCTCCGTGCGTCGCTGGCGCGTCAATGGTCGCAACCAACTGATCGACGAATCGGCCGGCGGTTCGGTACGGGTATTTGCCGATTTTAATACAGCGCCTGCCGGTGACAAAGCGTGGGTCAATGGCCGGGAAGTTGCTCTCAATTCCGCCCATGAACTCGATACATTGGAACCTGTGCAAGCAGGAGATCAGACCCTTACTATACGGGCCCAAGATGCCACCACCGGCGCCATTCTGACCAAGCAATGGCAGCTGAATGTCCCTGCCTTCGCTCCGAAAAGCTACATTTACGACAGCAACGGCAATTTATCCCAAATCATCCAAGCCGGCGTTATTGTCCGCTTCTACAAATGGGACGCCCGTAACCGTCTGGTCGCTTGGGGCGCAGGAAGCACGGTGGCTGGACGTTTCGAGTATGACAGCCGCGGCCAGAGACTTCGTGAAAGAGACGGAGCCGACAATGTTGTCCGCCAGTGGGTGTGGGCTGGAGGCAGCAAGCCACTACAGGAACGCGACGGCAGTGGTGCGGTAACTCGACGGTTTTTCTCACGAGGAGAACGACGTTTAGTCGGGGGCGTCGAAGTGAATCGCTATTACGCCCGAGATCATCAGGGCAGCGTGCGCGAGGTAGTTGACGACGCGAATGTTGTGGTGGCGAGTTACAGCTTCGATCCCTATGGTCGCCGCACGAAGCTTAGCGGAAGCGAAGATTACGAAATCGCCTATACTGGCCACTATTATCATGCCGGAACCGGTTTGTATCTCACCCGTTTCCGCGCCTATGATGCCGATACGGGCCGCTGGGTAAGCAGAGATCCGATCAGGGAGTTCGGAGGAATCAATTTGTATCAGTATGTGAGGAACAGTCCCATCCGATCCGTCGACAAATGGGGACTTCATCCCGGAGATCCGCGGTACGGTCTGCCAGACGACTTTTGGCGTTGGTGGCACAGGCAAGACGATTTCGACGACACCAAGGGTCCTGATGGCCTGCACACCAAAGATCAGGTAGACGAAAAATACGATGAGTATCGGCAATGGAAAAAAGAGAACGAGGACGAGGATGGAACCTGTGTTGACGATGGCGTACCCGACACAATGCCCGACGGCAGTCCACTTCCAGAGCCGCTTCCCCCTCCCGAAGACGAAGACTCGGAAGAGACCTCCTCGTTTCCCACGATAAGTATTCCGGCCCCAAGCCCGGAGAGCGTAAGCAACGCCGGGAAAGCAGGCACCGTTGGCGCATTGATACTTTCGATTCTCGTGGGGGCCCTTATGCTTGCGGGAGGATAAGGACGATTCCGAACAAAAGCGGGGCTGCGCGCCATGACGAGCGGCCCTGTTAATGCTTAATTCCGCGTCTCCTATTTATGCTTGGCCAAGAATACAAAAACAGACCGAATTACATGGTATGTATCCGCACGCAAGGAAACGCCCCCCTGAGTCAGGAAGCTCTTGGTGAACTAGCTAGTCTAGGATCAATTCATTTCGAAAATTCCAACAAGAAATCCTTATACAAAAGCCAATTCCAACTACACGAAGGAGAGATGAGAGACTTCATATCCACAAGTTCTTTATTAACCGAAGTTTTCACCAAAGTATACGATATCCACAAGCGCCTTTTACCCGACCACACGGTAAAAGCGGAAATCGCAGTTTTTACGCCTGGCGATGACCAGACTATCAATTTCGCCGTTCCCCTCCTTTCCGCGTTAGCCAAATGCGGTTATGCACTGGATGTGACTTTCTTTAGGACGGCGCGAACAGGATAAATCGGACTCGACCAACTGCACCCGCCTACTGGGCAAACATCCGCACCCGCTCAGGGGGTGGCGGAGAGGTTGCCGAGAGTGGTGCCGTTTTTGCGGGCGACC